>JAKPQA010000050.1 GCA_029547025.1 Armatimonadota bacterium
CAACGTCGACGACTCACCCGTTGTCTCGCAACGCTATCGGGCGCAGAGCATCCCGATGGTGCTCATCATGGACGGCGGCCAGGTGATCGACACGATGATCGGCGCACAGCCAGGACCCATGTATCGCAGTCGAATTGACGGCGCCTTGGCACGGCGCGGCCAGGGCTGAGCGATGGCTGGGTGGGGGCACTCGATCGTTCCGTTGTCGCCGGGTCCTTTCGTGGCGTATGCCGGGGGCTCGGCCGGGCTGGAACGGCTGGCTTCGGGGGAGGACGAGGCGGGCATCACGAGCGAGGCGGCGATGCTCGATCTCGTGGTGCGGCTGGGGGTTTCGGACCTTCAGGGTTTGCGCGAGGTGGTGCGGTCGGGGCCGGCGCCGAACTGGTACACCGCGGGCCGGACGCGCTATCAGCTCTATGACTGGATGATCACGGGCAATCCGGCAAGGAACTATTGCCCACCGGCCTCCGGCTATCACCGCAACCGGGTGCTGTTGCGCTTCAGTGACTCCCCGCTGATGCCCGGGGAGCACGTGGTCTTCACGGACAGCCTCATCGAGGAGACGCTGCGGCGACTGGGCTCGGTGAGCGATCTCCTGAGCACTCCCTCGCGCGCGGACGGGACGCTCGACGTCGGGGTGTTGGCAGGTCGGGTGAAACGGGCCCAAGAGGTGGGATACGGGCGCATCGACCTCGTCCAGGCCCTACTGCGGCTGGGTCCGGTGAGGGCTGGGGACGTGCAACTCTTCGACGGTCTGGTCCTCCCGCCCGTCGGGGAGGTCGTGACCGCGGCAGCGCCCGGAGCCTCCGCGCCCGAGCGCAGGGGTCCGGATGGGGTCGACGTCATCGTGGGCTGGATCCGCGGCGGCGGTTGGGCGACCCGCGACGTACGCCGTGGCGTGAAGGCGCCGGTCACCTCGGCCCTGCGCCGGCCCCTGCCCGCCGAGTTGGCCGACCTGCCGGAACTGCGCGTGATGTCGATGGCAGCCCACGAGCCGCACGGAATCCCCGTGTCGAGGTTCGGGTCAGCGGCCTCGTGGCTTGCGGTGTGCCCGTGGGACGTCGAGCAGTTGGGCGCGATCCTGAGCCAGGACATCGGCGAATACCTCGCCGTGGGCCAGGCTCGCGAACTCGCGGTGCTCGCCGGAGCCGCCGGGACGATCGGCATGGCGATGACCCATCATCTGGCGCGCGTGCTCGTCCATCCCAAACCCGATAACCGTTTGCTCGCAGCCGAACTCGTGGCCACGTTGGCGCGTCAGGGGCGTCTCGACCCGAGTCTGCTGTGGGAGCGGAGCGTGGCGCTGTTTGGGGCGGGCGAGTTGCCGCTGCGGCGTGCGGCAGACGCATGGACCGATGTGGCGCTTGCCTCGTCGTGGTCTGTCGTCTGGCCCGCGTGGCGCGCGGTGCTCGATGCGGCCTGCAAAGCGAAGAAGCGGTCAACGGACCTGGCGGCCTTCCTGGAGGCGACCCGGCTGGTCGTTCCGCTGCACGACCCGGAGGCTCCTCATGGCTCGGGGTCAGCGCTCCCCGAGTCCGTCGGGGCGTTGGCCGAGGAGGGTGGTCGCAGCAAGGCGGTCACCGCGGCCCGAGCCCTGCTGGACGCCGTGGGGTAGCTGCGGATTTGCCCGGCCAACCGCGCGTTGACGGTGAGTTGGAATGCGAAGGCGGCCACGGCATACGCGGAAGGAAAGCCTCGGGAGAAGTCGGTGCCGAGCCCTACGCTTCACGACATGGAGGTCGACACCCTCGACGGACTCGTGGAGCGCAGCGATTGGGCGAGCCTGCGCGATGTCCTCGCGGGGCTGGACG
>JAKPQA010000081.1 GCA_029547025.1 Armatimonadota bacterium
GGCCAGATCGACGAAGGTGATGTCGGCGGCCAGGCCGGGCTCGTGGTTTGACCCCAGCGCCAACGAGTTCCCCACGATCAGCGTGTTGTTGGCCTCACAGAGGGTTGCGAACTTGGGCTCGCGCACAACGGGGATCCGCGCAGTCTCCTTCATCTGGGCCGCGTCGACCACCGAGACATCGTGGGTGAAGCGATTGCACACATAAAGTGTCCTGCCGTCGGACGACAGGGTCAGGCCCCATGGATAGGCGCCAACCGGCACCTTCTGCCCGGCGCGGCCCGATGCAGGATCCACGGCGACCACGGCGTTCTGCTCGGCGCATGCCACGAATACGCGTTTGCCATCGGGCGCCACGGCCACGCCGGATGGGGCTCCAGGGACCCGGATCTCCTTCGCCACCTTGCCCGAGTGTATGTCCACCGCGGCAAGGCGGGCGCCGGTGTGCTCGGTGACGTAGAGCAGCGAGCCATCCGGAGACAGTGCCACGCACAGAGGCGAAAGGTAAGTGGCGCCCTGCGAGGACGCCGGAGTCTGCCCACCCAATGTAGCCACCAGGACAGATGCCATTGCGATTGCGGCGGAGCAGACACCGGTCCTCCGCCATGCAGACGAGCGCATCATCGCGGACTCGTCCTCTCCAACAGACATTCGGTCCCGTGCGCGAACCCGCACGGGACTCGTGTGCACGTTCCGCGGGTACCGCCCCCGCGCCTGCACCAGGCCGATGGCGGCGCAGGGCTTCCGCCCGTCAGTCTACCCCAAGTAGCGCCGTTCTGCCCTCCGGTAGATGGAACCCAGCGCGCGCCGGGAGGTCTCGGGCAGTTCAAAGTCGTGCTCGGCCACGAGCTGTCGCGCCCGGTGGCGGGCGCGAACGCGCATGTCCTCGGCCCCCTGCATCCGCCATGTCTGGAGCATCCGGTGGTCGAACAGCGTCGGCTCCCAGAATGCCTCGCGGAAGCTCGCGAGCGTCGACTCGTGATCGAGGAAGCCTCCCCCGATCCCCACCTCTCGGATGGCGTCGACGGACAGAGCGGCATCGGTGAACTCGAAACCTCGGAGCGTCGCCCGAACGTATTGCACGATCTCGTAGTCGATGACGAGCTGCTCGGGCGAGCAGATCTCATCGACGGAGATCAGTCCCGCGTTGGTGAACAACCGGGCGCCGGCCAGAGCCGCGGCCAGCGTGTGCGCGCACTTCTCCGCCGCCGCCTGCGGACCCGGCAGCTTGTCCCAGGTGAGCAGCGACTTGGCACAGATCGGGATTCCATAGCGGGGGTTCAGCTGGCACTGGATCAGCGTGGCCAGGATGTCTTCCGGGGATCCATAGACGAAGGTACCGTAGCGCATGTCGAACGGGTAGGCTCGCACGCTGTCGATGACCGAGCAGTAGATGGGGCCGCCGCGCGATATGAGGTGGAGCACGGTGAGGCCGGCTAGGAGTTCAGCCAGGCTCTGGACGTAGGCGCCCACATGCGAGATGGGGCACGTGGCACCCATGATCGGCATGGTGGCGACCCACATGGGCACGCGCCGGTCGAGGAAGCGATAGATGATGTCGAGCTCGTCGGCGTTCGCCCGGAACGGGCTGATAATCCAATAGCCCAGCGAGAAGTCACGGCCGAGCGCCTGTGCCATCTCGTAGACGTACTCGGCGACCTCCGGGGTGGACCGCGGGTTGGCGTCCAGGGGGCCGCAATCCTTGCGGGGGCTGTTCTCCCAGGCAATGCGCTGCAGCGCGATCTCCTGCAACTCGGGGCTCGGTATGTCCGTCGGCCGCGCCGGCGCCGAGCCCCAGCAGCCCAGCTGATCGGCCAGCTTCACCAGGAACCGCAGATCGTCTGTCGTCGCGGGCCGGATGTGACCGTCGCCGGGGTCGGTGACGTTGAGGGCGTAGGCGCCAGCGACCATCTCGTAGTCGAACTGGCTCAGCTCGGGCGGGTAGTACTGGGCCGCCACGGCCGCCTCGACACGGTCAGGAGCGAAGCGCACGACCTCGCCATCGACCGTGACGCCCTCGTGGTCGGCCAGGATGCCGCGGATCTCCCGGTGGCCCACATGGAGGCCAACGGTCTCGATGAGGCCCAGGGCTTCGTCGTGCATCCGGCCGATCTGCTCGTCGCTCAGGCCTCCGGCAAGCGAGTACGTGACGTGTGGCAACGCGTGGGTCCTCTCCTTGACCGGCCCCGGCCTGGCGCCCCATGGCGCTCTTGGCGCCAAGCCACCACTGATGGTCTGACAGCCGCCCCTACGGGCCGACCGCGCCCAGCCGCTCGAGTACCTGCTCGGGCGTGGCGGTGCCGGTGGTGCCGAGTTGCTGGATCGTGATCGATGCCACCAGGTTGCCGACGAGGGCCGCCTCGGTGAGCGAAGCCCCCGCGCAGAGCGCACTCACGATCCCCGCGGTGGTGCTGTCGCCCGCGCCGACGATGTCGATGGGCCCGGTCACCGGGATCGCCGGGACGTGAGCCATCCCGCCCTCATCCACCACCACGATTCCCCGTTCACCCGCGGTGACGAAGACCGGTCGGCCCGAGCGCTCCATCAGGCTCCGGGCTCCGCGGGCCAGATCCTCCAGGGCGTCGGTCGACTCGAGCCCCACCGCCGCGGCGGCCTCGTGAGAGTTCGGCTTGATGATGGCGTGCCGGAACTCCCCGATATGCATCCGCGAGTCGACGAAGAACACCGTGCCGGGCCGGGCCGCGGCGCGCTGGGCCAGCCCCTCGCGTACCGCATCGGTGATGACGCCGTGGTTCCGCTCCTGCACCTGGTCGGCGATGACCACTGCGTCGAGCTGATCGAGGCACGCATCGAGCTGGGCCATGATGGCCCGCTCGATCTCCGGTGTCGTGGGCTGCCGCCACTTCACGTCCATCCGATTGATCTCGCGCTCGCCGCCAGGATGGTCGGCGTCGATAACCATGGGCTTGGTGTAGGTCGGCGTGTAGCGCTCGCTCAGCGACAGCAGGTGGGTGTGATCCACGCCGCGCGCGGAGAGGCCCTGCCGGAGCTCATAGCCGTCCCCATCGTCGCCCACGGCGCCAATGGCCAGCAGGCGACCCACGCGGAGTGCGGCCAGGTTGCTGCACACGGTTCCCGCGGCGCCGGGGCTGGGGCGCTTCTCGACGACCTGGAAGGCCTCGAGCCCGGTCTCCAGCGACCGCTCGGCCAGTGCCGGATCGATGATCAAGTACTTGTCGAGGAAAAAGTCTCCAATGACGCCGATGGTGGCCTTCTCGAAGCCTCGCAGGAGCTCAAGTAGCCGATCCCGGGTCATGTGCGTTCTACCTCTCCGCCTCCAGTGTCTCCATCATGGCCCAGAAGTTGGCCATGGGCGTCCCTGCCACGATCTGGTTCGAGCAACCAATGACGCACCCTCCGTGCTCACGCGCGGCCCGGAGGGCACGCCGAGTCTCGCCGATCACCTGCTCAACGGTTCCCTGGTGCAGCGTCGCCGAGTTGATGCCACCGAGCAGGGCCAGGTGCGGGAACGTGGTCCGCAGCCGCGTCAGGTCCATCCCGGCCAGGCAGTCTACCTCATAGAAGAACCGCACACCGGACTGGCCGAAGAGGTCATCGGCGACGGGCCACAGGTTGCCATCGCTGGCGAAACCGTGCAACGCACCCGCGGCGTCGCAGGCCCAAGAGACGCGCTCGAGCTGCGGCAGCACCAGCTCGTGGAACGCACGGGGCGAGTACATCGGCCCACGGGGCGAGCAGAAGTCGCCTCCGCCGTAGGCGTAGGTCAGCCCGAGCGCGGCACCGAGAGCCACGTTCCGCTCGGCGATGATGGCCTGCGTCGCCAGGTAGCGCCCGACCAGGTCAGGCCGGAGGGCCGTGGCCTCCAGCCACACGGGCTCTCTTGGAATGCCCAGGCCGACTGGGATGCCGCCGTAGGGCACGCCGTCGTCGCCGAACTCGGCCTGCGCCCGCAGGACCGCGTCGAAGGTCTCCGGGCCAGGCCGGTAGGCCTCGGCATGTGCCTCCGCACCCTCGACGACGGGCTCGAGGCCATCGATTGTGGCCTCGGGCTCCGGGCTGCGGGCGACTACCTGGTAGAGCTCGCTGGCCGGATCGTGCCGCATGATCCGCCACGGTCCGCGTGTCTCGTCACCGTAGGCGAAGGTGTGCTCGTCGATGCGGCGAGTCGGCCGCTCCGGCATGCGCCAGTAGGTCGTGCGCACGACGTCGAGTTCGAGGGCGCGGCAGAGGTCGACGGCGTCGCGCCAGCAGCGGGTGAGGTACTCCTCGTGGGCATCGGGGCCCTCCCACAGCGCGCAGGCCTCGAGATACTGCGCATGGCCACCGCCGACATAGGCGGGGCGCCCCAGGATCTGCGAGGCGACGGTAGCCGAGAACCCGGCCTGGTAGATGGGCACCCGGTCGGGGATCCGGCAGTCGAAGGCGGCGCGGACGCGCTCGCGTGCGGTCACCCCACTCCACCCCCAAAGCTCCCAGTGCCGGCGGGCGTCCTCGCCCGCCGCCCGTGGGTCAGAACCAAACACGCGGGGGCCCGCGGGCCCAGGGACTCCGGGCATGGCCTTGCCGCAGCCCCATTCGCGCCCCGTGCCACGCGAGTCCTCCTCACCGCAGCGGCATCGAGGGCGGCCGCACGCCCAACGCGATTGGGACGGCCGGGCCGCCAGATGGCCTCGGGTGCCGTAGAGCCGGGACAGGATCCCCCTCGCCCGCCCGGCGGCCAGGCGGGGGAACCACATGGCCAGCGTGGCCCATGAAGGCACCATCGCACGGCCGAGTGGCAGCATCGGGAAGCGCGCGAAGGCACGTCGGGCAAGATCAGGCATGCCGTCAGCGTCGCGTCATATTCCGTGGGTCTTCCTCCAGCTTGGCCGCGCACGCATGTGCCAGACAGATCCCGTCCAAGGTTTCGATCGCTGGGGCAGAGGCCCTCGGGCGGTAATCCCTGAGTGGAGGCCGTTGGGCCCCGACCCCTCTGCCCGGGGCAGGCGCTCCTGGCGGCCCACTCGAACCATGTCCGTATGGCTCAGCTCTCTCTCGTCGATGCCCATGCGCACCTCCAGGAGGAAGTGCTCGAGGGCCACGTGCCCGGCGTGATGGCACGCGCCGCCGAGGCAGGCGTTCGGTGGATCGTCTGCAACGGCACCCACGAGAACGACTGGGAGCAGGTCGCTGAGCTCGCACGCACCTACCCGGGTGTCGTCCCCTGCTTCGGCTTGCATCCCTGGTTCGTGGCCGAGCGCAGCCCTGAGTGGCTCGATCGGCTCGAGGAGCATCTGCTGGCCATGCCCTCCGGCGTGGGCGAGATCGGCCTCGACCGATGGCACGAGCCCCGCGACGAGGCCGCACAAGAGATCGTGTTCCGCCAGCAGATGGCCCTGGCGTGCCGCCTGGAGCGGCCGGTGGTGATCCACTGCCTGCGCGCGTGGGGGTGGCTGATGGATGTACTCCGCGACACTGGTGCCCCGCGTTCCGGGATGCTGCTGCATGCCTACGGTGGGCCACCCGATCTCATCGGGCCGCTGGCGAGCATGGACGGTTACTTCTCCTTCGCGGGCGATGTGCTCGAGGAGCGCAGGAAGAAGAAGCGAGCGTCGCTGCAGGCCGTCCCGCTCGACCGCTTGCTGATCGAGACCGATGCCCCGGCGATGATGCCTCCGGAGGCCGCTCGACCGCACGTGGTGCGCGGGGCCGATGGCGAGGCATGGAACGAGCCGGCGAACCTGCCGAGCATCCTGGAGGGCGTGGCCGGCCTGATCGGCGTGACGCCGGAGCGGCTCGCCGAGATTACGCGCGAGAACGCACAGCGCCTGCTGGGAGGCATCGGGTGTCGGCCGATCGGTTCCTGAGAACGCGGCAGATTCTGGGCGACGAGGCCCTCGCGCGGCTGGGGGCGGCCCACGTCGCGGTGGTCGGAATCGGCGCCGTGGGGAGCTACGCCACTGAGGCCCTGGCGCGGTCCGGTGTCGGCCATCTGAGACTGGTCGACGGTGACCTCGTGCAGCCGAGCAACATCAACCGGCAGCTCATGGCGCTGGAGTCGACGTTGGGCCGACCCAAGGTCGACGTCGCGGCCGCGCGTGTGGTCGACATCAACCCTCAGTGCGCGGTCGAGCCCCTCCGGCTGTTCGTCGACGCGGATAGCCTGGGGCCGGTGCTCACGGCCCCACTCGACCTCGTTGTCGATGCCATCGACTCGGCCGGGCCCAAGCTCGAGCTCATCGCGGCGGCTTTGCGGAGTGGGATCCCGATCGTGTCCTCGATGGGCGCTGCCCTGCGGGTCGATCCCACGCGTGTGCGTACTGGCGTGATCGCCGACGTCCAGGGGTGCCCCTTGGCCCGGCGGTTGCGCAGGGGCTTGCGCGGCCGCGGGCTGGGCCTCGACGTGCCCTGCGTGTTCAGTGAGGAGCCGGCCACACGGGCCTGGATCGGGCCTTCTGAGGATCCGCAAGGCCCGGGCCCGACGGCTCGCCGTCGGGCGCTCGGTAGCCTGCCCACAGTGACGGGCACCTTCGGCCTGGTGCTGGCTGCACTGGCGCTGCGGATGCTTTCTGTGGAGCGCCCTGGGCCGTAGGCCAGCAGAGCCCGTGCTTTCGTTGTGGCCCGGCAGACGGGTCGCCCCCCTCTTCCGTCGGCCCTGAGGAGCGACGCGCAGGGGCAAGGCGGACGCTCGCCTACCGCATGTCCGCCCTTGCCCGCGAGGTATCCTCGAGCAGCGACACGATGGGGTACAGCTCGTTGTAGTGCTTATGGATGAACAGCGCGTTGCGCTTCTTGAAGAGCCGCTCCGCCACCCGGTCGGCGATGGGTATCACGATCCGCTCGTGGGCGCACAAGACCGGCGACACGCGGTCGATGCGGCCCGTCGCTTGGCGGTTGAGGCATCCGCAGTAGTGGTTACACCGGTCGCGGATCGCGCACTCGGCGCACGACTCCTTCTCCTCGCCGTTGGCGGCATAGAGCCGCCAGCGCGCCTCCGCGTCGATGCCCGAGAACACGTCGCCGATGGCGTACTCGTCGTCAGTCCCGTCGCCAACGAACTGCACGCACGGATAGAGCTTGCCGTTCGGCGCCACGGAGATCTGCGTGCGGCCCAGCTCGCACCGTTCAGCCTTGCAGCTCCCCGGCCGAACGTGCGAGCCGATCTTCACCTCAAACGGGCTGAAGTAGAACTTCTCCTCGCGCATCATGGCTTCGTAGTACCAGCCGCCGAGAGACTGATACTGCCGCCTCAGCTCGGCCAGCGATCTCTCATCCCACTCGGCCCCGTAGTTTGGGGTCGTGATCAGGTACGTGAACCCACGACGGTGCAGGTAGCGAACCGAGTTGGCGAAGTACTGCACCGTGTCCGGGTTCGTGACGAGCAGGACCGGCGCATAGGGCCTCCGGGCGAGAAGGCGGTCGATCACTGGCTCAAGCCGGTCGAAGGTGCCCTGGCCGGCGGCGTCGACCCGGTGGGCGTCGTGGGACTCGCGCAGCCCGTCATGGCTCATGGCGACGAACACGTCGCGGGTCTCCGGGCTCGTGAGAAACTCCTCGTCGAGCAGCGTGCCGTTGGTCGTGATCTTGTAGTGGAAGAGCTGCCCCGTGCTGGTCTCGATCTCGCGGCACCAGGCCAGGGCCTGGTGGATCAGGTCGCGCCGCAGCAGTGGCTCGCCGCCGAAGAAGACGATGCCCAAGCTCAGCCCCGGCCGCTCGCGCTGGTTCATCGCCACGGCCATGTCGATCGCGGCCCGGAGTACCTCGGGCGTCATGTCTCCGCCGGCGTGAGGCGCGGCATAGCAGTAGCGGCACCTTAGGTTGCAGCGAGCCGTGAGATGCAGTGTCAGATGCACGTCAGATGACGCCTTCGGCCTTCAGCCACTCGATGAAGCCCTTCACTTGCTTCCGCAGCTGCGCCTTGGCGCGTTCCTTGGCGTCCTTCTCGGCCTGCTGCCAGTCGACCCCGCCGGCCACCTGGTCCGTGTCCTCGAGGTAGCGCTCCATGGGGTCGTAGAGGACGGCAACCGTGCCGTCTTCCGCGGCGTGGGCTACGGCGAGCCCATCGCGCAGGACCTTGGCCGTGCCGATCAGGTCGAAGCTCGACACGGTCGACATCGGCCCGCCGTCGTCCGCCTTCCAGGCCTCGTAGTCGTCCTGCGAGACGTACTCGAAGGAGATGCGGCGCTCGCGATCGGTGCCATCGAGCTTGAGCTCGCGCACCTTGGTCCGGGGCTCCTCCCCCTCGTCTGGCAGGACGGAGCCGTTCTCCGTGGTCTCTGGCACGCGCACCTCGGGCAACGTGAGCACATCGGTCTCGAAAACTATGCCCGCCGTTTTCGCTTCCTCGATGATGACGCCCCGGGCCTCTTCCTCGCTCAGGAACACCGGAGGATTGACGGCGACGCAACCGAAGGCGCCCCGCCCATCGCCGTGCGTGAAGATGGGCGCCACCTTCAGCTCTCCTTCGAACGTATCGGCCCAAGAGGGCCGACATCCCGCCAACAACAACCCGCCGGTAGCGGCCAGCCCGGCCAGCACGAGGGAGTTGCTCCGCCACCGCCGGGGCAGCAACCGTAGCAGCTCGGGATGGGTGTCGAGCGCGCTCGCGGCCGGGTAGCGCGGGTCCGTGTAGCGGCGGACCGGTTGCACACGCATCGGGACACTCCCCCCTGGCTACGGACACGAGGTTGGACCCTCGGCGCCACGGATTGGTTCCACCCGCGTCCTACGTCGCCGGACTCCAGCCCCACATGTTGCTGCTGAAGTCGAGCAGGCGGCTCACCTCGAGCCCTGCCTCGCTGATCTCCTCCTGCTCTTCCGGTGTCAGGCTCCACCCGATGCCACCCAGGTTCTCCTGGAGCTGCGAGGGGCGCCGGGCACCCACGATCGTGCAGGTGATGCCCGGCACAGCCAGCGCCCATGCCAAGGCGGCCTGCGGCAGCGACTTGCCGTGGGCGGCCGCGATCTGAGCCAGCCGGTCAACCGTGGGAAGGCACCGCTCGAGTATATCGGGCGCCAGCAGCTTGCTGCGGGCACGGATGTCGTCGGGCACATCGGCCACGGACCGGAAACGCCCCGCCAAGAGCCCTTGGGCCAGAGGGCTATACGCCAGCACCGCGATGTCGTTCTCGCGGCAGAAGGGGAGCACGTCGTCGTCGATCTGCCGCCAGAACACGTTGAACGGTGGCTGACAGGTCTCGATCCGCGCCGTCGCCACGGCTTCCCGCATCTGCTCCAGCGAGAAGTTCGACACGCCAATCCAGCGGATCTTGCCGGCTTTCTGGATCTCTGCCATAGCCCCGATGGTCTCACAGACGGGGTACCTGGGGCTCGGGTAGTGCACCTGATAGAGGTCGATGCAGTCGGTGCCCATGCGCTGCAGGCATCCATCGATGGTCTGCGGGATCGTGGTCGGATCGCCCCAGCACTTGCTGGCGAACAGCACGTCGCCCCGCCGGTTGCCCACGGCCCGGGCCACGATTGTCTCCGAGTAGCCGTCGCCATAGCCCACGGCGGTGTCGATCATGTTGATGCCGGCATCGAGCGCGGCGTGGATGGTTGCCACCGACTCGCTGTCGTCAATGCCCTTCCAGTAGGCCTGGCCGTACTGCCACGCGCCCAGGACCATGGCCGACACATCGACGCCTGTTTGGCCCAACTTGCGGTACTCCATTGCCTTGCACCTCGTCCCTCTCGCAGCGTCCCGCCGCCATCACTCGGACGGCGCCGGTCCGTTCAGACCTCCGAACTGGTGGTAGACCACGTCGTGGAACATGCGTAGCTTCATGGCCACGTACTCGTCGTGCCAGTAGTCGAGCATCTCCGGTGAGTAGGGTTCGCCTTCGGGATGCTCGGGCGTGTAGTGCAGCAGCGTGCGGTCGTAGTATCTAAGGCCGCCCTGGCACCATCGACTCCAGTCACCAAACACCCACCAGGCCAGCGCTACCCAAGGCCCTGCTTTCAGCTCCTCGTAGTAGGCCTCCATGGTCTCGATTGGAGTCGTGTACGTCGGCGGGTCCTGGCTCGCCGTTACGCCGAGCTGGCCCGAGATCCCTATGTACCACATCATCGCGTTTCGGGCGCCTGCCAGTTCAATGGCGGCCATGAGCGCGTGCGTGTCATTCCAGTACTCGGGGATCCACGTGGCCGGATCACTGCTGTCCTTGCCCACGTGGACCCGCAGGCCCTCCGTATAGTACCGGGTCCGCAGCCGTTGCCACTCGCGCGAGTGCTCCCGCACACGCTCACGCGGGATGCTCAGGTCGGCCGGGTCGAATGGCTCCAGGAATGCCCCAGTAGTGGTACACGTCAACACCGATCGCCTGGGTGTTCTCGGGCAGCTTCACCCGGCCATGCTTGTCGACATCGTCCTGCGTCGCGGCATAGCCACCATTGTAGGCGAAGGCGGCATAGCCGACCATGGTGTACCAGGCCTTGATGTGGCGGAAGGGCTGCTCGCCGTCGACCTCGCGCAAGCGAATGACGCGGTCGAAGTCCGCGTAGACCCGGCGAAGACCCTCGGTCCCCAAGCCCGCTTCACCCTCATCGCCGCACTTGTTGGCGAGCACGTTGTTAATGAGCTGCCGCCCGGTTGCCGAGTCGCCCTCGGCGTTGGTGAGTCGTTCGTCGCGCCGCTCCCAGAGCGACAGGAGCAGCCGTTCCACGTTGCCGTACGGGCCTCCGTCCCGGCGCCCGCGGTCGTGGTAGTTCGCGAACACAATCAGCTGCCGGTGGCCGTAGCACCGCAACATGAGCCGGATAAGCTCCTCGCGCCACTCGTCGTACCGGGCATGCAGCAGGATCGCGGTCGACCATTGGCTGGCGATGTCGATTCGGCGTACGTTCTCCGCGTGGAGCTGCTCGAGCGGCGCATCGAAGTCCGCGGCCATGAGGTGGTACTCGAGCAGGTACGGGAGAACCCCGATGCCCTCCTCTGGCGCCCACGTGTGTATGGGCACGTACGAGTGGCTGATGACGTCGCCCTGAACGAAACCCGGGGGCAGCACCCCGGCTGTGGGCACGACGGCCCACAGCAGCGCCGTCACCAATGCGCCCACGGGATCCTACCTCGTTCGCGGCCTCGGCCGTGCATGCGGTGCGCTCTACAAGGCCTTGTCAGCCGCTGCCGAGACGCGCACATACCGGGCATACGCCTCGTCCCATGGTTCGCGTGGACCGGGCTCGTACGTCAGGACGTCGAAGGACCGCCGCACCATCTCGCGGCCCTCCTCGAGCGATCCCACGTACCCCAAAGCCATGGCCTGCATGATGGCGTTGCCGATGGCCGTGGCCTCGACGGGGCCGGCGACGACCGGCCGGCCGGTGGCGTCGGCGGTGAACTGGCACAGCAACGCATTCTGGCAGCCGCCGCCCACAATGTGGATGGTGTCCAGCGGGTGACCGCTGATCTCCTCGAGCTTCTCCAATACCCACCGATACTTGAGGGCGAGGCTCTCGAGCGCACAGCGGACCAACGCCCCCTTGGTCTCCGGCGGGTCCTGGCCGGTTCGGCCGCAGAAGGTCCGGATGGCCGCCGGCATGTCGCTCGGAGCCAGGAACGCCCCGTCGTCCGGCTCGACGAAGGCCTTGAAAGCTGGCGCCTCTGCGGCCATCTGCGCCAGCTCCGAGTAGCTGTGGGCGTCTCCCTGGCGCTCCCATGTGCGCCGGCACTCCTGCACCAGCCACAAGCCCATGATGTTCTTCAGGAAGCGGAACGTGTCGCACACGCCGCCCTCATTGGTGAAGTTGTAGTCGAGTGCGGCGTCCGTGATAATGGGCTCGGGGACCTCGATGCCCATGAGCGACCACGTGCCCGAGCTGATGTAGGCGTAGTGGTGGCCCCGGGCGGGCACCGCCGCCACCGCCGAGCCTGTATCGTGGCAGGCCGGAGCCACTACGGTCGCTCCTCCGATCCCCGTCTCAATGGCCACGGCGCGCACCAACGGCCCCAACCGAGTGCCGGGCGGCACGATGGAGTCCACCAGGAAGTGAGTGGGCAGCCCCAGGCCAGTCAGAAGGTCTCGCGCCCAAGCGCGGGTCCGCGGGTTGTAGAACTGGGTGGTCGTTGCATTCGTGAACTCGCAGACCGTCTCGCCCGTCAGCCAGTAGTTCAGTACATCGGGCATGGTGAGTAGCTTGTCGGCGACGTCCAGCAGTGGGGATCGGGTAACACCCATGGAGAAGAGCTGGAAGAGCGTGTTCAGCGGCATGAACTGGATGCCGGTCTGCTCGAATATCTCGCGCCGTGAAAGACGTTGGCACGCGGCTTCCACCATGCCCTCGGTGCGATGGTCGCGGTAGTGATAGGGGTTCCCCAGGAGATTCCCGTCTCGATCCAGCAGGCCGAAGTCGACGCCCCAGGTGTCCACACCCAGACCCATGACCGGGCCATCGGCCTCGGCCGAGCAGAGGGCTAGTCCCCGCTTGACTTCGTCATAGAGCCGCAGCACGTCCCAGTGCAGATGGTTCAGCACGCGCACCGGACCATTCGGGAACCGGTGCACCGGTTTCAGCGTCAATCGGCCGGAGTCGATGGTCGCGAGGATGGCGCGGCCGCTCTCGGCTCCCAGATCCAGCGCAACCAGATGGATGGCCTCGGGCATGGTGGATCCCCCTCCGCGGAAGTGCCTCGGGGGGTGTCTGTTCAGTCAGATCCGCCGCGAATCCTGCGACGCCTGGGTTGTGGCGCTTAGGTCAGGGGCTCCTCGGGGGGCCGGGGCGGAACCAGGAAGGCATCCGCGAGCATCAGTTCGGAGGCGCGAAGTGGATCCCCCTTTACCCGGGCGCGAATGGCGAGCGAGTAGGACCCGGGTGTCAGGCTCTCGATTGGGTACGTCGCTTGGTAGTGGCCCCCATCGCCTGCCACGGTGGGGAGGCTGATGGCGGTGCCTCCGGGGCCGGTGACCACAAACTCGACCTCGAGCTCCTCGCCGGTGCCGTAGGTGACCGTGGCGGCGCCTGTGACCATGGGGATACCGTCGATGACCGATAGCGCCGCCGTCGGCGTCTCGATCGAGGGGCCCACGGCAACGGCTGTGAAGTCCCGCCCGGTGGCGCTGGGCCCCACGGTCACCGTGAGCGAGGCCGGGCTGATCTCGTACCCCGACCTCGAGGCGGCCACGATGTAGGTGCCGGCCGAGAAGCCCGCGATGGTATACCGGCCCTCGGCGTTCGTGG
Organism: Armatimonadota bacterium; assembly: GCA_029547025.1. GTDB lineage: Bacteria > Armatimonadota > Zipacnadia > UBA1398 > JAKPQA01 > JAKPQA01. The sequence continues at coordinate 13,135 of JAKPQA010000081.1, forward strand.
TGGCAGAGAGGCCGCCCGCGGTGACGGTGACGCCGGCCAGCCCCGCGCCGTCGATGGTCACCGAGCCGCTGATGCTGTAGGTGGTGCCGCCGGGCTCCCCCGGCCCGCCGCCGCACCCTACGGGTGCCACGGACAAGGCAATGATGATCCACACGGGTCGGACGCGAGTCCACATCGAGGTGCCCCTACCTCCCGACCGTGACGCGTACCGCCGCCCGGGCCCGCGCCCCCGCCTCACCAACGGCCTCGAGCTCGATCACATACTGGCCGGGCGGCAGCGACGAACCCGACAGCCCCTGGCCGGTCCAGCTCAGCGTCTGAGCGCCCGACACCTGCGTCTCACCCCGCAGAGGCTCGGCCACCACACGCCCGGCCGCGTTCAGCACCCGAGCGGAGACGGTCGCCGAGGCGGTCAGCGAGTAGGCGACCGCCACCCCGCCGCTGCGGAGCACGTCGGCCCGGGCAGCGATGATCCGGAGTCCGGCCGTATTCCGCCGGATCGCGACGCGAAACCGGCGCTCCGTCCCGTTCTGCCCCGTCCGGAACGTGTACGCACGGGTGGAGCGGAGCAGGACGCTCTCGTGGGCGTCGACGTCGGTCAGCACAGCTTCATACTCGCGCGGGAGGCCGCGCAGGTCGCTCCAGGTCAACACGACCGGCCGATTCGCGGCTGAAGACCGCACCACGGCGTCATAGGCCCACTCGTCTGCGGCCGAAACCTTCTCCCGCATGTCCACGGCATAGCCGCCGGAGGCCTGCGGTGGGATCAGGGTGAGACTTAGGTCACTTGATAGCGGGGGCGGCTCGGCGACGCGCAAGTCGCCGGATGCCCCCTGCGGCCGCACGCCCAGCACGTTGAAGCCGTCCGCCGATGTCCCGCATCGCGCGGACAAGTTGATGGTGAACCCGCCACTCTCGGCTCGGAGCAGCGGCACCGTCGATCGGCTCGACGTCGAGGCGCCCGGCCTGTGCAGGACCAGTGTCACCGGGCTGTGGGCATAGACGAAGAAGCCCGACCACGGCGCAATCGTCGTCTCCGCACCGGGCACTCTGGGATCCACGAGCATGAAGCTCTGGGTCTCCGAGTCGAACGCCCATGCGTATGGCGTGACTGCGGAGGACTGGGCCAGGGGTACTTCGGCCCCGCCTGGCACGCGAACCGTGGTGGTCGACCAGTCAATGGCCTCCTCAAACGGGTTCCCGGCCATCTGCCAGCCGGCGTCCAGCGCCACCTCGACCTCACGGCCTGATGCCGGCGTTCCCGCCGCCTGTACCGTGCGTCCCCCCGAACCCACATGGAACCAGTACCCGCGCCCCAGAACCGGCGGCCCGGCCAGGGGGGCGTAGGAGTTCGTGCCAGCATCCCACCACGCCGCGTACTGCCGCGTATCGCCGAACAGCTCACCCGCTGTTACGCCACCGGTGCTCACCGGAACAGAGAACAGCGCCCAACCCGCTGCGAACTGCCTCGAGTAGACGCGCGATGCCGCGAAGTCCTGCTTTGTTGCGCTGGGCCCCACGGTGACTTTCAGTGTGGCCGGCACGAAGGTGTACTCGGGCTTGCTGGCCGTCAGCGTGTACTCCCCCGCCACCAGCCCGGCGATGGTGTAGGTCCCGTCGGCGCCCGTGATGGCCGTATGGCCGCCGCCCGCGTCGACGGTGACCCCGGCCACCGGCACACCATGGGCCGTCACCGTCCCGCCAATACTGTAGGTCGCCTGCGTGGCCGTGAAGTCCTGTCCCGTGGCGCTGGGCCCCACGGTGACCTTCAGTGTGGCCGGCACGAAGGCATACTCGGGCTTGCTGGCCGTCAGCGTGTACTCCCCGGCCACCAGCCCGGCGATGGTGTAGGTCCCGTCGGCGCCCGTGATGGCCGTATGGCCGCCGCCCGCGTCGACGGTGACCCCGGCCACCGGCACGCCATGGGCCGTCACCGTCCCGCTAATGCGGTAGCGTGGGTCGCCTGTGAAGTTCACGTCGGTGACGCTCGGGCCGACGGCTACAGCGGCCGACGGGGGATCGAAGACGAAATCGTCCGATGCCGGCGTCACGTTGTACGTTCCTGCAGGCAGGCCTGTGATCGTGTAGGCACCGCTCGCCTGAGACACCGCGGTTTGGCCGCCGGCCTCGACGATCACCCCACCCAGGCCGACTCCGCCGGACGAGATCGTGCCGGATATCGAATAGGTGACAATGCGGGCACTGAAGTCCTGGCCGGTGGCATCCGGCCCCACGGTGACGTTCAGCCAGGGCGGATCGAACGCGTGCTCGGCCATGCTGGGTGTCACCCGATGGGTTCCGGCCAGCAAACCGGTGACGGTGTACGTGCCGTCCGGCCCTGTGATCGCCGTGCGGCCCGGGCCGGCCACGATCTCGACGCCAGGCAGCCCTTGCCCGTTGAGTCGAATGGTGCCCGATATGCTGTACGTGACCAAGTCGGCCTCGAAGTCCACCGCCGTGGCGCTCGGGCCGAGGAGGACACTGCGCGTTTCCGGCGTGAAGGTGTACTGCGCCTTCGCCGGGGTGACGGTGTAGGTGCCCGCCAGGAGACCCGACAGCGACCATGTGCCGTTCGATGTTGTAGTGGCCGTCTTGACACCGCCGGCCCCATTGTCGACCGTCACGGTGACGCCGGCCAGTCCCGCCCCGGTGGCTGTGACCCGCCCCGACATGCTGTACGTCACCAGCGTACCGTTGAAGTCCTCTCCCGAGATGCTGGGGCCCAGGTTCACGGTACTATGCACTGGTGTGAACGTGTACTCGGGCTTCGTCGGCGTTAGTGTGTAGGTGCCCGCCACGAGGTCCGATACGATGTACTTGCCATCTGCCCCGGTGGTCGCCGTCCCAACATGACCTGCCCCGTCATCGGCCGTGAGCACGACCCCACTCAGGGCTTTGCCGGCGCTCGTGACGGTGCCGCGGATGGTGTACGTGACTACCGTCGCCGCGAAGTCCTGCCCGGCGACATCCGGACCGACGGTCACCTCGAGTGCCCCGGGAGCAAACGTGTACTCTGCCTTGCTCGGAGTCAACGTATAGGTGCCCGCCACGAGACCTGAGAGCGAGTAGGTGCCGTCCGCTGCCGTCGTTGCCGCGCGGCCGCCCCCCGCGTCGATCACCACACCCGCCAGCGGGTCCGCGCCGACTCTCACGGTCCCCGACACAACGTATGTGTTGCGGGTGCCAGCGAAGTCCTTGCCCGTGGCATCCGGCCCGATGGTCACGAGCATGCTGGACGGGCTGAAGGTGTACTCGACCTTGTGCGGCGTCACCACGTAGGCGCCTGGCGGAAGGTCCGCAATGATGAATGTGCCATCGGCAGCCGTCGTGGCGCCCCCAACGTGGCCCGCCCCGTCATCTGCGGTGAGGCTCACGCCCTCCAGCCCCACCCCCCCGGCCGTCACGGTGCCCGTGATGGAGTAGACAGCCCCCACCGCGCTGGCCATGTTCAGTCGGCCAGCCCCCAGCGACCGATCGGAGATCGCGTCGCTCGTCCCGCACAGCAGGTCTCGGACCTCTCTGTTGGACAGGTGGCCGTGCCGAGTCATCACGAGCGCCCCAGCCCCGGCCGCAATGGGCGACGAGAAAGACGTGCCGCTGGCCGTCGCGGTCGCATTGCCAGGTCCTGGAACATAGCCGGTGGTGAGCACCGACTGGCCCGGAGCCGACAGGTCCACCAGGCCGCTCCCCGCCGTTGCGTAGTTGGAGAACGAGGCTCTCGTGTCCGACGAGTTCGTCGCGGCCACTCCGAGTACCCAGTTCGCGGGTCCGTCGTTGCAGACGGGACTGCGCGGTGACGACGACAGATCGACCCCGTCATTCCCCGCTGCGGCCACGATGAGGATGCCCGCATTGTAGGCGGCGGCGATGGAGGTATCAAAGGCCGATGTGTAGTCTCCTCCGAGGCTCATGTTGATGATCCGGAAGCCCGTGGCCGTGGCATACTCGATCCCGGCGATGACGTCGCTGGCGACGCCCTTCCCGTCGGAGCCCAGCGCTCGAATCGAGCCCACGCGCGCCCGCCAGCACGTGCCCGTAACACCCGTCGCGTTGTTGCCGACGGCGGCGATGCAGCCCATCACGCAGGTTCCGTGCCCGGTTCCGCCGTCGACGTCCCATGGGGTGTTGTCGTCGTCGATGAAGTCCCAGCCGTGGACGTCATCCACATAGCCGTTGCCGTCGTCGTCGATGCCGTTACCGGCAACCTCGCCGGCGTTGATCCATCGGTTGCCGTTGAGGTCGGGATGATCGGGGTCTACGCCACTGTCGATTATGGCGATGGGAACAGCGCTCACTGTCCCATAGTCCCATGCGGCCGGTGCGTCGATCCGGGGCAACCACCACTGGCTCGGATAGCTCGGGTCGTTCGGTGTCGCGGTACCGCGCAGGACCGAGTTTGGGCAGGCCAGGGCGACCTCGGGCATACGCTGGTAGAGCTGGATGGCGGCCTCGACCGTCATGCCTGGTGGAGTCCGGACGGCCTGAATGCGGCACCGCCGCACCTCCTGGAGGACTGCAGAGCCCAAAGCTCGGTGGCGGTCCATGAGCGATGCGCGAGCCCCGGAACGGAAGACGATGAGGATCTCATTCTCGGCGCACTCGACGCGGCGCCCGGTCTCCGGGGACACAGCAAACGTGGTCCGGAGTGGCAGTGCCGCCTGGCATGCATCTTGCCCGGACATGGCGGCCAAGAGGCACCCTGCGAGGGCCACAGCGAGCCTTGCTTGGGCGTGGCCTGCGGCCGAGCCGGGGCGTATGGGGGGCGTCCGGCTGCCCGGCCGGGGCGAGGACTCCGGCTGCATCCCGCCGGGCGTGTGGAGTACCTCAGGCGCGCTCATCTTCCCCCCACCACACTGCACCGCGTCGTGCGCGTTACAAGAACCCATATATGATGTTACGTTCGCCAGACCATGCACGCAAGCAAGACGGCCCAAGGGCCGATCGGTGCTACGCCTCCGCGCTCTCCTCTGCGTAGGTCCAGCACGACCTCGGGCCCTCGTCCTTCCGGTGCCCGCAGGAGGAGCATCGCGGGGTCCGTGTGCGCCACCGTGCCCATAGCCAGGACGTATCGCGCGCGCCCGGCCGCCCACTCACCATGGGACTCCAGGCCCGTCCCAGGGCCCTCGAAGAAGTGCACGAGAGCCCACACCCCTCAAGCTCGTCTGGGCTTGTGCTGGCAGTATCCATGCTCATTGCCATGGCCGGAGTGCCCGCATCGCGCGATCCCAGGCCTTCCGCCGAGCTTCCGCTCCGGTGCCCCAGTACACGGCCTCGGCGAGGATGACTGCGTAGCGCCGCGCTGCGTCGCGACGCATCTCCAACAGCCCTCGATGTAGTTCATCGGCTGGGTTGACGTTGCACTGTATGGCGTACCGCCCGGACTCCGGGTGCCCGGCGAACTCAGGGAGTGACAGCCCGTCGGTCTTGTGAACGGCGATGGGGTGATGCCGGTCGTCCGTCTCGCGGATCACTGCGGCGAGGTCCCGTACGCCAGCGGCACTGAGCGCCTCGGCGTACTCCTCGGCGACTCACCAGATCAGGGGTGTGTGGTGCTTGGGCTGGCCGAACCCCGCACGGATGAACGCGCGCTCGAGCCCCAGTCCGTGGGCCACACCAGAGTGCTGTCGCCCTACAAGAACACGAAGGCCCCGACCCCCGCCCAGTCTATCGCCGAGAGCCACTGGTCCCACTGGTCCAGGGTCTGAGGGCCCACTCATTGGGCCGGGTCGTGGTCCACGACTGGGGTATCCGCGCCGCTACCATCCCCCTGTGGGATCGGACCACGGTCATGGAGACCGGATGGGCGTCCTTCTCCTGCTGCTGCTGGCGGACCAGCCCGGGTTGGTCGCCGGGACGGGTCCCGTCAGGCCCCAGTTTGTCGCGACAAGAGGAGCCCTCGGGATCGCCCGGCTCGCACAGCGGCGCCGGACCACCGACGCACTACCGCCGGCCTCCCGCTGCGCCTGGGTCTGCCACGATCTGGCCAGCGGGGCCCGCAACCGTCGCGACGAGAAGGCGCAGCGCTTCGTTCTCCGCTTCGCGACCATCGATGCGAGCGTCATTCCAGCTTGCCACCAGGTCCAGGCTTGGGATCACCACCATCGCCCGTGGCCCGCCGTGCCCCAAGGCGCCATACGCATCGGGCGGGGCGTCGGGCCAGTGCCGCCTGCCGTCGCCGTCAGTTCCGTTCGTCCACCACAGCCAGCTGTAACTGCCCAGGTGGTCACACTGGTCATCGGGTACCGTGCGCGAGCCCATGGTGCGCTGCCCGGGAAGCATCGCTGCCGCGTGGCCGGACGTCCGTGGGAAGTCGCCGGGTAGTGGACTCGACACCAGCATTCGCGCGTGCTCGGAGCTTAGGAGCTGGCGGTCACGCCAACGTCCCTCGCGCAGGAACAGCAGTCCGAACCGCGCGAAGTCGCGGACCGATACGCTGAGCCGGCCGGGGCGGTCGCCCGGGCCGAAAGCCAGGAAAGTGGGGGCGTCCTCGCACTGCAGCACATCGGTCAGCAGGGGATGTAGTACGTCCGCGTCGATGGTGTTCCATGGCGCCCCATAGGCGCGGACGAACAGCGTGTCGAAGAACAAAGCCATCTGCCAGTCGCTGTAATCGAAGGCGGTGCCGGGTGCCTCCGTGACGCCGTAGCATGACGTTTGGGTCGCCAGGTGGCGCCAGGTGATGCCTCGATCCTTGTGGCCAAGGTCGGGGTTCAGGTCGGCGAGCCCGGGCACCAGTGGTGCGATGGGGTCGTCGAGGGTGCCGATGCGTCCGTCTTCAATGGCCCGGAGCAGGAAGTAGCTATACCACGGCTTTGCGGCCGATGCGACGTCGGCGCGCTCTGAGACGTCGCCCCACGTGTAGGCGAGCCGGCCGTGGCGGGACACGCAGCCGCGGCCGCCGGCAAAGTCGCGGAAGGCATCCAGCCTCGCGGCATCCAGCCCGACCTCGGCCGGCTCGCAGAGGTCCCATGTCGCGCCCGGGTACGTGGGCGGTGGCGCCGCGAGCGCCGAAGACAACGCCAACAGCACATGCGGCACGGCCAGCAACGGCACCGCGACTCCCCCCGACCGGACACCTCGCTCAGCAACCGCAGACAGGGCAGTCCGCACGGCGAGTTAGCGAGTAGCGCCCGAATGTGCCCGCTTCCAGATCCATGGTCAGCATCACGCCGGCCAGGGGCTCGCCGAACCCCGTGATCACCTTGATGGCCTCGAGGGCCATGAGATTGCCGAGGCACCCGGGCACGGCCCCGATGACGCCAAAGCCCGCGGGGTCCCACCAGTCGGGGGGTTCGGGTACCAGACACTCCACACAGGGAGTGCGGCCCGGCACCATCGTCGTGAGCTGGCCCTCCATGCCGTTCATCCCGCCGTGCACCAGCGGTTTCCCCTGCCGGACGCACTCGCGGTTCAGGACGTAGTGCTCCCTGAAGTCGGGCGTCGTTGCACACGCGACATCGACCTGGCTAACCCACTCGCCGACGCAGTCGTCCGAGACATCTCTGGCGTAGGTGACGATCTCCAGGTCGGGCGCGAATCGCCGGAGTGTCTCCTCTGCCTGGGGCGCACGTGGCTGGCCGACGCTGTCGCCCCGCATCAGGATCTGGCGGTTCAGGTTCGACGGGGTCAGCACCCCTCCGTGTGCGATCACGAGCTTGCCCACGCCCGCGGCGGCTAATGCGAAAGCCGTCGGCCCGCCAAGCCCCCCAAGCCGCGTGACCAGCACGGCGCTGGATTTCAGCCGCCGCTGTGCCTCCACACCGAATCCCGGGAGCTGGATCTGGCGCTTGTACTTCTCAATTTCGAGCTGGGTGAGTTCAGCCAACCGTCGGTCTCCTCATAGCAAGTGGCTCGTTCAGGCGCAAACGATGCCCACACGGTTTGTCCTGGCTCCAGCTGCATCTGCTCAGCCTCGTCCAGGTCGACCTCGGCGTGCAACGCCACGGCCCCCTCGACCGTCACGCGGACGGCTTGGCCGACGTACGTGAGCCCGGCCACGGTCCCCTCCACACGATTGCCGGCGTGGCCAGGCGCCTCGCGTCCGATCCACACATCCGAAGGCTTGACGGTGAGACAAGCCGGGGCGTCGACCCGGCCAGTCGCCACGAACCGTTGCCCGCCGCACTCGACCTCACTGAGGTGCTCCGAGATCGGCCGAGCTCGCCCGTGCAGGAGGTTCAGCCCCATGAACTCGGCCAGGAAACGGCTCCGCGGCCGCCACAGCAACTCGCGGCGGGTGCCGGCCTGCAGGATCCGGCCCTCGTGCAGGACGCAAATCAGATCCCCCAACGTCAGGGCGTCCTCTGGGTCATGCGTGACGATCACCGAAGGGATGCGGATGCGCCGGAATAGCGACCGCAGCTCGAACCGGACCCGGCGCCGGGTCCGGGTGTCCAACGCGGCCATTGGCTCGTCGAGCAGAAGCACTTCCGCCTGGCTCGCCACGGCCCGAGCCAGGGCTGTTCGTTGACGTTGTCCGCCCGAGATCCGGTCCGGCCGCTGTCGCTCGAGATCTCCAATCCCCAGTAGGGCCATCGCGTCCCGGGCCGCACGGTGGGCCGCCGAACGGCTGTGGCCCAGCGCCCGTGCCCCGTATGACACATTCTCGAGCACCGTCATGTGGGGGAAAAGCGCGTAATCCTGGAACACGAAACCCACGCGCCGGCGCTCAGGGGGCTCATCCACCGCATTCGCGCTGTCAAACAGCGTGCGGCCCGCGAACTCCACCCGCCCCACGTCGGGCCGTTCGAGCCCGGCAATGCAGCGCAACGTCATGGACTTCCCGCACCCCGTGGGCCCGATGAGGGCCACGCAGCCTGTGTCCTCGAGACCAAACGCCACTTCGAGCGTGAAGTCCCGCAGTTTCTTCGTGATCTGGACCCCGATCAAACTACCCGCTCCGCCCCGGCCGTCCTCTAGCCCCCGATACCGGGCCACCACAGCACGAACCCCAGCAGCCCGCTGCCCACGACGACCAGACTGGCATCAACGCCAAACCGAACCATGGCCACGAGAGCCGCCAACGCCAGCACGCAGCCGCGCCAACTCTCCAGGCCCCCGTGATAGGCCAGGATCACGGCCGCCGCCGCCATCAGCCCGATGACTGCCGCCTGGATGCCCTGAAGCGCCGACCGAACGCGGGGGCTGCGCTGCAGCCGCGAGAGCTGCCGCGAGCAGGCCACCGTCATCAGAAACGACGGCAGGAACATGGCGATCGTGGCGAGGAAGGCGCCCGGTAGCGCCGCCACCTTGTAGCCAATGTACGTAGCCGTGACCAGTAGCGGACCGGGCGTGATCTGACCCATGGCTACGGCATCCATGAACTCGCCGTGAGTCACCCAGCCATATCCCACCACGTCCGGCTCCATCAGCGGCACCATCACCATGCCGCCGCCAAAGGCGAGGGTGCCCACTTTGAGACACACACCGACAAGCCGAAGGAGCTCCATCAGCTCGGCTCCCCGTCCCGTCGCCCCTCGGCCGACGCCGCGGCGGGCCCGCCACGGGGCGCCGGGTCCGCACCCGGCGGGCACAGCACGATCCCGAAAACCGCAGCGGCCGCCACGAGGAACGCCTCCACCGGCACATAGGGCTTCACCCATTGCGACCCGGGCCCCGTGCGACAAGCAACCGCCAGTACGAACACCAGGCCGGCGATCACACACTGAGGCTTGCCCTTCAGTATCTTCCCACCCATGCGGACACACACGGCAGCCACGACCGCAATCACGGCCGCGCGAGCACCCCGGAAGAACATCTCGGCTTGCGGGATCTTGCCATAGGCAATGTAGAGGGGCGAAAGCACCAGCATGATCACGAACGCCGGGAGCACCACGCCTCCGGTCGCCACCACGGCGCCGGCCAGGCCACGCAATCGGTAGCCGATGTGCGTCGCGGCATCGACGGCCACAGGGCCGGGCAGCACCTGGCCGACGGCCACCGCCTCAGCGAGCTCCTCACTCGTAACCACACGCTGCCGCTCGACGAGTCGCTCCTGCATCAGGCCGATGAGCGCCAACGCTCCCCCGAACGCCGTGGCTCCGACTGCGAGGAACTGGGCGAATATCCGACTCAGCGCCACTCCCCTGTCCCCTCTCTACACGGCACCCGCGATGGCCGCCACGGCGTCCACGGCGGCACGAACGTCGGCCTCTGTCGTGAACGGCCCCGGGCTCATCCGGACCGTACCCACAGGGTACGTTCCCAGCGACTGGTGGGCCAGTGGCGCGCAATGCAGCCCAGGCCGAGTGGCGATGCCAAACGACGTGTCTAGCACCGCAGCGACGTCGCGTGGGTCCATGTTCTCCAGGCTGAAGCTCACCACGCCCGCGCGGCGCACGAACCGGCGTGGACCGTGGAGTGTCACGCCAGGAACCCGCGCCAGACCCTGCTCGATCGCCTGAGCCGCCGCAAGCTCGTGCTCGCGGATCCCCTCGACGCTGCGCTCCATCACGTGACGAACACCTTCAAGGAGACCTACCAAGCCCGACACGTTCATGGTGCCGGCCTCCAGCCGCTCGGGCAACTCGTCCGGATGCTCCACCGACTCCGACCGGGTGCCCGTTCCCCCCTCGCGCAGTGGCCGCGGATCCGCCCGCATCCCGAGCACGAGGCCCCCGGTCCCCGGCGGGCCCAGGGTGCCCTTGTGACCGGCGAAGGCCAACAGGTCGATGCCCATGTCTGCGATGTGAACCGGAACGGCTCCTGCCGTCTGGGCTGCGTCGACCAGGAGCAGGGCATCGCGGCATCGCGTCACCGCCGCAACCTCCTCAACCGGCTGCAGGGTGCCCGCCACATTCGAGGCGTGAATCATGGCCACCAGGCGCGTCTCCGGCCGCAAGGCGCCGATCACATCGGCGGCGCGAACTTCGCCCTTGGCCGACGCCGGCACATAGGTTACCTCGACCCCCTCGGCCTCCAGCCGCTTGAGCGGCCGCGCCACCGCGTTGTGCTCCATGAGCGTCGATACCACGTGGTCCCCGGGCCGCACGAGCCCCTTGATCGCGGTGTTGATCGCGTCCGTGGCATTCAGCGCGAACACCACCCGGTCGACCGAAGGCGCACCGAGAAGGCCTGCCACGGCTTGCCGGCACTGCGAGACCACCCGCTGGGACTCCACAGCCATCCGGTGCCCACTCCGGCCCGGGTTCGCGCATGATGTGCGCAGGAACCGGTCCATGGCCGAGTAGACACCCTCGGGCTTCGGGAAGGTCGTCGCCGCGTTGTCGAGGTAGATCATCTTGGACTACGTCCCCACGTATTCGGCATACAGCTTCCGCGCCAGCGCCTCATCGGTGGTCCCCTTGATAATGGCGCGTCCGTCGGCGAAGACGTTGATCTCGCGGCCGTCCACACAGAACCGGACCATGAATGGACTCTCCTGCACCGGCGCGAACCCGCGGATCCGGGCCGCCAGCTCCGTCAGCACCAACGGCTGCGTCCGGGGCACGCTGATCTGGATCGCCTCACGCCCGCACAACGACACCGTCTCTGCCGTCGACTCGGCCCGCAGGTAATCGTAGCGGGCCTGAACGCACGTCGGGCAGTCGCTCTGGCGCGGCACGTCGACGACCGAGAGCTCACGATCCCACACGTCGAACTGAGCCAGCCCGCCACACAGCTCGTCCGTCCGGCCGAGCAGCAGCTTCAGCGCCTCGGTCACCTGTAGGGCCGCGATACACTCGACCACCGGCCCCAAAATGCCCGCTGTGGCGCAGGTGTCCACTGACCCCGGTGCCGGCGCTTCGGGCAACAGGCACCTCAGACAGGCAGTCTCGCCGGGCCGGATGGTCATGGTGAGTCCGTAGGTCGCTATGACGGCCCCGTAGACCCATGGTATCGAGTGCTTCACAGCGACGTCATTGACCAGGAAGCGCGCCTCGAAGTTGTCGATGGCATCGACGATCACGTCGACATCCCGCAGCAGCGCCTCGGCAGACGAAGCCGTGAGATCCGCCACCCGCGGCTCGACACGAACCGAAGTGTTGGCCCGCTGCAGCTTCTGCGCAGCAATGGCCGCCTTGGGCATGCCCGATGCCACGTCGTCCTCGTCGTAGAGTGTCTGACGCTGTAGGTTCGAGGTTTCAACAAAGTCGCGGTCGATGATGCGGACGTAGCCCACGCCAGCTCGCACTAGAAGGGTCGCGCTGGCGGAGCCAAGAGCACCGCACCCGGCCACCGCGACGCGACTCCGGCCCAACCGAGCCTGACCCTCTGTCCCCACTTGCGCCAGGATTGACTGTCTCGCGTACCGCGATAGGTCCTCCAGGACGGCCCCGACCCTTCCGGCGCCTCACGCGCCCGCCACAGGCGGAATGATGGCAATGACGTCGCCGTCGCTCACGGGAGTGTCCAACCCGCCGAGCCCTCGGATGTCCTCGGCACCGACGAACAACCGGGCGTCAGACCGCAGAGAACCATCGGGCCTCTGCAGGCCGGCCCGCACGTCGGGGAATATCCCCGTGAGTTCGTCCAGAGCTGCCCCCACCGTGTGGGCCTCAACCGTCACGGTGCGCCGGCCACCCGTGAATCGACGTAGTGGCGTCGGAATCTGGATTACAACCGGCACTGCTCTACCTCCTATCGGGCCGCTAGCCCCTCGCCCCAGACTGGCCGCCGGGTCGCTCCGGCTTCAGCCCATGGCGCATGAGGACCTGGCTTCCCTCGTCGCCGAGCGCGAAGTCTCGGAAAGCAGCCGCAGCCGGCGCTGCGGCTCCCTTGGTGATGCCCATCAGGACGCGAATCGGGTCGTGACTCTCGAGCGGAACCAGGCAGGCCAGCTCGGCGCTGGTCTCTGTCTTGTTCGTCAGACAGAACTCATATACGAACCCCGCGTCAGCGTCTCCGAGAGCAAGTGTCTTGAGCACCTCACATCCGGTGCGACACCCAGTTATCTTCTCTTTCACCGAATCCCATACACCCGCGGCGCGCAGGGCCTGCTCCGCGTAGTGACCTACAGACACGTTGGACGGGTCACCCAGCAGGACACTCCGGATCCCCGGCTCGGCCAGATCCTCGACCCGGGCCACGCTCGCCCTGGAGCCTCGCCGCACGACCAGCGCCAATCGCGTGCCACCGATGTCCCTCACGCTATCCGGATCGATCAGGCCGGCGTGGACCATCCGGTCCATGTCAGGCGACCCGATCGAAACCACCACATCGAAGGCGGCAGGCTCGGTGTGGCGCAGCGGCATCATGCACAACGGGCACGTCGCGTTGGTGACCACTCGAATCCCCTGCCGGTGCGCCTCGAACGCTTCGGCCAGCTCGCAGACCGCATCGCCCAGCACCGGTCCCGCTCGAACCTGAACCACATCAGCTCCGGTTCGCGCCGACGACCGGCAACCCATCAGCGTGGCGACAAGCACCACCGCCGTGCAGCACAGCACCCACATCGCCTTGCCGCGTGCCACAGGTATCACCCGCCTCCAGGCCCTCGCGGCAACGGGAACACGGCGACACGCCACGACGTCGCCGCCAAACCCACGCGGGCCCCGAGCCCATGGTACAACACCAGCCACACGGCGGAGGCGACCAAACCAACCGTCGGCCCGAAGGTTGCCACGGTACGTCCGATCCATCGGGCCCTCCCGGCCGGCTGTGCTCCCCCCATTCACCGCATTACATTGGCGTCGGCCTCACGGAGTATGACGTGTTTCTGTGCCGCGTGCGAACCGTGGTGGGACAAGGCCGACCGCGGGGCCACCCGGCTCGGCAGATCGCATCCAGGCAGCTCCGCGGTCCACTCGACCGTCCGGCCCGCCAACGGGACCGTGGGCGCCGCTCCATTGCGGCGGAGCACGAGGGCGAGGCCTCGACCCTCCTTCCCGCGCCCGGTCACCTCGACACGGGCCAGGGCTGTACTCGCCGCCGTACCGGAGCTGCTGCTCCGTGGAGCTGCTGCGGCAGGTCGGGCGCCCCAAGCCGCCGAAGTGGTCGGAGCCGCTGCATCTGCCCGTGGGGGGGCGCCCTATGGCATCGCGACCACCGGAAGCGCCCGAACCCGCGTCCCCTGACCGCCGGCGGCTGCTCGGGGCCGTGGGTGCGGGCTGCGTGGCCGCGCTCGGAGGGAGCCACCTCATGGCGGAGACGCCCATCAGCCGCCCACGGCGCCCGAACATTGTGTTCGTCTTCGCCGATCAGCTCCGGGCTCAGTCCGTCGGGTTCATGGGCAACACTCAGGTGCGGACCCCGAATCTGGACTCCTTCGCCAGCGAGGGCGCCGTGTTCACCCACGCCGTGTCCTGCTGCCCCGTCTGCACGCCCTACCGCGCCAGTCTGCTGACCGGCCGCTATCCCCTGAGCACGGGGGTGGTGCTCAACGATGTGCCCCTGCCCGAGTCCGAGACCACCATCGCCCAGGTACTGCGACGCCAGGGCTATGCGACGGCCTATATCGGCAAGTGGCACCTCGACGGCCCCCGCCGGGGCGGGTTCACGCCCCCCGGCCCGCGCCGCCATGGGTTCGATTACTGGGCCGCCGCCAACTGCACGCATGACTACATGCACTCACACTACTACCGCGACGACCCACAGCCCATCTGGATCGAGGGTTATGATGCGGACCACTACACCGGCCTGGCCGTCCGCTACATCGAGCGCCACGCCGCTCGCGGACCGTTCTGCCTGTTTCTGTCATGGGGGCCGCCGCACGATCCATACGCACTGATGCCCCCCGAGTACCGCGTCTACCGCCCCGAGGACATCGTCCTTCCTCCCAACTGCACCCTGGACACCCGGGATGATCTAGCTGGCTACTACTCTCACATCACAGCCCTCGACCGCTGCTTCGGCCGCATCCTCGGCGCTCTGGCAGCGACCGGGGTCGCCGATGATACCATCGTCGTGTTCACTTCCGATCACGGGGACATGCTGGGCTCACAGGGCTGTCATCGCAAGCAGAGGCCGTGGGATGAGTCCATCCGGGTGCCCTTCGCCCTGCGTTACCCGGGGCGGGTGCCATCCGGCCTTCGAACGCCCGTGCTGCTGAATGTGGTGGACCTCATGCCCACCATGCTCTCGCTGGCCGGAGTGGCGCCGCCCAGTTCTTGCGAGGGCCTCGATCTCAGCCATGTGGCGTGCGGATCAGAACGAGGCGCACGGCCCACTTCAGCCTTCCTGCAACACTGCTGCACCTTCGCCGATGCCCGCGACCTTCCCGTCTGGCGAGGGGTGCGCACCGAGAGGTACACGTATGCGGAGACACGAGACGGGCCCTGGTTGCTCTATGACAACGACCAGGACCCGCACCAGTTGCACAACCGTGTGGCCGACGCCGATCCCGTATGGCGGCGGCAAGCTCGCACGTTGCGCGACGAGCTACACGCATGGCTGGACCGGGTCGACGATGACTTCGCCCCCCGCGAGGACTACTGGCGGCGCTTCGGCTACACCGTGGACCCGTATGCCCAGGCGCCCTACACCGTCGACGTCGGGGAACCTGGAGGGGCCGCCTCCCCTACTCCCAATGGGCCAGGGTCGCGATGGTGACTCGGTTCCGCCCATTGCCCTTCGACTCGTACAACGCCCGATCTGCCGCGCGAACCATGACCGTCGAGCTCACGTTCAGCCGGTCCTGGTTCGATGCCGCGCCCACACTTACCGTGACCGATGCCGCCCCTTCGGGGGTCAGGATGTCGCAGGCGGACACGGCGCACCGAAGGCGCTCTGACACGTCGAACGCCGCGTCGCTCTCGCACCCCGGCATCAGCACGACCATCTCCTCGCCACCATAGCGCCCCACACGGTCGTAGGACCGGCACGCCGAAGTCAGGCGGGACGCTACTTCGGCCAGGACCACATCGCCGGCAAGATGGCCGAGCCGGTCGTTCACCTGCTTGAAGTGGTCGATGTCCACCAGGGCGATGGCAAAGGGTTTGTACTCCCGCCGGCTGCGGTTCACCTCGCCCTCCAGGAGGCGGAGAATGGCCGGGCGATTCCAGACCTTGGTGAGTTCGTCGCGCGTGGCGATCAGGCGAAGCTCGTCCTGCGTCTCCCGCAGCGCCCGTTCGAGCATCACGATCCGGATCCCGGTGCGCACTCGAGCGCTGAGCTCCTCCGGACGAAAGGGCTTGGTCACGCAGTCATCGGCGCCCGCGTCAAGGGCCGCCACCACGTCCTCAGTCTGGTCGCGGCCGGTGACGACGATGACATACACGTACCCCAACATGCCCGCCTCGCGAACGCGCCGGCAGATCTCGATACCGTCCAGTCCGGGCATGACCCAGTCGATCAGCGCAATGCGCGCCTCACCCTCCTGAAGCACCTCCCACGCGTCCTGGCCGTTGTCGACCACGACCACGTCGTACCCCATGTCCCGAAGTGCTGCCTTCATCAGATGCCGAGAGACCAGCTCGTCATCCGCGATCAGTATCTTCACCGCGCCGCACACCACCGTCCCACAGCCAACGTACTAACCCCTCCATACAGGGCCGCCGCAGCCCCTTTGACGATGTAAGCGTCTTCGGCGCTGCCCGGGGCGAATCCTGGCGAAACCGGTAACATACCTGACCGCCTCCAGGGCCGTGAGGCCAGTCCGCGCCCGCTCGGACTGGCCCGCACAGCCCGTGCCCTAGGGGTGCGCATGACCGCCGTAATGGCGCGTGCACCCGCCGCCCCAGAGCGCGGTGTACGACACGGTCCGCGTGCCACGCACCCCAGCAGCCCACGCCGGCGCATCGGCGATCTCTGCCGTCCGGCTATACAGGTCGTGGAGCGTCGCGATATCGTTGCCAGTCAGGTCAGCAGCCGTGCTGGCGTAGTACATAACGTCCTGCGAGCCGGGGCTGTGTCCGGCCATGCCCAGGGCGTGCCCGATCTCATGAATGGCCGTGGTCTCCAGTTCGGCGTCGGGCAGCGTCATGCCCCCCGCGCGGAGGGCGAGCTCAACATCAGGGGGCCAGAAGTAGGAACTGGTCATCGAGATCCGGGTCACTCCGGTTACCAGACCGCCGCCGGAGGAGGAGATGCTGTCGACCCAGCGCACGTTCACGTCACCAACGCCGCCGTTCACCACCGCAACCGTGAATGCGCCCCCCGACTCCCGCGCCCACTCTTGGCACCCCTCGACCACGTACTGGGCCATGTAGGCCTGCCAACCCGCCGGAACTGAGGACGTGTCGATGGCGACGCGGATCTGGCTCTTGGTCCAGCGGCGAACCGAGCCACTCTCCAGCACGTGGTTGAGGTAGCTCGTGCCGGTACTGGGCGCCGCTGTCCCCCATCCACCAGAACCGGATGCCGCGCCGGTGCCTGCGGCAGTGCCGCTGCCGCTGCCCCCACTGCTTGTGCCGACCCCCTCGGGCCACCCCAGGCCGCCCATCACGGGGAACGAGATGCAGCCGGCCAATAGGGCCAGCAGAGCGACCGGGACCAAAACGACGAGGGCTGTGCGCGCGCGCTCTGCGATCATCGAGGACCACCTCCGCAGCCCGCTCGGGACTACTGTAGATGCCAACGATCGCCCATGAATGCAACGAACCTGCCATGCCACCGACCGCGCACTGGAGCCAAGTGTCGATATGCCATCATCGCAGGGCTCCAGCCCAGGGCATTGCTCAAATGCCAACAGCTGGCCGGTTCGTCGCCCACTAGCCGGCAGGCCAACCCAGTCCCGACAGCCAATCTCCTACTCGTCAAGAGGGAGGCGCTGCTGTGGGACATGAGACCGATGTGTGTGTCACCGGCGCCCGGGTCTACTTCCTGCCTGTGACCACCCGGGTGCCCCTGAAGTTTGGCGCAGAGACCCTGACCCACGTGACTTGCGTCCGAGCCCGCGTGAGGGTCCGGTCTGGCGATGGCCGAACCGCCGATGGATGGGGCGAGACGCCCCTCAGTGTCCAGTGGGCATGGCCCGGAGCGGAGACCTACGAGGCACGCCACCGCGCGATGCAGAGCCTGTGCCTTCGCATCGGCCAGGCCTGGAGCTCATGGCCAGTAGCCGGGCACCCGCTGGAGATCGGCTACAGATTCCTCGAAGGATGCTTGCCTGAGCTGCTCGAGGCGGAGCGCGGTGCGCGGCCCGATCTCGAACCCATGCCCTGGCTTGCCGCGCTCATCTGCAGCTCGGCCTTCGACCTAGCCCTCCACGACGCCTACGGTCAGGCGCGAGCTCTACCGGTCTATGAGACCTATGGAGGGGAGCTCATGGCGCACGACCTGGCCGCCTATCTCGAGCCCGCCGCCGGCTCGGCGGTCCAGTTTGGCGGCCGGTACCCGTGCGGCTTCCTGTCCCCGGCTCCGCCCCGTCGTCTGCCCGCATGGCACCTGGTCGGAGGCAGGGACCCCGTGTCGCCCGATGAGCTGACCGGCGACGAGCCTGACGATGGCTATCCCGTCCTCCTGCGCGACTGGATCCGTCGTGACGGTCTCAGATGCCTCAAGGTGAAACTCCGTGGTGATGATGACCTATGGGACTACGGGCGCCTGGTGGCCGTAGGGGAGATCGGCCTCCAGGAGGGCGCCATCTGGCTCTCGGCGGATTTCAACTGCACGGTCCGCGACCCCGCCTACGTCACCGAGATCCTCGACCGTCTCATGACCGATCACCCGCGGATCTACCAGATGATCCTCTACGTCGAACAGCCGTTCCCATACGACCTCGAACGCCACCCGATCGATGTCCGGAGCGTCTCGGCGCGGAAGCCGCTGTTCCTGGATGAGAGCGCCCACGACTGGCGGCTCGTCCGCATGGGGCGCGAGCTGGGGTGGACGGGGGTCGCGCTCAAGACCTGCAAGACGCAGACGGGTGCGCTGCTCTCTCTCGCATGGGCCAGGGCCCATGGCATGACCCTCATGGTCCAGGACCTCACGAACCCTATGCTCGCCCAGATACCGCATGTGCTGCTCGCGGCCCATGCGGGCACCATCATGGGCGTCGAGACCAATGCGATGCAGTTCTACCCCGAGGCCTCGGCACCGGAAGCCCGCGTCCATCCGGGACTCTACCGGCGCCATGAGGGCTGTGTGGACTGGACCTCGGTCCGAGGGACTGGATTCGGGTACCGGCTGGACGAGATCGAACGCGAGCTACCGCCGGCAGCCGGAGCCTGGGGGGAGCTCGCATAGGCGTCGAAGACCGAGGGCAGGTCCGGCTCCTCGCAGTCCCGCAGGGAACCGAACCTGCCCCCGGTCTTCAGTAATGCAACCCCAACCGCCAGGCTGCGCTCGTCACCGCGCCGCCCGAACGATGGCGGCGAAGCTGTCTACCTTGAGGCTGGCGCCGCCGACCAGAGCCCCGTCGATGTGCTCCTGGCCCAGTAGCTCGGCCGCATTGTCCGGCTTCACGCTGCCGCCATACTGGATGCGAATGCCGTCCGCCGCCGCCTGCCCAGCCACCGAAGCGACCACCGAACGGGCCAGGCCGCACACGCGATTGGCCTCGGGCGCGTCGCACGTCTCACCCGTGCCGATGGCCCACACGGGCTCATAGGCCAACACGAGCTGGCCGATAGTCGCGTTGTCGATGCCCGCCAACGCTGCCCGCACCTGTGCCTCGCAGACGGTATCGGTCTGACCCGCCTTGCGCTCACCGATGGTCTCGCCAAAGCAGATAATGGGTGTCATGCCAGCCGCCAGGGCCTTCTTCGCCTTGGCGTTCACCGTGGCGTCGGAGTCGCCAAACAGCGCCAGCACCTCCGGCGTCATCCAGTCCTCGATAGTGCCGAAGCGGCCCCGTCGTTCTGAGTGACCCACGATCACGTAGGTGCAGCCCAGGTCGGTGAGCATCCCGGGAGCCACCATGCCCGTGAAGGCGCCGCTGTCCTGGATGAACAGGTCCTGGGCGCCCAGGGCAATAGCCGAGCCCTGTGACCGGAGCGTCTCGCCCACGGCCGCCAACGCCGTGAATGGCGGGCACAGCAAGGCATCGGCCCCGGTGAAGCCCGCCAGCTCGGTGATCAGACCGGACGTCAGCGCTACCGCGTCTCCGGTTGTCTTGTTCATTTTCCAGTTCCCAGCTACCAACGGTCTCCTCATGCGTCCTCCTCAAGCGTCCGACGGCGGTGGGGCCTACTTGTCGGTCAGCGCTGCGACACCGGGCAGTTCCAGCCCCTCCATCAGCTCCAGTGACGCCCCGCCACCTGTTGAGATGTGCGTCATCTGGTCGGCAAAGCCCATCTGTGTCACCGCCGCCGCCGAGTCTCCCCCACCGATGATGGTGATGGCCGGCGAGTTGGCCATGGCCTGTGCGATGGCACGGGTCGACTTGGCGAAAGGCTCCATCTCGAACACGCCGGTGGGGCCATTCCAGATGATCGTCCCGGCCCCCTCGAGCGCCTTCACGAACAGCGCAGTTGTCTCGGGACCGGCGTCCAATCCCTGCCACCCCTCGGGGATGCTCGATGCCGGGACGATCCGTGTCTCCGCGTCCGCCTTGAACTCCCGGGCGGCGACCACATCCACTGGAAGCAGTAGGGGTTTGCCCATGGCCTTGGCGCGCTCAAGGACCTGCCCGCACCACTCCACCTTGCTGGCGTCGAGCAAGCTTGCTCCGACCTCGTAGCCCTGGGCTTTGAGGAACGTGTAGGCCATTCCGCCACCGATGATCAGTTTGTCGGCGATCTTCAGCAGGTTCTCGATGACACTCAGCTTGTCCGCCACCTTGGCGCCACCGAGAATGGCGACCAATGGGCGCACCGGTTCCTGGATCGCCTTGAGGAGGACGTCGAGCTCCTTCTGCACCAGAAAGCCTGCCGCCGACTCCGACACGTAGTGCGTCACGCCCTCGGTCGTCGCGTGCGCCCGATGGCATGTGCCGAATGCATCATTGACGAACACATCAGCCAGCGACGCCAGCTTCTTGGCCAGCTCGGGGTCGTTCTTCTCCTCGCCCGCGTGAAAGCGGCTGTTCTCGAGCAAGATGATGTCCCCCGGGCTCATGGCGGCCACCGCGGCCTCGACCTCAGGTCCGATGCAGTCATCGAGTTTGGTCACCTTGGCCGTGACCAACTCGCTCAAGCGCTTCGCCACCGGATCCATGCGGAACTCGGGGCTTGGCCCTCCCTTGGGCCGACCGAGGTGAGACACCAAGATCACCTTGGCCCCATGCTCGGTCAGATAGTTGATGGTGGGCAGGGCCGCCCGAATTCGTGTGTCGTCGGTGATGGTCTGCCCGTCGAGTGGCACGTTGAAATCGACCCGCACCAGTACCCGCTTCCCCGCGACCTCCAGGTCGGTAACCGACTTCTTGGCCATGGATGCCTCCTCTGCGTCCCGGCGTGGATGATGGCCGGCGCGCCGGCCAGTCGGACAAGCGAGAGGGCGACCACCCGGGGCCGCCCTCTCCACAACAACCTCAGTCTCGTCAGCCGCTAGCCGCACAGGCTGCCAGGCACGGCCTGGGCCGGCTCGACCGACGGGTTGCCAGCAACCTACAGGCCCTTGTCCGCCATGTAGATCATCAGGTCCGCGGCCCGAACCGAGTATGCCCACTCGTTGTCATACCAGGCGCACACCTTGACCATGTCGCCGTCCATGAGCGTGGTGCACGGGCCGTCCACGATGGCCGACCGATCATCGCCCCGGAAGTCCACCGACACCAGCTCGAGCGACTCGTAGCCAAGGATCCCTTTCAGGGAGCCATTCGCGGCCTCCTGGAACTTTGAGTTGACCTCCTCCACACTGGCCGGGGCCGTCTTCAGGTCGGCCACCAGGTCCACCAGCGAGACCGTCGGGGTGGGAACGCGGAGCGAATAGCCGTTGAGCTTGCCCTTCAGATGGGGCAGGACCAGGCCAACGGCCTTCGCCGCGCCGGTGGTGGTGGGGATCATGTTCAGCGCCGCTGCCCGCGCCCGGCGAGCATCCGAGTGCGGAAGGTCCAGCAGGCGCTGGTCATTCGTGTACGCGTGCACGGTGGTCATGAGGCCACGCTTGATGCCATACGCATCGTCGAGCACCTTGCAGACGGGAGCCAGGCAGTTGGTGGTGCAGGAGGCATTGGACACGATGTGGTGCTTCGAGGGGTCGTAGGCCTTCTCATTCACACCGAGAACCACCGTCAGATCCTCGTCCTTGGCCGGGGCGGAGATAATGACCTTCTTCGCGCCGCCCGCAATGTGCTTCCCCGCCGATGCCTTGTCGCGAAACAGACCGGTGGACTCGAGTACGATGTCCACACCCAGGTCACGCCACGGCAAGTTGGCCGGGTCGCGCTCCTCGAACACCTTGATGAACTTGCCGTCGACGGTCAGGCCCTCGTCGTTGTAGGTGACCTCACCCGGGTACTTGCCGTAGTTCGAGTCGCGCTGCAGCAGGATCGCGAGCATTTCGTTTGCCGTCAGATCGTTTACCGCAACCACGTCGATGCGGTCGGCATACTTCTGCTGAATCGCTTTGAAGGTCTGGCGGCCGATACGGCCAAAACCGTTAATTCCGACCTTAATGGACAATTCTTATCTCCTCCATCTGGCATACGGGATGGGTGCGGGCCGGGGTCAGCGGCGTGCAGCGCGCCCCAGCGCGCGCTCCCGGCGGCGCTGTGTGCTGCATTCGCGCAAGTTCGGCGAATACTAGCGCGCCCCTCCGGCCTTTGTCAATCAGCCGCGGCAGCCACACCACACCTATTCAGCTGTGGATCATGTGCAATTGGTAATGTATACAGCACGACTCTTCACCTGAGCCGTTCTGCTCTTCGGCGCTACTGCACTCCCGACGCCCCGAACGCCAGCTCGACCCTGCGGCTGCGCCACTCGCTCCCGGTGGTCCCATCGACCACCTGGACATATAGCCCATATGTCCCGTCGGCGTGCAGCGCCAGATCGTCCGGCGCGCCGGTGGTCAGGCGCCGGAGCAGCACCACATACCACCACCCGTCCGCGTAGGCCGACGCGGCACGGACACTCGCCCGACTGCCACTCGGATCCAAACAGATGACCCCGGGAACTGAAGGAATTACTGAAATATAGGCAATCACATCCTCTGGCGAGACCGCCGTCAGAGCTTGGGCGTGAGCGGCCTCCTCCAGCTTGCTCCTCAGGGCTTGCTGAGACCCGCCTTCACGGACCGCCAGCCCCGTCGTGACGCCCGCCTGATCCGCCGGCGCGTCGGGACCGTGGCAGCGGATACATCGCTGGTGGAATGTCTCGCGCCCCCCTAGTGGGTTACCGCGCAGCTCCGCCACGCTCTGGTCCGAGAGAACCCCTTCCCCGTAACGGCCCACACGCCCATCAGCCACAAAGGCCGGACCCGTTGCTTCCTTATTCAGATTCGCCACATACGGTGGACGTCCCACATCGCCGCGGAGGCCCTCCGGGCCGATGTACAGGTCGTCGGCGCAACGTTGGCGGTCGGTGGCACCGGCCCGCCAGTGCCAAACATCCCCCTGTCCCCACTCGATCCTGGATGACAGCCCGACCATAGCCGGAGACCTTGTGAACAGGTCGGCGCCAGTGCGTATGTCTTGGTCCCACACCACAAAGAAGCGGTCATCGCCGCCCGCGAGGTGGAAGCCAGACTCCCCCAGCTCCCATCGCGGCGGCTCGCGATCTTCCGTTCCATCGCGGATCGCCAGCAGCAGGCAGAGCGCGCTCTCTGTGTATGCCGCGGCTATGCGGGCTTGGAGCTCCGGCGCGCCGGCATCACCGGCCTCGAAGGGGATCCTTCGGCACCCAATGGCGCGCCACGCCGCGTCCGTGGGCTCGGTGGGGGCCCTGGCCTGCCATACGGCCACCACCGGGCCCTCGCCAGGCGCCACGCTGCCCGTCTCCGGGCGCACCGCAGCCGGGGCGACGCTCTCCGGCGTTGCCGACGGTTCGCTGGCTTCGCCCGAAAGCGCCCGAAGCAGCTCCGTCACCTCGGGCGCGTCCGGCCAGATCTCGAAGGCCTTCAGCACGAACTCCCGCGCGCGCCGCCGGTCGTCGAAGCTGAGCTCGCGCCGCGCGCGTGCGACCAGGTCATCCAGGTGGGCCCGCTTCACGTTCGCCAGCCAAATGACCGCCGTGTTGTCCTCCGGGTACTGCTCCGCCAAAGCCGAGAAAGTCGCGGCGGCATCCTCAAACTGCCGATCCGTCAGTTGCTGGACCCCCTTGCCATACTCGGCCGAGTAGGCGCGGTACCGATCGCCGTCGGGGCCGTAGGGGCCAAAGGCGTGGAAGAACACCTGCTCCATGGTGGTCGCGAAGACCACCCGAACCCTCGGAAAAGCCTTCCGGACAACCTCGGCCATGGCTTCAGGAGTCGTCTTGGCGTTCTCGTAGGGCAGGATCATCGTGCCCGTGTGCGAGCGGATGACGCCATCGATCTTGGTCGCGATGTCGCCCACGCTCTTCACCAGGCCGTCGCGTGTGACGGCCCCGGTCACCGCCACATCGTCCAGGACTGGCGTATTCGTGAGCACTGAGTAGGCCGCCACCGCAAGCGCCGCGCCCGCCGAATCGCCAGCCACCACCGAGTCCGCATCCACAAAGTCGATCTCATAGCGCCGGCCGGTCAGCAGGTCGCCCGGCAGTTTGAGCTTGCCCCCGGCCGAAGCCGCCGCCAGGTACGCGAACGCATCAGTAATCATGCGCTGGCCCACCTCGTCGATGGGCACATTCGTGTGCCAGCGCCATCCCGTGTCCGCCGGATCGACGGCCTCAGCGCGCACCTCGATCGGGAACACCAGGCCCTCCTCGTAGGTGCCCTCGATGTCGCCCGCCACCGAGAGACCGTTCACCCGCCCGACCGTCGCCGGTGGGCCCCCATCGGCAGACCACGCCCATGCAAAGACACACAGGGCAGCGACGAGAGCCAGCCCCGCGCGCCCGATCCGGCCCAACGCACCCGGCGAGGTCCCCCCCGCGGCCTGGGCCTGAGACTCGTTGTGAGGTTGATCGCTCATGCCTCCCAGGTGTTGGACGATCACATCCCGGTTTCCTGCCCCCCTATGCCGAAGGCCCGGCGCCCTCGAGGGCGAACTCGTCGCGGACTGCGGGAGGTCCCATGACCGGCCTGAAGCCCGAGACGCCGGCCACGCGCCACGAACTGCCCGGCCGCGGGCCCACCGACGCGATCGGCCCCGAGCCCGTCGTCGAGGCCGCCGTCTTCCTGCACGTGCCGGTCGAGCAGGTCGACGGCTGCCCGGGTCCCGATGGCCGGGTCATCGCACCGGCCTGCTTGGGCGCGATATCCGTGCGCCCGATGGCTCGCCGCTGACCGAGTGGGAATGAGTAGAGGGGGCCTCGAACCCATGACCATCCGGCTCGCCACCGCACAAATGCCTGTGCTGCCCCATCTCGAGACCAACCTGCCGCGGATCCTCGGACACATCGAACGAGCCGCCGCCGA
Source organism: Armatimonadota bacterium (assembly GCA_029547025.1). Lineage (GTDB taxonomy): Bacteria > Armatimonadota > Zipacnadia > UBA1398 > JAKPQA01 > JAKPQA01. The sequence continues at coordinate 38,395 of JAKPQA010000081.1, forward strand.
GGGCGCCGAGTTCGTGCTGTTCCCCGAGGGGGCTCTCACGGGGTACCACGGCGACACCGATCCTCTCCTCACCGAAAGCGGTCTCGTGCGAATCGGTGCCGCGTGCGCCAACTTCGGCGTCTGTGCCCTGGTCGGAACCACCTACCGGGACGGGCAGACCGTCCACAACCAGGTTCGCATCTATGACGAGACGGGACTGCTCGTCGGCGCCTACTCGAAGACGATCCCCACCCGTGGCGACCTCCACTGGCACCAGCCCGGCGGCGGCCCCCAGGTGTTCGAACACCGCGGGCTGCGCTTCGGTGCACTGATCTGCAACGATCTATGGTGTACGCCTCCCGCCCCTCTGCCGGACACGCACCTCGTTCAGCAGCTGGCCGAGGGGGGGGCTCAGATCGTCTTTCACGCGATCAACTCAGGCTTCGATCCCCGGTACCTCAAGTGGCACACCGCGCACCTCGAGATGATGGCTTGGGCGCACCGGATTCACATCCTCACCGCCAACGCCAGCGGCGATCGGCCGCTCAACGCCCCATCGGGCCTGGTCGGCCCGACGGGCGAGTGGCTGGCCCAGGTGGACCCCGTCGGGGAGCACCTGCTGGTCGTGAACGCCGACCTCCCCGGCGAGGCCGCCGAGCGCGATTCGACAGGACTTTGAGCGGTTCTCGCGAAGCAGCAGTCATCCCGCACGGCCCCTGGCCGGCGTCACTGGCGAGGTGCGATGACACTCGAGGTCGTACTCCAGCAGCTCGCGGCGCCTCAGGCGCTCGAAGCCCTGTCCGCCCACTGGGAGGACTCGGCCGCCTCTCTGCCGCCCGGTCTGCCGGACTTCCTACAGCCCGAGTCCTTTCTCGAATGGCGGCGCTTCTGCGAGCTCGATCCCAGCGCCGACGCGGCGCTCCTGGCCGGTGCGGAGAGGGTGCGGACCGACCCGGCCCTCCTCCGCCTGACCTGGCACTGCTACCGACGGCTCTACCATCACACGGACAGCGGCGGCTTCAACGCCTGGCCCGACCTGGAGAGTGTCCTCGGAGACCTCGCCGGCGTGCCCTACCTGCTTGTCACGCTCGCCATGGTGCCTCTGGTCCGCCAAGCCCACGCCGCCATGGGCGTGCCCGACGACGTCACTCGCGAGACGTGTCTGCAGGCCCAGTCGTTCTCGCTCAACTACCGCGATGCTCACCGGGGCCGATGGGGCGTCTTCCGGAACCAGCTCTACTGGCTGCGCCACTACCCTGCCTGCCGGCTGTTCCGGCTGGGACGCTTCGAGTTCATGCTGCAGCCGTTCAGCGGCGCCGTCGAGGTCTATCGGCGTCGCGACACGGGGCAGGCGCTTGCGCTGTCCGAAGACGGCGTCCGTTACGATGCTCAGGGCTACCGGCCCATCAACGACGCCGAGCCCGAGGGCGGCTTCACCGGCCAGCTCCGGCACGGCGACGGCCTCGTCGAGGGCACTCCAATCAGCCCGCTCGGCATGGCCATCGATCGCACCGTCCGGCTCGATCTGACCCACTGGGAGCCGGTACTGAAGCGGGGGGATACCGTGCTCGATATGCACATCCCGGCGGGCGGGAACATGACCCCCGAACGAGCCAAGGACTCCTTCGAGCGTGCCGTGCGGTTCTTCGCGGAGCAGTTCCCCGATCGCCCCGCCCACGCCATCGCGTGTGGCTCTTGGATCTACAACACGCAGTTCGAAGAGCTCCTCGGCCCCGAGGCGAACCTCGTCAAACACATGCGCGAGGTCTACCTGTTCCCGATCGCTTCCAGCGGGCGGGATGGCCTCTGGTTCCTCTTCTACACGGACGATGTGGACCCCGCGACTGCTCGGCGCGACTCGAGTGTCCGCCGGGCCGTCCTCGATCACCTGGCCGCCGGCAAACACCTCCGTGCGGGGGGCATGTTCATGCTCACCTGCGATGTGTGCCACTATGGCACCCAGTGGTACCGCCAGAACAGCTCGTTCGAAGGGGGGTGGGACGCGTGACACGATGGGCCCTGCTTCTGGCCCTATGCGGGCAAGCCCGCCTCTGGGCCGCCCCCGCCCCGCCGGATCCCGCCCGGTTCGAGGCGGTCATCCAGGCCTTCGAAGAGCGAGATCGCGAGCAAGCCCCGCCCCAGGGCGCGATCCTCTTCTACGGCAGCTCCAGTATCGTCGGGTGGGACACGGCAGCGAGCTTCCCCGATCTGGTCACCATCAACCGTGGGTTTGGCGGCAGCCACATGTCGGATGCGGTCCACTTTGCCAATCGCATCGCCATCCCATACAAGCCCCGGCTCATCGTCGTCTACGAGGGAGACAACGACCTGGCTTACGGCACGCCGCCCGAGACCGTGCGAGACGGCTTCCTCGAACTGGTCGCCAAGGTCAGAGCCGCGCTGCCCGACACCCGCTTCGCCTACCTGTCGACGAAGCCCAGCGCGGCCCGGTGGAACATTGTCGAGAAGATCCGCCAGGCGAACGAGCTGATCCGCGAGGCCATCGCAAGGGATCCGCTCTGCGCGTACGTGGACGTCTTCACCGCGACCATGAACGGGTACGGGCGGCCACGCGCGTCCCTGTTCCAACCCGACGGCCTTCACCTCAACGCCGAGGGCTACAGGGTCTGGACGCGCGTGCTCCGGCCCTACCTCGACTAGACGGGCCCAGCCCTGGCCTCAGCCGCCGTCTCGCCCGAGCGCTTCCCGGACTTTGGCCGCCAGTGCATCGGCCCTGAATGGCTTCTCGATGAAACACACATCCGGGTTCAGCACACCGTGGTGGGCGATCGTACCGGCCGGGTAGCCCGACATGAATAGCCACCGCAGACCCGGGTGGATGGCCCGCAAGCGTTGGGCTAGCTCCAGGCCGTTCATCTCCGGCATGATCACATCCGTAATCAGCAACTCAATATCTCCGGTGTGCTCCTGGGCCAAACGGAGCCCCTCGCTAGGCGTGCCCGCCGCAAGGACCGTGTAGCCCCGGCCCTCGAGCATCGTCTTGACCAGCTCGAGGACCGTCGGCTCGTCCTCGACCAGCAGAATGGTCTCAGGACCGCCCGAAGCGGGTCCGGCGGCGTCCTCGTCCGCTGATGACCCCACCTCGCCCGGGTGGCGGGGGAGGTAGATCCGGAACGTGGTGCCCTGGCCCGGTTCGCTGTCTACATTGATGAACCCCTCGTTCTGCCGGACGATGCCGTAGACGGTGGCCAAGCCAAGGCCGGTTCCCTCGCCGACGCCCTTCGTCGTGAAGAACGGCTCGAACAGGTGCGAGCGCGCCTCCGCATCGATCCCGCAGCTGTTATCGGTCACCGACAGCAAGACGTACTCGCCCGGCGCGAAGCTGCCGATCTCCGACGAGTACGCCTCGCCGGGTGCCATCGTGGCCGTCTCGATGGTCACCTGGCCCGTGCCGCCGATGGCGTCCCGCGCGTTCACGCACAGGTTCGCCAGCACCTGGTCGATCTGCGACGGGTCGATGTTCACCAGGCACGGGCCCGGGCACGGCACCCAGACCAGGGCGATGTCCTCCCCGATGAGGCGCCGCAGCATGCTCAGCATGGCCCCAACCGCCTCGTTAAGGTCGATGACCCGGGGCGCCACCGTCTGTTTCCGCGCGAAAGCGAGCAACTGGCGCGTCAGGTCCGCCGACCGCTCGGCGGCTTTGCGGATCTCGCGCAAGCTCGCCGCGAGCTCTTGAGAAGGGTCGACCTGCTGCAGCGCCAGCTCGGCATGGCCCAGGATCACACCCAGCATGTTGTTGAAGTCGTGAGCCACACCGCCGGCCAGCCGGCCAACCGACTCCATCTTCTGGGCCTGGACCAACTGCGAACGGAGCCTCTCCTGTTCCTCCTCAGCACGCCGGCGCTCGGAGATGTCGCGGTCGAAGGCGACCGCGTTGAAGCGCCCGGCGAACGGGATGTAGTTGCTCGAGACCTCCACCGGGAACACGCGCCCATCCTTGGTGCGGTGCCGCGACTCGAAGCGCATCGTCCCCTCGCGCTCCATCCGCGCGACGTGGTCCGCCCATTCCTCGCGAGGGAAGTCGGGGTCGATGTCAAACACCGTCAGGCTCAGAAGCTCCTCGGGCGTATAGCCCATCGATGCACAAGCGGCGTCATTCGCGTATGTGATCTCACCGTTCTCCCCGACCCACAGGATGCTGTCGGGCGCGTGGTCCATCGCGAACTGCGTTCGTCGCAGCGCCTCTTCGATCCGCTTCCGGTCGGTGATGTCCTCCATGCACGCCATCAGCGCCGTGACCTGGCCACTCCGGTCGCGCACCGGCGCCGTCGAGAGGCTGACGTGGATCAGCGTGCCGTCCTTTCGCGGCCGCGCGACCTCCACGCGCGACAGCGTCTCCCCGGCCAGGACGCGATCCATCATCTCGTGGGCCTCGCGCGCCCACTCCTCGTTGCCGTCGCCCAGATAGGGCAGCGGACGGCCCAGGACTTCGGAGGCCGTCCAACCGAACATGCGCTCGGCGGCCGCATTCCAGCTCCGGACCCGCCGCTCCAAGTCCACACTGATAATAGCCAGCGGCGACGCATCGATGATGGTGCGCTGCAGCTCCTCACTCTCGCGCAGCGCCGCCTCCAACCGCTTCCGATCCGTCACATCGCGCGCCGCGGCGTATATGGTTGCCCCGACTGGCGTCGACCGCCACTCGATCCACCGGTACGTTCCATCCTGGCACCGGTACCGGTTCTCAAAGCTCAGCACGTCTTCCTGAGCGGCGAGCCGCGATACGGCCTCCAGAGTGGCCTCGCGGTCATCCGGGTGGACGAGATCCAGGAACGCACGTCCCTCCAGCTCGGACACCGGGTAGCCGAGCACGCGCTCCCACTCGGGGTTCAGCCGGATGAACCGGCCGCGGGTGTCGGCAATGCACAGCAGATCGAGGCTTCGGCTGAAGTAGCGCTCCATCTCCTCGGTCTGCCGGCGGAGCGCCTCCTCCGCCCGCTTGCGGTCCGTGATGTCCTCGAACACCACCGCCATTCTGTTCGGGGCGATCTGGAACGCGTAGACTTCGAACGCGCCGCGGATCCGTTCGTCCTCATAGGCGACCTCATCGGTGTGCCAACGCTCACCGTCTCGCGCTACGCGCCGGTAACGGTCGGGTATCCCGGCCTCGACTAGCGGCGGGAATGCCTCCTCGATGGCCTTGCCCGCAAACTGGGAGCTATCGGCACCGGTCAGTCGGTCGGCGGCGGGATTGCCCGCCTCAAAGATGAGTCGGCCGGCTTCGTCGAGGCGGTACAGATAGATGCCCATCGGTGACGCCTCAAACAAGGCGCGCCACCGCTCTTCGCTCTCCCTCAGCGCCTGCTCCGCTCGCCTGCGTTCGGTGATGTCCCGGGCGATCTCCCAGAGGCAGTCGAGGCTACCATCGCCATGGCGCACCGCATAGACCTGCACCTCGACCGGGAAGACCGTGCCATCCTTGCGGATGTATTCCTTTTCATACACCTTGGAAATGCCGCCATCGAGCTGGCGTTCGCCCAGGATCTCCTGAGTCTCCCACGGGTGCCAGCGCTCCGGGGTGATGGTCAGAAAAGAGGGGAGAGCCCGCAGCTCCTCGAGGGAGTAGCCCACCATGGCGCAGTAGGCTGGATTGGCGTCCAGAAACCGCCCGTGGGCGTCCAGCACTACGAACCCGTCTCGGCTGCGTGCGAACAGCTCGCGGAAACGCCGCCCGCCTTCGGTCAGCTCGTCGCCCTGCCGTTCGCGGATCCTGCTGCCGTCGACCTCAGCACCACCCACCGGAGCTACCCCCTTACCGAATCCGCCCGATGGGCCTGTCATAGCACCGGCAGAGCCCACCATCGAAGCCCCCCGCAGATCAGCCCACCAACGAACTCCGGCCTGCCGTAACGAGGTGATTCGCCGACCGGGCCGCCGCGCCCTTCGGGCGGCGTCGGTCGCCAGTCACGGCCGTGTCGGCTGGTTTGGAACTGATGGCTCCCCAAACTCAAGTCCCAGCGGCCCCACTCGGCTGATCTCGGCCTCCGTCGAAACTCGTATCAACTCGAATGCCTCCTCCGCGACCAGAGGCGCGAACGGGAGGACCATCCAGCACATCCGGGTCCGAGGCGACCACGCGGCGGCGCGGATCGAGTATGACACCCCCGTGAGCAGCCCGCAGCCCAGTCGCTGGTAGAAGCCGATACGCCGCCACGCCAGGTCCGAACGGGGCCCTTTCAGTGCGTCCGGGTCCTCCACCTCGAGCACCAGCGCGCGCACCGTACCCCTGCGCCGGAAGCGGTCCACCAGGTCGCGGAGAAGCGCCGCCCCGTGACCTCTGCCGCGCATCTCCCAGTGGACGGCCAGGTACCAAAGCCAGATCGCCCCGTGGTCGGTACCGCCAGCCATGTCCACGTACCACGCCATCGCGCACACCCGGTCGTCGATGCTCCCCGCCACGAAGTGGTGCGGCGAACCCGAGCGGCCGAGTTCACAGAGCACCCGCGAGAACGGCACCAGTTCCTCCGCCGGGAACGCTGCCTGCCAGATGTCGAGCCAGTCCGGCAGCCTCGGGTCGTCGAACCCTTTGATCTCCGCGATGTCCATGCCACGCTCCTGAGCTTCGCGCCCGCGGGTCCCGCTGCCCCCACAGCCGAACCCGGCCGACAAGGGCATCCTCCCAGCCGCATAGGCATGGGCGCCAGCTGGAGGCACCCGCTCCGGGGACTGGGGCCCGCGAAGGTCGCGCCGCACGCGCAACCTCACTCTGCCGAGGGGCCCCAGCGCGCCCGGGGTCGCCCGTGTCAGCGTGTCCGTTCGCCCTGAGCCGCGCCGGGCTGCAGCGCATGACGAAGGGCCGGCCGGGCGCGGGCAAGGCAGCGGGGCGGGGCCCCGTCGTCTCGGGTGGCACGGTGGCCCCCTACGGCTCGTCAGCAATGGTGTGCACGCGAATCGATTCGAACCCCACCCGCGCGTCTTGGGCGTAGGCGCCGAGTCGAGCTCCCGATCGGCTGGGACATCGGGCGATGATGGTGCGGCGGTGGTCGATGCACACATCGACGATGTCGCCCCTCGTCACGATCTCGATCCGGAAGGGGTTCTCAAGCCCCATCACGTTGGCGATCTGGGCCAGTGGCTCCGTCCCTCCATCGGGCTGACGGCACAGCAACTCGACCGTCTGGGCCGCCGGCGTCATCCGGATCTCGCACCCACCAGCCATCCGCTCATCCGTGTGCACAACCAGCCCGTACTGGAGGGCAGCGGAGCCGGGACGGATCTGGAGCGTGATCACGGCGTCATCCGGAACCGGACAGGTGGCCGCTTCGAACCCTCTGCCCCGCCGGAGCGACAGCCGGTTCGTGCCCATCTCCGGTTCTCCCGTGACCGGGGTGAACCGCCCCGGGATCGCGTGGTGACTGGGGGGAATGAGCTCGTCAGGGAAGCACGTCCCCAGCCGGCCGTCCGGGAGCTGGACCAGCTCGCGGAACACGAGGTCGCCGCCCCAGCCCTGGTCCGGAAGCCACGATGCGTAGATCCGGCGGCCCTCACGGAATGGGGCGGTCTTGGGCACATAGAGCACATCGAGCCGGTTCGGGTCCGGCTGGACCCACGGGCCCTCGAGACGACGGGACACCCAGTAGCAATGCTCGGCCAGTAGGTAGTACCAGCCGTTCCACTCGAAAACGTCCGGGCAGTCGGTGACACGGCCCAAGATGAGGAATGGCTCCGCCATCTGCCAGTGCCGGAGATCGGTGGAGGTGAGCTGCGCCAAACATCCGTCACGCCCGTCGGTGAGGCGGGCCGTCACGATGAGCCGGAACAGGCCTGCCGCTTCGTCGAGGAGCGCGAAGGGATCTCGGAAGTGCAGCGGGTCGTACCCCTCGGGCGGCGATGCCAGTGGCGCGGGGCCCTGCTTCTCGAAATGCACCCCATCGGCGCTGGTGGCCAGGCTCAGGTGCTGACTGCCGTCCGGAAGCCGGGTGGCATAGAACGCGTAGTAGGTTCCCTCATGGAAGAGGACCGACCCCGTGCAGATCGAGCCCTCCCGCTCGTCGGTGATCGGGATCGCCATCGGGTGGTGCTCCCACCGGATCAGATCGGTGGTCGAAATGTGCGCCCACTGATGGGCGCCCAGGCCCCACTTGCTGCCGTGGTGGCGCCGGTCGAACAAGTAGAACAGGTGGAAGCGCCCATCGTGCCAGAAGGGCATGCAGTCGCCCACGGCCGCCCCGATCTGCCGCGGACGCCAGTACTGCAGGTGGGTGCGCTCGGGACCGAGGACCTGTCTGTCCCGCAGCGCCACGTGGGCCGCACCGCCACTGAGCGTCACGATCTCGTCGTCGGTGAGTGCCCGGTTCCAGAGAGCCGCGTGGTCTACGAGCCCCCGGAAGCCCGCCTTCACCGCTTCGCCACTCCACTCGGCCCCGACCAGGCACGGCACGGTGTTCCCACTGCGGAGCGAGCCCATGGGCCACTCCTCGTCCACGAGCACGCCGTCCACGAACAGCTCCAGCTTGGCGCCCGAGTAGCGCACGATGAAGTCGTGCCAGTCGCGTGCATCGATCCTCGTCAGAGGCACACTCACCCGCAGCGGCTGCGCCGACCAGTCGGTCCCAAGCTCGAACCCCACCACAGCGCCCTCGCCCAGGTCGGCCGAGAACAGGTTGTACGTTAGCACCGCATGGCCGCCGTGCTTCGAGAACAGCGGCGAGTCCCACTTCCCCGACGGGTCGCGCGCGCGGAGGCACAGCGTGAGGGCCTTGCCCTGAAGGTTCACCGCCCCATCGCACCCTGCGTCGAGGTAGCCACCATCGAACCGCGCGGCGTAGCCGTCCCCGCCACGGGTGATGGACGCGGTCCGCTCCTCGCCCTCCAGCGCCACGCCGAGAGCCACATCGCCAACGGCACGCAGGTCGGCGTTCCCGCTCCCATCGGACCCGTCGCGCATATGCCAGGCGGCTACGGCGTCGCCGAAGACGCTTCCGGAGTTCGCGCCTTCGCCCGCCAAGAGCACCGCGGGCGAGAGCACCAGAGGCGCGGTGAGAGCAGACAGCATCAAAGGGACACCCTTCCTTCCCCGCATTCGCTGGACGAGGGCCGGCAATGTCTCTGTGTGTTCGCCAAGCCCCGGCCTTCAGGCCTTCGTTTGGGAGGTCGTGGCCGGCAGGTGATCGCAGCGTCCGGGCCTGGGGCGCCCGGCCGGCGAGCCGCTCCGCGCCGCCCTCCACCTCGTCCGTTCGTGGCCGGTCGAGGCCAAGGGGGGACGCGGGCAGGCCAAGATGGTACATTGGACCCCGGAGCCGCCACGGCGTGGCGAATGCCGTCCCGCGACATGCGGAGGGCTGACACGAGCACCGCGACCGGCTCCGGAGGTCCGCTCGCCACGCCGACGCAGTCCCACTCCCGAACGAGGAGACGGCCATGCGCCCCGAATGGCTCTTCTGTTCGCTCTTCGCCACGCCCCTGGTGCTCACGGCTGCGGCCGGAGCCCCGGGCATCGAGCCGCTTTCCGAGCTCGATCGGCTCAACTGGTGCATCGGCACTCAGACATTCGGCGCGGCGTACCGGTTCACCCGGGAGACCCGTCTCGTCGAGACGGCTCAGGCGATTCTCGACATGGGTTCGAACGTCCTGAAGTTCGGGCTTGAGAAGAACTACTTCGGCCCGGGACGCAACGTGGATGACCCCGATCCGCGCGTCCACTCCCTGGCCGAGCTCGCGGCCTACGAGCCGTCCCACCGCCGCGTGCTCGACATGCCTTTTGCTTACTACATCATCTGGGCCTATGGCTTCACCCCGGGTTGGTGGAGTGAGGGCTTCTCCGTGGCGGACCAGAAGCTCGAGTACGATGAGATGAGGGCCCTGGCGGCGCATCTGCTGACAACCTATAGCGGCTCCGGGAAGACGTTCTACCTGGGTCACTGGGAGGGCGATTGGCACCTCCGTCCGAGCCTGAACCCGGCGGACGCAGTGAAGCCCGAGGCCATCGAGGGCATGATCGACTGGCTGAACGTGCGGCAAAGGGCCATCGATGACGCCAAACGGGATGTGCCGCACCAGGACGTCGAGATCTACGGCTATTGCGAGGTGAACCTCGTCCGCATCGCCATGGAAGGTCGCCAGTCGGTCACCACCGATGTCGTGCCTCGGACGACGATGGACTACGTCTCCTATTCGAGCTACGACAGCGGCCTCGACCTGATCCCGGCCCTCGACTACATCGAGTCCAAGCTGCCCCCCAAGCCGGGCATTCCCGGCAAGCGCGTGTGGATCGGCGAGTACGGATTCCCGGCCTTTGCCCACTCGCCGTCCGAGCAGGATCGACTCTCGCGGCAGGTGATGCGTGCCGGGCTGGCGTGGGGATGCCCCTTCGTTCTCTACTGGGAGGTGTACAACAACGAGGTCGGCAAGGACGGCGCACAGCGCGGCTTCTGGCTCATCGACGACAAGGGCAACAAGCAGCCGGTCTACGAGACACACCACGCCTACTACCAGTGGGCCCGCCACTGGGCCACCGACTTCCGCGCCCGCGAGGGCAGGCTCCCCACCTTCGACGAGTTCCGCGAGGCCGCGGTCGCGTACCTGGATGCGCTGCCGGGGGCCTGACCCGCGGCGTGGCCGGCAGCCGCCCGCTTCTACCCCTGGTCGTTCTGCGACAGCCGCTTCAGCAGCGCCGCCACGTCCAGTGCCCCACGGTAGGTCACAATCACGGCGAGCACGGCGAACAGCGCCAGCCCACCAAACCACATGACGGCCCACAACGCCTTCCAGAAGCCCATCTCACGCCACCTCCTGCGAGGCATCGGACCGGCGGTCTGGGAACAGCAGCGATCCGGCCACCATGGCCACTCCGGCCAAGGCCGCACACGAGAGTCCCACGATGGCCGAGTACAGCATGCCGCTCTCTCGCTGGATGCCCAGTGCGTCGGCCACCGGGGTGAGGCTGATGATGTTGAGGAACCCGCACGCGAACGCCGCGTATGCGCCCACCCGGCTGGCTCGCTTCCAGTAGAGCCCCGCGGTGAGCACCGCGAAGGCTCCGGTGAAGTAGATGGCGCCCGTCACCGCCATGTAGTCCCACAGATGCTGCCCAAGCGGGTACCACAGGCCCCAGACCAAGAGGAAGACGCCGATGAGGAGCATGATGCCGCGGGCGATCCAGATCCGCTGGGTGCTCCCGAGCTCCCGGTGGGCCAAAGGCGCCACCAAATCCTGGGTCAGCACCGCGCTCCACGTGTGGAGGTAGGTGTTGTAGGTTGACATGGCCGCGGCCAACATGCCGGCGGTCAGCACCCCGATGGCCCCCATGGGCAGCAGGTTCGCCAACGCCACCGGCATGGCCCGCAATGACTGATCGGGGACTCCCTCGCCCAGCAGATCCGGGCGTTGCAGCAGGTACGCAAAGGCGCAGATACCCCAGAAGTAGGGAACCATGAACCGGATCAGGAACCCGAGCGAGCCCCACGAGAAGGTGATCCTGACCGTTCGCGTGTCCTCGGCCGATGCGGCGCGCATCACCGACGTCTGCCACACGCACGCGCCGATCAGGCCGAGGAAGGCCATCCAGATCATGTAGACGGGCCCCATGCCCCCGGGGGCAAGCGGATCGATCGCCGCCAGGCCCTTCTGGGCCTCGACCGTGCTCACCAACTGGCCCCACGAGAACTGGGCCATCAGGAAGACCGACACGGCCACGAGCGCGATCGACATGATCACGAACTGCATGTAGTCCGTGATCAGCACCGAAATCATGCCGCCCAGCAGCGTGTAGGTGAGCACCAGGCCGAGCATCACCGTCATGGCCAGTTTGAGCTGCTCACCCGAGAGCATGCCCATCACGCTGGTGACGAACAACGAATCAGCCTTCAGGAACATGCCCATGTTCAGGATGCCGGAGAAGGCCAAGATGAGACCGCCGCAGACGCGGACATCCCGGCCGAACCGCTGTTCGTAGAACTCCGGTATGGTCATGACGCCTCGAGCCCGCAGCGGCACGATGATGAACCCCGTCAATCCGACCACCAGGGAGGCGACGGCGGCCGAGAGGGCCAGGTAGAAGGCCGCGAAGCCGGTGGTGTAGCCCTTCTCGGCCGAGTACATCACGGTCACGAGTCCCATCTCGGACGCGATGATGCTGGCAACGCCGAGGTAGGGCCTCACCGCCCGGCCGGCCACGACGTAGGCCTCCATGTTGCGCATGTAGCGCCAAGCCCACATGCCCAGGCCGGTTGAGATGACGAGGAAACCGACAACGATGGCCCAGTCGGCAGTCGAGAAGTTGGTGTGGCCGATCACAGATACCCGCTCCGGACGTGGGGGGGGAATGGGCGCCGAGTACGGAAGTCACAGCGCCAGCAGCCGTATTCACCGCCTCGCTATGAGGCTCCTGGTAGCGTTTGCATTACAGATCGACGGTCATGCACTGGCCATATGAGCAGACAAGCGAACCAGCTGCTACGGGAGCGTCGATGCGGTGGTCGAGAGCTCAACTTCGAACATCCGCGGCCAGGGCAGGTGTGCATCGAAGGTGCGGAGCCGCAACCGCGCGGGCGCGCCGTAGAGGTCGATCGCCGCATGGCCGAACTCCTGTCGCCACAGCGCCTCACCCGCGGGGATCAGTCGAGCCGCCACTGCTGCTTCGACCGAGGTCCAGTGGTCGCCGAGCCGGAGTGAGTAGCCCCGAACGCCCTGCGCCTCCGCAACCTCGGGCCGCACCAGCGACAGGTAGGCGTAGTCGTCGGCGAACCGCTCGGCCAGGAACACCAGGTTGGCCCGTTGGGCCGAGGCCCGCTCAGCGCCGCGGAGCCGGTTCCCGGCCACCGCCTGGAGCCCCTGAGCCAGGGCGCTGCCCAGCGCATTGGCCGGCGTGCCCCACCCTGAGTAGCCGGCCAGCTCAGAGAGGCGCATGTGGCGCCTGAGGGCGCCGACCAGCGGCCGGCTGGCCATGTTGACTGTCGCGATGTCGGCGACGGCCACCGCGCGCCCCGATTGGGCCAGCGACGCGACCCGCGCCGCGGCGGCATCGACCCGGGCTGCGTACTCGGCTTCGGCCATCCCCTGGGGCGCGCGGGCCACGACGACCAGGTGCAGATCGGCCAGGGAGCCGGGCGCCACCCATCGGGCCCCGGCCGCGCGGATCTCGTCGCGGACCGTGTCAGCCAGCGGCCGCTCCTCGTAGGGCTGTATCTCCCCGGCCGCGGCTTCGGGCACGATCCGGACATCGACGCGCAGCCGAGTGCCCCGGACGGCCTGCGTGGCACGGGCGATGAGGACCATCGCCGCCTCGTCGGCCGCCGGATAGAGGCCCAGGCGGTCCCAAAGGCGCCATTCGGCCGCCACGGCCCGCAGCCGCGCGACCTCGGGCACGTGCGGTCCGTAGACGGCCGTGTCATCCAGGCCGAGCACCGCGAAATCCACGATGCCCTGGCGGAGCTGCTCCAGGAGGGCCAGGTTGATCTGGTGGTTCCTCTGCCGCGCCCGGTAGTAGTCCTCGAGGGCGCCCGCGGGTACCCGCTCGCGGAGCCGGATGGCACGAGCGACGGTATCGGCATCCCCTGTGGCTTCTGCCTCCGAGGCGCAGTGAACATACTCGGCGATACGCGCCGCCAGGTCGCCGCTTTCGGGGTCGAGTGTGGTCGGCGCGATTCGCTGGATTGTGTCAAAGACGAACAGCGGCGCGCCGGGCGGCAGGAGCCGTCGGATGTCCGCGAGCTGCCGGACGCGCCCGAGCGCCACCTCGGCCGGCGTCGCCGGCGTCCGTGATGCCACGAGCCCGCCGTCGGTGACCATGTCGAGCGAGACGACGGCTGCCTGGCATCGTGGCGCCTGGGCCGAGAGCCACTCGAGGATACGTTCGCAGTCGCCCGGACGCTCGAGTGTGCCCAGCCACTCGCGCGGGGGCGTGACGACTTGGGCGCCGCCGGCCTGGCCCACGAGTATGGCCATCGAGTGGCAAGGCGGGCGCGAGTCGAGGGGGACCAGCGCGACGCGCGGAGCTCCAGAAGAAGCGGTGGTGCAGCAGAGCAGAAGAAGGGGCCAGGCCCCGTTTCCGAGCGAGCGCCCCCGAGAATGGGCTAGGCCCCGTTCCCGCATGAGACCCGACCTCCGTCTGAGCAACCGCCAGAGAGCCGGTCTCGCCTGAGACCGGCTCTCGTTCTTACTGGGCGTCCAGTGCTCGGGCCGCTACTCCGCCGCTGCCGCCTCGGTGCCGGCCTTCGCCACAGCCTCGAGGGTCTGGAGCTGGGCCCACTTCATGTCGACCTCGGCCTGAGCTTCCTCGAGCAGGGCGGCATTGTCCGGGCGCAGCATGTGACGGAACCGGGCCTGGGCAGCGAACCAGTCCTTCACAGGCTTCTTCTCCTTGGGTTTGTAGGAGATGGACACTATGCCGTTCTCAATCTCATAGCACGGCCACACACAGGTGTCGCGCGAGAGCCTGGCCATATTGACGGTCTCGTCACTTTCATATCGCCAACCCCGAGGGCACGGGGCCAGGATGTTCAGCAAGGCTGGCCCTTCGGCTTTGAACGCCTTTTCGGCGCACTTGACCACGTCGCGCCAGTTGGCGATGGTCGTTTGTGCGGCGTAGGGGATGCCGTGCGCCGCGCAGATCTGGGTGAGGTCCTTGCGCCGCTGCGTCTTCCCCGGCCGGGCCGAGCCGCACGGGGTCGTGGTGGTATCGGCGCCAAAGGGCGTGGCACTGGACCGCTGGATCCCTGTGTTCATGTAGGCCTGGTTGTCGTAGCACACATAGACGAAGTTGTGGCCGCGCTCGAGGGCACCGGACAGGGCCTGGAGACCGATGTCGTAGGTTCCCCCATCGCCGCCCAGGGCCAGGAAGTACACTTCATCGCTGTACTTGCCCTGGCGCCGGAGTGACCGATAGGCCGCCTCAAGCCCGCTGGCCGTAGCCGCCGAGTTCTCGAAGGCGCTGTGGATGAAGGGCACGGCCCATGCGGTGTATGGGAAGATGGTGGTGGCGACCTCAAGACACCCGGTGGCGTTGGTCACGATCACAGGCTTGTCGGCCGCGAGCAGGACCTGCCGGATCGCGATGGGCGCACCGCAACCGGCGCAGAGCCGATGGCCACCCGTCAGTCCTTCTGGTTTGCACGATAGCTCCTTTAGG
This sequence comes from Armatimonadota bacterium, assembly GCA_029547025.1. Lineage (GTDB taxonomy): Bacteria > Armatimonadota > Zipacnadia > UBA1398 > JAKPQA01 > JAKPQA01. The sequence continues at coordinate 53,465 of JAKPQA010000081.1, forward strand.
TTGACTGCCATCTGCAGCCCTTGCCTCCTATCGTCGGTACAAACTCGGGAAACCCGGGGGGCTCTCGGCTACTCGCGCACGCCGATCCAGTAGATGCCCTCGCCCTTGACGCCCTCGGCCGCCGTGGTCTCGAGGGTCGTAAAGATGCCCTCGATCTCCGCCATGGTGATCTCGCGGCCGCCCAGGCCATACATGAAGTTGAGCACCGGCACGGTGGTCTTACCGTATAGCGCGGACCGGACGGCGGTGAAGAGCGGCGCGCCGTAGGAGCCCAGGGCCGCGTGGCGGTCCATCACGCCGATGCACTTGAGGTGCTGGATGGCGCCGACGATCTTGTCGACGGGGAACGGCACGAACATGCGGATGCTGAGCAAGCCGACCTTGTGGCCCTTGGCCCGCATGGAATCGACCACGTCTTTGGCCGTCCCCGCGGTGGACCCCAGCAGAACGATGCCCACCTCGGCGTCCTCGAGCCGGTAGGCGTCGACGACGCCGTACTGACGGCCGGACAGCTTGCCAAACGCCTCGCCCACGTCCTCGACAACGGCCTCGACGTTCTTGTAGACCTCCGCCTGATTGCGCTTGTGCTCGAAGTAGTAGTCCTGCAGGTCCAGCGGCCCGATGGTCTTCGGATTCCGGATGTCCAGCAGCGGCGCCACGGGCTCGAAGGGCCCGATGAACTGCCGTACCTCGGCGTCCGACAAGATGTCGACGACCTCGACGGCGTGGCTGATGACGAACCCGTCGTAGCACACCATGACGGGGAGCTGGACGTTGGTGTTCTCGGCGACGCGGACCGCCTGGATCGTCGTGTCATAGATGCCCTGGGTGTTCTCGCAGAAGAGCTGGATCCAGCCCGAGTCGCGTGCCCCCATGGCATCGCTGTGGTCACAGTGAATGTTGATGTTGCCCGAGAGCGCGCGATTGGCCACGGCCATGACAATGGGACGGCGCAGCGAGGAGGCGATGTAGAGCATCTCCCACATGAGCGCCAAGCCCTGGGAGGACGTGCCGGTCATCACGCGGGCGCCGGCGCAGGAGGCACCGATGCAGGCGCTCATGGCGGAGTGTTCGCTCTCGACCGCCACGAACTCGGTGTCGACCTCGCCGTTGGCGACGTAGTTCGAGAATTCCTGAACGACCTCGGTAGCGGGCGTGATGGGGTATGCGGCCACCACGTCCGGGTTCACTTGCTTGAGGGCGAAGGCGACGGCCGCATTGCCCTCCAGAAGGACGGTCTCGGCCATGGGTTAGCCTTCCTCCCCTTCGCGAATCATGGTGATGGCCTTCTCTTTGGGGGGACATACTTTGGCGCAGATGCCACAACCCTTGCAGTAATCGAGGTTGGGTCCGCACACCTTCTGGTCCCTGACGATCACGGCTGAGTCCGGGCAGTAGACCCAACACTGGAGGCACTGGATGCACTTGTCTTCATGCCAGACGGGCCGCATGGCGCGCCAGTCACCCGTGTGGAACTCGAGGGCCGTGGCGGGTTCGTTGATGAAGCCACCGGCGGGCAGATCCTTCCAGCCGGCACCCGGTTTGATCTTCACGTTGACTGTACCTCCTGGTAGGCGCGGTCGATGGCCGTCAGATTGCCCTGGAGCACCTCGGCTTTGAGCTTGGTGCCGAACTTGTGGGTGACCTTGCTCTTGAGCCGCTCGAGGTCGAGCAGGCCGGTCGCCCTGGCCAGCGCGCCTAGCATCACCGTGTTTGGAATGGGCCGGCGGATGGTGTCCATGGCGATCTGTGTGGCCGCCACCGTCCACACCTTGCGATTGCCGGCACCGAGGAGTTTGGCCAGCTCCTGCGGCGACTGATCGCTGTTGATGATGATGGTGCCATCCTCGGGCACGCCCTCCAGCACATCGACTTTTCCGATGAGTGTGGGGTCGAGCACGACGACGACACCCGGAGACGTGACTGGGCAGTGCATGCGGATCGGGGTGTCACTGATCCGGACGAAGGCGCGGATGGGCGCCCCCATACGCTCGGGGCCGTACTCGGGGAACGCCTGGATGTTCTGGCCCTCCCCCATGACTGCTTCCGCCAGCAAGTATGCGGCGGTCTTGGCGCCCTGACCACCGCGTCCGTGCCAGCGTACTTCGACCATGCCCGCCATGAGCATCCTCCCACTGGAGTGGCTAGTCTACAGCCGCCCGCGCGGGGGCGGCCACGGGTTACGGAACAGCCCGTCCCCGGAGCCCAATCACCTCACGGCGAGCAGCCCACGCCATCGCCGATTGGGGCGGGCGCACCAGGGGTCTGGCACCACTACACTAGCAGGGGAGGCTAAATGGCAAATAAGAACATCTCTGTCGCGGGCACCAACCGCACCAGTAGTTTCGTGGGCCACAAGAGCCCATCTTGGGCAGACGATAGGGTTAGGTGCTGCGCGCAGCCTCTCTCCTGCAGTGCCGGAGAGCCCGACCGACAAAGGGTACCCTCCGCCTGAGGGTGTGTCAACAGCAGGGGCGAGGGGTCAGGCCCTCCGCGCTCTAGAACCAGCCTACGCGCGCGCCGGAGCGCGGACGGCCTCGTTTGCGGTGTCGAGCGGGACGCCCAACCTACGCGCCGATGGCTGAGCCAGGTCCTTTGACAAGCTCAGGACGGTCGGGTCCCGCCTGCCAAGTTGCTCCGCAAGCCCGTGGAGTGCGTTGCGTGCGGCCTCAGCCCCTCCTTCGCCGCAGGCAGACGAGGGCCACGCTGAGCACGAGCACCAGCAGTGCGGCGGCTCCGCCGGCCCAGGGGACCCACGGGCGCGGCGCGGCATGTGCCGGCATGTCAGTTGTGGCTGGGCCGATAGGGCTCCGCGGCGCCTGACCCGGTGCACCGGCCGCGCTGTCGAAGGTCGCCGTACGCAGTACCTCGCCGGTCCACGGATCCACCCACACGCCGCGATCGACGTAGGTTCCCCCATGGGCACCGTACCACCGGCGCCTGAGGTACACCTGCCAGGCGGGCCGCACGTTCGTTCGGTTGATGACGCATCGGTCCTTGCATACTTCCAGCCACCCCCCGCCCAGGTCGCCGAGCGCGCGGCGGGCGGCTTCCTCAGCCTGAGCGGCCGTCACAGTCTCGGGGCGCCGCCACTCGTCGGGAGTGGGTGGGCAGCGTGCCGCAACCTCGAAGATGGCACGGTCCTGCCAGCAGTACTCGACCCGGCACGTTGCGCTGTCGCGAAACCCGTTCTCGGAGATGACCCGTGCCCAGCCCGCTCGCACACGCCCTGTTCCGGCGACCACCTCGGTGGACGTCAGTGTCATCTCGCGCATATCGATCCCGGGGAAGACACGCTGTACGAGCTTCTGGCCAACGCGGAGGATCTCGGCCGACTCTGGTGACTCATTGAGGACATGACGGGCGTGCTCCGACTTGGCGAAGTCGTCATCGGCGACCGAGCGCACCTCGCCGCTGCCGTCCAGAAAGGTCACGTGCCATCTCCCGTCCACAATGACCCAGGTGGACGGCGGAAAGCGCTTGATGCCGGTAACTGCTTTCGCCGTCCCAGCGGCCCGCCGAACCGCGGCAAGCGCGGCCTGCTGGCGGTGCTGGTCCGTCACATCGGCCTGGCACAGGCCCACCGCCAGGCACACCAGCACCATTGCCTCGAGCACCCGTTGGTTCATGTCTGCACCTCCCAAAGGCCACGGTGGCCGCCGCCACTGATCCAGACGTTGTACTTGCCGTGGATATCCCACTCGGGGTCAGTGTCCTTCATGTGCTTGATGGCCTCGTTGACGGTCATCCCCCAGTCGCACAGACAATGCATGAACTCGATCCAGCCCGTCTCATCCGAATCGATCTCGCCAGCGAAAGCGACGACGCAGAGGGCCCCGCTGTACGACAGGGCCGGTCCGAACGTCTGTGGCCGACAGGCAGCACTTGAGGAACACGAACCTGGCCTGAGATGGGGCTGTCTGCGCTCGATCCAGGACATCCTGTGCGGTAGTCGGGTCGCTGTGGCGGTTGAAGATCGCGTCGAAGGTCCCGTGGCCGTTGAAGACCACGACATCATCCGTGAACAGCGCCTCGAGTGTCTCCGCTTTGGTCGGCTCGACTTGATAGCCGCCACGGGCAACCGGCCCCTGTGGGCCATACTCGTACCGAGTGCAGAAGAACTCAGCATCACTCGGCTGCTGACTGGGCGCATCCACCAGTCCTAGGGCCTCGTACCACTCCTGAGCCCGGGCCCGTGCGTCGTTGTAGGGTGCCCCGCCCTGGTTGTCCCCCGCGATGCACGTCGCCGACGGTATACCGAACGACACCAGAGCCGGCTCCACCGGGTGCTCGACGTTGCCGGCGTACTTGGACACCCCTCCATGGCCATCGTAGCCGGTCACGGCGACCCAGTAGGTGCCGGCCGCCTCGAGCGGACCCACGTTGGGCACGTAGTCCGTGTGCTCCCCGGGCGAGCAGACCAGCGCCGAGCTCGCCACCGGCTCGATCGGGACGGTCCGTACCACCGTGGCAGCGAGCGTCGAGGGAGGAGTCGCGTCCGTCACGACGTTCGTGTGCGCCACCCGCACGCACATGGTCCGCGAAGCGGTAACCGCCTCGCGAGCGGCCGAGACTCCATGGACCTCGACATACGGCGAGTACCACGAGTGGGAGTCCTCGTCGACCTCGAGAGCTCCTGCGGTCGGCGCGTACACTGCCGTGTCACTGTCCTGCGCCCACGGCGTGAACTGCCTCGGCCCCCCAAGCGGCTCGTTCGGGTAGTTCGCCGACCAGGTGAGCCCGTTCAGCCCATCTGGCCCGATGTGGCACAGGGCGATGCCCGCATTCCCAATGTCCGACGTCGCGCCGTGCGGATCCAGCGCGTCCGACAGGTTCACCGTCAGTGTGTGTGTCGGCGAGTCCGGTGCGAACGCCACGAGCCCCCAATCCGATAGACACGAGTCGTTCGTCACGCTGACCACCGTCAGGTTTTCGGATTCACACGAGCAGGAGACGGTGAAGGATTCGGTGCTTTGGTCGCTGGGGAAGGTCTTCTTCCTGCTCGTTCCGGTCCCATCTGCCTCGATGCTGATCAGGCCATTGGTGTCGAGGAACGACCGCCAGAGGTAGGCCACGGCCTTGCCACCCGGTAGCGGCACGCCGGCATCGAACTGCACCGGAATGGTGTGTTGGCCCCGCTTGTCGGTGACGCGGATCTGCTGCAGGCTCACGCTCACGACGGTGCGCTGGGGCGGTGGGGGTGGAGGCGTGTACTTGACGCAGATGCGCATGACTCCCGAGGCCGTGCCCTGGAGAGTCACCCAGTTCCCGTTGCTGAAGTATCCGACTTCGAGCGAGGCCCCCGCGTG
>JAKPQA010000104.1 GCA_029547025.1 Armatimonadota bacterium
GCGCCCAGAGGGCGCGGGGCCCCTGACCGGCCCGAGGTTGGGGCGTGCGGATCGGGCGCGTTGGGGGCCCACCACGCTGGGAGACGCGTGGTTCCCCCCATGGCGCCCCTCCGCAACCAGGCGGATGGGCCACGGGAGCCCCAAGTTACCGCCAATGGCCCCTATGCGGCCCCTCCGAAAGGCACTGGACCAACCGAGGAGGGGCCGAATGGCAGGGGCCCGCGCAGCGGGAAGGGCGCCATCCGGCCCGGTGGAGGGTCGCGGGGTTGCCAACTGCTTTCGGGTACCGCCTGTGCCCATCGACACCCTCCACACAAAGTGACGGTCACCTTCACGCGCGGCGCGTGGTTCCCCTCCCGATCGCGCGACGACGGAGGACAAGGACCACCGGGTCGCGCACATCCACCATCGGGGGGAGGAGTGACGACGATGACACCCCGCCAACGCGTGGCCGCGGCCATGGCGCACCAGCCTGTCGATCGCGTGCCCGTGATGTGCCAGATGGCCATCGGTCACATCTGTCTGAACACCGGGAGCTCGCCCGTCGAGCTCTGGCATGACACGGCAACGTATGTGGACGCGCTGTTCGCCCTGCACCAGCGGTACGAGTTCGACGGCATCCTGGTCAGCGTTCCCGGCAGTCCGCCCGACTGGCGCGACTGGGTGGCCGACCAGGAGACGACACCCGAGGGCGTGCTGATCTCGTGGCAGGCGCCGCTGGAGAACCACTCGCCCTACCCTCTCGGCACCCGGACGCTCTACCGGCGTGACGATCTGCCCGAGCCGCTGTCGGGTCACTCTCCCGCGGCGCTGGATCAGATCGATCTGGAGGCCATCGACGTGCTGGCCCGGGTGCCCGAATGGATGCTGGCCCCCGTGCGCGAGGTGCTGAGGCGCTCCGGGGGCGAGCTCTCGGTGCACGGCGAGACCTTCTCGCCCTTCGACAAGCTCGTGGAGCTGCTGGGGATCGAGGCGGCGATGCTGGGCCTGATGGATGATCCCGGCCGCTGTCACGCGGTGCTCGAGCGGGGCCTCGAGTATGCGGCGAACTGGGGCGCGGCTCAGGTGCGGTGCGGGATCGACGCCATCAAGATCTCGTCGCCCTACGTGGGTGGGGGGCTCCTGTCGCGCCGGTTCTACGGCGAGTTCGTGGTGCCCTACGAGCGGCGGCTGGTGGAGCGGCTGCACGCGGCCGGTCCGGTTCGGGTCTATACACACACCTGCGGCGCCATCGGCGATCGGCTCGAGGACATGGTCTCGACGGGCATCGACGGCCTCGAGTGCCTGGATCCCCCCCCGCTGGGCAATGTGGAGCTCGAGGATGCGAAACGGCGAATCGGGGGCCGCGTATTCATCAAGGGCAACGTGGACTCGGTGAACACGCTCCTGAAGAAGCGTCCGGCCGAGATCGAGGCCGACGTTCGCCGGACCATGGCCGCGGGGGCCCCGGGCGGCGGGTTCATCCTGAGCACGGCGTGCTCCATCGCGCCGGGGGTGCCTCCGGAGCACGTGCAGATCCTGGCGGCCGTCGCGCGGGAGTCGGGGCCGGGCTGGTGAGCGCGGGGACGTTGATATCATGCTTATATGAATAATCACACTTGACACGCACCGCATGTGACGGCAGTATGACGCGGTCCGTCCATGGCTCTGCAGTCAGCATGGAGCAACCGGGGAGGTGGCGCGAGTGGCGAAGGGACAGTCGGCCCGGGCCGGGTCGACGCGCAAGGCGCGAGAGGCCCGGCCGGAAGTGGACCCCGGGACCCACCCACGGCTCACGATGGAGGACCTGTTCCGCGGCGCCGTGACGGTGGGGGAGAGAGGCCAGGTGGTGATCCCCGCCGAAGTGCGCCGGGTCGTGGGGCTCTCGCCCGGCGACAAGCTCCTGGTCTTCTGCCATCCCAACGGACCCGGTGTCATGATGGTGAAGCTCCATGCGCTGCACGAGGCCACGCAGTTCATGCAGCGCACCATCGAGGAGCTCGAAGCCCAATCGGAGGAGACATGAGATGAAGTTGCGCCCCCGGCCCGCCCGCTGGCTGCCGCGCGGGCTTCTCGCTGTCGCGCTGCTGATGGCGCCGACACCGGCCTTCGCTCAGGCCAGTGCGAGAGGCATCTCGCTGGATGAGGCCATCGAGATCGCCCTCAAGCAGAGCCCGTCCCTGACCGTGGCCAGCCGTAGCATCGATCTGGCCAAGGTGGGGATCGAGACGGCGTCCCTGCCCAACAACCGCTCCATTGCCGGGTTCGTGAACGTGGACTCGCAGCTGCCCCTGACCACCATCGAGTTTCCCGATCCGGCGGATCCCACGAAGACCCAGTCGGTGTCGTTGGGCAGCCCCGTGACCTCGACGCTCGGTGTGAGCTACCGGCAGCCGCTGCTGAAGAACAAGCAGGTGCGGGCCGGCAAACGTTCGGCCGAGGAGACGGTGCAGTCCGCCGAGAGCTCGCGTGAGACGGCCGTCCAGGATGTCATCGGCAACGTGAAGCAGGCCTACTATGCCGTGCTGCTGGGCATCGAACTGCGCCGGGTCGCCGAGGAACAGCTGAGCCGGAATCGTCAGCACTTGCGGATCGCGGAGGCGCGGCGCGACCAGGGGGTGGCCCCGGAACTCGAGGTCATGCAGGCCCAGGTGGATGTCACGCAGGCCGAGCACTCGCTCCGGGCCGCCGAGGGGGCCGTGCGCCAGGCGGTGGCGGCGCTGAACCAGGCCATGGGCCTCGAGGTCACCGCCCCCACGGTCGTTCTGCCGCCCGAGCCTGCGGCCCCCGAGGTCTATGACTTCGAGCCGCTGTTCGATATCGCCCGGGGGACGCGTTCGGAGCTGAGCGCCCTGGATCACCAGATTGCCTCGGCCGAGTGGGAGAAGCGGCGTGCGGACACCCTGGACCGGCCGGATCTGAACCTGACCAGCACCTACTCCTACAACATGGGGAGCGCGTTCCTGAAGGGGAACTCGCTGGCCCTCGGTCTGGCACTGACCGTGCCCTTCGACGACGGTGGGGTGAGCAAGGCCACGAAGCATGCGGCGGTGGAGAACATCCGCCTGCTGCAGGCGCAGAAGGAGGCGCTGCTGCAGGGCATTGCGCTGGAGGTCGAGTCGGCGCGGATCGCACTGCAAACGGCCGTGGACAAGCTGGGTCCCGCGCGCGAGGCGGTCGCCACGGCGCGCGAGGCGTTCCGGGTCGCCGAACTGGCCTATCAGAACGACGTGGGTCCCCGGATTAATGTGAAGGATGCGCAGCTGGCGCTGACGCAGGCCGAGTCGAATCTGGCCGCATCCGAGTTCGAGTATCGTCAGGCCCTGGCCAAGGTGGAGCGCGCCGCGGGAGTGCGTAAGCTGGGCGAGGGCATCCGTGAGAAGGCGGGTGACAACTGATGGCCCTCTGCCGAATGGCTCGTGTGAGACTGCGGGCCCTCTCCGCGGTCGGGGCTGCCGTGGTGGCGGTCACGCTGGTGGTGTTCCTGGCGCCGGGCTGCAAGCGTCCGGGCGCCGCCCCGGGGGCCGCCAAGGGCGGCGAAGAGGAGAAGGCGGTGCCCGTCGAGACCGCCCGGGCCGTGCGGGACACGGTGAAGCGCACCATCGAGGTCACCGGCACCATCCAGGCCGAGGACGACGTGAACGTGGCATCGGTGACCACGGCCAGGATCGAGTGGATGATCGGCAAGGAGGGCACGCGGGTCTCCGCCGGGCAGCCCGTGGTCCGGCTGGACTCCAAGGACACGCGCGCCAATCTGGCCCAGGCCCAGGCCCAGCTGAAGGCGGCCGAAGCCCGCCTCGTCCAGGCCAAGAAGACCGTGGGGCTCACGGACGCCACGGCGGGCAGCGGCGTCGAGCAGGCGCAACAGGCCGTCGAGACGGCCCGGGCCCGCCTCCAGCAGGCCGAGCTCAACCAGAGCCTGATCGAGAAGCAGACCAACGAGGCCATCGCGCAGGCGCAGACGGCGTTGGTGGTTGCCCAGGCGTCGGCCCGCCAGGCCGAGGAGGCCATCCCGCAGACCACCGAGGCCACCGAGGCGTCCATCGCCCAGGCCGAAGCGGCCATCGGCGCGGCCGAGGCCCAACTGGCCGACCTCAAGCGCGGCGCCCGGAGCCAGCAGCGCCGCCAGGCGGAGGAGGCCGTGAACCAGGCTCAGCTCAACGTCGACAACGCCCAGCGCGAGCTGGGCCGGCTGAAGAAGCTCAAGGAGGCCGGCGCGGTCTCGCAGTCGACGGTGGACGCGGCCCAGCTCAGCTACGACGTCGCCTCCTCGCAGTTGGCATCGGCGAAGCAGGCGCTCAGCCTCACCGAGGAAGGGCCCACGGCCGAGCAGATCCAGGCCGCCGCGCAGAACGTGGCCGCGGCCAAGTCGGCGCGCGACGCCCTGCTCGCCAACCGGCGGCTCTACACGCAACGTCAGGAGGACCTGAACAAGGCGCGCCAGGCCGTGGCTCAGGCCGAGTCGGCGGTCCGGGTGGCCGAGGCCAACCGCACCCAGGTCGACTCCGCCGCCCGCGAGGTTCTGGCGGCCCGGGCGGCCCTGGCCACTGCCGAGTCGGGCTTGCGGCTCAGCGAGGCCTCCCGGGTGCGCGTGAACATCAGTGAAGACGATGTCTCCGCCGCCCAGGCGTCGGTCGACGCGGCCCGGGCGGCCGTGTCCATGCTCGAGGTCGAGCTGTCCAAGCGCACCATCACCAGCCCGGTGTCGGGTGTGGTGGCCCAGCGGATGGCCGACCCCGGCGAGGTCGCCAACTTCGGTCAGGCGCTGGTGCGGATCGTTACCTCGCAGATCCTCAAGTTCGAGGCCACCGTCTCCGAGCTCGAGATCGGCCAGGTGATCCCCGGCATGCCGGTCGAGGTCACCGTCGACGGCGTCCCCGGACGGACCTTCGAAGGCAAGGTGCTCACCCTGCATCCGGCCGGCGACGCCCAGAGCCGCAACTTCGTGGTCGAGGTTTCCGTCCCCCGCGATGACAAGATCAAGCCCGGCATGTTCGCCAGTGGCCTGGTGCCCGTCGAGGTGGCGGAGAACGCGGTGGCCATCCCCAAGGACGCCCTGGTCGAGGTCAAGGACGGCTACAAGGTGTTCGTGGTCGAGGCCGATGTGGCCAAGGAACGCAAGGTCGTGCTCGGGCTCCAGAACCGCAACAGGGTCGTGGTGCTCCAAGGCGTGAACGCGGGCGACGAGGTGGTCGTCTCGGGCCAGGCCTCGCTCTCGGACGGGACGCCGATCAAGCGGGCGGACTTGAGCGCCTCGAGTAGCCCCGCGGCCCCGGGAGAGGCAACGCCGAGCGCCGAGGCGCCCGGCGGCGCGGCCGAGGCCGCCAGCGCCGGTGGGCCGGGCGCCCCCAAGGCGAAGGAGGAAGGGCGCTAGGCAGGGCCCGAGGGCTGCCGGCCGCTCGCACTCACTATGTGGCTCACTGATGTCTCGATCCGACGCCCTGTGGCCATGTCGATGGTCTTCGTGGCCATCGCCGTGCTGGGCTTCATCTCCTACCGCGACCTGCCGCTCGAGCTGTTCCCGGACACCGAGTTCCCCATGGTCACCGTGGTGACCACCTACCCGGGCGCCGGACCCGATGAGATCGAGCGGCTGATCACGGATCCCATCGAGTCCGGGACCGCTTCGTGTAACGGGCTCGACGAGATGACCTCGCAGTCCATCGAGAACTACTCGGTGGTCATGCTGCAGTTCGTCTACGGCACCGACGTGGACGCGGCGGCCGCCGATGTGCGTGACAAGGTCTCGGCCGTCAAGGCCCAGCTCCCCACCGACGCCGAGGATCCGGTCGTGTCGAAGTTCAGCTTCACCAGCACGCCCATCATCCGCATCGGCGTCGCGGGGGACCGGCCACCGCGTGATCTCAAGACGTTGGTCGACGAACGCGTGAAGGACCGTCTGTCGGCGATCCCCGGCGTGGCCAATGTCACCGTCAGCGGCGGCGAGATCCGCGAGATCCAGATCGAACTCCACCAGGACCGGCTCAAGGCCGTGGGGCTGTCGGTCCTCGATGTGCGCAACCAGCTCGTGGCCCAGAACCTGGACCTGCCGGGCGGGAGCGTGGATGAGGGCCGCCGCGAGTACAGCGTGCGGCTGCTGGGTGAGTTCAAGACCGTGGATGAGATCCGCGACGTCTGGGTCACCACGGGCACCGGGGCGCGGGTACGGCTCACCAGCCTGGCGACCATCAAGGACACCATCGCCGATGTGGAGACCACGTCCCGTGTCAATGGCAGGCCTTCGGTGAGCATCGGGGTCCAGAAGGCGACCGGCGCCAACACGGTGAAGGTGGCCGAGGCCATCCGCGAGACCGTCAAGAAGCTGGACGAGGAACTGCCGGGTGACTTGTCCTTCGTCATCACCCGCGACGAGTCCACGTTCACCGAGGAAGCGCTGCACGACCTGACCACCAGCTTGGGTCTCGGCGTCCTCATGGCCGCCCTGGTGGTCTGGGCATTCCTACGCTCGGTGCCCGCCACGACCATCGTGTTCCTGGCGATCCCCACCTCGATGATCGCCACCTTCGGGCCCATGAAGATGGCGGGTTACTCCCTCAACTTCATGTCCATGCTGGGCCTCTCGCTGGCGGTGGGCGCGCTGGTCGACGACTCCATCGTGGTGCTGGAGAACATCTACCGGCACCTGTCCATGGGGAAGTCGCCCGCCCAGGCCGCGCTGGATGGCCGGATGGAGATCGGCCTGGCGGCGGTCTCGATCACCATGACCGATGTGGTGGTGTTCGTGCCCATCGCCCTCATGAAGGGCATCGTGGGCCAGATCTTCCGCCCCTTCGGCTTCACGGTGGCCTTCGCCGTGCTCTTCTCCCTGTTTGTCTCCTTCACGCTGACGCCCATGCTGGCTGCGCGGTGGCTGAAGTCGGGAGCTCACCACGGCAGTGAGGAGGAGGGCGACGCCGCCGAGCGGGCCATCCGCAAGCGATCGCTGTACGTGCGCATGCTCTCCGTTGCCATCCATCCCGCCTGGCGATGGCCGGTGGCCCTGGGCACCCTGGTGGTTCTGTGGAGCACCTTCGCGCTGATCTTCCCGAAAGTGGGTAAGGAGTTCACCCCCACGCAGGACCAGGGCATGATCGACATCTACCTCGAACTCCCGACCGGTGTGAGGATCGAGGAGACCGACAAGGCCGTCCGCGAGGTCGAGCGCCTGGTGGCCCAGCTGCCCGAGGTCGAGTCCTACACCGCCGTGGCGGGCGAGGGGTCCGCGTCGGCCTCGGGGTCGCACTTTGGAACCGTGGCGCTGAAGCTGCACGACCGGACGGGCTGGCTCGGCCGTCTCCGGAACAAGCCGGGCACCATCATCGAGGGCAAGGATGGCAAGAAGCAGCGGGTCTCGGGCGTGTTCGAGACCGTCGAGAAGCTGCGCCAGATGGTCCGCGATGTGCCCGGCGCCGACGTGCGCGTCGAGCTGGGCGGCGGTCGTGGCCCGGGTGGCGCTGACGTGCAGGTGCAGCTCATCGGCCGGCAGGAGGACGGGCTCATCCAGGTGCACGACCGGGTGCTCGCCGCCATGCAGACGGTGCCCGAGCTCTCCGGTGTGTCCACGTCGTGGAAGCCCGGCAAGCCCGAAGTGCAGGCCAAGATCGACCGGAAGCGCGCGGGCGATCTGGGCTTCACCGCTGCCGAGCTTGCCCAGGCCATCCGCGTGGCCGTCGAGGGCGATACGACCACCGAGTACCGTGAGGCCGGGGTCGAGTACGACGTCCGCATCCGGCTTCGCGAGCAGGATCGCCTCAACCCGCAGGACATCGGGGGCATCCTCGTGGGCGTGCGCAACGGGCGTCCCATCCGGCTGGAAGACGTGGCCGACATCCGGTTCGGCCGAGGGCCCGTGCGCATCGACCACAAGAACCGGCAGCAGTACGTCTCGGTCTCGGGCAACTTCGCCCTGGACACCGCGACGGGCAAACCCATCCCCTCCAACGTCGCCGAGGCGGCGGCGAAGAAGGTCGTCGAGGCCGTCGCACTGCCCCCGGGCATCAAGTACGAGATGGGCGGCGAGGCCGAGTTCCGCACCGAGGCCTTCGGCAATATGGGCGAGGCCATGATCCTGGCGGTCATCCTCGTCTTCCTCCTGCTGTCGGCCCTGTATGAGTCGCTGTTCTACCCGGCCATCATCATGACGGTCGTCCCCATGGCCATGGTGGGCGGGTTGATGGTCCTGTGGCTCACGGGGCTGCGCTTCGGCATCGTGTCGATCATCGGGTTCATCATGCTGGTCGGCATGGTCTCGAAGAACAGCATCCTGCTGGTGGACTACACCAACACCATGAGGAGCCGGGGGATGAGCCGGGCGGACGCGCTCCTCCGTTCGGGCCCGACGCGTTTCCGGCCCATCATGATGACCACCCTGAGCCTGGTGTTCGCGCTAGCGCCCATCGCCTCGGGGCTGGGCAAGGGCGCCGAGCTACGCCAGCCCCTGGCGGCCACGGTGGTGGGCGGGATGATCGTCTCGACCATGCTCTCGTTGCTGGTCGTCCCGGCCTTCTACTCGCTGGTGGATGACTTCCAGGTCTACGTCTACGGTCGGCTGAAGCGCTTCTTGTTCCGCCTGCCCGTGGACGAGGTCTAGCTCGCGGGCGTCGCCGAGGGGCGCCATGGGTCGATCCACGCGGGCGGCGGACGGAGGAAGTCGAAAGCAGTTGGCGTCCATGAAGGTGGCGGCCCGGCGGCGTTCGAAAGAACGTGCGGCGCGTTGGTTCCGGTTCGGCACCCTCAGCGGCGTCGAGGCGTGTGCCGCTGGGCGGTGGGGTTCGCGGCCCTGGCAGAGCTGCGTGCGTGAGCGCCTGCGGCGAAGTCGTCTTCTGGCGGAGCGAGACGCGCCCCCTGGAGCCTAGACGGGGTAACTAGCCAGTTAGGGATAATAGACGACTTAGCCGCTGCTTGGGCATGGCATGGTGACTCTCGCCCTCGTGAGGAGGATCGTGTCGGAGGCGGCGGCCACTCTGGTCTATTCGTCCCGGGGCGGCATAGTGGAGTGGGTCGGCGACATGGCAGGCAATCGGTGGACCGCCGATAGCATTATCGCGATGATTCGTAAGCTTGCCGCCGCCCGGGTTGACCTGTCCCCCACTGGAGTCCGCGAGTCCCACAGCGCCCTGTTCAGTGCCGCCCGCTCGAAGAGTCACTTCGGGAGCTGGCGCGCGGCCGTCGAGGCGGCGGGCCTCGACTACTCCCGCGTGAAGCGCTCCGAGCAGGTCTGGAGCCGGGCCCGGATCATCCGGGCGATCCGACGGGCCGCGGACAGGGGACAGGACTTGCTCTCGGGTGAGTTCAAGCGCACCAACAAGCGGCTGTACTCGGCGGCGTGCGCCCTCCGCTACTTCGGAGGATGGCGGCGCGCCATCGAGGCGGCGGGACTGGACTATGACCAGCTCCGGCGGGACCACTTCTGGAGCAAGACGCGGATCATCGCCACGATCCAGGACATGCACCGGCGCAACCTTCCCCTGAACTGGTCGGCGATCCAGCAGTCCGACCCCAGCCTCTATCGCGCCGCCCGGCGCAAGGAGAACTTCGGGAGCTGGCGGGCGGCGGTCGAGGCTGCCGGTATGGACCTCCGCCGTCCCCGTGGGACCAAGCAGTGGACCCGGCAACGAATCGTCGAGGAGATCCGGTCGATGCATGCCCGGGGCATCGACCTGTCGCAGCGCAATGTGATGCAGGTCAATGGCCCGCTGCTGGCCGCAGCTAAGAGCCGGCGCTACTTCGGGACCTGGCGGGCCGCGGTCGAGGCCGCGGGTGTCGACTACGACACGGTGCGCCGCCGCCGGGGACGGCGACCGGGTGGGCGCTTGGACGGCCCACCGGAAGAGCGCGGGCGGCAGACATGAAGCTCGTCTCGTACTCGTTGCCCGAGCGGGCCGGTACGCGGATCGGCGCGTTGGTCGGAGATCGGGTGCTCGACTTCACGGCGGATCCCCGCCTCCCATGGCCCTCCATGGTCGACCTGCTGGAGGCGGGCCCTGCCGCCATGGACCAGGCGCGTGCGGTCCTGGCCGAGGCCGAGGCGGGCGCCGGAACCGCCCAGTGGTTCGACCGGGACGCGGTCATCCTGGGGCCTCCCGTCCCCGGCGCGCGCAAGCTCTTCGCCCTGGCGGGCAACTACGCCGAGCACATCGAGGAGAGCATCAAGCACGCCGGCATCTCCCAGGCGCCGCGGGTGTTCATGAAGCCGCCGTCCACCGTGCTGCGCGGCGACGGCGCTCCCATCGTGCTCCACCGGCACGCCCGAGCCATCGACTGGGAGGCCGAGCTGGCCGTGGTCATCGGGGCCAGGGCCAAGTACGTCAGCCGGGCGGACGCCCTGGCCTATGTGGCCGGCTACTCGTGCTTCAACGATGTCTCCGAGCGCAAGTTCCAGGTGTTCCCACACGAGCGGCGCAGCGAGTGGGATGGCTTCTTCGAATGGCTCAACGGGAAGTGGGTCGACGGGTTTGGCCCCATGGGGCCCGCCCTGGTGACACCGGATGAGGTCGGCGATGTGCAGGATCTGGACATATCGCTGACGGTGAATGGCACCGTCCAGCAGAGCGCGAATACTCGGCAGATGATCTTCGATGTGGCCACCATCATCGAGTTCCTCTCGGCCTTCTGCACGCTGGAGCCGGGGGATATCATCGCCACGGGCACGCCGGCGGGAGTCGGCGACGCCAGGGGAGTCTACCTTTCGGCCGGCGATACGGTGCAGGTGAGGATCGATCGAGTCGGCACGCTCACGAACCCGGTTATCGCCGAGGCCCCCTCGGATGGCTCCGTCGGCTGACGAAGGGCCTGTCGAGTCAGCATGACGGCAGTCCACCCCTTGGACACGGATCGAGGTTGCGGGACCATTGCTCGGCCCAGAAGACCTGCGTTCGGCTCTCAAGAAGCTCGACGGACAGGGCTACCCGGCCTACAAGGCGCTGCTCGGTAGCTACGACTTCGGCGAGTTCCGGCTGCACATCGACCGCGTGCAGGGCGATCCGTTCGCGCCACCCTCGCGGTGTCGCCTCGTGGTGCCCCACGGCGTCAGCCGTTACCCCCGGCCCCTGCTCGCCGATGCGACGCGCCGCGTGGCCGTGTGTGACCTGGTGGCCCGCCGCGTGCGCGATGTGATCGGCGGGGCGGTGCGCGGCCGCCGCGGCGCTGGCCGGAGCGGCCTCATTCACATCGACGCCGGCGGGCAACAGATCCTCGAGCGGTCGGCCGTGCGGGCCACCGAGGAGGGTTTCGACGTCCGCCTCGAAGTCGGGCTCCCCGCCTACGGCCGGCGCATCGTGGCCCGCGAGGCTGAGGAGATGTTCTTCCTCGAACTGCCCCGCATCGTGCGCCACGCCGTGCTCTTCGACCCCGAGAGCTCGGACCACCTCAGTGAGCACGTCGAGGCCGCCGTGAACCAGGCGGCGCTGGCCGCACAGCTCGAAGACCGGGGCCTGGTGGCCTTCATCGCCGACGGGTCCGTCCTCCCGCGCGAGAGCGGGACCAGTCAGCTCCCCATGGACCCCGACCGCGTGGTGCTGTTCGAGTCGTGCGATGAGTTCCGGGTGTCCCTCGAACTCCCGAGCGGTGATTCGATCACCGGCATGGGCATCCCCGAAGGGGTCACCCTCATCGTCGGGGGAGGGTACCACGGCAAGTCGACGCTGCTCGACGCCATCCAGACCGGTATCTACACACACATCCCCGGCGATGGGCGCGAGTGCGTGGTGACCATCCGTGACACGGCCAAGATCCGGGCCGAGTACGGCAGGCGGGTGGCCGGAGTCGACATCAGCCCCTACATCCGATCGCTCCCCGACGGCACGGCCACCAGCGCGTTCTCGACGGCCTGTGCGTCCGGGAGCACCTCGCAGGCCGCCAACATCCAGGAGGCGCTGGAGACGGGAGTCCGGCTGCTCCTGATCGACGAGGACACCTCGGCCACCAACTTCATGGTCCAGGATGCGCGGATGCAGCGCCTGGTTGCGGAGGAGTCCGAGCCCATCGTACCCTTCGTCGACGCCGTCCAGTCGCTCCACCGGGACCGCGGCGTGTCGACGATCCTCGTCATGGGCGGGTGTGGCGACTATCTGGATGTGGCCGACACCGTGATCCTGATGGAGGGGTACCTCCCCAAGGACGCGCGGTCGCGCGCCCGGGAGGTGGTCCGCGAGCTCCCGTCACTGCGGACGCGCCGGGCCGTGTCCCTTCCGCCCGCGCCCCGCCCGCGGGTGCCCGACCCGGCCAGCATCGACGCCAGTCGCGGGTCGCACGAGCGCCGCATCGGCACCCACGGCATGGACTACATCCTCTTTGGGGAGCACGAGATCTCCTTCCGCCAGATCGAGATGCTGGTGGACCCGAGCCAGCTTCGGGCCATCGGCGAGGCCATCGAGTACGCCAAGCGTTCCGGTGTGCTCGACGGCCGACACTCGCTGGCCGAGATCGCTCAGTGGGTCGAGGACCGGCTCATGGCCGAAGGGGTGGAGTGCGTCTCGCCCGACGTGGGGCGGCACCCGGGGCGGCTCGCGTCGTTCCGCCGTCACGACCTGGCCGCAGCCATCAACCGGCTACCGACCCTCGCGTTGGTCGCTGAGCCCGGGCAGGTGCCCCGGCCCCCCGCGGGCGAACCTGGGGGCGAGGCGCCTGGGCCCGCGCCGGCGCCCGCATCGTCAAAGCGCCGGCGCCGTCGGGGGCTCCGGCGACGCTAGAACTGTTAGACTATTGTGCGTGGGTCCCGGCACTCCTGGGGGCGAGAACCCCCCGGGGGGCCGGGTGTCTGGGTGTGGGGCCGCGGCGTGGGCCGTGGCCCGAGGGTATGGGAAGTCCCCGGCCCTCCGGACCAGGGGGTGTGTGACGTGCCGGACGGCAGAGTCCTGGTAGTCGATGACGAGCGTCCGATTGTGATGGTCATCGAGACGAACCTCAAGATCTCGGGGTACACCGTAATGACGGCGTACAACGGCCGCGACGCGCTGGAGCTCGTCCGGACCCGGCGGCCCGATCTGGTGCTCCTCGATGTGATCATGCCCGAGATGGACGGGTGGGAGACGCTGCGTCGGATCCGCGAGGACTCCAATCCCGACGTCGCCAAGACCCCCGTGGTCATGCTCACCGCGCTGGACCGCGACCGAGACATTGTGCGGGGCTACGAATACGGAGTCGACATCTACCTCACCAAGCCTTTCGAGCCCGACGAGCTCCTCGACATTGTCGCCCGCGTGCTCGAAGCCAAGGCCGAGGGCGAGTTCGGGGATGACTCCGCCGACGATGACTGACCGCGAGACCGGTCCCCTCGTGCTCGGAGTCGATACGGGTGGCACATATACGGACGCCGTCCTGGTGTCCCCCACCCTTGGGCCCGTGAGCTGGGCCAAGGCGCTGACCACACCCGAAGACCTCAGCCGGGGCATCATGGAGGCCATCGATGGCCTCGACGCAGGCCTGCGGCAGCGAGTGGTGCGGGTCTGCCTCTCGACCACACTGGCGACGAATGCCGTGGTCGAGGGGCGCGGGGCGCGCGTGTTCCTGTTCCTCCTGGGTCACGACGAGAGTCTGATCGAGCGCTTCTCTCTGGCCGACGCTCTTCCCGGCGTGGAGTTCGCCGTGGTCCGCGGCCGCATGAGCCAGCAGGGCGAGGAGCAGGAGGCGCTCGATACCGATCGGCTGGCCCAGCTGGTTCGCGAGAAGCTGCCGGCCACCGATGCGTTCGCCGTCTCGGGCTATTTCGCCGTCAAGAATCCCGCGCACGAGACGGCCGCGCGCGAGCTCATCGCCTCGATCTGCGACCGGCCGGTGGTCTGCGGCCACGAGCTGTCCGCCCAGCTCGACTGCATCCTCCGGGCGGCCACATGCGTGCTCAACGCCCGACTCCTGCCGCTGGTCCGGAGCTTCGTGGCGGGGGTGGCCCACGCCCTTGCCGAGCGCGGCCTGGGCGACGTTCCCCTCTACATCATGCGGGGCGATGGCTCGCTGATGACCATCGAGGCGGCCCATCAGCGCCCCGTCGAGACGACCTTGTCGGGGCCCGCGGCCTCGGTCCGCGGCGCCGGCTATCTGGCCGCCGCGCGCGATGCGGTGGTCGTCGACATGGGGGGAACGACCACCGACCTGGCGGTGGTCACGGGCGGTGCGCCCCGGCTGGCGGAATCCGGCGCCACTGTGGGCTCGTTCCGCACCCACGTCCGTGCGTGCGAGATCCGCACCCTGGGGCTCGGTGGCGATAGCCACATCACCCTCGACGTCGCCGGGCGCCTGTGCATCGGTCCGCGCCGCGTGATCCCCCTGGCCCTGGCCGACCGCGACGCCGGCGGCCGGCTCGCCCATCGGCTCCATACGCTGGCCCTTCCCACGGCCCGGGGGGTCGGCCGGGCCTTCACCGACTTCCTGATGCTGGGCGTCGTGCCGGAGGCTCTGGGTCCCACGGCGCGCGAGGACGCCCTGCTACGCGAACTGCGGGACGGTCCCCGCGACCTCCATGGTCTGTGCGAGGCCCTGGGCCTCCTCTCGCCCTCACTGCTGCCCACCTCCCGGCTCGAGGCCCTGGGTGCGATCCGGCGGGCGGGTCTGACGCCCACCGACCTGCTGCACGCCACGGGCCGGCTGGCCCTCTACCCCGCGGCGGCGGCCAAACCGGCGGCCAAGGCGTTGGCCGACCGCATGGGCCTGTCGTTGGACGCCCTGTGCGACCGGGTGCTGGACGCCATGGCCACTCAGGTGGCCATCTTCATACTGGACCACACCCTCGGCGACGTTCTGCCGGCGTCCTGCAGTCCGGGCGATCGGCAGCATCTGCTCCGGGCCGCACTGGCCGGATCGCCGCGGGCCGGTCAGGGCGCCGTGATCGAGGCCCGGCTCGACCGCCCGCTGATCGCCATCGGCGCGCCGGCCGCCCAGTACCTGGCCGCCGCCGGGCAGAAGCTCCGGGCCGAGGTGATCGTGCCGCCCTGCGCCGAGGTCGCCAACGCCGTGGGCACGGCCATTGGCGTCGTGCAGAGAACTGTGGAGATCGACGTGCGTCCTATCTACCAGGGCCCGGCGCTCTCACACTACGCCGTCTTCGCCCCGACCGAGAAGAGTGACTGGCCCGAGCTCGAGGACGCGCTGGCGTATGCCGAGGACCTCGGGGCCCGCCTGGCGGCCGAGGAGCTGCGTTCGGCCGTCACGGGCGGGAATGGCGTGTCCATCGAGTCGTCGCGACTCAGCCGCATCGCCGAGGCGAACATCGAGGGAGCCGAGGTGCTCATGGGCATCCTGGTCCGGACCACCGCCTGGATCGACGACAACCTGGGCGCCGGCTCCCCGCGCGAGGTGTCTCGACCATGATGGCGGGTTGCCTGAGCCTGGGGCAAGCCATCCCGTGCATCGTCCTGGCAGTCACCGCTCTCTTCTCGAGCTGCTCGGTCCAGGCCCCGGCGGGGACGCAGGTCAACGCGGGCGACGGCCCGAGCGCGACCAACAAGGATGACGCCGCCACTCCCGCCTTCGACGCCCAGAGGGCCTTCGCACACCTCGAGGCCCAGGTGGCGTTCGGGCCCAGGAACCCCGGAAGCGACGGCCATGCGGCATGCCTCACCTACCTTCGGAACGAGCTGCAGGCCGTGACCGACTCCGTCGAGCTGCAGCCCTTCACGCACCAGAGCACCGCGGTGTTCCCTGGCAAGAGTTTCCGCATGACCAATGTCATCGGGGTCATCGAGGCGGCCTCGGGATCGGCGGCGCGTCAGGTCGTCCTGCTGGCCCATTGGGACACGCGCCCCGTGGCCGACCGCGATCCGGATCCGGCCAACCGCCGGAAGCCGATCCCGGGCGCGAACGATGGCGCCTCGGGCGTGGCCGTGCTCCTCGAGCTCGCCCGGGTCCTCAAGGCGTCGCGCCCCGGAACCACGGTGATCATCCTGTTGGTGGATGGTGAGGACTTCGGTGCCCGAGACGACCTGAGCGAGTGGTTCCTGGGCTCGAAGTACTTCGCCAAGCACATGGGCGGGTACCGCCCCAGCCGGGGCATCCTCCTCGACATGATCGGCGACAAGGACCTGGCCGTCGAGTCCGATTCGTTCTCCATCCAGGCGGACGCGGCGCTGATGGAACGGCTCTGGAGCATCGCAGGTGCCCTGGGCTACCGGTCGCACTTCCCCAAGACCCCATGGCCCTCGACGTCGGTCTATGACGACCACCTGCCGCTGATCGATGCGGGCGTGCCCACCGTCGACCTGATTGACTTCGACTACCCCTACTGGCACACCATGGCCGACACGGTGGATCAGTGCTCGGCAGACTCCCTGAAGGTGGTTGGCGACACTGTGCTGCAGGCGATCCGGGACGGCATCTAGGATTCGGGTCCGGTGCGGCGATCCGGTGGGCCGGGTCCGTCGCGCGCGGGGGCCCGCCTGGGCAGCGGTTGCCGCCATCGTGATTGGGCTCATGGGTGGCACGGCCGAGGCCCAGGTCTCGGCGGCCAGCCATACCATCGTGCAGGTCGACCGCTCACGCTTCCCGCGGGTGGGGCTCTACATCCGCTCGAAGGCCGCACCAGAGGGCCCCACTCCGGCCCTGCCGCGCGTCGTCTACGAGGGCCCTCACCCGTGCGTCACCATCGACCCGGTCCGGCGGCCGTCGGCCATGGGGCTCGTTGTGGTCATCGATGTCCGCCGGTCGCGGGGCGAGTGGGGCCCGGCGGTGGAGCGCGCCCTGTCGGATCTGGCCGAACGGCTCGGCCCTGCCTGTTTCATCGCCCCGGTGGCCGTTGGCTCGCCGGACGGCATGGCGGTGGAGTTCTCACGCGACCGCGAGGCCCTGGTCCGAGCGGTGACGCCGGCCAGCGATGGGTGCGCCCCGGTGCTCGACGCGCTGGCCGAGGCATGGTACGCGTGCCTGCAGCGACCGGGGCCCACTGCCATCCTTCTGCTGTCCTCGGGACCGGATCTGGGGAGCGTCATGCGCCCGTCCGGGCTCGCGGAACTGATGGCATACGCGCCCGCGCCGATCTATGCCGTCTCGCTGGGCCCGGACACGGTGGCCTCGTCGCTCGCCCAGCTGGCGGTCTCCACGGGCGGCCTGGCCCAGGCCGCCTCCGAGCCCGGCGAGCTCGACGCGCTGGTCCGCCAGGTGGCGGACGACCTGGCCGGGCTGCGCCCCCTGTGGTATGTGGCATCCGACCACACCCGCGACGGCGGCTGGCGCGGGGTGCGTCTCTCCCCCGAGCCGCCCGATTCCGCCGGCTACTACGCGCCCGTCTCGGCCGACGTGTGCCGCCCCGTGGTGCTCTCGGCCGACGGGCCGCCAGAGCGGCGACGGGCCTATCGCTTCCCCTTTCTCGTGCGGCGCCAGGAGGCCGGGTCGCCGGCCGGCGCGGGCATGTCCGGCGAGCGCGCCATGCTGCCCCCCGGCACCTACCAGCTGCGCGCGCTGACCATCCCCCCGCACGTGGCCGAGGGCTTCCGCGTGTCCATGGAGCTCGATCAGCGGCCGAGCTTGCCGACCATGGGTGAGATTGAGGTGACGGCCCCCGGCGCCGCCGGTGCCGTGGCGTTCTCCGTGCGCGACATCGAGTCCAAGGCCGTGGTGGGCGAGGGCGTGGCCAACCGGCCCCTGCCGCTGCTGCCCGGGCGCTATCGGCTCGAGTCCCAGGGGCCGGTGGACCTGGGGCTGCCCGAGGTGCCCGTCACGCCGCGGGCGCGGTACGTGGTGCCCCTGGCAGGCCGGGGCATGCTCACCGTGCGGCTCCAGCGGCCGGACGGCCAAGGGGGTCTCCGCGACGCGAACGCGGACGTCTACGCCTACCCGGTCACTCCGGGGCAGACGACCGACCCCTGGGACACGGACGGGCAGACGCCCCCGGGCCCTGAGGTGCGCAAGGGATCGACGAACACTCCCATGAGCCTGCCGGCCGGCACCTACTCGCTGCTGATCCAGACCAAGCCCCCTCAGTTCATACGCAACGAGGTCGTGCACCCGGGCCAGGACGAGGTCCGAGAGCTACCGCCGCTGGGTGCGATGCTCCTCACACTGGCGGATGCTCGCGGCAGCGCCGTCAGCATGAGCTGGGTAGCCCAGGCGGTGGCGCCGGATGACTCGACTCTGCGGGACCGGCTCCGGCTGCCGCCGGCCCCGGCGCGCGAGGGGGCCGCGCGCGGTCTGGCCGGGCTCGGCGCCTCCACCGCGGTCACCGGGCTGACCAACCGCCCCGAGCCCATCGTGCCGGGCATCTACCACGTCCTGGTGGACTGCCAACCGGCCCTGGATCTGGTGTGCGATGTCGAGCCGGGCCGTGAGAGCGCCGTCGCCATGCCTCAGCTCGCCGGCCTGTGCGTGGTGCTGGGCGGCCTCGGCGACGAATCGCCGGTCCGCACCAAGTTCGTGCTCTGCCTGGAGGAGGCGCCCGGTGTGCCCGTCGCCAACGGCCTGACGGGGGGCTCCGACGAAGTGGCCATGTTCGGGCCCGGACGGTATGAACTCGTGGCGTGGACCGCGCCCGAGATCCGCGTGCCCGGTATCGAGCTGGTGCCCGGCCAGACGCGCACCGTCGAGCTCGGGTCCCTGGCTGGCCTGCGCGTCGATGTCGGCGGCCAGTTCGAGGGACGCTACGTGGTTCGGCAGATCAACCCCCGCACCGAACTCAACGAGGTCGTTGGCACGTACGCGTTCGGGCGAACCGTTCTGATTCGGCCGGGCTCGTACCTCCTCGAGCCCGTGGGGCGCACGCCGGCCACGCTCTCCGAGCGTGTGTTCGTCGGGGGACTCAACGATGGCGGAGCCCTCTTCGTCGACCCGGGGCTCCATGAGCTACAGGTCGAGGTGACCCGGCTGTCCGATGGCGTGCGGGTCGGCGTCTTCCCCGCGGCGACGCGCATCGAGCTCCCCGAGGGCGAGTACAGCCTGCGCCCCATCCCGGCCGACCTTCATCTGCCCGGCACCGTGCGCCTCGATCGCCGTGTGCTGACGGTGGTGCCCATCATCGCCGCCGAGGCCCCTTAGCGGGTGGGGCGACCCCATGCGGGGGCCAGCTTTGTGCCGAGGGCCAAGGCCCTCGCCACGCGTTCCGCCGCATCGGCCAGGAGCGGCTCGGCCCGTCCCATCGCCTCGGCCAGATCCATGGGTCCGTCGGGTGCCGGCAGCGCCAGGTCGAGGCCCAGGGAGCCCGCGTCGCCCGCAAGGCTCCCGCAGAGCGCAACGGCGGGCACTCCGTGTCGCCGCGCGGCCGCCGCGACGCCGGCAACCGTCTTGCCGAACCCGGTCTGCGCGTCGATACGGCCCTCCCCCGTGATGACCAGATCGGCCTCAGCGATCCGTGCATCAAGCGAGACGGCGCGCGCCACGATCTCGACTCCGGGGGCCAGTTCGGCACCTAAGAAGGCCACGAGCCCCGCCCCCAGTCCGCCAGCGGCGCCCGCGCCGGGCATGGCGGCCACGTCGCGCCCAAGATCCCTGTGCACGACGTCGGCGAACCGCTGCAGCCCGGCGTCGAGCAGGTCCACGTCTGACGGCGAGGCGCCCTTCTGCGGCCCGTAGACGGCCGAGGCGCCCAGCGGCCCACACAGCGGATTGGTGACGTCGCAGGCCACCATGACGCGGCACGCGCGAACGGCCGGGTGCATGCCGGCGATGTCGATCCGCTCCAGCCGCACCAGCTCCGCTCCACCCGGCCGGAGCTCCTGGCCCTCGGCATCGAGCAGGCGAGCCCCCAGGGCCTGAGCCATCCCGGCGCCCCCGTCGTTGGTGGCGCTGCCACCGATCCCCACGATGAGTTGCCGGCATCCGCCGTCGAGCGCATGGGCGATGAGCTCGCCGGTGCCTCGCGTCGAGGTGACCTTGGGGTCGCGGCGCCCCTCGGGCACGAGCGGGAGACCGGATGCGGCGGCCATCTCGATCACCGCGGTCCCGCCATCGCTTAGGATGCCGTAGCGTGCCCACACGGGCCGCCCCAATGGGTCCGTCACTTCGCAGTTGACCCAGCGCCCGCCGGTCGCGTCCACAAGGGACTGTGTCGTGCCCTCGCCGCCGTCGGCCATGGGCACCCCGGCAACCTCAACGTCAGGCCAGACGCGGCGCAGGCCCCTCTCGACCGCCCGGCAGGCCTCGAGAGCCGTCAGGCTACCCTTGAAGGAGTCAGGCGCCACCACAATCCGCATGGCTCGGCCCTCTACCCGGCGTCGGGTACGCGGCCATCGGTCGGCTGCCATGCCAGCACGTCGGCCGGATCGACCAGCTCGCCCTCAAACTGGCGGAGCACGATGCCGGCGTCGCTCAGCGCCTGAAGCGACCGTTCGTCATGGTACAGGGTACGGTACACGATCTCCCGGCATCCGACCTGGGCCAGCAGATAGGAGCAGGCCAAGCAGGGTGTGTAGTGGGAGATGTAGAGCGTGCAGCCCTGAACGGCGATGCCGTGCCGTGCGGCCCAGGCCACGGCATTGGCCTCGGCATGGATGGTCCGGCGGCACGGCCCGCCCGGCTCATCCTGGAGGCAACCCACCTCGGTGCAGTGGCACTGGCCGGCGGGCGAACCGTTGTAGCCCGTGGTGAGCACCCGGTTGTCCTTGACCAGCACGGCCCCGATGTGGGCGCGGTTGCAGGTGGCCCGCGACGATGCGATCACCGCCAGGGTCATGAAGTACTCATCCCAACCGGGGCGCGCCATCCTACATCCTCTCCGGGGCGGCCATGTTCAGCAGGCCAAGGGCGTTCGCGATCACGCGGCGCGTGGCGTCCACGAGAAGCACCCGCGCCCGGGTCAGTGCCGGGTTCGCCGGGTCGATCACACGGTGCCGCTGGTAGAACTGGTTCGAGGCCGCGGCCATCTCCAGAAGGTGCGAGCTGACAATGGATGGCTCATACTGCTCGGCGGCTCGACACACCGCCGAGGGGAAGGCTTCGAGCGTGCGCGCCAGTTGCCACTCCTCGGGCTCACCGAGCAGCGATACATCGGCCGACGGGTCGACGGGTTCCCCGTACTTGCGGAGCAGACTGCATAGCCGGGCATGTGTGTACTGGACGTAGGGCCCTGTCTCCCCCTCGAAGTTGAGAATCTCGTCCCAGTTGAACTCGATGTCCTTGATCCGCCGCCGCGACAGGTCCGCGAAAACGATGGCCCCCACGCCCACCTGCCGGGCCACCTCGTCGACATTGTCCACATCCAGCTGCCGCTCGCGAATGATGTCGCGCACCAGCTGCATCGACCGGCCCAGCACGTCCTCGAGCAGCACCAGGCTCCCCTCGCGCGACTTCATGCCCCGGATGTGGCCGAAGTTCACGTGCACGCAGCGGTCAGCCCAGTCGAAGCCCATCTTCCGGACCATGGCGAACAGCTGCTGGAAGTGCAGGTTCTGCGGCGCCCCGACGACGTAGATCACCCGATGGAACTGGTAGGTCCGGTACCGGTAGAGCAGCGCCGCCAGGTCCCGGGTGGCGTAGAGCGTGGCACCGTCCGACTTGCGGAGCAGACACGGCGGGAGATCGTACTCGGACAGATCGACGAGGATCACGCCCTGGTCCTCGCGAGCCACCCCGGTCTCGAACGCCAGGCGCACCGCGTCGTCCAGCAAGTCCTCGTAGAAGCTCTCGCCGGCCCACGAGTCGAAATCGACGCCGAGCAGATCGTACATGCGCCGGAAGTCCGCCAGCGAGGCGTCCCGGAACATCTGCCACAGGGCGCGAGCTTCGGGGTCGTGCTCCTCCACGCGCCTGTGCCAGGCCCGGGCCTCATCCTCCAGCGATGGGTCGGCCTCGGCCTCCTTGTGGAAGCGCACATAGAGCCGGTACTGGTCCTCGACCGTCGCCGATGCCAGGTCCATCCCGCCGCCCCAGTGCTTCACGGCCGTGATCAGCTTGCCGAACTGGGTGCCCCAGTCGCCCAGATGGTTCACCCGCACCACGCGGTACCCCAGGAAGCGGAACAGCTGGTACAGGGAGTGGCCGATGACCGTCGACCGGAGGTGCCCGATGCCGAATGGTTTCGCGATGTTCGGGCTGGAGTAGTCGATGACCACCGTCTTCCCGGCGCCCTCATCGGAGGCCCCGAACTGCGTCCCGAGCGAGTGCACGCGACCCAGGACCTCGGCGATGAACCGCGGACGATCGACGAAGAAGTTGAGGTAGGGTCCCACGCCCCGCGCCTCGCGGATCGGCGGCCGCACCTGCACCTGGCTGGCAAGCTCCGACGCGATCTGCGCGGGCGACCGCCGCAGCGCCTTGGCGAGCTGGAAGCACGGGAACCCGTAGTCGCCCATGTCCGGGCTCGGAGGCGGCTGTACGGCCTCCATGATCTCCTCGCGCGGCAGCTCCACCACTGCCGCGATGGCATCAACAACCTGGTCCAGGTATGACGACATGGCGTCCGCGCCCCCAGGGTCTTCGATGGGCTCCGCCCCGAGAGGAACTGGGGTTGGCCGGGCGGAGCAGTGATTATAGCCGAGCGGGCCCGGGGGTGTCATCGCCGGGGCGCCACGCTTCGCCCGGGCATCCTCAGCCCCAACCCCGTCCGCCCCGAACCCGCCGAAGGGGGCGGACCGCACACCCGCCCGGCGCCTGGACGGAATCCGTCGCGGCCGGGGGGACTCCGGCCCATGGGCGGTAACACAGGGCCCTGGGCCGGGCGGCTGGGTCTCGCGAAGCTCGCGGGGAACGCCCGCCTGGTCTTTCGGAGGGCCGCACAGGGGTGCGCCCAGAGGGCGCGGGGCCCCTGACCGGCCCAGTCGGCCGGAGGCTGACGGGAGCGCGGCAACCCCGGGCGCGTTGGGGGCCCACCACGCTGGGAGACGCGTGGTTCCCCCCATGGCGCCCCTC
>JAKPQA010000108.1 GCA_029547025.1 Armatimonadota bacterium
GAGGGGCCGGATGGAGGGGGTCTGCGAAGGGGGAAGGGCGCCATCCGGCCCGAACTGGAGGCCTCCAGCGTACAGCGAGCTTCGGGCCGGATAGGGTCCCACCAGCCTTCGGCTGGTCCGCCCCTAGTCGGCCCCTCCGAAGACCCTCCGAAGACCGCACGAACCACCATGGCAGGGGCCCGCGAAGCGGGGCCTGCGGGATGGGGCGAGGTCGCCGCGCCCTTCGTGGCAAGTCATCGGCCGGCGCGGGCTGCAGCGCAGCAGAGGGGTCATGAGGCCCTTGCGCTGCATGCGGAGCCATTGCCCCGACCCTTCTCACGCAGCCGACGAGTGCAGCAGGTCTCGCGCTTGCAGGCCGGACCTCACGGGGCCCCGAAGCATCGACTCGGCCCGCCGCCAGGAAAGGTGAGACCCCACATGAGAGTGCTTCTGCTCCTCCCCGCGGTCCTGGGTGCCGCCGCCAGCCCATTGGCTGCGCAGCCCGACCCCGACTTCCGGCCCGTGCTGGTGGCCGTCGAGGTGGCGCCGCAGCAGGTGCGCCCCGGAGGGTCATTCACGGTGACCTACCGGTTCCGAAACGACGGCACGGCGGCGGCGGCGGATGACTACATGGTCTTCGCCCACTACGAGTTCCCGGAGGCCTCGTGCGGAAACATCGTCATCCACCAGGACCACTCGCCCGAGATCGGGACATCGGCCTGGGGCCCCGGGCAGACCATCGATGATGGTCCCATGACCGTCGCGGTCCCGCCCCAGGCGGCGGAGGGCGAGTACGCCATCCATGTGGGCGTCTACGCCCCGCAACTGGGCGGGGTCCGCCTGCTGGACCAGTACGCGGGCACTCTGACGGTCTCGGCGGATGCCCCGGTCCCGTCGACGACGCTGGTTCCGCTGCCCCAGCGCGAGCTCGCGCGCCGCCGGGCGGCGCTCGAGTCCTGGTTCGGGAGCCCGGCCGTGCTCGAGACCCCCGCATGGCGGTTCGAGCTCTCCCGCGAGACGGGCGCCTCCCGGATCATCGACAAGGCCACCGGCCAGACCTGGTACTCCGATCCTACCCGCCCTCACTTCTGCCAGTACACCGGCATCGACGGCACCCGCCGCCGAGGGTACACGGTCGATCGACTGGACCGCATCGAGGTCGGGCCCCGGCGCATCGTGTTCTTTCACACGCCAAGGGACGGTGACCGCATCGCTGGGCCGGCCATCCGGTTCTGCATCGAGGTCGGGCAGGATGCACGCGAGCTGGTCATCTCATACGACCCGCTCGGAGGCGAGGTCACCGAGGTGAGACTCGTCGACAATGCCTTCCCCGTGACCGATGCGGACAGAGGCTACATCGTGGTGCCGTCGCGAACCGGGATCATGGTGTCGGCCGACTCCGGCCATGCCTTCCAGAGCCGGTTCCGGACCTACGACTATGGCGGCTGTCAGATGGCCATGTTCGGGGCGGTGAAGAACGGCGCGGGCCTGCTCTGGGCCTGGGATAGCCCCTATGTGACCGCATCCGCTCGCAGCCTGGTACCGGCGCCCGAGCCGGCACCAGGTGCTCAGGTGATCCTCTCCTCACTCCAGCTTCGTGGGGACGCCCGACGCGTGACTCTCCACGTGGTCAGCTCGGGCGGCTATGT
>JAKPQA010000109.1 GCA_029547025.1 Armatimonadota bacterium
GGTCCCGGAGACAGCCGGGCCTGGTAGGCGTTGTGGGCCGCGCGACCCGGCGCCACCTGCGTGGCGGCGCTGGTGTCCCGGAGACAGCCGGGCCTGGTAGGCGTTGTGGGAGTCATTCGGCGACCGCTTGTGATTTCGCGAGCTTGCAGAGCACATTGCGAGCGGCGTTAAGATCGCTCTGCTCCTCGTGGCCGCACGCGGGGCAATGACCGACGCGGTCGGGCATCGAGGACCACGATCTGTCGCATAAATGCCCGCACATCGAGCAAGTGCGAGAGGTCCCGGCGGGATCGACATCGATCACCCGCTCGCATCCGTACCGCTGGATCAGCATGGTCCGGATGGTCCGCATGAACGACAGGTGTGGCGTCTCGCGGTGTCCGATATCCGACGGGAGATCTTCGACCACGATCGTATCGTATCGATCGGTATAGGGGAATACCTCGCGCCGGATGTACTCCCGCATATTGCGCGCGGCTCGGCAGTGCATCCGCGACACCGGGAGCCCGGCCGCCTGTCGCTCAGCGATCAGCTCCACGTACCCACCCGGGGTGCGCAAGTGACCGCGGCGAGATCCCTTGCGCGGGTTGCTGGCCAGTAGCGTCGCCCCATCGTCTCCGACCGCGGCGACGGCGAACACAAGGCCAACGTCGATCCCACACGCCCCGTGTCCGTGTGGCGCCTCTCGAGGCACCACATGCTGTCGTACCGCTGCATACCAGCCGTCAGCCTCGCGCCTGACCGCGACCCCCTCGACCCAATACTCGGCGGGCTCGATTGGCTGCTCTGGGCCCAGCGTCGCGTCGAGCCACCCGACCCCGGGGAGTTGCACTTGCGCGGTGATTCGCCCGGTCATCTGCGGACCCTTCGGGTGCTCAGCGAAGACGCGGCGCGGGCGCGGCTCCGACAGGATCCGTAGGTGCACCCCAGACCCGACACGTAGCGGCATGTCCTCGTCGCGTTTGCGGGCCACTGGTGGCCGTTGCCCGCGTGTCGTCGCCGCCAGCGCCGACTGATAATCCTTGTACAGCGCCTGCTGGTAGTGCGCTTCCGGCGGCTCGTCGCCGTCCACGAAATCGAATAGGTGCACGTACAGCTGGTAGTCGTGCGCGACGCGGAATTGCACGATGTAGTCGCGGACTCCGCGGTACGACAGCCCGACGTCACTCTTGTGCTCGGCGAGGAGCACGCGAACACGCGCCGACCACTCGCGCATCGCCTCCCGGTACTGCGCCCACGGGGCCTCGCCGGCATCATTCGCTGGGCGCTCCGGCCGAGGTCCTGCACCATTGCGCGATGCCCAGGCTTCGCGCGCTCGCCGCGTGTCGCCCGAGCGTGCCACGAGCCAATTCCACAACCGGCGCAGACGTCGCTGGCGGTCGAGCATCGCCAACGACTGCTCTGGTGTTGGGTAGATCTTGATGCGCAGTCCGCGGATCTCTCGTCCGGGGTGCTCTTTGGTTCGTCGCATTATTTACACCTCCCGAACCCCTGGAGGTAGACCACCCAGCAGAACAGCGGCCAGGCGGCGCGGAGGCGGGAGATCATCGGCACGTCTCCTTCAGGGCCATCATCGGCCCCTCCATCGTCACGGTGACCCGAGGGCAGCGGCGCCTGGCGCGCGGGAGCCGCATCGTGCGCCACCCGACGTCTGGCAGCACGCCGGTCACCACCGCGCGGACGAGGCGGGGGAAGTGGCGCTCTGCTCATGCCGCCCGCCTCCCCTCGACCACGCACCGCCCATCCACCGTCAGCCTCGTCCCGCCCACGATGCGACCCATAGCCCGCGACTCACCCTGTTGCCGGGGTGCCATCACTCCACCGCCTCGCGAATGCTCTCCCACTCCTCAGCGGTGGGCTCGATGCGGTAGCAGACGCCCGAGGTGCACCCGATCAGCTTGGCCGTGCCCCATGGGCACTTCAGCCCGCAGGCGCCGCAGTTGTAGGCGTCGTTGCTGGTGTCCACGCAGCTCGGGCCGTCGGCATCGGTGCAGGGGTCGGGGTAGCAGGTGTGCACCTCGAGCTCGCCGACGCAGTCGTTGGCCACGCAGGAGCCGCCCTTGCCGCACTGGGAATCCCTGGTGCAGTAGGGGACGTCAGAGGCGGCCTGGACGATCGGCTGCTCGGGAGCGTCCGGCGCGTCGCCAGCGTCGGCGGCGCACGCGGTGAGGAGGAGGGCAATCAGCAGCGATCGAGTCATGGGGCCTCCGCGGGGATGTATTCGTGGGTGCAGACGCCATCGGGGCGCGTCTGCACCGTTGGTCGGGCGCGCCCTGCTCTACTCATCGCAGTTCCGCCACATGTTCCAGCTGACCTGGGCCAGGTCCTCTGGCTTCACCCGGTACGCGATGCCCTTGGACTGCGCTTCCTCGTCGA
>JAKPQA010000114.1 GCA_029547025.1 Armatimonadota bacterium
TGGGATGGCGATCCCCTGGCGGCGCCCCGGACGCGCGATGTCGAAGTGGTCGTCGATGGACTGACCGGCGAGATCCTGGAGGTCCCGGACCTGGCGTCCAAAGAGCCGAAGTCAATCAAGCCTTAGGGTTCGAGGGGCCGGCCGCAGCACGGCGGCCGGCCCCAGAGCATACTAGCCTGAGCCGCTTGGGGACGACGAACCGCCGCGAACGGAGGTGTGGCGTATGGGCTCGCGCGCGCAGTCTCGTGGGGGACTCACCCGTCGTCGGCTCCACGTGCTCGTCTTGCTGCTGCCGGCTGCGGGAGTCGTTGCGGGGATCGGGGCTGGACGCGGCCGGGGTGCCGGTGACGAGCCGGAGGAACCCACCGCGCTCGCCACGAGGCTTCTGGCCGCCATCTACACACAGCCGATGGAGGCCCTGCAGGTTGAGGCACTGGGCGGCCGCGCGCAGCGAGAGGGGGAGTGCCGCGTGGTAGCCCGGTGGGTGGATGACCAGGGGGCCAGATCCAGGGCGTCGCTCACGATTGACGTCAATCGCGAGGAGATCCGCACCTACGTGGGCCCCCTGCTGACAGACCTGCCCGACCCATCGTCAGACGGGCGCCTGAGGACTGCCGAGGAGTTTGCCCGGGCGCACCGCGGGCCGTTCACCGACGCCACCTAGCTCGTCTCCGAGAAGCAGTCTATGGACGTGCTCTTCGTGTACACATGGGCGAACGTGCTGCCCAGTGGAGCATGGACGGGAGACTGGTGGTCCGTGGAGGTCGACATCAACCCCAAAGCCGGAGGGGTGCATGCGTTCATCCGCCAGCATGCGCCCCGAAGCGTCACGGAGGACGAGGTGAACCTGTCGCGCGACCAGGCGGTCGAGGTCGCCAGGAGTGCGCTGCGCCGAGATGGGGGAGGCACACAGGCGGCTGAGATGCTGGAGACTCGACTGGTTCTGAGTTCGCCCAACTCGCCGACCCGGGGCCCGGTGTGGCACGTGACGCTCTCTGAGGGCGAATCGACCCGTCTCGACTTCCAGGTAGACGGGGTCACGGGGGAGGTCCTGCGGCCGTGAGTGCGCGAACGGCGCGCATCCTCCGGCTACTGCTCTGGACCAGCGCGGTCGCCACTGCCGCACTGCTGGCCTTCGTGCTGTTCAGCGGCCCGCCCAATGGTCCGCGCCAGGTCGAGGCCCGCTTGCGCCGACAAGCGGGGGAGGTGTCGGCGGCCTTGGCATCGCCGGATCCCGAGACGAGGATGGGGTGCCTGTGGGCCCTGTGTTGCTCCGATCTCGTGACCGGCGACTCGATCTACGCCCATCTCGGGCCCGCGGACAGAGCGAGGGCTAGGCAGGTGGTTCTCGAGGCCCTGGAGGCGAACTCAGACGGACAACCCTGGCTGGCTGCCAGGGCGATCTCTGACAACATCAGGACCGAGATGCACAGTCAGGCCGACAAAGTGGGGGCGTGCCTGGGGGGTGATGTGGACCCACGGGCACGCCTCGCGATCGCCTCCGCCCTCGCCTCGACCGGCAACGCGGACGCGATGCGGCGGCACCTCAGCAGAGCACTCCTCGGCGAGCCCGAGCGCCGCAACCGGCTCTGGTACGCCCGGCTTCTGTGGAGGCACGACCTCGGGCCGGTGGAGGCGCGACTGCTGACGCGCCGCGCCGGTGGGAAGCCGCCGGCGACCGAGTCAGCGGCCCTTGCGGAGCTGAAGAAGGAACTGGCGACCGGGAGCCAGGATGCCGCCGACGCCCTGTGCTTCTCGGGCCATCTCGACCTGCTCAGCGCGGAGCAGAAGGCGGGCCTGGCCGGGCGACCTGGTCCGGATGGGCGCGCGCGTGTTCTGGCGCGCCAGTGCAAGGGGGCCAGGGCTCAGCGGGGCGCACCAGTTGCGTGTGCCCGAGAGGGTCAGGGCCCGTCTCCGGAGTGCTCCGCCGGAGACAGGTCCTGACCCTTCGTGTGGCTGGGGTCATGCAGAGCGACGGACCGCAGCGCCGGGCGACCTACATGGCCTTGCTGACGATGTCGCTGACGGAGACGATGCCCTGTAGTTTGCCCTCGGCGATGACCGGGGCACGGCTCAAACCCGTGTTGGCGAGCAGGCGTGCCACGTACTTGACTGCCAGGTCGGGGTTGATGACTACCAGAGGCTTGGTGTGAATCTCGTGAACCTTCACGGCCGCCGGGTCCTTGCCTGCGGCCAACACCTTGTAGGCCACATCTCGCTGAGTGACGATGCCGTAAGCATCATCATCCTCACGCCGGTCGACGATCAGCGCACGAACATTTCTGCTCTGCATCAGAGCGATGGCCTGAGCAACCGTAGCGTTTCCGTCGATGGTGACGACCTCGGTAGTCATGATGTCCTTCGCCCGCACCGCACAGCCCTCCCAGGGGAGAAACGGTCCGACGAGCGCAAGGCGCCCCGGCCGGCTTCCCGCGGGGCGTCGGCACCGCGAGTGACGCGGCCTAGACGCCATTTCGCCGGGGGATGCCAGTACTCCTCGCCGACGAGCTCACCCGGCCGGCGCAGGGCTCGCGTGAGCTCAGGGCGAAGCTCACAATGGGCTCGCCGCGTGCTGGCGGCGGCCAACTGGAGAGGGTGTCAACGGTGGCAGTGCTGACTCTTGCACTCGTGGTGACGGTGGGTGGCGCGACCGCGCCGCCCAACTCGGCGATGCTACGCAGCCCAACACCATGCCAGGTGTTCCTGCCGGGCGAGACCATCCGCTTCCGAGTGGTGTCGGCAGGCCCCGAAGCCAGACTGCGGGCCCTCGACTACGACGGACGAGAGGTCTGGGCCGCGCCGGCTGCGCCCGGCGACCTGGTACTTCCGCCTCTGCCCAGCGGCTACTACCGCCTCGAGTGGGGAACGGGCCACGAGACGCGCGGGACGTCCTTCGTAGTC
This sequence comes from Armatimonadota bacterium, assembly GCA_029547025.1. GTDB lineage: Bacteria > Armatimonadota > Zipacnadia > UBA1398 > JAKPQA01 > JAKPQA01. The sequence continues at coordinate 2,902 of JAKPQA010000114.1, forward strand.
CTCACCGATGGCCCGGCGGGGAGCCCAGAGCGACGGCCACTGGCGGTGGATGGTGCGACGTCGTGGCTGTGCGGGCCGCGGCAGTGGAAGCCCGTGGCTGAGATGGTGGGCCGGATCGGCATGACATGGATTCGCGAACGCCTCTCGTGGGGTGAGGTCCAGCCGGACAAGGAGACGTTCAGCTGGGGGAAGTACGACACCGTGGCGCGCGAGCTGGCGGGCGCCGGCGTACGCACCTACCAGATCTACCACGACTCGCCCGCCTGGACACGGCCGGGGAAGGACACGCGCTACCCCGATGACCTTCGTGACGTCTACCGCTTCAGCAAGGCGGCGGCGAAGCACTGGGCGGGGCGGGTGTGGGCCTGGGAGCCATGGAACGAGCCGGACATCGGCTTCTTCGACCAGCTTAGCGACAAGTACGCGGGCATCCAGAAGGCGGCCTACCTCGGGTTCAAGGCAGCCCGAGGGGACGTGCCGGTGCTCACGTGCTCGCTGTGCCGAGGGCGGTCGGGCTTCAGCGACGGCATCTTTGCCAGCGGCATTGCCGACTACGCGGACGCCTTCAACTTCCACACCTATGACCCGATCGGCCACTACGACCAGACGATTCGCTCCTGGGTCGAGCTGGTGGAAGCGTACGGCATGGCGTCGCGCCCGATCTGGCTCACCGAGGCGGGCGTGCGGCTTGAGCACTCGGGCCGCGGGCTGTCGGCCGAGGACGAGCGGGTTCAGGCAGACTTCGTCCCGCGGTCCTTTGGCATCTCCCTGGCCAACGGTGTGGACCAGCACTTCTTTTTCGTTTTGCCGCACTATAAGGAGGGTGCCATCCAGTTCGGCGCGCTCAATCGCGACCTCTCGCCGCGGCCGGCCCTGGCTGCCATCGCCACCGCAGTGCGCCTGCTCGGGGAAGGGCGCTTCGCCGGCCGGGTGAGGGCGGGCGAGGGCCAGCCCGAGGTACTCGTGTTCGACAACGGCGACGAGCTGGTGGCTCTGGCATGGTCCGAGAGCGCGACGCGGGTCGTGCTCCCGGTGAAGACCTCACCGGCACGGGTTTTCGATGTCGTCGGCCGCGAACGCCAGGTGGTGGCGCACGAGGGATCGGTGGAGCTCGAAGTCACGGCCTCGGCTCAGTACGTGGTGGGCATCGACCCTTCGTTCCTGCAGCGGCTACTGCCGCCCCCGCGCCTACCCGGCAAGCGCCAGCGGCTCGATCCGAGCAAGACCATCGTGGTCGCCTACGCCGAGAACGCACCCATCGACAAGGACCGGAACGCGTACACGGTACAGCCGTCCGAGCCGCTGACCTTCGTGATCGACACCTACAACATGGACGAGCGGCGTTCGGTGACGGGGCGTGTCCGTCTTGAACCGCCCAATGTGTGGACGACGGACGTCGGCCGCCTCGACATCTCCCTCGGGCCGATGGGCCGACACGTGGAGCGCATCACGATTCGGCCCACCGCAGGCGTGGGCCCGGCTCCCGTGCAGGTCACCGTGCGTGGCGAGTTCGGCGGCGAGCCGATCGCGCCATCGGTGTCGTACCTTCGGATGGACCTAACTCACGCCGAGCCTGTGGCTCGGGAGAGTCTTGGCCTGGACGCGAAGGATGGGTGGTCGAGCAACATATCGAGCAATGGCACCATGTCGGTGGCCGATCTGCCGGGCGGCGGGGTGAGCTTCTCGATCCGGTTTGATGAGCCGGGCGACCGGTGGGCGTATCCCGCGGCGAAGCTGGCGGGCATTGTCGACTGGTCTCGTTGGCATGGCATTGCCTTCGAGTACCGGCTCGACACCGATGATCCAGGGACAACGGGCCGAGTCCAGGTCATCGAGGATTCGGGCGCGTCCTACATCAGCGGCGGCCTGTCGGCGACCAGGGATTGGCGGCGGGCCGTGGTGCTGTTCGCGGATCTTGGCTGGGGATCGTTCTCGACGCCGGATCCAAACGGGAGGCTGGACCTGACGGCTGTGAAGGGGCTGCTCGTCGGCTGCAACACGGCCATCGACGAGCTGACACTTCAGGTGCGGAACCTCGAACTCGTGGCGTACGGCAAGTGAGGATGGGGAAGGTGGACATGCATGCGCGGCTACTGGCTCACGATGGTCATGCTGGCGATGGCACCGTGTGTGGCGGACGAGCAGCTGCCGGTCATTGCGATTCCTGAGACCGGGAACCCCCCGTCAATCGATGGGACGATCAGTGAGGGCGAGTGGTCCAGGGCCGCGGTGACCTGTGGCTTCCGAGACATCACGACCGGGCGCCCGGGCCGCGCTGGCTCGATCGTCTCGCTGTGCTATGACGGCCGGGCGCTCTACGTGCTCTTCGAGTGCGAGGGCGAAGGGGCCATGGCCGGTGGCCGGGGTGGCGAGAGGGATTCCGCGATCTGGAATGGACCGCTGGCCGAGTTGTTCCTCGCTCCGGCAGACTGGCCGGTCACTGACTACGCCCACTTCATGGTCGCGGCGGACTCCACGATTGCCGACGAACGCGTGAGCGCCGTCGGGCGCGATCTGAGCTGGAACCCGGAGTGGCGGGCGGCGACGGCACCCGCTGGCGATGGCTGGGTCGCCGAGCTGGCGATTCCGTGGGAACCGCTGTCGGTGGACGCCACCCGGTCCGGCACGGTCTTCCGAGCATGCATGGCCCGGAATGCGCCCAGCCTGGACGAGCTGAGCGCCTGGTCGCCGGTGCGCGGGGGCTTCCATGACCCGGAGCGCTTCGGGACGCTTCGTCTGGCCGGCGGCGAGCCGGTTGTGGCCGTCCGCGCACTTCCGGGCAGGCAGCTGGGCGAGACGGAGCTGACGCTAAGGCGGACCGGCTCGAGGCGCGGGCTACGTGTGCGGGTCCGGGGGCAGAGCTCGCGGGGTGCGCTCACTCTGGCTGACACGGAGTTGAGGGCGGGCGCGGAGGCGCGCGCGCATCGAGTCACCTTCGACGTGGCGGGTGGCACCGAGTGGCTCGAGGTGGAGGTCACCTCGCCCGACGGATCGGTGGCGTGGAGGCAGACGGCCGGATTGGCCCTGCCGGACCTCGCGGCGGTCGCGGCCGCCCTCCGCCGGCGCCTGGAGGGTTCCGGCGTCCCGGCCGGCGATCGCCAGAGGCTTGGGGCCCGGCTCTCACCGATCGTCGACCAAGCGGACGGCCCGCTGGACGAGGCGGGCATTGACGCGGCCACTGCTGAGCTGGACGCGGTCGCACGGGAGACGACCGACTCGGTCGGTCTTGCCGACGCTCGGGCCATGGCGGGCGGCAACGTGACTTTCTATGTTACCAATCCGATCGTGACCCGGAAGATCCAGCCCGACACGGCCGATCCGGGTCCCGTTGCCAGGTCGCTGTACATCGACATGGCCCGCAACGAGTTCGAGCCAGTACAGATCGTCGTATGTGCCGTCGCGGAGCCTTTGGCGTCGGTGCGCGTGTCGGCCGGAGGTCTGCGCGGGCCCGGCGAGGCCCAGATCCCGGCCGGCCGCGTGACCGTATCGCCCATCGGGTTCGTGCGCAGCGCGGTGAGGACCCCCGGCGCATCGCTCGAGGGCGAGCTGCCTGACGTGCTACTACCCGACCGGCCCATGGAGGTCGCGAAGGGTCGTCGGCAGCCGTTCCTCATCACCATCCGCACCACCGACGACGACCAGCCCGGCGAGTACAGAGGGGTGGTGAGAGTCCGCACGACCGGAGGCTCGGTCGACATCCCCCTCACGGTACGCGTCTACGACGTGGCGATCCCGACGAAGTCAACGCTGCGCACGGCGTTCGTTCTCTGGGGCCACTTCGCTCGGTTCGTCAGCGAGCCGGGTCCCGAGGCCTATTTCGAGACATACCTCCGCTACTCGGAGGTGATGCTCGAGCACCGCATCAGTCCGATCACGATGTGGGACCCAAGGAAAGACGCCGAAGGTCGATGGGACTTCTCCGACTACGACCGCCTGCTGACCGCGCTGGTGCCCAAGGGCCTTACCACGGTGAACTTGGGGGGTAACGGCCGCGTGTGCGGCGACCGGAACACCGAGTTCGTCCGTGCGGCGGAGGAACACCTCAAGGAGCGCGGCTGGTGGGACCTCCACTACATCTACGGGCACGATGAGGCCGCGGCGGGCTCCCTGGGGGAGCTCCAAGCCAACTACAAGGCCCTGGTGGACGCCGTGCCCGACCTGAAGATCATGCAGACGGGGTGGAACCCGACTCCTGGCCTCGAGGGCCTGGTACGCATCTGGTGTCCTCTGACGGCTCTCGCCGACATGAATGCCATCCGGCAAGCCCAGGCCCGAGGTGACGAGGTGTGGTGGTATGTCTGCTGCGGGCCGGTGGCGCCCTACGCGAATCTGTTCGTGGACTATGCGGGCATCGATCATCGCATTCTCGGGTGGCAGACGTTCCGCTACGGAATCGAAGGGCTCCTGTACTGGGGCGTCGACGTCTGGCCGGGGAATGAGCAGCCCCTCGAGGAGTACGACCACAACAACTACGCACAGTGGAACCCGAACTCCTTCGGCTCGTTCAACGGTGATGGCTATCTCATGTATCCGGGTCGGAACGGCGAGCCGCTCGCGTCGCTCCGACTCGCCCTGCTCCGCGATGGGCTCGAGGACTACGAGCTGATGGCCCGCGTGCGGGCGCTGGCGACCGGCAAGGGCGACCTCGCTGCCCGGGCCAGGAGATTGCTGATGCTGGACGCGCCACTGATTACGAGCCTGGTTGAGTATGCACGGGATGGCGCGCTCCTGCTGGAGCGGCGCCAGGCAATCCTCGAGGTGGGGGAAGCACTGGGCCAACGCGAATCGGGGCCCTAGCGGCCCGGGGGGGGGGACAGACCACTCGGGGAACGCCGGCTCGGACTCCAGACGGAGCCGTTGCTGTCCTTGCTCGTGGCACTGCTCGGGTGCGCTTGCCGGGAGTGGCGCCGAGTCGGTGTCAGCCTCGGGCGGCCACTTCGAAGTGCGGGGGCCCGTTGCGGCCGCGATAGCCTTTGCCCAGATCGGCGCGGCAATGTTCGGTGGACCGTTCCATCGCGCGGGGCTTGTGACGCAAGGGGGGCCTATGTGCCGGCCATGGGGATCTTGCTCGCCTTCTCGGTGGCGGGCCTTGGTCCGTCCGAAGGAGGCGAAGGGAATGCGGCGACGCCAACCTCCGCCGGGTAACGGCGATGACTTGTCTGGAGCGTTCGCCGAGCTCGCAGAGCGACAGGAGCGGGCGATGCGCATTCGGCGCCGGCTCCGATGGCCAGCCTGGCTCGATCGGCGAGTAGTCGCTGTGCTGGGTATTGCCGTGGTCGCGCTCATCTCCGACGGCGTCCGGCGCGAGAACCGGGAGTTCTCCGCGTCGCTGGACTCAGTGTCCGGGAGCGCCATGGTTCACAGACCCGGAGGTGCCCCCGAGCCGGCGAGCCCCGGGCAGGTGCTGTCGTCGGGCGATGTGGTCACCACAGGCTTGGCCTCCCAGGCGACCATTCGGTACCCAGATGGTAGCGTGCTAACCCTCGGTGGAGATACCACACTCGAGGTACGGCTGATCGAGTACAACAGAGGAGGCGGCTGGCGAGACCGGTCGATCGCGCTGCGGAGCGGTCAGTGCTGGACCACCGCAGGACCGGGGTTTGGGAACGGGTCTGAGCTGAAGGTGCACACACCGAGTGTGGTGGCGGCGGTGCGGGGGAGCACCATCAGCGTCGCCCACGACGCCATATCGCAGGTCAGCCGGGTGTGCTGCAGCGAGGGTGAGGTCCTGATCTGGGGACGAATCGGGTCGGTTTCGCTCAGCGCGGGTACCGAGAGCAGCGCCGTAGCCGGCGGTCCTCCGGCCATGGCGGCGACCATCGGCGAGGACGCGGCGGGCGAGTTCGCGCGCCACACCGAGCTTCGCGTGCCGCCAGCGAAGAACCCGCTGCTTCGTCGGGTCGAATCCGACCTCAACCGGTTTCTGGACCCACTGCTCACTGTGCTGGGGATCGGTCGCTGCAGTTGGGGAGTCGGCAGTAGCAACTCGGCGCGTCGCACCGGCGCACTGGAGTCCATGCGCCGGATCCACACGGCCCTGCAGTCGTTCAGCACGTTCCCGGAGACTCTCAACCCCACCACGCTCGAGGAGCTCGGCTTGGGCGCCGATGTGGCTAAGCGTACCGTGGCCAGCTTCAGGGGCAACGCGATCGACTCGTACGAGTGCGACGAGCCCGCCAGTGCCTTCAGGGTGACGGCGCGGGCCAAGGACCGGGCGTCGACACCCATCGTCGCCACCACCGCCGGCGTCCACCTGGGCACACCGTAGGCCAACTGCCGGCCGGAGGCGGGATGGCCCACCTCCGGCCCAATAGCGTCTACGGCACCACGATCTGCCGAGTGGTCCAGTTCACCAGACCTCCGCTGTCCATGACAGCGAGCAGGATCGTGTAGGTGCCGGGGCCCGCGTAGGCCGGCGGTGTCGCCGTCGGGTCATCCGACCATCCGGTCCACAGCAGCGGTTCGGGGAAGTCCTCGCCCTGGAAGTTCCAGTCCCACCAGAAGCGGAGACCACCCAGCCCATCCTCGTTGTCGGTCGAGGCCGAGGCATCCACGAACCCATTTGGGAATGTGCCATTCGGATTCGTGACCGTGAACGCGGGCTCGGGTGCCTGGTTCGTCGAGTGGATTACCAGCGTGAGACCCTGGGTCCACGTGGCGGTCGCCCCGGCAGCGTCGCGCACCTGCATCTTCACGGTCGCACGGTAGTTCTCCTGGGCCGTGGCCGGCGGCGTGACAGGGACGGGCGGACAGGCTCGGGCCTCGGCCTCGGTGAACACATGGTCGGTCACGGCGAGCGGAGCCCAGTTGGTGTCGAAGACGCCGTCACCCGTCCAGTCGAACCGCATCGTGATAGTGTCCGGGGGCTGCTCTTCGTCCCAGGACTCGGTGGGGTCGAAGCTCCAAATCGTGGATGCAATGTCGCCCGAACTCACGGCGTTGGAGCAGCGGGCATGCGGTGGTGAGTTAACCGCGTCGCCGCGGACCGTCACCACAGCTTCGGCCGTCGCGGTCTGGCCCGCCGCATTCCGGACGGTGATGGTGAAGGTGGCCTGGGTGCCCGCAATCGTGACCCACTTCACGGCGCGGCCCGAACCGCTCGCGCCCAAGGGGCCGGCATCGATCCCGAAGTTGGTGCTCACGATGTCCGTGGCGTTCGTCGTCGCCCACGTGAACTCCACATGCCCCTGGCTGATGCCCAGCGACGTGGGCTCTACGGAGAGCGTGACGGTCGGGGCTTCGCCCCCGCCCCCGCCCCCGCCCCCGCCCCCCCCATCCGTTACCGGCATGCAACTGGGCAGCAACAGCGAGAGCGCGCACAGCGCCCCAATACCACAGACCCTGACGCTACAGACCATGGCTATCAGTCCTCCTCAGTATCACTGCGGGCTGGCGCCATCTGACGCCAGGGCCCGATCGGCTCCGTCCTTCAGTCCTTCGCCCCAATGCGCAGGATCGTCAGCGAGTGCGGCGGGAACGTCCGTGTGAAATCAGGGCCGGGAATGCTCACGTCCAGCTCGACGGGCGCCACCCTGTCAGGCCGGGCGAGCGAGTTCTCGTCGTCAGGCGAGTTCGAGGTGAGCACGAGGGCGCGACCGCGCCGGTCGAGTCGGCGTGCCCCGGCCAGCGTCGTCCGAGTCACCTGCGGCGCATCCGACAGGTTGACCACCTTCACGACCAGCTCGCCCCCGGACTCATCCCATCCGGCACTCGCCGCCATGATCCTCGGGCCCTTGTCCACCACGTCATGGATCAGCCTACCGTCCAGATAGCACCGGATGCGAGGGCCGGCGAGCTCGATGCGAATGTCATACCAGTGCCCCGTCTTGACGTGACCATCCACCGGATCGCCCAGCGTCGTCTTGTTCCCACCAGCCGATCGCTCAATGGCGTGGCGCCGGTTGCCCCAGCCGCCGATGTTCCACCAGTACCAGTTGGCATCATCGCGCTCGCGGAACTTGATGAGGAACCCCTCGGCACCACTGAGCTTCCGCGCCTTGACCGAGTACGTATAGTCGACCCACGAGGTGTCGCCCGCCGAGGCCGAGGCGAACTGGATCGTACCCGTCTGCCGGTAGGCCCCGTCACGAATGCTCCACTCGCCCGCCTGGGGCGTGAACCCGCCGGTGCCCTGGGCGAAGTCGGCGGCGTAGAGCACCCGGTCGCCGTGCGTTACGCGGACCTCCCTGAACTCGGCCTGCGTGTCCCAGGTGGCGAGACCAATGCGGCCCGGCTCGACGACCGACGAGTCACCGCAGACCAGATCTGTCGGCAGCACGACATCGACCCGGTTCCGACCGAACAGACGCTGGACATGGTAGGACGGGGTGCCGTAGCACGACACGCTGTCAAAGACGATGGCGTCCGGGTTCCACGTCCGTTTGCTCACATGCACGAACAGCGGAGCGTAGGACGCCATCACGACGATGTCCGAGTTGCGCTCCATGCCCGTCATGAAGGCGGCCTCGGCCACGGCTGCTCTGAGGTTACCCTGACCGCACCCTTGGGTTACCGCGTACTCCCCCACGTAGACACGTGGCCCAGATCGGTCGTAGGAGTCATACCGATCCGCGTTGGCGGCGAACCATTCAGGGGTGTTGTAGTAGTGCTCGTCGATGACCTCGACGGGCGCGCTCGATACACGGGCATTTGCGATCAGGGTTACCTCCGGGTGGCGTTCCTTGATGGCCCTGTAGAACCGGGCATAGCGCTCCTCATAGCCCGGCCCCCAGTTCTCGTTCCCGATCTCGACGTACCTGAGGCCGAAGGGCTCGGCGTGGCCGTTCCGCGCCCGGACGCGCCCCCAAGTGGAGTCCACCGGCCCGTTGGCGTAATCGATGGCATCGAGAGCGTCCTGCACCCACGGCTCCAGTTCGTCCATGGGCACGGCGGGACCGTTGCGCGCTTGGCACGCCATGCCACAGTTGATCACAAACAGCGGCTCGGCGCCCAGATCCTCACACATCTGCAGGTACTCGTGGAATCCGAGACCATCGGTCGACCAGTAGTCCCACAGGTTCCAGTGCCCCGGCCGCTCGACCGGATCGCCGATGGTCGTCTTCCATCGCCACGCGTTCTCCAGGTCGGGCCCCTCAACGAAGCACCCGCCTGGGAAGCGCAAGAAGGCGGGCTTGGTATCCGCTAGCATGGCGGCCAGGTCGGGCCGCAGGCCGTTGGCGCGGTGCTTCCAGGTGTTCCGCGGGAACAGCGACACGTGATCGAGCCACAGCGTTCCGCGGTCGGACACAGCGATCACCAGGCGCGCATCGGGGCAGTCGGCCGAGGCCCGCAGCGTGCACGCATAGCGTCCCCACTCGGTCGATAGGCCTTCCACCTCCGCTTGGGCCAGCACCCTCCCGGAGGCGTGCTCGAGTGAGACTCGAACCGTGCCACCCAGGTCGGGGCTGCGCCGGGCGCAGAAGGACAAATCGTACTCCTCGCCCCGGCGCGCGCCAATGCCGAAGTAGCCCTCATTGGCCACCGCCACTCGGCCGTCGCGGCAGCGGTCGACGCGCAGTCGCAGCGACCGTGGGCTCACCTCAGAGACCGGCCGAGAGTCATCGAGCGCCATCTCGCCGGCCCCATCGCCCTCGGTGATGAGCCGCCAGCTTTCGAGCGGCCGCGGGCCGTCGAAGGAGCGATTCCGTACGAGCTCGGCGTAGAGCCCGCCATCGCCGGCGTGATTGATCTCCTCGAAGAACAGCCCCCAGAGCGTGGGGCTGGACCGGAAGCCGGGCGCATCGCAGTGTACCGTCAACTCCGCCGCCGCCGGCGCCGGCGCCGTGGCGAGTGTCAGCAGCGTTCCCATTGCGATCATCATCGCAGTCCTCCTGTCAAGAGCCATCCCGGGAACGAGCCCGACAGGGCGGCACCAGCCTGTGGCTGGCTCGCCCTGTTCGGCCCCCCGCACACCCTCCGCACGACAGAGGGAAGACTGCCCGGGACAGGGCCCCGTAGCGGAAATGGCACTGTCCAGCCCACTCGGAGTGCCGTGCGGCTATGCCCCTTCCGCCCACGCCGATTCGCCGGCCTCCACCGACCAGTCGTTCCCGAAGAAGCCGGCTCCGACCAGCCCTTCGGTGCCACGGCTCAGCAACGTCGTGCGGCAGACAGTCCAGTCGGGCAGTGCCACACCCGAAACGAAGTAGGGCATTCGTTCGGTCAGCCGCAGGCCCGACATCCCCGTGCCGGCGACCACGCCCACGTGCGTGTCGCTGCTTGCCCCGGGACGAACGAACAGGCACGCCAGATCGTCGCCCTCCAGTCTACGGTTGCCGACCCGCAGGCTGCCTCGCCGCACCTGCACCGGGCTGTCGCGGAGCAGGACCTCCCAGGCCCTGTTGGTATCCGCATTGCCGTAGAGGATGATGCTGCGGTCGGGGCCGAGCTCTCGGGCCTCCGTGTCTGCCACGATGTCAACCGAGCCGTTCGCGCGGTACCAGAATGCCTCGGCGTCATAGCGCGCCTTGGCCATCGACCAACGGTTTTCGTTGGCCGTGCCGCCGGTGCCGTAGACGAACGCCACGCGGTTGCGGAAAGCCTCTTTGAATGGCCCGCCCCTTCGCGGGCTCTTCTCGACCGACGACGGCGGCCGGGCGCAGACCCGCCAGCCGTTGCCGACGCGCTCGAACCGGAGTTCGGAGCCTGGCCCGCCGGCATCGATGCCGGTGAGAGGACACCCGTCGAGCTCCACCGAGACGGGCCCCGCTGCGGGTAGCGCATCGAGCCGGATGCCCAGCCGGTGCACGTTGCCCGTAGTGCCCACGAACCGTCGGCTGGCCGGGTCGACGCCGATGTCCACCGTGCTCAACTCGAATGCCCGAAGTTGCGTCTCGACCGTTACCCAGTGGCAGTCGGCGGAGACGCTCGGGCTGAATGTGGCGAACTGCACACGCCGAACGGCAGCCGTGCAAGGCACGGCGTGGCGGGCGAAGAAGTCAAACATGGGCGCCCAGTCCACGCAATCGGCTCCCGGCTCATCGGAGACGTCCCACCAGTGCCCCGCACCGGGCTGCTCGTGGTACACGAAGTCCCTGTGGAACCTCGTCAACCGCTCGACCCAGCTCCGAGCCTCGCGGACGGGCACGTTGTCATCATCCGCCCCGTGCAGGACGTAGACGCCATGGTGTGCGTAGTTCGGGGCCAGGGCAGGCGTGTCGCTCGGCGACGACGTCCGGCGGATCAGCTTCTCGACGGGCGAGCCGCCCTCTCGCGGGCCGCCGCCACCATACGACATCAGGCTCGCCCAGCCCGCACTCGGGCCGATGGCCGCGAAACGATCGGGAAAGCATGCACCCAGGTGCCACACGCCATGGCCGCCCATCGAGTGCCCGGTCAGGTACACTCGCGAGGGGTCGGTGTGAAGCGTCCTCTCGGCCTCCTCGAGCACCTCGATGGCGTCCCATCGCCCCCAATCCTCCCAGTCGAACCCATAGGGCCGTCGGTTAGTCGGTGCCACCAGGTAACCCCAGGACTTGGGCGAGTAGGCATCTGCCTGGCCGATGGCTTCGACGCCGGCACCGTGGAGGGTCAGAAACAGCGCCGGACCACGGCAGCCAGGTTGTCCCGATGGCGGCATGACTCCGTAGTACTGAACGCTCCCATCTACGGCGCTGAGGAAGGTGACCTTGCGCGACTCCGCCGGCCGACGGACGCGCAGGTCGAGCCGCCCGACATCCAATGTCCTCTGTCCGGCCCCACTGCCGGACACCAGCGCCAGCCGGAGCCGGAGAGTGCCACCCTCTCGCCGGGCCGGCGCGGCGATGCGGAAGCCCACCTTCCGCGTGGCCAAGGGCAACAGCGGGGGAAGTGGCGTCCGAACCGCCTGCCCTCCCTCGGCCAGCGAGACGAGGCTGAGGTCGCGGGCCGTCTCGCCCGTGGCGTTCAGCACCACCACCGCGCCCCATGTGTCGGCCGCGCGGCCGACGATCAGGTCCGGCATCGTCGGGTCGGCGAGGTTGAGCAGCGCGGGCGACACGGCGCGGGTTAGGCTGGCGCGGAACCCCCGCCCCACCAGGAAGAGCAGATCGTTGGCCCCTGCGTGAAGCGCCACGGGCAGTTGGACATAGCCGTTGTGGTAGGGGTCACCTACCCGCAACTCACCGTTCACATAAACGGCGCTATGCCCCTGGGCCTCGAGGATCCAGACGCCGGGCTCCGGCGGCGTGATCGCCGCATGGGCATATCCACCCCACAGGGCGTCGTCCTCGAACCAGCCATCGGCGTTGGCCTCAACGGTCTTCCACGTCCGTGTTGAGCCGTCCGGCATGGTGAGCTCGTCACCCTCGTGCGGCACCGACCACGTGCCCGTGACGATCTGATGCTCGACGGCATCGGTGCGCGTGGCTGACCGGCCGGCGCGCAGCACCATGGGGACAGCCAGGGCCCTACGGACCACGACCTCGTCAGCCGGGGCGGCCGGGCACCGCTGGGGGCTGCACAGCGATACCAAAGCCACGACCGCCGGTAACGCCGGCAGGCTCGATCTCCGTCGGCTCCGGTTCACATCAGACCCCTCCTCGCACGACGGTCCCAGCGTTCGGCACCGAGGATCAATTCGCCTTGGGGCACCCTCTGGATCTGGGGCGCCGGAACGGTCCGCGAGGGTGGGGTGTTGCATACCACAGAGAGTGCGTGAAGGGTATCCGTCCGCCCCCATTCAGCACGGGATCACCGGAGGAGAGGCCAATGGGACAGCTACTCTACATACAGGCGTCACCGCGGGGGGATCGCTCGTATTCGGTTTCTGCAGCCCACGCGTTCATCGACGCATACCGGTCCGCCCACCCGGACGACATGGTGACGACCCTGGATGTCTTCGAGAGGGACCTGCCGCCCTTCGACGGCTTCATGCTCCAGGCCAAGTACACCGTGCTGCACGGTGCTTCACCCACGGGCGAGGAGCGCGCCGCGTGGGACCAGGTCACGGCCATCGTCGACGAGTTCAAGGCCGCCGACCGCTACCTCATCGCCACGGGCATGTGGAACTTCAGCATTCCCTATCGGCTGAAACAGTACCTCGACATCATCGTTCAACCGGGTCTGACGTTCACCTACTCGGCGGAGCGGGGCTACCAGGGCATGGTCACAGGGAAGCCGTTGGCTCTGATATGCGCTCGGGGTGGCGAGTACCCGCCGGGCACCCCGGGCGCGGCGCTCGACTTCCAGAGGCCATACCTGGAGACGGTCCTCCGCTTCATCGGCTTCGAGGGTATCCGGACCGTGGTTATCGAGCCCACACTGATGGGTGGGCAGGAGGCGGCCGAGCGGGCGCGGTCGTCCGCGCTGGCTAGGGCTGCGGAGTTGGGAGCGGAGATCTAGGGCCGGGCCGGGTCACGGCACCCATGAACTCCACTTCGGCGCCATGCTCGCCGGCGCGTGGCCTCCGAACTGCAGCTCCTGGATACTCATCGCCACCATGCTGTCGGGGCGGCTGCTGCCGTTCCGGCCCTCCTTCCGTCCGGTTACGACGACGGCCGGACGCGTGAACAGGGGCTTCCCATAGCGCTGGTAGACCGACTCGAACACGGTGACATCCATCAACCCAGTCTCATCTTCAAGGGTGAAGAAGGCCACCGTGCGTCCGCTCCTCGTTGGCGGCCGGTGGGGACGGACGGCCAGGCCGGCCACGCGGACACTCCCGTTCCGCTTCCACTGAGTGGCTTCTGCGATGGTGGCCACCCCCCGACCTCTCAGGTTCCTTCGGAGTACCTCCATGGGGTGACGCCGAAGCCCAAGGCCCAACACCTGAAACTCGTGCCACCACTTCTCATCGGCGGTGAACTCCGGCACGCGATGTTGCCGCCCGGTGGAATCACCCGGGAGATCCAGCCGCTCCGAACCGCCATCTCTGACCACTCGTCCGAGCTCCCACAGGAGGCGGCGCCGGTTCGGGCAGAGCGAATCGAACGCCCCAGACAGGATCAGGTCGCGCCCGAGATCCTGATCCGGACGCACCCGCCGGCAGAAATCGACGAACGAACGGAATGGGCCGTGGGCCTGGCGTTCGGCGAGAATCTGCTCGCGGCGGATAGCCCCCATGCCCCTGATCTGCGAGAGCGAGACGCGTATGGCGCCGCCCTCCACCGTGAAACCCAGCTCACTCCGGTTCACATCCGGCCCCAGCACCTCAATGCCGCGCCGCTTGGCTTCCCACAGTAGCGTGTTGGGCGGGTAGAAGCCCATGGGCTGGTGGGACATCAGGGCTGCGTAGAACTCGGCCGGGTAGTGGGCCAAGAGATAGGCCGTCTTGTAGGCGGTGTCGGCGAATGCGGCCGCATGGGCCTCGCAGAAACCATAGCCGGCATACGACCCGATACACTCATAAACCGACTGGGCCACATCCTCCCCAATCCCTCTCGCTCGGGCCCGCTCGATGAACTGATGACGCATCTCGACGAGCTCGTCAGCCATGCGGTAACGTGTCATGGCCCGGCGCAGCTTGTCGGCCTCACCGGGCGAGAATCCCCCGATGGCTGTGGCGATCTCGATGACCTGCTCTTGGAACAGCACCACGCCGTAGGTCTTGCCGAGGATGCGCTCGAGGGCCGGATGGGCATAGGTCACCGGCTCGCGCCCCTGCCGCCGGGCGATGTACGGATCGACCATGTTCGCACTGATCGGGCCCGGACGGATCAGCGCCACGCTGGCGATCAGGTCCTCGAACCGGTCGGGCCGCAACCGAGCGTGGAGCGCCTTCTGCGCTGGGCTCTCGAGCTGGAACATGCCCACCGTATCGGATGCGGCGATGCGCCGGTAGGTCTCCACATCGTCAAGCGGGAGGGTGTCGTAGTCGAACTCAGGCTCCCGCTGCCGGATCAGCCTCACCGACGTCTCGACCGCCGAGAGCATCCGCAGGCACAGCAGATCGAGTTTCACCATCCCGAGATCCTCAATGTCGTCCTTGTCGAACTGAATCACGGGGATGTCTTTGGCGGCCATCTGCACCGGTGTGAGGTCGAGTAAAGGCTCTCGCGTGATCACCAGGCCGCCCAGGTGGGTCGAGAGATGCCGTGGGAAGCCCGCCAGGACGCGCGAGATCCGCAGGAGCTGTTCATAACGCTCCCGGGGGAGCCCACTGTCGCGCAACTCCGGGTAGCGGTCGAAGGCTTCCTCGATGGCCTCGGCCGAGCAGTAGGGCATGTGCCGGGCCAGGCGGTCGATCTCTTCAGGCGGGAGCCCCATGGCCTTCCCCAGATCGCGCACCGCGCTCCGGGCGCGGAATGTGTTGTAGGTCGCCACGCCCGCCACGTGTTCCTGCCCGTACTTCCGCAGCACGTAGTGCATCACGTCGTCGCGCTTCTCGGCCTCGAAGTCGATATCGATATCGGGCATGGCCGCACGCTCGAGGCTCATGAAACGCTCGAAGAGCAACCCGCGCTGAATGGCGTCAACTGAGGTGATCCCCAGGCAATAGGCCACCGCGCTGTCGGCGGCTGAGCCGCGCCCGGCGTGGCGGATTCCCCTGCGGTCTGCGTAGTCCAGCAGATCCCACACGATGAGGAAGTAGTCGTCGAAACCAAGCTGACTGATGACCCCAAGCTCGTGCTCCAGTCGCTGCCGAATCACAGGGGTGACCATGCCATAGCGCCGCCGGGCGCCCTCCCACACCAGCCGGCGGAGCATGGCCTGAGCGGTTTCGCCTGTGGGAGTCTCGAATGCGGGCAGATGATGTTCGCCCGGCCGGAGCGCGGGCTCACATTGGGCGGCGATGTCCAACGTGGCTCTGAGCGCATCCGGGCAATCAAAGAAGCACTCGGTCATCTCCGCCGGCGAACGGAGGAAGCACTGGGCGTTGAGCCGGCGCTCGGGGTGGACATCATCCAGCCGTGTGAGCGTGCGGGCACACGTTAGTACATCATGGACAGGGAAGTCCTCCCGCGTCAGGTGGTGCACGTCATTGGTGGCCACCGTGCGCACACCCAGCGTCTGGGCAAGCTCCGCCAACTGGGTGGTCAGTGTCCGGCCACCTGGCAGACCGACGTTCTGGAGTTCCACGAAGAACCGCTCGGGGCCGAAGATGCCTTTCAATCGCCTGCCCCAGCTCAGTGCCTCATTCCATTGCCGCCGGCGCAGATGTGCGGCCAGAAGTCCCTTGCGGCACCCGGAGAGCGCGATCAGGTCCGCGTGATACGACTCCAGCGTATCCACAGTCGTCGCCGGGTGGAGGCGCTCCTGCGAGAGGTGCCCGTGGGTGATGATCCGGCACAGATGGGCATAGCCCCGGGGACTCTGTGCCAGAAGGGTGATGTGATACCCGCTCTCCAGCGTTACCTCGGCCCCGGTGATGGGACGGATGCCGACACTCTCACATGCCTGGTGAAACTGCACCGAAGCCGACAGGTTATCGTGGTCCGTCATGGCCAATGCGGGCATGCCAAGCGATGCGGCGGTCTCAGCAAGATCGCGGATCCGTGCCGCGCCATCGAGGAACGAGAACGGTGTGTGGACGTGCAAATGGACGAAGGACACGGAATCCCCCTCAATCCGCCACACGGTAAAGCCGCCATTCCCCGGCTGCGTGATGGTGAAGCTCATACACCGCGCCATCGCCGGCCAGAACCCGATAGGCCCACCGAGGGGCTTCCCCCAGCCACCAACAGCCGGCTTCCTCCCAAGCATCCAAGAGGTCGCGGACGGCCATGCGTCGATCGCGCCACGTGAACACTCGCGGCGCCCCGTCGGAATGGGGTGTGACCTGGATGGGCCGGTCGATTCGCTTGCTCATGGCACTCCGTGGTCCAATGCGGCCAACATGCGCTCTCGGCGAGGGATCTCGAGTTGCGTACCGAGCACGGCTGATCCCGCCCCACAACACTGCCGGGCCTGCTCCAAGGCTTTGAAGAGTCGCTCTTTGGTCTTAGCGCGGAGGGGCCGGCCGCCGAACAGGTCGAGTTGGATATGAGTCGTCCGCTGTAGGTCGCCCACCTCCAGCTCCAGAGCCTCCAGGGGCTCCGTCAACTCCAGCCGCGACCAGAGCCATCGAAAGGTGCTGAGAAGATCCTCCTCACACCCGATGGGAACCCGCAGCGGATGGGTGCGCGACCGTTCCCCGCCCTCGGCCCACTCCACCCGTAGGCGCACGCGCTGGCACAGTTCTTGCCGTTCACGCAGCGCCTCGGCGAGCGAATTCACCAAGTGCCGCAGCACCCGTGCGGCCGACTCGGAATCCGCCAATCCACCGGGGAAACACTCCCGAACGGAGATGACTCGAGGTGGGTAGAGGGACTCGACGGGGGAATCATCGATCCCCTTCGCCAACTGAGCGATGCGCCGGGCTTCAGCCCCGAAGTGCTCTGCCAGGCGTAGGTGTGGCACGCGCTGCAGCTCGCCGATTCTCGACAGCCCCAGTGCCTGCAGATGATCGAGGACGCGTTCATCCAGCGGCCAGAGCCACTGCACGGCCAGCGGCTCGAGGAATCGCGCGGCCCTGTCGGCGGAAATAGCCTCGCCGGGTGCCTTGCGGGAGACGATCTTGGCGACCAGTTTCGAAGGACCGGCACCGACTTCGGCCGTGCACCCGGTGGCCTGGCGAACATCCTTCGCGATCTCCTGCAGAGCCGTCTGCGGGGCGATCGCGCCGGCCAGGTCGAGGAAGGCCTCGCCCAGCCCAACAGGCTCCACCACGGAAACATGGGTCACGCAGACCCGTAGCGCCTGATGCCACAAGGCTTCATAGCGGCCTTCGACGAATGGAAAGGCCTCGATCATAGGGCAAAGCGCACGGGCCTGGGTGAGCTTCATCCCGAGGGTGATACGCTCTCCCTCGGCTTCGGCCGTTAACGAGAGGATCCGGCCTTGGCGGTGAACCGCCACAGGGATTCCGGCCAAGTCACGATTACGGGCTTCCATCTCGGCAGCCAGCCGGGGCAAAGACAGGAAGCCGACCATTGTCCCACGCTCCAGAACATTTGTTTGCCAAACTTCTGTTTGCATTTATAGCATAGAGGGCCGTGAACGTCAAGAGGTTCAGGCCGAAGGGCGAAGGAAGCCCAGCCAATGCACACGGCTGAAAACCGGAGACTGTCACCCATGGTCCGCACTCAGCGCCCCGGCCGACCCTGAGGCCTGTCTCAGACCACAAGCAGGGGTGTTATCCTGAGCGCGTCAACGGGCGGTGCCCGCAGGCCGAGGCCAGAACACGGTCGAAAACCGGTGACAGCCACGAATGGCACGCACTTAGGGTCGGCACCCGCGCACACCCAACCGTAGGCGAGGCTTCAGCCTCGCGCGAAGTGGCTCTACAGGCCATTGTGAGCCGAGGCTAAAGCCCCGGCTACAGAGGTGATGCGACATACGCCTCTGGCATCGGGCTTAAGTACGGACCATTCGTGACAGTCACCGGTTTTCAGCCTGGCGGTGACCTAGCCCAGAGGCGCAGTCCGGACGCCTCGGAGACGGCACTGCCCGGCCTGCCGCCTTCCACAACCAGGTCTGGCGACCGCGGGAGGCCCTAGGCCACCGCCAGCGCCCCGGAAAGGACCCCCCATGCTCCCTCTGCTCAGCGCACTACCGAGTGCCCTCGCCCTGATGGCCACACCGACGCCAACACCCAACTGGATCTGGATCGAGGGAGAGGGACCTCCAACATGGGCCCCGGCGGCCGACCGCTACTTTCGCCGGACCTTCGAGCTCGACGACGTTCCCGCGAAGGTCGAACTCGCCATCACGGCCGATGACACCTTCGACGCGACCATCAACGGCAAGCCGGCCGCCCAGGGCACGTCGTGGGAGCAGCTGTACCACGTCGACATCGCCCCACTGCTCCGCCGGGGCACCAACGTTCTGGCCGTGTGCGCGAAGAGCACCTTGCCCGGCCCGGGAGCGCTGGTCGTGCGCATCACGGGGCTGGCGGAGCCCCTGGTCTCCGACGCTCGGTTCCGCGTGACCCGCGACGCTCCCGCCGAGGGGTGGCGCGAGGTCGGCTTCGACGACTCCTCGTGGGAGCACGCACTCGTCATTGGCCCGCTCGGCTGCCCTCCGTGGGGCTCCGGCATAGCTGATCAGTTCGAAGGCGCGCACCTCATCGAGGACATCATCGCCACCTACCGCTCGGATGACCCCGTGCTCGTGGTGCCCACTCCGCGCGGCCGGCTGAGCGACAAGCGAGACGTCACCCTGGGCCGCCTCGGACGGCCTCTGGGCGTTCGGTACGACGGCGTTCCGGCCGACAGCTACGCCATCGAGCTGCTCGACCGCGGGCTGGCAGCGTTCGGCGTGGCCGTCGAGCCCCGCGCAGCGAGCCCCGCCATCCGGCTGGTGCTAGCGCCGCAGCGCGACTCCCGGCCCCAAGCCTACTCGCTCGATATCAGGCAGGACGAGGGCGTCCGCATCCGCGCGGCCGACACGACGGGGCTGGTCTATGGCGTCGCCACGCTACTACAGATGCTCCGCGTGAACGATGGTCAGCTCGTGGCACCCGACGCGAATCTCGACGACTACCCAGCCGCGGAGATCCGGGGCCCGGTTGTCGCGCCGTACTCGCCCAACTGGCTGGACTTCGGTGCCTACTTCAGGTTGAACGCCTGGTTCGTCGGCGATGTCCCGCCTGCCACCGTGGTCTCCGAGGCCAAGCGCCGTGGGATCGGCCTCATGCCCGCCCGGCATCTGCCCGACGAGTACGACTTCCAGAGCGATGAGGCGCTCAACGAGATCGCCCAGTGGGCGCTCTCGGCCGCCGACGCCGGCCTCCGATGGGTAACGGTCAACGCCGACGACCACCCGGAGAAGGTCTACACCGAAGCAGACCGCCAGC
This sequence comes from Armatimonadota bacterium, assembly GCA_029547025.1. GTDB lineage: Bacteria > Armatimonadota > Zipacnadia > UBA1398 > JAKPQA01 > JAKPQA01. The sequence goes on from JAKPQA010000114.1 coordinate 22,655, forward strand.
GGTTCGGCGACGAGTTGCCCGGCCTCGCCAAGGCGCACGCTCACTTCATCAATCGGCTCAAACCGCTCCTCGGGGGGCGCATCGAGCTCGTCTTCTGCCCCCGGGTCTACTACAAGATCCAGGCTGGCACGGCCTACCCGCGTGCCCACGACGAACGGGCCTACCTCGAGAACCTCGCGAAAGGCATCGAGGAGCCCCTCTTGTGCTGGATCACCGAGGTCTCACCCTCCTTCCTGAGAGAGTCCGCCGAGCGCTTCCGGACGCCGCCGCTGGCCTGGCACAACTTCTTCCCCGGCGACACCACCGACTGGAAGGTCTACTACGAGGCCTATCCCGTCGTGCGCGAGCCTGGCAGCGCACGTGGGTTCTTCGTCCTCGGGAACACGCAAGAGCCCGATCTGTGGCGGCCCAACTACCTGACCTTCGCCGGTAACACGTGGAATCCGGAGAGGCCCATCGGCCTGCGCGAGGCATTCACGGCACTCTACGGCGTCCGCGCGGGCACGGCGCTGACGCGCTATGCTGAGCTCGCCGGCGGACATGACCGCCCCATCGGCGTCATGGCCGACTTCTGGGATCAGCCGCTCGAGGTGGCTCCGCGTTTCCTGGGCTCGGGCTGGGCCGGCGTGGTGCCGGGCGCCGAGCGCACGCCTGAGCTGCTGGCGCGCTGTCAGGCCCTGGCCACTTCGGCCGCCGAGGCCGCCGCCATGCCGCTGGAGGCCGAGGGCGTGCCTCCGGCCATGGCCCAGCGCCTCACCGACGAGGCCATGCGGACACACCTGGCGTTCAGCCTGTGGAGCCACCGTATCGCCACGGAGCTCGGCCAACCATGGACCGGCGAGGATCCCGCGGCACTCCGCATGCGCCTGGCCGACCTGATCGAGCGCCTCGGCCTGCCCGGCGGCGCCACCGATCTCGAGCTCACCAAAGGGCCATAGACCGATGGCCGATACCTGGGTCTGTCTGGTGACCTACAACGAGGCCGCGAACCTGCCACTGGTACTCGAAGCGGTACGGGTGGCTCTACCTGAAGCGGGCATCATCGTCGTCGATGACAACTCGCCCGACGGCACCGCCTCGCTGGCCCGGGAGCGGGCGGCCCGCGACCCGGGCATCCATGTCATCGTCCGCGAGGGCAAGCTCGGGTACGCCAGCGCCCAACGGGCGGCCATCGACTTCGCTGTGGCGCAGGGAGCCGCGCGCGTCGTCACCATGGACGCCGACCTGTCGCACGACCCGGCGGCCCTGACAGCGCTGGTCGCGGCGCTCAACGACGCGGACATGGCCATCGGCTCGCGGTACGTGCCCGGCGGCGCTACTGTCGGCTGGCCGGTGCACCGGCAGCTCCTGAGCCGCCTGGGGAACCTCGCCTTCCGGTGGATCGGCGGCCTCCCCGCCCGCGACAACACCAGCGGCTACCGTGCCTACCGCACCGAGGCCATCGAGCGGCTGGATCTGGCCTCAGTGCCCGGCCGGGGCTATGCGTTGCTGACCCAGACCCTCGTCCGCGCGCAGCGGCTTGGCCTGCGCATCGCCGAGGTGCCGATCACCTTCACCGAACGCCGCCACGGGCACTCGAAGATGTCATCGGCTATCATAGGCGAACAGCTTCGGCTCCTGGGCCGGCTGGCGTGGCAGAGGGTACGGCGCGGCTAGATGGCATCACCGACGCGGTCCCCCGCCCACAGGAGGGCCCGCGACTTGCTCTCACGCGACTTGCGACGGAAGCTCTCACGGATCGGCGCCATCCCGCCGCCGGCCGATGGCGCTGCGCCGCAGGTCCGGCCGCCCCGGCCGTCCCGCCCCGCGCCGTGGGACATCCCCGAGGACTCCTCGCCGGTCTTCTTCCCCGTGGCTGACGAGGGCGACGAGTTCGTCGATCTGCTCGGCGGGGGCGAGATCGACGCCGACTTCGGCCCCTTCTGGCTGACCGAGCTCGAGGTTGAGGGCGTTTGGCCGCGTGCCCGCGCTCTGCTTGACGACCTGGCGACGCGTCCGGGCGCGGCGCCCGACATCCCCGAGATGCAGGGCCTCGAGCCCTCGGATCTGCTCGTCTTCGATATCGAGACCGCCGGGCTGATGGGCGCCACGCTGTTCCTCGCCGGAGTGCTGGACTTCCTGTCGGGGGCACCCCGGCTGCGCTTCTTCCTGGCCCGCGACTACGACGAGGAGCCCGCCATGCTGGACGCCCTGGCCGCGCACATGGCCCGGACCCGCGCCATCGTGACGTTCAACGGCAAGTCCTTCGACGTGCCCTTCCTCGCCGACCGCATGCGCTACCACCGGCTACGCTTTGACCCGCCACCGGTGCACATCGACATCCTCCACGCGGCCCGCCGCCGCTGGAGGGGCCGTTTCGAGAACTGCCGGCTGCAGACGCTCGAGCGCGAGCTCTGCGGCCGCCACCGGACCGACGATGTGCCGAGCGACCTCATTCCGGCCGTCTACCACGAGTTCGTGGCCACACAGGATGCCGAGCTGCTCGTGCCCATCCTCCAGCACAACGCGCTGGATCTGCTCACGCTCTGGGAACTCCTCTGCGCGACCCTGGCGACGCCAGTGCCCAACAGAGCCGAGAACCGGTGACAGGCCGGAATCGTGCTCAGGCCGCCTCCATGGTGCGCGGTACCCAAGCCGCGCCTTTCCTCAGCCCCGCGCCGCCTTCTGCATCCAGTCCACGTCGCGGCGAGCGGGCGCGGCCTCCGAGCGCGCCATACTGGGGGGTCCACGAGGTGTGCGGTCTGGAGGTTCTGGGGGAATCTGCGCGAATATTACTCAGGTTATGTGGCATTGGTCGGTGCTCCAGACTCAGTTGCGGAGGGATGGTCATGCGGCGGCGCGGGTTCACCCTGATCGAACTGCTTGTGGTCATCGCGATCATCGCCATTCTGGCAGCTATCCTGTTCCCGGTATTCGCCAAGGCCAGAGAGAAGGCCCGCCAGACCACCTGCGCCTCTAACCTGAAGCAAATCGCCCTGGGCAACCTGATGTACGCCAATGACTACGACGAACGCTTCATGCCCTTCTGTGGCGACGGTGCCTCGTGGTGCAAGAACCCCCCAGGGTGCTTCTACACCACAGGGTATCTGCAGCCCTACATCAAGAACAAGCAGATCTGGCTGTGCCCGTCGACCACCGGCCACAACTGCGCTCCGTGCTGCTAGGAGCTGCCCTACGGCGACTACGGGTACCCGTGCATGACCATGAGCCAGCAGGCGATGGCGAACATCACGGCTCCGGCCAGCGTGATGATGTTCATCGAGTGCCTCAACGCGCCGGCCACGCCCAACGGGAGCTGCGCATTCGCCGGTAGCCGAGTCGACTGGATCCAGGCGCGCCACAATGGCGGTACCAATCTGGCCTACGCCGATGGGCATGTGAAGTGGCAGAAGCACGAGCTGGTGAAGAACTACACGGGCAAGGGGAGCGGCATCTACTATACGGACGGTGTGGATCGCTAGCCGGTCCCCCGGAGCACTGAGCGAGAGTGTCCCGACGCGAAGGAGAGTGCCAGATGAGGCGGTTCATCGCCTGGGGAGTCATGGTCCTTTTCTGCGGAAGCGTCCTGGTCGGCTGCAGCTCCAAGGCCAAGGAGCCCGAGAAAGTCACGGCCAAGAAGTCGGCCAGCGAGCAGAGGAAGGGCGAGATGTTCGACGCCGTCAAGTCGACACGCGACGCCATGCAGAAGGCCGGTCAAGCTTCTGGCGTCGCCGGAAGCGGCAAGATGCCCGGTGCCATGGGGGGCATGAAGAACCAAGCTGCGGGCGCGGGCTCTGGCGAGTAGCTCGCCACGTCGCATGCGACCGGTACGCTCCACCAACATTGTCTGACGCAGGCGCAGACCCCGGCACGGGGTCTGCGCCTCTTGTCTCGTCGCCCACGGCGCAGGTGCCGAGCCGATCCATCGCCCATCTCCACGTGAACACGAAGCGGCCGCACGGTCTCTCTGGGCTTCCCTAGCGGGGGTGACTCCATGTCCGTGGGCAGACTCGGATCGCGGGCACTGAGCGTATTGGCGGCACTGCTCCTCAGCTCCGCGGCTCTGCATGCGGGGCCGGTTGCGCCCATCCGCGTGCTGCTGCTCGGTGGACTGAACACCCACGAGGCCCAGGCCGCCCTGGAGCCCGGGCAGTCGACACGCCTCGTGAAGCGCATTCTGGAGGACACGGGACGCTTCGCTGTCGACGTGACCGAAGACCCATCGACGCTACGGCCCGGGACGTTGGCGTCGTATGCGGTTGTTGTCGACAACTGGTCGAACTACCCCGCGCCGGACTGCCCGTGGGGTGAGGAGGCCCAGAGGGCGCTGTTGGCCTTCGTTCGCGCAGGAGGCGGCTTCGTTGCCATCCACGCCTCGACAGCATGCTTCCCCGCCTGGCCGCAGTACCGCGACCTGATCGGCATCTACTGGGAAGAGGGCAAGGCGAACCACGCCCGCATCCACACATTCGCCGTGAAGCCCGCGGTGCGGGACCACCCGGTGGCCAAGGGCCTGGCCCAGTTCCGCATCACCGATGAGCTCTATCAGCGGCTGACGCTGGGCCCACGGGCCAAGGTGCTGTGCACCGCCTACTCGACGCCTGAGGCGGGCGGCACGGGGGAAATCGAGCCCATGGTCGTGGCGACACACTACGGGCGCGGGCGTGGCTTCAGCATCGTGCTGGGGCACGACGGGGTCGCCATGGACTCGGACGGCTGGCGGCTTCTGTTCGCTCGTGGTGTCGAGTGGGCCGCCACGGGCCAATCAACTGTCGCTGACCCCTACGACGTCGATGTCGCCCTGTTGCCCGTGCTCGGGTACCAATGCACCGACCGCCGGGATCGGTTGGCTGTGGTGGAGGGGCTCGTGCGCCGCGCGGCGGCCGATCCGGGCCGGCGTGCTCTCGTGGCGGCCAAGCTCGCCGCCGCCATCGAGGCGGATGCCACGCCGGATGCCCGTCGCTTCCTGTTCGACCAGCTCTCACGGATCGCCACGGCCGCCGAAGTACCCACGGCCTGCCGATGGCTGGGCGATGTTGAGCTCGGGTCCCGGGCGGTCCAGGTGTTGCAACGCCTCGACGACCCGGCGGCGGCCTCAGCGCTGCGGGCGGCGACCCTCAGGCTCCGGGGTCGGCCCCTGGTGGGTGTGTTGACCGCGCTCGGGGCGAAGCGGGATCGGGGCGCTGTGCCGCTGCTGGTACGGCACGCGGCGAGTTCCGACCGCGAAGTGGCCCTGGCCGCGGTCGATGCACTCGGCCAGGTCGGTGGCGTGAGAGCGGTCGATGTCTTGCGCCGCGCGCGGGCCGAGGCTCCTGCCGACTGGAGTGCGCCGATCGCCCATGCACTCATCCGTGCGCTTGAGTCGCTGGATCCGGGGGACCCAGGGGCACTGGCGGAGTGGCGGTCTATCTGGGCATCAGCGGCGCCGATGCCCGTTCGCAGGGCGGCGTACCATCTGCTGGTTCGTGGGACGGATGACGCCTCGCTGGTGTTCGACGGGCTGCGGAGCGGGGATGCGGTGACGGCGGCGATCGCTGCAGAGGCGATGGCCGGGCCTGGCAGGGCGCCGCTGCGCCGGGTGGCGGCCGAGGGACTCTGGGGCTTCAGTCCGGCTGTGCAGGTCATCGTCCTCGGCGCCCTGGCGCGTGACCCCGATCCGACGTTGGCCCAGCAGGTGGAGCCACTGCTCGACTCCGGCGACCGTCTGGTCCGCTCCGCCGCCCGGGAAGCGCTCCGCCGTTGTGGCGCGGCCGTGCCAGCATCGCACAGTGCGGCATTCACCGACCCCGGCCCGAACCTCGCCCTCGGCGCGAAGGCGTCAAGCCCCGACGGGATCGAGAGTGACGGCCAGGCGAGCGGCGATGCCGCAGCGATCGACGGGGACTTGAGTACCTACTGGGACGAGGCCGACCACCAAGCCGAGTACCTACTCTGTGTGACATTCGCCTCTCAGGTCGAGATTGGGGCGCTGCGCATTACGGGGTTCCAGCACCACGAGTACGCACCCAGGGACTTCGCGGTCCTCTGTGACGGGAAGACGGTCCTCGATGTGACCGACGCGGAGTATGACCACAACCAGTTCGCCGTCCGGTTCACGGCCACGCGGTGCAAGACGCTGACGCTCCGCATCCACGGCTACTACGGCCTGAGCCCGGCCATCCGCGAGATGGAGGTGTTCGGTCCGGGAGCAGAGTGAGGGGAGCCGAATGGGTGCCAACCGGCTGACACGAAGGAGGTTCCTCCACCAGGCCGCGGCAGGCATGGCCATCCCCGCCATCGTTACCTCCAAGGCGCTGGGGCAGGGCGATGTGCCGCCGGCCTCCGATCGAGTGACGCTGGCCTGGATCGGCGCCGGTGACCGCGGTGGTCGCCAGCTTCTGGCCTGGGACTTCCTGCCGTTGCCCGAGGTGCAGGTCGTAGCCATATGCGACCCATTCCGCTCGCGGCGAGAGGCCTGGGCGGCGAACGTCGATGAGCATTACGGCCAACGGGGTTGCCGCGCCTACCGGGACTTCCGCGAGATGCTGGAGCGCGAGGACGTCGACGGCGCGGTGATCGCGACGCACGACGGCTGGCATGTGCCGGCGGCTCTGGCCTGTGTTCGTGCCGGTGTGGATGTCTACGTCGAGAAGCCGCTAGGCGTCAGTGTCGAGCAGGACCTCCTTCTCCGGGACACTGCCCGGCGCTACGGAGCGGTGTTCCAGTATGGAACCCAGCAGCGGTCCATGTCGCACTGCCGCCATGGGTGCGAGCTGGTGCGGAACGGGAGGGTGGGGGAGATCACAGCCATCGAGGTCGTCGCTCCCGAAGGTGGCGCCGGAGGTTCCACCGAGCCGGTCCCGGTGCCCGATGACCTCGACTACGACCTGTGGCTCGGCCCGTGCCCATGGAGCCCCTACACGGCAGACCGGTGTATCAACCGGGGGTCGTTCTGGGTGTATGACAACTCCATCGGCTTCCTCGGCGGATGGGGCGCCCACCCGCTGGACATCCTCGACTGGGCTTTGGGCGATGAACATGGCATCCCGGTGGAATATGAGGGTACGGGCATGATCCCGATCGAGGGGCTCTACGACACCGTGGCCACGTGGGAGGTCCACTGCCGGTATGCCGACGGCCTCCCACTGAGGTTCACCAGCGGTGGGGGCGACCTGACCCAGTTCATCGGCACCGAGGGGTGGATCGGTATCAGCCGTGGTGGGCTCACGGCCGAACCGGCCTCGCTTCTCTCCTCGCGGGTCGGCCCCCACGAGGTCCGGCTGGCCGAAAGCGCTCACCACGCGCGCAACTTCGTCCAGGCTGTTCGCACCCGCGTGCCGGCGGTGAGCGGCCTGGAGTCGGCCGTGCGCAGCGACCTGATCAGCCTGCTCTCGGACATCGCCATCCGTACGGGCAGCAAGGTGGTCTGGGATCCCAAGGGCGAGACGATCGTGGGTAACGAGCCCGCGCGGCGGATGCTGTCGCGGACGCCTCGAGCGCCGTACCGGTTGTAGGGGGCGGCGGAGAAGGCTCCTGACCCCCCTTCCGAGCGCACGGCCGAAAACCGGTGACAGTCACGAATGGCACGCACTTAGGGTCGGCACCCACGCACACCCAACCGTAGGCGAGGCTTCAGCCTCGCGCGAAGTGGCCCTACAGGCCATTGTGAGCCGAGGCTAAAGCCCCGGCTACAGAGGTGATGCGACATACGCCTCTGGCATTGGGCTTAAGCGCGGACCATTCGCGACGGTCACCTATTTCGGAACTTCTAGAACTGGGTGACTGTCACCGGTTTTCGTGGCTCTCGCATCGCCTCCCGCGGCCGTGTCCTTGGAAGGAGCGATGGCGACCAGGGATCTTGGCGCGGGGTGGGACCTTGGTCGTGCGGAGTCGGCTGTGCGCTGACCGTGGGTCTCCATCGCGCAGCAGGAGCCCGATCGGAGGCCCGGCTTCAGCCGGGCGCGCACCACCACCGGCGGCGACGGCTCTCCGCGCCCGACTGAAGTCGGCCCTCCGACCAGGTCGGTGCGCGGACGATGGAGAGCATCGGTCGGCCCGCGGCGGGCTCACCGGCGGGGACGCCGGATCCGGATGGCGATGAACGGCCCACCTCGCGGCGAGTCATCGGTCGCTGCCGGCCCTGGCGATGGGGACCTTAGCCTGCACTCCCGAAGACGCGCTTCGACGGATGCCAACGGGCTCGCCCATCCCGCGTTCCCCCGCACTGCCATTCGCGGTAGAATGTGGGCCCTTCGTCTGTCCTCGGACGACGGATTCCCCACGCGCAACGCTGCGGCCGCATGGCCGCGCGGAACCGCATAGGCGATGGAGGTCCACAGACCCATGGGTGACACCAATGGCACGAAGCGGCTGGGCATTCTGGTGGGTGGCGGCCCGGCCCCCGGCATCAACGGCGTCATCGGCGCTGCGACCATCGAGGCCCTGAACCGGGGGCTTGAGGTGGTCGGCATCCTGGACGGCTTCAAGTGGCTATCGAAGAACGACACCAGCCACACCGTGAAGCTTTCGTATGCCGACGTCGAGCAGACGCGGTTCCGTGGCGGGTCGATGCTGCACACGTCGCGCGAGAACCCCACCAAGGACGAGCAGAAGATGCAGAACGTGGTGGCCGCGCTCAAGACATTGGGCATCGACTACCTGGTCACCATTGGCGGAGACGACACCGCATTCAGCGCCAGCAAGACATCCCAGTATGGGGCGGGTGCCATTAAGGTGGCCCACGTGCCGAAGACCATCGACAACGACCTGCCGCTGCCGGGCAACATGCCGACCTTCGGTTTCCAGACCGCCCGCCACTATGGTGGCGAGCTGGTGCGGAACCTGGTGAACGACGCCCGGACGACTCGGCGCTGGTACCTGGTCGTGGCCATGGGGCGGACGGCAGGTCACCTGGCGCTGGGCATGGGCACCTGCGGCGACGCGAACCTGACCATCATCCCCGAGGAGCTGCCCGACGAGGGCTACTCGCTGGACCTGCTGTGCGACACCATCGAGTGCGCCATGCTCAAGACGAAGGTGACCCGCGGCGACGACTGCGGCGTCGTGGTGGTGGCCGAGGGCGTGGCGGAGTTCTGCGCCGAGGACCTGAAGGACCACCCTCTGGTCGCCCTCAAGTACGACGAGCACGGGCACTGGCGGCTGGCCGAAGTGCCTTTCGCGCTGATCCTCAAGCGTAAGCTCCAGGAGCGGGCTGAGGCCCGGGGCGAGAAGACGACCTATGTCGACGTCACCGTGGGCTACGAGCTGCGTTGCTCCGACCCCATCTCGGTCGATGTGCAGTACACCGAGCAACTGGGATGGGGCGCCGTGCGGTACTTGCTGGGGATCGGCGAGGAGAGCTACGAGCGCGGCGGAGCCATGATCTCGATCCAGGCCGGGGACATTGTGCCGATCCCGTTCAGCGATATCCTCGACCCCAAGACCGGCAAGACGTCCGTTCGCCGTGTGAACGTGCACTCGGACTACTACCGCTGCGCCCGCTCGTTCATGACGCGCCTCGAGCGCGAGGACCTCTCGAACGAGGCCACGCTGGGCAAGCTGGCCGAGGCAGCGGGGATGGCGCCGGAAGACTTCAGGGCCAAGTTCGGCCCCGTGGTGGGGATGTAGGGCTCTGTGACTGCGGGACGGAGTCGGAGGCTTCGTGGGCCGAGAGCGGCGGCCGTGCTGCCTATCGCCGCCGCTCTCTGTCTCGGCACGGTCTGGGGGGACGACGAAGTGCTGCTCACCGGCCAGATCCACATGCGCGACCCGTGGGTCCTGCCCTATGACGGGATCTACCACCTCATCGGGACCACGGGCGACGCCTGGGGCAAGGAGGGCGGGGGCTTCATCGGCTACCGTTCGACCGACTTGGTACACTGGACCGTCACGGGGCAGGCCTTGCCCGCCGAGGGGAAGCCCGCGTGGGCCGACTACCACTTCTGGGCCCCTGAGCTTTATGAGCGCGACGGGCGGTTCTTCCTCTGCTTCTCGGGCAAGACAGACCACTCGTGCCGCGGCACGGGCATGGCGGTCTCCGACTCACCGCTCGGGCCGTTCCGGCCGCTGTCCGACATGCCACTGACCCCACCGGACTGGGAGTGCCTCGACGGGCAGTTGTTCCGCGACACCGACGGCACCGAATGGTTCCTCTTCGTTCACGAGTGGGTGCAGGCCCCGCTGGGCGAGATGTGGATCCAGCAGATCTCGCCCGACTACACGCAGCTCGTTGGCGAGAGGCACCTGCTGTTCCGGGGCGAGGATGCCCCGTGGTCCAATAAGGTCATCGATGGCCCGATGATGGTGGCTGAAGACGGCAAGTACCACCTGTTCTGGTCAAGCTTCAACGACCGGGACGGCTACTGCTGCGGGGTGGCCACGGCCGACTCATTGCTGGGCCCCTACACGCAGTCGCCCGAGCCCGTCATCCGGGACGATGGCGGCCACAACTGCGTGTTCCGCGGGTTCGACGGCCAGCTCTACACGAGTTTCCACCGGCCGAACAACACACCAGATGAGCGGGTATGCATTCAGAAGCTTGAGTACGTCGATGGAAAGTGGGGGTTGGGGGAGTAGCACAACCGCGCCCGGAGACCGGTGTCTGCCCCCCGGATTCCGCAAGGCCAGCTTCGAGTCGTCGCCGAACTCCCGCCACATGACTCCACACAAGGGGGAGATGTGGCGATGCGTCACCATTCGCTCTGGTCCGTTGTCGTCGGTGCCACCCTGGGACTCCTGGGCCTGGCAGTGCACGGCTCTGTATCCGCGCAACAGGCGGGCCGAGTACCGCAGGTGCGCGCGGCCGAGGGGCATGCGCTGAAGACCATCACCCTCAACACCGGGGCCTACTCCGTGGAGCCGGGAACCGACCGCCGCAGCGAGAGCATTGTCGCCACGGAGGACATGCACATCGTGTCGATCAGCCACTTCACCGGCGTCCAGACCGGTGCGTTCCCCTCGGACAATGGGCACGTGCTGTCGACCTCGCCGGAGAACCCTTGGGAGAAGTGGGCCGACAAAGCAACGGGCATGGAGCCGACGGGCACCCGGGGCTACTTCGGTTACTGCGGGCGCGACTACTACAGCGAGTGCACGGGCATCGGCGACATCATGTGGCAGGAGACGATGCCCGCCGGGTGCCATGTGCTCGTGCGCGCCGGCGAGACGCTCTACATGCACACCTACACCGGCAACGGAACCGGTGGGCCGCGGATGTTCCACCACCTGGCCCGAGTCTACTACTGGTAGGACGCGAGGGGCAGACACGGGTCCACCGTCGTCCGCGAACCCGCGCCTGCCCCGTCTCGCCGGGCGTCTTGGCGAGGTATGGGCCGGATCCTCTCCAGCCAAGCCGCCCCAGTGGACGCCGACTGCCCCTCAGTAGAAGCGCCTAGCTGAGGGACGGGGAGCCATCGGCGCCGAGGGCTCGCGCAACCCACTTCCAGATCTCCCGAAGGGCATCGCCTGCGGGAGAACCGGGTACTGTCACGACCGGTACCCCTTGTGAGACCGCCTTCGGCACGGTTTCGTCGAAGGGAATCTCGCCCACCAGTGGCACCTCTTGAACCGAACAGAAACCTCGCACGGCCGCCGCCTGTGGTTCGCTCAGATCGGCCTTGTTGAGGATCACCGCAGCCGGCAGACCGAAGTGCCTCACCAGCTTGACCACGCGTTCGAGGTCGTGAAGGCTTGAGGCCGTCGGCTCGGCGACAATGAGCACCATATCGGCGTCGGCAATGGCCGCGATGGCGCTGCAGCCGATGCCGGGCGGGCCATCGATGATCACGAGTGGGGCGGCCCGCTCCGTGGCTGTCTCCTGGGCGAGGGCACGGACTTCCGTCACGAGCTTGCCCGAGTTGCCGCCTCCCGGCCGGAGCCGAGCGTGGGCCAGGGGACCGTATGGTGTGCCGGACACGTAGCAGTGGCCCGTGAGAGCCGGAACGAGCTCAAGGGCCCCGTTGGGGCAGGCCAGGACACAGAGACCGCAGCCCTCGCACGCCCGAGGGTTTTCGGTGGTCCGGGTGATGGCGCCAAAGCGGCATCGCCGCTCGCACTCGCCCGCACCTCGGCAGCGAGACGTGTCGCGTCGCACTTGCTTCGAGCCCCAGAACTCCTGCTGGCGGTCGACCTGTGGCTGCGTCAGTAGATAGAGGTTCGGGGCGTCGACATCGCAGTCCGCCAGAACGCAAGGCTGCGCGAGAGCGGCCAGCGAGCCGACTACCGAAGTCTTGCCCGTTCCGCCCTTGCCGCTCACTACTGCCAGTTGTCTGGCTCGGTCATCCATCGGCCTAGAGCCCCTGCCTCACCATGGGAGACCCGCACTTGGGGCAGGCAATCGAGGTGCACGGAGTGCCGCGCACGTGGGGCGCGGTTGCGCCGCACCTGGGGCAGACGCACTGCCCTCCGGGTCCCATACCCGCGCCGCCGCCGCGGCCCCCGCGCCCACCACCACCGGCACCTCGTCCGCCGCCACGCCCTGCGCCGCCACCGAGACCCCGACCGGCACCACCGCCGCCTCCAGCACCGGCGCCGAAGAACTGGGCATTGCCCGCGCTTCCACCTTCAGACTGCTGGCTATCTCTCTGCATGCCAGATCCCTCTCTGCTCTGCACCGTCACCCGCGGCCGGTCAACGCGCGCGGGACTGCAGTTGTCTGGTGGGCCACCGCCAACCCGAGTCACCAGGGCCGCGAGCCCGTCGAGCAGGCCTGTCAGCGGATCCCGCCATTCGGGCAGGGCATCCACCAGCGTCCGCCCCCCCGCATAGGCCGAGGCGATCGCGCGGGAGTGAGGGATGCGCAGGAGTATGGGCACACCCAGCGGATCGCACACGTCCTCGACCCGCGCGCTACCGAGCCCGTCCCTGTTCACGACTACCGCGCACGGGACGTTCATCTCGCGGCATGTCTCGATGGCCAACGCCAGGTCACTGCACCCGAAGGGCGTTGGCTCCGTGACGAGTAGACAGACATCCGAGTTCTCGACCGAGTCCTGCATCGAGCACGCATTCCCCGGGGGCGCATCGATGATGGTCACGTGGTCCGGTAAGCACTTCGCCCTTGCGGCATCGATCACGGGGCCAGTTCTGGCCCGCCCGACATCGAGCATGCCGCTCACGATCCGAATGCCCTCGGCCGACCGCCCCGTGGCAACCAGACCGACTGAGTGGGCCTTCTCGGTGATGGCGCTCACGGGACAGACGTAGCTGCAGACGCCGCAGCTCGAGCACAGGTCTGGGAACACCAGCACCCGGTCGCGGATCAGAGCGATGGCGCCCGTGTGGCACGCGGCTGCACATCGGCCACATGAGATGCAGCGGTCGGCGTCCACCTCGGGGACGCCGACCGTCACGAGCTCCTGGTCCTCCCACGCGGGGTGGAGGAGCAGGTGCGCGTTGGGCTCCTCGACGTCACAATCGATCAGCGTCACCGGCCGGGGCCCTCGGTCATGCGCAACGATGGCGAGACTCGTCGCCAGGAGCGTCTTGCCGGTGCCGCCCTTGCCTGCCGCGACGCTTAGCACCAGTGCCTTCTCGGCTGTGGGACCCAAACTCACACCTTCATCCACGACCCGCATCGCCGGTTCGGCCGGCGCTCCTACCGATCGCCCTCGGACGCGCCGGGCGCCTGGCCCTGCAGGCGGTCAAGCTTGGCCTGTGCGGACTTGAGGTCAGCCGTCAGCCCGTTGACGCGTTGGCGAAGCTGCTCCAAGGAGTCCGTGTCACCCGGCGGCGGAGGCGATGCCGCCATGCCCGCGTGCGCAGCGACACTGGCGCCCGCAAACGGCGTCAGCTCGCCACGCTGTAGGGCCTGTGCCACCTCTCTGACGGTCCCACCCCAGGCCTGGTAGAGCGCCATGCCCGAAGCGGACAGCGCCTGGTAGGCGTTGGGGCCCAAGTTGCCCGCCACAACGGCTTCGGCTCCCGAGTTGGCGACGAGCTGAGCGGCCATGATGCCGGCACCCGACCCGCGGCTCGCCGCGGCGTTCTCGATTACCGTGTACTCGAGCGTTTCCGTGTCGACGACCACGAAGCAGCGGCACCGCCCGAAGCGGCCGTCCACCGCCGAGTCCAGTGTCGGCCCCGAGGACGCGATCGCAGCTCTCACGGTTCATTGCCCCTCTCCGCCGCCCACGTGGTCTGGCGGCAACGGCCTCTGGCTAGGCCTCGTTCTCGACCGCGTCGATCTGTGCGCGCAGCGCCTCGAGCTGACGTGCGAGAACCTCTGCCTGTCCCCGCAGGAACTGGAGCCGCGTTGCCTTGTCCACAGGGGCGCCCTGGAAGCCCGCGGAACCTGCGGCCCCGGGGAAACCCATGCCGCCGCCCCAGGCGCCCTGGCCCATGAAGGCTCCGCCACCGACCCAAGGGGCCTGACCCGTAAGCAGGTACTGCGCGCACGGCCCCAGGCCCGTCGGGCTCCGTCCGACCCAACCCGGGCTGTAACCGAACCGCATCCAACCCGGCAAGCCCGTCGCGTAGTACATGTTCCTGTGCCTCATGATGATCCTCTCCTTTCCATTCCCAATGCCATCGATTGGTAGGGGCCCTCCATCTAGTGGTCGCACGCGCTGGGGCCGGTCTCCAGCTGCCCTGCCACGAAGCGAGCCAGCACTTCGTCCACCGGCCCGGAAACGCCAACCACTGGCTCGATCCCGTGGTCGTGGAACAGCCCGACCGCCCGGGGACCCATCCCGCCCGCGATCACGACTTGCACCCCGTGGGAGTGGAGCAGTGTGGGCAGCACCCCTGGCTCGTGTCCGGGGTTCTCCAGAACGGTCAGTGCCGTGACCTCGCCATTCTCAACATCCGCCAGAACATACCGTTCGCACCGCCCAAAGTGTGGTGAGACCTGTGACCCATCCGATGCCACTGCGACCTTCACACAACCACTCTCCAGTCCACCCAAGGGTCTCTGCGCGCTTCCCGATCGGGGTGGCCGCCCAGGAATGGCAGTCGTGCGGCCACTAAATGTCTCAAACATATAGCACATCGGGGAATACATGTCAACCGATGACGGCGAATGCACGGGCACCGGGAGCGTAGGCGGTATTCAGGGCCGCGGGACGCTGCTGTGGTTGGATCGGCGACGATCCCGCCGAATCGCCTAGCGGTTCGCCTCGGCCTCGTAGGCTTTCATGGCAGCCAGCTCGCGCGGCAGATGGACGTCGTAGGGCTCCCAGTCGATCCACTCGCCGCTCAGGTACCCGTCCCACTCAGCTCCCTGCAGCAAATGGACGGCCCGGCGATGATCGATCTCGCCCCGGCCCATAGGCCTCAGATCGAGTGCCGATCCGATGGTGCCGTCGTGGAAGTGGACATGGCGGATCCACGGCAGCAGAGCGTCGAATGCGTCATCGATCGTCACTCTGGCCGTGCGCGCCGGATGCATGATGTCCCAGTTGACCGCGATGGCCGGGCGCTCCACGCGCCGCATCACCGCAGCCACGTCGGTCGGCCGGCACCAGTCATCATGCGTTTCCATGCACACGGTGACACCACATGCCTGGGCGTAGTCAGCCACGGTGGTGAGACAGTGCGCGACCTGGTCGATTGCCGCTTTGCGCGACACGCCCCCGGGGATCGGGCCGCCGAAGACGCGGATGCGCGGCGAGCCGACATCGGCGGCCAGGTCGATCGCCCGGCGCGTGAGCTCCACAGCCTCGCCGGACTTTGCCGGATCCGCATAGGTGCACGACGTGGCGATGCAGCACAGCGCGACGCCGTGGTCCAGAGCTAACTGCCTTGCTTCCTTGCGGGCGGCGGGGCTCGCATCGAGCTCGATGCCATGGCGGTGGCCCGAGTCGATACGCGGCTCAACACCGTCGTAGCCCAGACGGCGGGCCAGGGCGAGCATGGGGCTGAGCTCGAGGTCGGGGCACGAGAAGCTCATGAAGGAGTACTTCAAGGGTATTCCCCCAAGGCTCGAGGTCGCGAGCAGCCTGCGACCTGGCTTGGGCCACCCGGCACGCCCAAGACATTGGTAGTACTCGCTCCGGCCACCCGATCGCTAAGCATACCCTCTCTGAGGAGCCTGCGACTGACCATTCGTTCGCTTGCCCCGGGTTCATTGTCCACGGTGCCATCCAGGTTCCGATTTGGGTCTCGGATTTGTCGCCGCCAGCGACGAGCTGGTGTGTGGCCACGGGGGCAGGCATGGGCGCGCCGCCGGGCGAACACGCCGGCCAACGCAGTGGCCCGATCCCGGGAGGCATGTGACCATGGACCTCACGCGCTGCGCGATCGCCGCCTTGTTGCTCGTGGCCGTGCCGATGAGCCCCGTCGTCGCCGACGCTGCCCCCGCAGCTTCGGCGGGCATCCGGGCCTTCTGCGTCGACTTCAACTGGTGGGGGCCGGGGGGCTTCGCGCCACCCGGCACCTTCGCGCGAGCGGATCCGGAGCAGCACCTGGCCTGGTACCGCGCTCTCGGCGCCAACGTGATCCAGACCTTCTGCGTGTCCTGCGACGGGTATGCGTGGTTCAGGGGCAGGGTCGCGCCCGTACAGCCGGGCATGCGGGGTGATTTCCTGCGCGAGCTGGCCGACCTCGGCCACCAACACGGCATGAAGGTCATGGGCTACTTCTGCGTCGGCGCCAACCGCTACTGGGGAGAGCAGCACCCGGAGCTGAGCCACGGCGCCCCCAGCGCGATCCACATTCCGCTCACGAAGGAGTATCTGCAGTACCTGTGCGACACCATTCGGGACGCCCTCCGGCGAACGGAGATCGACGGGTTCATGATCGACTGGGTGTTCAACCCCGAGCCCGAGGGCGAGTGGCTCGAGTGCGAGCGACGCATGTATGTCGAGCTTTTCGGCAAGCCATTCCCTGGGGCCGCCGGGGTCGATGCCGAGGAGAAGGTCGAGTTCGGCCGCCGAGCTGTTGATCGTGCCTGGCAGCGGATCCGCCGCGCCGCCAAGAGCGCCAAGCCCGACTGCGTCATCTGGCTCAGTTCGCACGATCTTGCGAACCCGCAACAGAAGAACTCGCGCCTGGTGCGAGAAGTCGACTGGCTGATGACCGAGGGCCCGTCGAGGGAGTTGCTGGACGTCGCCCGCGCCGCCGTTGGGCCGCACGCCCAGGTGATCCAGTGCGTGTGCGGCTGGGGGGCGCAGCACCCAGCCGGCAAGCTCCTCGCCGACTACGCCTGTCTGGGCATCGGCTTCTACGGGTTCGCCATGCCCTGGCCGGAGACAACGCTGCCGCCGACGTTCGAGCAAGCCGATGCGGCGTCGGGCGGCGATGCCGGCATCGCCGAGCGTCTGCGTGGCAACGCGCGGAACATCGAAGAGATGCGGCAGGCGTGGACGGGAGCGATCCACTGAGCTGCCACCTCTCTGCCGGAGTCCCTGCCCGTGCGGCGAGTGAGGCCACCGGCTACTTCCTCCCGGCGCCCCTCGGACAGGCTCAGGCGGAGGCGGTGAGCTCTTCACCTCCCCCGTTCACGGGGAGGCTGGGAAGGGGCTGACCGACGTCAGCCATCCGGCCCCCGTCAAGAGGAGGCTCCACCATGCTCCACGACCCGAGCCATCGCACGCCACCGGCCCCGGCGGAGGAGATCCGCCTCACACCACACGACAAAGACGTGCTCCGCCGCCTGATCGCGGACGTTGCTGACATCGCCGCCCTTCCGATCCAGCGCGAGCGGGCGGAGCTGTGGCAGCGGCTGAACGACCTGGAATCGGTTCGCCCCATGGTCTGGATCAACGAGATCCCCTGGCACGAGATGGACGTCGATGGCGAGCTGGCGGTGCGGACGGAACATCCCTGGGCACGCGACCTCGAGAGTCGCCTCCGCCAGACCCTCTACCAGTGGCGTCACCTGCCCGGCGACATGATCGTCTCCGACGCCATCGAGTGCCCGCTCGCCATTCACAGCACCGACTTCGGCATCATCGAGGACGTTGACATCGTCACGACTGACGACGCCAACCCGGTCGTGTCGCGCCACTTCAGGATCCAGATCCGCCACCTGGAAGACCTCGAGAAGATTCGCATGCCGCACGTCACCCACAACCCCGACGCCACGGCGACCGCATACGCCACGATGTGCGACCTCTGCCAAGGCCTCATGCCCGTCCGGAAGGTGGGGCAGAGCCACATCTGGTTCACGCCGTGGGATTACCTCATTCGGTGGTGGGGGGTCACTGAGGCCATGCTCGACCTGCACGACCGTCCTGAGATGGTGCATGCTGCCGTGGATCGCATGGTAGCGGCGTGGATGACGGAGCTCGACCAGTTCGTCGAACAGAACCTGCTGTCGCTGGACTGCAACAACACGCGCGTCGGCTCCGGGGGCTACGGCTACACCCGGGAGCTGCCGGGGAGCGACTTCGATCCCGGCTGGGTCCGGCCCCATAACATGTGGGGCTGCTCGAACGCCCAGGCTTTCTCCCAGGTGTCGCCCGAGACCCACTGGGAGTTCGCCCTCAAGCACGAGATCCCATGGCTCTCGCGCTGGGGGCTCAACTACTACGGGTGCTGCGAGCCCCTCGACGCCAAGATGGACATCCTTCGCCGGATCCCTCGTCTGCGGAAGATCTCGATGAGCTGCTGGGTCGATCTGGATCGCGCCGTCCGCAATGTGGGCCGGGACTTCGTCATCAGCTACAAACCGAACCCCGCCTACCTGGCGGAGCACCGCTGGCGGCCGGAAGCCATGCGGGACGAGCTCCGCACGGCGCTCGAGAAGACCCGCGGATGCCACGTGGAGATCATTCTGAAAGACATCTCGACAGTCCGCTACCAGCCCCAGCGCCTGTGGGAGTGGGCAGCCATGGCCTCCGAACTGGTCAGCGAGCAGGCTTGAGCGCCGGAGACCTCGAAGCCCACTCGTGGTGAGGTGCGATGGCCCACGAGACCCCGGCGCTTCGCATGACAGGCGTCTCCAAGCGGTTCCCCGGCTCCCTGGCCGTGGATCACGTCGACTTCGAGGCGCGGGTTGGCGAAGTCCACGCGCTCATGGGCGAGAACGGTGCCGGCAAGTCGACACTCATGCGAATCCTCGCTGGCTCCTTCGACGACTACACTGGCCAGGTCGAAGTCGGTGGCCGCCCGGTTACCCTGCACTCGCCTGCCGCGGCCCGAGACTGCGGCATCGCCATGATCTACCAGGAGCTCAGCCTGGCTCGCAAGAGGAGCATTGCCGAGAATGTCCTGGCAGGCCGCCTGCCTTGCCGCCGCTTCGGGTGGCTCGACACCGGAGCCATGCTCGAGCAAGCCCGTGCGTGCCTGGCCCGCGTCGGCCTCGACCTCGACCCGCGAACGCCGGTGGAGGAGATCAGCCAGCACGAGGCCCAACTGGTCGAGATCGCGCGCGCCCTGGGCCACGTGCCATGCATACTGGTCATGGATGAGCCCACTTCGGCCCTGTCGCGCGAGGAGGTCGACCGGCTGTTCGAGATCATCCTCAACCTGAAGCGCACGGGTCTCTCGATCGTGTACATTTCCCACCACCTTCCTGAGGTGTTTCGCGTCGCGGATCGCGTAACGGTCCTCCGCGATGGCAAGCGCGTCGGCACATACGAGATCGGAGATGTGACCCACGAGTCGCTGATCGAGGCCATGGTCGGCGGCGCGGCGAGCGAACACCAGACGCACCGCGGCAGCAACCTGGGCGCGCCGCTGCTCCACGCGGAGCACCTCAGCCGGTACGGCTTCTTCCACGACGTGAACCTCACAGTCCACGAGGGAGAGATCGTCGGCATCGCGGGTCTCAATGGGGCCGGACGCACCGAGCTGGCGCGCGCAATGTGTGGGATTGACCCACTCGACGAGGGCCGCGTGGTCCTGAACGGGGAGGCGTTGCGTCCCAGGAACGCCGAGGAGGCAATCCGGCGCGGTCTGGCCTATCTCACTGAGGACCGCAAGACCCAGGGCCTCGCCCTCGGGCTCCCGGTCGAGGAGAACATCGTGGCCGCCATCTGGGGCCGCCTCAGCCGCCGGGGCGTGTACCGCCGGACCGAGGGCCGGGCCGTCGCGTCGCGATGGGTGGACGCCCTGCACATACAGCCACCCGACCTACGCCGCGAAGCCGGCCAGCTGTCGGGCGGGAACCAGCAGAAGGTACTCCTCGCCAAATGGCTCGCCACCGGCCCGAGAGTCCTGGTGCTCGACGAGCCGACGCGAGGGGTCGACGTCGGTGCCAAGGCGGCCATCCATCGCGCGATAGCTGACCTGGCCCGCCAGGGACGCGCCATTGTGCTCGTGTCCAGCGATCTGCCCGAGCTCGCCAGCCTCTCGCACCGCGCCATCGTGCTCCGTGAGGGACGAGTCATCGGTGAGCTCCGTGGCGACGCTCTGACACCCGAGCGCATCCTCCTGGCAGCGAGCGGGCAACCGCCTCCGGCGATGGACGAGGAGGGGGCGACATGACGCAACCCGGACTCACGCCCTCCTCTGGGCCCGGCCTGCGGGTCCACCGCTGGCTCGGCCTCTGGGGCGTGTATCTCGTCGTTGCCCTCCTGCTGGCGATCGGCCGGACGCTATCGGCCGACTTCCTCTCGGCCGACAGCCTGCTGCAGGTGGTCCGCGACGTGTCCATCCTCGGCATCGTGGCCGTCGGTGTGAGTCTCGTCACAGTCAGCGGACACTATGTCGATCTGTCGATCCCCGCCATCATGGCCGTGTCGGGCATCGTCGCCGTCGCGCTGCTCCCAGCTGGGCTGGCCACGGCATTGATCGCCGCTCTCGCCGTGGGCGTGTTGCTGGGCCTCATCAACGGCACGGTGATCGGCTACCTCCGCCTGAACCCGATCATCTGGACCCTGGCTGCCCTGGCCGTCTTCGACGGCACCACACGATGGGCGTACGGCGGCAAGTGGGTCTATGTCGACAAGAACACAGCCACTGGCGCCCTGTTCTCCCAGGTCTATCGGGGCAGCGTACTCGGCGTCGTGCCTGTGGCCGTCCTTCTCCTCGCAGTGTCGGCGGGCTTGAGCTACGTGCTGCTGCAACACACCGTGTTCGGCAAACGCCTCGCCCTCACCGGGGCCGCCTACGATGCCGCCCGGCTCACGGGGGTGCCGGTCCGGCGCGTGGTCATGCTGGCCTTCGTCTGGTCGGGCCTCATGGCTGCCGTGGCGGGCATCCTGAAGACGAGCCTGAACATGTACGGGGACGTCGAGATCGGCGCCACCTACGACTTCCAGGCCATCACCGCCGTGGTCCTGGGCGGCGTGGCGCTGGCCGGCGGACGGGGCACCGTGGCCGGCGTCATCGGCGGCGTGCTGGCCATCGGCCTCCTGGGGAGGATCCTCCCGCTCATGCCCGGTGTCGGGCAGGATCAGCAGCTGGCCATCCGCGGGATGCTGTTCGTCATCATCGTGGCGCTGAGCTCCTACTTCATGCGTAAGGCGGGGCACCGTGAGAGCTGAAGGCCGCCTCTCCGAGTGGGCTCACGCCCTCCGTTTGCCCCTCATGGGAGCGGCGATCTGTGCCGTGTTCGCCGTCCTCGTGCCGGGGCAGTTCGCCAACGGGACAAACGCGGGCAACATCATCCGCGCGACCACCACGGACACACTGGCCGCCATCGGTCTGACCCTCGTCATGCTGGTCGGACACCTGGACCTCTCCATCGGGGCCACCATGTGCCTCGGTGGTATTGTACTTATCTTCACCCAGCCGTTGCTCGGTTGGCCCGGCGCCGTGTTGGCGGCCGGGGTGGCTGGCTCCGTCGTCGGTCTGGCCAACGGCCTGCTCGTTTCGCGGGCCAAGGTGAAC
This sequence comes from Armatimonadota bacterium, assembly GCA_029547025.1. GTDB lineage: Bacteria > Armatimonadota > Zipacnadia > UBA1398 > JAKPQA01 > JAKPQA01. Next base: position 44,327 of record JAKPQA010000114.1, read on the forward strand.
TCGTTCATCGCGACGCTCGGCACCATGACCATCCTGCAAGGCGTGTGCCGGGCGCTGCTGGAGGGTGGCAGCAAGTCCTTGCCCGACGCGGTGGTCGGCCTGCAGGCGGCCGAGTGGCTCAGCCCGGTTCTCCCGTGGTCGCCGCGGGTGCTGCTCGTCGTGGCGCCTCTAGCCCTGACCGAGGTCGTGCTGCGCCGCACGGCCTTCGGCCGGAACCTGTACCTCGTGGGCGCCGACTCGCAGGTCGCCTTCAATGCCGGCGTGCCCGTCACCCGTCTGCTGACTCTGACCTTCGTGGCATCGGGCATCCTCTCTGCTCTCGGGGGAGCCCTGACCACCGCCGCGCAGAACACCGTTATGCCGAACCTCGGCGAGAAGTCGCTCATGCTCGTCATCGCCGCCGTGATCGCGGGCGGAACCGCCATGAGCGGCGGCCGGGGCACTGTCAGCATGAGTGTTCTGGCCTTGCTCTTGCTCAACACGCTCACGAACGGCATGAGCTACCTCGGCGCATCCAAGTCCGCCAAACTGGTGGCCCAGGGAGCGGTGCTTGCCGCCATCATCCTGCACGACGCCTGGCGACAAGCGCGCCTCGATCGAGTCCGCGGCCAGAGGCGACAGCTGCTTCGGGAGCTGGAAACGCAGGGACTGCCCCTGGCTTCCGTCGAGGACACCATCTCCGCGCAAGGGAGTCCGGACATGCAGCCACGACAGCACGACCGCATCTTCGCCATGGTGTGCGTTACCGGGATGGCGTGTGTGGCCATGGTGACGATCTACGCCATGTGGAGTCGCGGGCACGCCTCGGCGCCCCCCACATCGGCCTCGATCGCGGGGGCGCCGGAGGCGCCGGGCAGCGCCACCCAGACAGATACCGCGGGTGCCCTAAGCCTGAAAGCTACCGACGGCCAGCCGCTGGTGTGGATCGACGACAGCCCACTCGAGGCGCCGCCGCGTCCGGCCAACCCTGAGGCTCTGCCCGATGACGACCCGCTCCGCTGGTACGACTTCGAGTATGCCGGGTGGAGCGGCACCAAGCTCCCACAGCCCGCCAGCCCTGGCGATGGGCCCCGCGGCAAGCGCGTGGTCTCCCTTCAGTACATGGACCACCCGTACTGGAAAGGCTATGGCAACGGCATGAGGAGGCTGGCCGAGGCCTATGGCTTCGATCTGACCATCATGGAGGCCGGCAACGATAACAAGGTCCAGATGGACCAGGTCGAGCAGGCCCTGGAGATGCGCCCCGACATGGTCATCATCACTCCCGTCGATGCCAACGGAGTCGTGCCCATGCTCAAGCGCCTCTACGATGCGAAGATGCCCACCATCGCCAGCAACCTGATCCCCGTCGACGAGGGCATGAAATACGTCATCTGTTGGACCGGACCAGACGACTGGGGGCAGTTCCGGATGCTGGCGCGCGAGTTCGCCCAGCGGATGGGCAACCAGGGGGGCTACTGCGTCGTCCGTCACCTGGCCGGCACGAGCTGCTACCTCTCGCGGACCTGGGGCGCCGTGTCCGAGCTGAAGAAGATCGCCCCGGCCATGACCTGCCTGGACATGCAGACAACGGACCTGCAGGCCGAGAAGACCAAGACCCAGGTCGCCGCCTGGCTGAAGACCTACGGCGCCAAGCTCAAGGGCATCGTGAGTGCGGACGACTCCAAGGCGCAGGTCGGCATCGTTGAGGCGCTCAAGGACGCGGGACGCGATGACGTGATCTGCGTCGCCGCTGGGAGCAGCCGAACGGGGCTCGAGTACATCAAGGAGGGCCGCCTGTACGCCATCACATACCAGTCCGCTGAGGCGGACGGCGCCCTGCCCGTCGAGATCGCCGCACGCTGGTTCCGCGGCGAGCCCATTACCCGTCCGGTCTATTACCTACAGAAGCATATCATCACGGCGAAGGACGTGGACCAGTTCTTGCCGGCGCAGTGGTAGGGCCGGGCTACCCGTTCATCCGCCAGATGGCGGCAGTCAGCGCTGTGGCGAACGTGACCCACGCCAGATAGGGCACCATCAGCAGCCCGGCAATCGGTGTGCAGAGCCACAGCCGCCACGCCGTCGCCGCGATGGCGCACCAGAGCACCACGATCTCGGCCACGGCCCACCCTGGCTGACGGAGCCCAAAGAACACCACCGACCATGCCAGGTTCAGCACAAGCTGAACGGCGAAGAGCGCCGAGCACGCCCCGGCGGACTCCGGCCGAGCCCGCCAGGCCAGCCAGAGGGCCACGCCCATCGTCACATAGAGCGTCGTCCACACCGGGGCGAACACGCCGCTGGGTGGCGTCCAAGATGGCTTGCTGAGACCGGGGTACCAGGTCGAGACCGACGACGCCGTGAACAGCCCGCCCAAACCACCAACCGCCAGGCACGCAAGCACCGATAGCGCCAGCCCAGCCCACCCGCAGAACCATGGCCTCACGGCAACTCCTCCCGTCCAGAGCAACACCTACACCCAGATGCTGTACGCTCGGATGCCCTTCCACGTCCCATAGAGAGACCACAGGCTGCCTGTTAGGAAGTCCCCGAGCACCATACCCATAGCGAACGGCACTGCCTGCTTGAGCGCGCTGTGCCCGCCGTAGCGCGTCAGGACCGACTTCACCGCCCAGGCTATGAACAGCGAGAACCACATGTGCTCCATGGCCCAGGCCGTCGAGATGGCATACCCTACGGGGTGGATCGGCCACCAGTCGAGCCTTGAGTTCCCGGCCATCCCGACAATGGAGCCCACGAGGCCCGCGACCACCGCGACTAGCACCGGCACGTTGAACCGCGTCGGGCTCTGGATCTTCGACGCGATCTCGATGGTCGGTAGGCTCGCCATCCAGATCGACGCATGGTAGGGCGCCCACTTCGTGGCCGCACCGTCCTGGTACCAGATGTGGAGCATCGCCCAGAGTGCGCTCACCGACCCAACCATCATGGCCGCCAGCATCGGCAGCGTCAGCGATCGCGGCGCCAGCCCGCAGCGGCTCGCGAGCTTGTGCCCTTCGGCGATGTGGGGCATCGGATGACACCGGTGGCCATAGTTGAACCAGTAGAACAGGTAGGAGCTGACCGTGTTCGCCGGACCCACGTTGCGCGACCCGAGAAGGCGGGGCAGAATCTGACCCGGCCCTACGAAGTGCATCTCGTGCGACGGAATGCCCATCTCCGCGCGGATACGGGTCACCGCCTGGGACAGAAGCGCGTAGATGACGAAGAACGCCATCGCATACCAGGTTGACATCCCGGCGTAGTGCCCGAACCACACCAGACCCCCGCCCGCGCCCAGCACGGCCAGCGCCGATGTGCGGTAGCTCATCGCCTCCCGGGTGGAGTCCCCCCCGTCGCCGCGGAGCGCCGCCCGGGCCACTCGCGCCAGGTGCCCCCGGCTCATCCAGAGCGAGAACCCAACGAGCCCCATGTACGCGCCGAACGACTGCTCGCGCATGAATGGGAACCCGTTCGCTTCCAGCTTCCCGATCTGCGCGGCGGCCACCATCTGCGCCTTGAAGAACAGGTAGAACCACCAGCACGAGAAGGTGAGCTCCTTGGGGATCAGCATCCCCATGCCGATGATGAACGGGTAGAACGACACCGCGAAGAAGCCCACGGCGTTCCACGGACGATCAATGAGCTGCGCCCCCAGGTTGTACTGAGGGATCGCGGTGGACCGCACGGCGATCTGCGGCACCGAAGGCTTCAGCACGTGCCACCCGTTCAGCAGATCGATGGCGCACACCAGCGCGAAGGCCAGCCAGAATGTGCGGGCTCGGAACAGCCCCAACGACCCCGCCGTCATCTCCAGCGGGATCTGCGCCACCGGGTACGTCAGCCGCTCGGACTCGATCCACCGTCGCCGCGACACGGATGCCAGCCCCAGAAACACCGTCGCCATGAGCACGATGAAGCCGTTCCACCGAAGCAGCGGGCCGATCCACGGCCGGTAGTTCTCGGGCAGGTAGAGCGAGCTGCCGCCCGCCCAGAAGTTCGTCAGCGAGGTCTTGTCGAAGACGGCCAGATCCCGCGACAGCCACGGCAGGACCAACTCGCCCCACTGGTTCTCCGGCGTGGCGTAGTGAGCCGGATAGGCCAGCTCCGGGGGCATGCCGCAGAGCATGTCGATGCCCGCCATGGCCGAACCCAGCGAGACCAGCATATAGATGGTAACCAGCTCGCCGGGCGCCAGAGCCAGCTTCGGCGCCAGCCGCCGCAGCGGCGCGTTCAGCGCCAGCACGATGAGCATGGTGAAGACGACATTGAAGAAGAGCGACAGCGAGGTCGGCGTCTGCGTGTTGCGGATGACCTCGATGATGACGAGCCAGTAAGCATTCAGGGGGATGAGCAGCAGAGCGAGAATGATCGCCCGGCGCGAGGCGGCCACGGGCGTGCCGTGCGCCGCGTCGATACCCGGAGCAGCCGTCAGCATACGCAGCGCTTCGTCGGTCGGGCCGCTGGCCCCTACATCCTGCCCATTCCTCGCCTAGACCCTATGGTGTCGAGAGCGACCCTGCCTCACAGAGCAGTCGCATCTTCAGTCGACTGGCGTACTCCTCGAGGGCCTGGCCGACGACCCCGTCGTCGGCCGTGGGGCATGCGCAGACCACGAATGCCAAGTCGCCGGCCCAGAGGCCCCACACGCGCCGGCCGCTGAGCTCCTGGCTCAGCCGCCGGCACTTGGCCTGCAGGTCACTCTCACGCTTGTGGGCGTTGAACTGGAGGTGCTGGTAGATGACCAGAACCGACGTGCCACGGAGAAGGCGGAACACACCCCCTGCCTGGTCGTAGCTGACGTACTTCGGGCGGTTGCCCGCCGACGGTGCACGCTTCTCCGGCACCAGCCCGATGTCAGGATCGATGAACACAACAGCGTCCGCCGCGAGTCGCGTTGGTAGGCTCGCGAAGTAGTCGCCCGACCGCTCGCCAGGCAGCCACTCGTGGTCGTGCAGCGCAAGATCCCAGCCGATCGGGTCGAAGAAGCAGTGGAGCCGCGGCAGACTGCGCCGTCCGTCCTTGACACCCCCCCACAGGAACTCGCGCAGCTCGGACCTCCGCCCTCCCACCGGGTAGGACGTCAGCTTGCCCTCGGCGCTCCCGTCATCACGTGTGAGCATGGGCAGGATCGTGAGGCGGGGGTGCCCCACCGCGCGCTCGGCCAGCTCCATCAGCAGGTCATACTTCCAGAAGTCCCGTCGATCCCCGAAGTACTGATCCTTCATGCGCGCCTCCCCGTCGCCGCCCGCCAGCCACGACCATGGGGCGGCCGTTCGGCTTCGTCGGCCGAGCCGCCCGGGCTTACGTGTTGCCCCTCTTCTGCCCCCTCATCCCTCATCCCTGATCCCTGACCCCTGCATTGCACCCCAATGAGTAGGCAGAGGTTGAGGCGAAGTTGGGGGTACGGGTCTCTGGAGACCGCGCCGGGAGCCGGCGCGAGAGGAGCCGTGTCCCATGGCCAGTCGGGAGTTCAGCCGGGAGTTCAAGCTTCAGGTGGTGGGAGAGATCGAGTCGGGGCAGAAGTCGGTGATCCGGATCTGCCGCGAGCACTCGCTGTGTGACTCGGTGGTGAGACGGTGGCTGGAGCAGTATCGGCAGCGAGGTGCCGAGGCGTTCCAGACCGGTGACCCTCAGGCCGATGCGTTGGCCGCGGCCGAGAAGCAGATCCGGGATCTGCAGGGGGCTCTGGGCCGATCGGTGATGGAAGTCAACTTCCTCAAAGAGTGCCTGAAGAGGGCCCACGTCCCTTTGCCACCCAGCGCGAGATGGTAGAGTCCGCCCCGGCGGAACTCCCCGTCTCGCGCCGATGTGAGCTGGTGGGCGTGAGTCGATCGGGTCTATACAAGGCCCGTCGGGCGGCGACCCGGCCCGATGGCGACGCGGAGCTGCGCGCGCAGGTGGAGCCCATCGTCGGGCAGTGGCCGGGTTATGGCTATCGGCGGGTGACGCGGGAGCTGGCCCGCCACGGCGTGGTGGCCAACCACAAGCGCGTGCTGCGAGTGATGCGCGCCGAAGGCTGGCTCTGCCGCCTGAGGTGCCGGAGCGTGCGGACCACCCAGTCGGATCACGGTCTGGGCGTGTGCCCCAACCGCATCCAAGACCTGGTGGTGACCCAACTGGACCAGTTGTGGGTGGCGGACCTGACCTACATCCGCCTGCCCGAAGGGTTCGTGTATCTGGCCACGGTGCTGGATGCCTATTCCCGACGCGTGCTGGGCTGGAAGCTGGCACGCTACCTGGATGCGCGGCTGGCCACGGCGGCTCTGGACCAGGCACTGGCCCGACGCCCGGGCGCCCGGGCCATCCACCACTCAGACCAGGGCGTGCAGTATGCGTCGTCCGAGTATGTGGCGCGGTTGGACGGCGCCGGACTGGTTCAGAGCATGAGCCGTCGAGGGTGTCCTCGGGACAACGCCCAGGCGGAGTCGTTCTTCGCCACGCTGAAGCTCGAGGAAGTGCGGCTCAACGACTACCGCAACTTCGCCGAAGCTGAGGCCCGACTGGCCACCTTCATCGAGGATGTCTGCAACGGCAAGCGGATGCACTCGGCTCTGGGCTACCGGAGCCCCGTGGCGTTCGAGGCGGCGGAGCGCAGATCCAAAGATGAGCGGAGCGACGCCGCCTCGAACTTGCCCGTCAGGAAGGTACTGGCCCTCCCGCCGGCGAACGGCGGATACACCCCCGCTTCGCGGGGCCCAACCCAAACACCCGTTCCCCCCTCAATCCCCCCAACTCCCTGTCTACTAACCGGGGTGCAGTCCACTCTTCTACGACACCAACCTGCCCCGTACCTCCCTCAATCTCACACCAACTCTGAACTCTCACACGCCTACGGCTTAGCCGGCGTGGTCTTGGCCGCCGGGTTCACGCGTCGAGCGCCGAGGGCTTTGGCGAGGATGTGGGCACCCATGCAGCCGGCCTCGTAGTTGCTGGTCCCGATGTAGGCGATGCGCTTGCTCCCGGGCGCATCGGTGTCGAAACAGATGACGGGGATACCGTGCTCGATCGCGCGGTCGATGTACGGCGTGAGGATGCTCGGATTGCCGGGCGCGATGAGGATGCCGGCCGGCTTTCGGGCGATGGCGCTGTCGAGTTCCTCGGCCTGCTTCTCCGGACTGTGGTCTTCGGGGCCGCTGAATCGGGTTCTGACGCCGAGCTCTCTCCCGGCGTCGTTGAGACCGGCGGCGGCCGCCTGCCAGTACTCGCCGCCGGTCGAGATACCGAGGGCCACGTACTCCTCATGGGCAGCACTCCCCGGGGCTCTCTGACCCTCGAGCAGCTTCACCCACTGGGGGTGCCTGAGCGGCAACTCCTCTTTGGCGCCCTGGGAGGGGGTGCGGAACACGTCGACATTGCCCCGATTCACCTCGATGGTACCCGTGTCCACTGTCTTCTCGATGGCGGGAATGCTTGGATCGGCGCTTGGGTCGTCGGGGTCGCGGAGGAACCTGTGCCGCAGACCATAGAGATACTTGACACCGAGATAGCCCATGTAGTACTGGCGCTGGGCCACCGAGGCGAGAATGGTGCCGTCGGCGATCTTGTCGAGCACGGGCGAGTCCCCATCCATAGCGAGCACGATGACTTTCCCCTGGCGCCCCGCGTCGGAGACGGCTCGAGCGATTCCGGGGCCGCTCGCACCGTTGACACCAGCGAACCCGGCGAGATCGGGGTGGGCCTCGAGCACCGCGGCCGCCTCGCGGGTGCCGACCTCCATCTTCGTCTCGTCGTCGATCTCCTCGACCACCTCGATCTCGGGGTACTCATTGGCAAACGTCTCGCGGTACCCGCGGATCCGTTCCTCGAGGTTCCATTGCCCCGGCCGGGTCGAAAGGGCGACCTTGAAGCGCTTGGCGGGGGCAATCTCCGGGCCGGAGGCCGGATGGGCGCCTTCGGCGGGACCGGATGGAAGGTCCTCAGACCTCTTGCAGCCCGGACCGAGGAGCGCGATGCCCAAGGCGAGCACCAGGATGGTGCCCGGCCTGCGTCTGGTCGTGCACGGAGCCACGGGCGGTCCCTCCTAACGGGTACGCCAGAGCCGCGCCGATCGCCTCCTGGAAGCCGACGCCAGGGCGGTCGCCCAACGCAAACCGCCCCCACAGGGGGCGATCTGCACGGCATTCAGTCTCGCTGGGCCCTGGCGCCTTCCGGTGCGAGCGGCTCATGACGGCAAGCCCGAGGGGCCGTCGGCTAGAGGCTTCCGGAGCTGTCGGCGCCGCTGGCGTCGTCGGCGCGCTCCCCGGCGCGCTTGGCCCCCAGGGCCTTCGCCATGATGTGGGCGCCCATGACGCCGGCCTGGTAGTTGCTGGTGCCGACGTAGGCGAGGCGCCTGCTCTTTGGCGAGTCCGTATCGATGCAGATGACGTTGATGCCCTCCTCGATGGCGCGGTCGATGTAGGGCTTGAGGGTCTCGGGGTTCCCGGGCGCGATCAGGATGCCTGCGGGCTTGCGGGCAATGACGTTGTCGAGCTCCTCGGCCTGCTTCTCCGGGTTCTGGTCCTCGGGGCCGGTGAACCGGGGCTTGACGCCCAGTTCGGCGCAGACATCCTTGAGGCCCTCGCGCGTGGCGTTCCAGTATTCGACTCCGGTGGAGATGCCGATGACGACGTACTCCTCGTTGGAGGTATCGCCCACTACTTTGCGGTCGGAGAGGAGCCGGACCCACTCGGGGTGCGTCTTCTTGATGTCTTCCTTCGCGCCCTGGGAGGGCGTACGGAAGACGACCACATTCTCCTTGGTCACCTCGACGGTGCCGGTATCGACCTCGGCCGCGATGGCGGGGAGCCGGGAGTCGGCCGACTGGTCATCGGGCGCGCGGAGCAGCTTGTGCTTCAGGCCGTAGAGGTACTTGACGCCGAGGTACGTCATGTAGTACTGGCGCTGGGCGACTGAGGCCTGGATGGTGCCCGCCTCTATGGCATCCAGGACCGGCGAGTCGGCGTCCATGGCCACCACGACGACCTTGCCCGACCTCCCGGCATTCTCGACCGCTTTGGCCACGCCTGGCCCACTGGCGGCATTGATGCCCGCGAAGCCGGCCAGGTCCTGGAACTTCTCGAGCACCGCTGACGCCTCGCGCGTGCCGACTTCGTACTTGGTCTCATCGTCGATCTCGGCGACGACTTCTATCTCGGGGTACTCCTTCTCGAACGTCTCTTTGTAGCCCCGGACTCGCTCGTCGAGGTTCCACTGCCCCGGGCGTGTGGAGATGGCGACTTTGAACTTCTTCTCGACAGCCGTGGCGCCCGTCGTGGCCGTGGTCTTGGCACCCGTCGCGGCGTCTGGTCCGGCCGGCAGGTCCCCGGGCTTCTTGCAGCCGGAGGAGAGAATGAGGGTCCCCAGCAGCAGCATCCAGGGGCCCAGCATCGAGGGCCTGGTCATGTTCCGAAACACTGGCTTCGCCTCCTCGATACGCACAGACCCGAGGGTCTTCGTCGCTAGGCGCCGCGACGCCTCTTGGCCACGAGCACGTCCAGGGTCACGAAGAACACCAGAGCGGCACCGACGATCACGAACCGCCAGTCGGGCGGGACGCCTGTCTGGGTGAGACCGGTCTTGATGCAGTTGACGAGCACAACGCCCAGGAATGCCCCCAGTACCGTGCCCTGCCCGCCCACCAGGCTGGCGCCGCCGATGACGCACTCGGCGATGACCTGTAGCTCAATCCCCTGCCCGGCCTCATAGCTCGCCGTCCCGTAGCGGGCCGAGTTGAGCACACCGGCCAGTCCGGCCGTCAGGCCGGTGATGACGAATGTGACCGTGCGCACCCGGGCCACGTTGATGCCCGAAAGCGCCGCCGCCTTTTCGTTACCTCCCATGTAGTAGACCTGGCGCAGCCAGCGCAGATTGCGCAGGAGCACATCGCCCACAAGGACCGTGGCCAGGGTGACCACCATCACCCAGAACCCCTGCATGTTGAGGAAACCGCCCTCACCGGCCGGGCGGACGCCGTAGAAGCCGGCTTTCCCGATGGCGGCAAACGATGCGGGAAGGTCATCGGACCGCACCGGCCCCGCCGCGTGGATGTAGCAGATGACGAGGCCCCGGGCGACCATCATCATGCCCATGGTGGCGATGAGGGGGCTGATGCCCACACGGGCAACGAACAGGCCGTTGATGAGTCCGCACAAGCTGCCGGTGAGTAATCCAATGAGCACCCCGATGGGGGTCGGCAGGCCACACTTGAGAGCAAAGACACAAGCCAGACCTGACAGGGCGAGGATCGATCCGACGGATATGTCGAATGCTCCGCCCACGATGACGATGGTCATCCCGACGACGAGGATGGCCTCGGTGGTGATGCCCCGGAGCATGGCCTGGATGTTGTTGGGCGACAGGAAGACGGAGGGGAAGGGGTCACTCTGGGTCTGAGGCAGCGTCTTGACGTGGAAGACGATGACCACGGCGATGACGATCAGCAGCGTGGCGAACTCCCTGAGCCGTGCCATGTTGAGCAGGGCGGCGCCCGTGATGCCCCCCCCCGCCTCGGCTACGGCCGAGCTCTCCCCGGTCGTGGTGGAGTCCCGTGGTGGAGCGCTGTGGTCGTCGGCCATGTCGGTGTTGTCGTCCCTCCGTTGCTGCTGCAGCTGGTGGCGCCTCAGTTGTGCGCCACCGATTCCTGGCCGGTGGCCAGGAGCATGATGCGCTCCTCGGTGGCTTCGGCCGCGTCCAGGCAGCCGCGGATGCATCCTTCGTGCATCACCAGGACGCGGTCACTGGCTCCAATGACCTCGGGGAGTTCGGATGAGATCATGATGACGGCCACACCGTCGCGAGCCAGCCCTCGCAGGATCTCGTGCACCTCGGCCTTGGCGCCCACATCCACACCGCGAGTGGGCTCATCGACGATAAGCACCCGGGGCGAGGTCGCCAGCCATTTGGCCAGCATGACCTTCTGTTGGTTGCCTCCCGAGAGGTTCGATGTGGTGCTCTCGACCGAGGGCGTGCGGATGCCCAGACGGTCCACATAACGCCGGGCGACATCGGCCTCGCGTTTTCCGTCCATGAAGCCGAGGCGGGACAGGGCCCGCAGGTTAGCGGCGGCCACGTTCTGGCGCACCGAGAGGCGCAGGAAGAGGCCCAGTTCCTTGCGGTCCTCCGGCACGTAGGCGATGCCGTACCCGATGGCATCCTCAGGCGACCGCGCGCGGACCGGGCGGCCGTCGACCAGAACCGTCCCGGCGTCGGGCCGATCGGCGCCGAATATGGCGCGCGCCACATCGGTACGGCCCGAGCCCACGAGCCCGGCGATACCCAGGATCTCACCGGCCCGTGCCTCGAAGGTGACATCGCGGAAGCGGGGCTCCCGGGTCAGTCCTTCGACCCGTAGCACCACGGGCCCGGGCTCGCCGGCGCGATCCGGGTAGCCGGCCCCCATCTCGCGCCCAACCATCATGCGCACCACATCCGCTGGCGTGGCGTCCTCGCGATTCCGCACGCCGACGAGAGCACCATCGCGCAGCACCGCGATGCGGTCGGCGATCTCGAAGACCTCGGGGAGTTTGTGTGAGATGTACACAACACCGACGCCTCGGTCGCGGAGGCGGTGGATGATCCCGAAGAGATAGCGCGCCTCCCGATCCGTAAGAGCACTTGTGGGCTCGTCGAGCACCAACACGCGGCAGTCGAGTGACAGGGCCTTGGCGATCTCGATCATCTGCTGCAGGGCCACCGGGAGACGCCCCACGGTGGCAGCGGGATGGACATCGAGGTCGAAGCGCCGCAGGATTTCCTGGGCATCTTTGAACAGGCGCCGACGGTTCACGAACCCGATCACGGGGTAGACCGGCTCGCGCGCGCAGAAGATGTTCTCGGCGACGGTGAGGTAGGGGACGAGGCTGAGCTCCTGGTGCACGATGGAGAGTCCGGCGAACGCCGCCTCGCGAGCCCCGCCGAAATGCACGGGCCGGCCGTCGTAGATGATCCGACCCGAGTCGGCCCGGAGGTTGCCGCAGAGGATCTCCATGAGGGTGCTCTTGCCGGCGCCGTTCTCGCCCACGAGGGCGAGCACTTCGCCCGCGAACAGCTCGAGGTCGACGCCGCGGAGCGCCCGGACGCCCCCGAACGACTTATGGATCCCCTCCATCTGGAGTAGCCGAGGGGGGCCGCTGCTCTCGGAACCCATGCGCTCTGAAGTCCTCGCCATTCGTTGCGCCGGGCCCGGCCAAGCCGGGCCCGGCTGGTCGGTCTGGGCGGCTAGTCAGGGTACCACCTGGGCGCGAACTCGACGGTGCCGGTGGTCGCCAACGGTACCACATGGCCATCGTCGATCCGCACCGCCACGATGTCGGCATCGAACTCGCCGGTGGTCAAGTTACTCGACAAGACTGAGTACGCCACGGCCTGACCGCCAGGTCCCGCAGCGACGAAGTACTTGTCGAGCCCATCGTTGGTAAGCGCGCATGGCGCGGAGCCCGGTGTGCTGACGTCGAGCCAGTACACGTCGGTGCCGCCGTTCGCGGCGCCCGTGAACACGACGGTCTGCGAATCGAGCCAGTCGACGGTGGTGGGGAGTATCTGACCGGTGTCGAAGAACCCGACGACATCGCTCGTCGACACGCTGATCAGGCCGATCCCGTACGACTCTCCGGTGGCCTGCCGCGGACGCAGCCCGCGGAGCATGTTCAGGCCCCGAGCGCGAGGCAGGCCGGCCGCGGCCGTGTCGTTATGGACGACCACACCCACAGCCAGGACGCTGTCGTCCGGAGAGAACGCGGCACCGAAGGACGGGGTCCAGCCTGGCTGTCCGTAAGCATACGTGTCGTAGGTGGATAGATCGGCCAGCACAATGGCCTCGGCCGCGCCACTGGAGCTCCCCCACGACATGGATGTGAAGACCAGGTACTGGCCATCGTGCGAGAACCGTGGTGCCCACTCGTCATCATCGGGGGTCTGGGTCAGATTGGCCGGTGCCGCCGTGGCCGCGTCGAACTCGAACAAGTCATACTGCCCACTGTCGCCGGCCTCGCCCTGGAAGATGATCGTGCCGTCCGGCGAGACGTCTGCCGAGAGCACGCCCGTGATACCCCATGCGGGGTTGGCCTGGAAGGAAGAGAGCTGCGTGGGCGCACTGCCGCGGGTGAGCGACCACAGCTCGAGACCGTCGGTGTAGAGCAGGCTTCGTCCCTGCGTCGTCGCGCTGACCACATGGATCGTGGTGCTGGCTGACTTCGACCCGCAGGTGGCCGTGATCACCGCCGAGCCTGCCGACTTGCCCCGGACGACGCCGAAGTCGTTGACTCTCGCGACTTGCGGGTTGTCGCTCGACCAGTCGAAGTCGAAGATCAGGTCGCCCTGTGGTGTCAGCGCCCCGGCGTCGAGTTCGAGCATATCTCCAACCTGGATGGTGTCCGTCGACGGAGCCGTGATCGCGATGTCCCCGACGATGTTGGCCGGGAACACGCCGACGCGGGCCACCTGGCCGGCCACCACGAAGGCCTGGCCCACCGCAAGGTTCTCGAAGCCCTCATCGGTCTCCCGTGCCGCCGCAACGATGTGCAGGCCGGGTGTCACGCCCATCAGGCCAAACTGGCCCAATGCGTTCGTGCGGACCATCTGCCCCGAGTCGATCATCACCCAGGCATCCGTGACAGTCTGAAGGCCCGATGGGTCGGTGGGAGAGAAGTATAGATCTCCCCAGGCCAGTGTGACCGGGGCGGCGACATAGCCCGCGACGGCGCCGGTCGGTCCTGCCGGCGTCTCGCCCACTGACACCGTCTGACCGCCGAGAATCTCCACCGGCACGTGGTGCTCCAGGGCCGTGACTTGGTACTCGCCGGGCGCCACATTTGCGAAGAGGAAGAAACCGTCCTCGTCGGTCGTGGTTGCCTGTCCGTCGAGCGTCACCTGCACGTTGGGTATGGGCAGGAGTTCGCCTAGCCCGCCGCTGAGGTCCGAGGGTGCAAACCGGACATCGGTCCATGTCAGGCCGGCAGCGCCCCCGATGGGCGATCCCATGCGGGGCCGCCCGAGAAGGTAGCCAAAACACGCCCCCGGGTCGGTGCTCGTTAGCGCGGGGTCGCGAGTGCCCGAGGTGGTGCCATTCGTACGCACGTTAACGGGCACGCCCGACCCCAGCGAGGCGCCCGTCCTGTCGGCGAAGGAGATCACGCGACTCCCGGCGGGCACCCCTACCAGCGAGTAGGTGCCTGAACGCCCGGTGCGGCACTTCTGGCCCGTGTCCATGGTCGCGATGCCACCGGCAAGCGGTTCGAGCCCCTGAGCTTCCTGCTCGGCCTCAGTAAGCGGGAGCTCGCAGACTACCAGATCCGACGCCCGAACGCGCACAGGCGTGTACACGTATCCGTTGGCGCTGCCGGTGCCCACCAGTAGTTGCTGATCGTTGTCGACTGGCGGATTGATCACCTGGCCCCCGTCACCACAGCCGCCGATGACGACCGCCAGGAGAACGGAGAGAACGGCAGACGCGCTCCATCGGACTAGCAATGCTCTCACCTGATTCCTGCCCTCACGCAGGCACGCACCTCACCCGGGACACCCATTCGGATGCCGGCACACGCCGACCCCATGGAACTCGGACAGCAATAGGTTTCGCTCCCGGCGCCAGGGACCCTCCTGGTCCACAGGGCGCGCTCACCCGACGTCGCAGTCAGGAGACAGCTGCCTGGCCCGATCCAGGTATGCGCCGAGGAGTACAGCGGCCGCGACGCCATCGACTACCTGCTTGCGGCGCCCGCGCCGGACATTGCATTCCAGGAGGGCCCGTTCGGCCTGGGTCGTCGTCAGGCGCTCGTCGAAGAGCTCCACGGGCACCGTGACTCTGTCGGCCAGGGCCTCGACAAGCCCCCGCGCAGCCTCGGCCGATGCGCCGGCTTCGCCCGACATGTGCAGCGGCAGCCCGACCACGATGCGCCCCACTTCGAGATCGGTGCAGAGCTGCGCGATGGTGTCGAGATGAGAGCCATCGTCCGCCACGTCGACGAAGCCGTGCGGCGATGCCACGACGCCGAGAGGGTCGCTCACCGCCAAGCCGATTCGCCGGGTGCCGTAGTCGACCGCCAGGATGCGCACCCTATCCTGCCGCCCATCCGTCGTAGAGCGCGGCCAGGCCGGCCTCTTCAGGCGTGCCGGCATAGGCCACCACACGGTAGCGCAGGCTGATTTGGCTGCCCGCGGGCAGGGCCATGCCGGGCACCTCGAGCCAGTTCAGCGGGGTGGGCGACATGAAGCCGTAGTCGCGCGTGAACCAGGGGCACGGCTGCCACGGATTGCTCGGGTGGTCCATCAGCGCGATGCCCTCGGTGCCGCCGGGCCGTGCGGCCCAGAAGGCGCACCACTTGGCTGGCTGGCCGAAGGTGGCCTTCTCCCCGGCCTGTCCCTCGGAGTTCACCAGGTGGCCGCCCGCCAGAGGGGTCAGGTCGGCCGCAGCGCGAACGGAGAACAGCGAGTGGTTGCTCTTCTCGATGGTCACGTCGCGCGCGGCGGTGAGCGTGATGTCGGCATCGATCAGCCGAAGGGCCGCGGAGGGTGCGGTGACGGTGAACCGGCGCGTATCGGTGACATCCGGCTCTCGGCCGTCGAGTACCCAATCGCAGGCGTCCGTGATCACCACGTGTGCGGCCGTGCCCTGAGCGATGGCGGGCCCCCGCGACACGATGCGACCCCGTTCGAGGCCTTCCTGCCAGTAGTTCGCGCCGTTCACGCGATCGCACCCGATGTACACGGACCGATGGTGTGGATACGGGTCGCCCGACTCTTCGGTCAGCGGGGCGCCCGTCAGCGGCCCGGCCACCGGGTAGAAGTAGGGATACTTCTGCGTGGCGTGGGCGCGGTAGCACGTGAGAGCCCGGCCGCCACACCTGACCCAGACGATGGGCCCCAGGGAGTAGGCGAGCAGGTCGAGCGGGCCGGCCGCCGGTGACTCCTGGGCCGAGGCGCGGCTCCGACCGGCCAGAACCGCAAGGGCCACGCCCCTCAGGAATGTGCGTCGGTGCATGGCGGGCCTCCCTGGAGTGCCGAGACCAGAGGACCAGACGGCCTGCCCCCGTCTCCCCGAGGCGGTTCGTCCTCGATGCCAGTCTCCCCTCCACCCCCGGAGGACTCCATCGCGCAGCGGTGGCGCGCGTGACGTCCAGCAGATGGGCAGCAGGGATGACTGCCGCCGCGCTCTCGTCGATGTGCCTGGCGCTGCCCATCGGCCTCGCTGGCACCATCCCAGGCGGGACGACGTGGGCCCTGGTGGGGGGCGGCCCGTCGGCCTTCGTGACGCCCCGCGGGCGCGGCTCCTCAGGGACGACGGGGTAGGGGGGCGGCGCCCATTGGCGGTAACATAGGGCCCTGGGCCGGGCGGCTGGGTCTCGCGAAGGTCGCGCGGAACGCTCGCCTGGTCTTTCGGAGGGGCCGCACAGGGGTGCGCCCAGAGGGCGCGGGGCCCCGGACCGGCCCGAGGTTGGGGCGTGCGGATCGGGCGCGTTGGGGGCCCACCACGCTGGGAGACGCGTGGTTCCCCCCATGGCGCCCCTCCGCAAGACGGTCAACGGTTGGCGTGTCGTGGAGGGG
>JAKPQA010000118.1 GCA_029547025.1 Armatimonadota bacterium
AGTACTTGTCCAGGCGCACGTCGACGCTGCTGGGCTGGATCATCGCGGGATCCCACGGGTCGAGGACAACCCGCCCGTTGTCGATCTCGGCCCTGATGTCGCGGTCGGAGAGCAGCACGAGGGGAAGGCTACCCTCGATGCACCCGCCAGCCCCCGCAGAACTTTCTCGCCCGATGCCACTACCTTCAGGTTCGCACCGCTTATTAAGTGGTGTCGACCTGAACCTTCCGGTGCGAACCTCGGATGCCGTCGCCGATCGGATGCCGTGACGAGCGCCGCACCGCAGTTGGGTTAGACTTCCGACGCCGCTTCGGGCCCCGTCCGGGCGGCGTGCCGATGTAGCTCAATGGTAGAGCGCCAGCTTCCCAAGCTGGACACGCGGGTTCGATTCCCGTCATCGGCTCCACCGCATCACCGCAGGTCAGGCCGGATGGAGCCGACCGGCCCCCTTCCCCGGATGACGCAGCCAGTGCGTCGCGTGCCCAACGCGTGCCCAATCACCGTCCCCCACCCCCGCTGAAGACCTGGTCCAGGGTCGCCGCGATGCGGGCGTCACGCTCGGCCGTCGCGTGCTGGTAGATGAGCGCTGCGCGCATGCTGGCGTGCCCCATCCGGTGCATCAGCTCGCGGGTGCTGGCCCCCGACGCGGCGGCGAAGTGGTTGCCCGTGTGGCGCAGGTCGTGCAGGTGCACCCGAGGGTCCAGCTCGGCCGCCGACCGGGCCGCGGTCCACACCGGGGTCCAGTTCGACCGGTGCAGCGTGTTGCCCCGATGACCCACGAACAGCCGGCCCTCGGGCCCGTCCTCCGCGAACGCGGCGAAGTGCTGCTCGATATCCTCACGTAGCCCGAGCGGGAGCGCGATGGTCCGCAGCCCCGCCCGCGACTTCGGACCCTTGACCACCAGCCGGCCGCCGACCTCGGAGACCGAGCGCCGCACCGTCAGGGTCATCAGGTCCAGGTCGAGGTCGCCCCGCTGCAACCCCATCAGCTCACCCCACCGCAGCGAGCCGTACACCGCCAGCAGCACCACCAACCGGTACCGCGGCTCGATCACCTCGGCCAGCCGCGCGACCTCGGCCGGGGTGAGGATGGGCCGCTCCGAGGCGACCTCGCTCCCCGCGCCACGGATCCGGCACGGGTTGCGCAGGATCACCTCGTCATCCACCGCCGTCGCCATGATCGAGCGCAGCAGCCGGTACGCCTTCGCGATGGTCGAGGCCCCGACCCCTGCGTCCTGACGACCCTGCCGCCACCGCCGCACCAGCGCGGGCGAGAGGTGCCGCAGCTGGACCTCCCCCAGGTACGGCGCGAGGTGCAACCGCAGCAGCGTGCCGTACAGCTCACGGGTCCGACCCGTGATAGTCGCCCGCTCCGCCACCCACCGAGCGGCGTACGTCCCGAACGTCACGCCGGCCAGCGACGGGTCCACCCACCGACCGGTCGCCATGTCCGCCGCCACGATCGCGTACGCCGCCTCGGCCTCCGCCTTCGTCAGGTGCGTCTGCTCCAACGTCCGGTGCAAGCCGTCCAGGCCCGTGTACCGGACCTGCCACCGCCCGGACGGCAGCCGGCGGATCGACCCGCGCACCCGCTTGCCCATCACGCACTCCGCCCGGCCGACGGCAGCGGCTCCACCGTGACCGCAGCCAGGTACTCCGGCACCGCCGACACCGGGAACCGCAGATGCTTCCCCACCCGCAGGAACCGGATGCGTCGCGCCGCCACCAGCTGACGGACGAACCCGTCCGCCGTGCCCAACACCTCCGCCACCTCGTGCACCGTCAACAGCCGCTGCATCTCCGTCGTCTCTTCCATCGCCCTCACCTCGTGCTCGTCGTTCCTCCGCTGTGGTGTGTCCCCGTGTCGTGTCCGTCCCTGCGCTCCGCTCGCCATTGGTCGTACTCCCGCGCCCGAGCCGCAGCCGCCAGGGCGAGCGCTTCCTCGGCGGCGTCCCGCCATCCGGTTCCCAGATAGGTCCACGAGCCGACGACGACGGTGGTCTCCTCGTCGTCGTCGGCCAACAGGCGGCGCTCGAGGTCGCGGGTGTCGATCGGCTCCCTGGTCCTGCGCGACTCGGCGGCCATCGCCTGCCACCGGGCGCGGGCACGGCGCAGGGCCCCGAGGGTGACGGAGTAGCGGCGGGACTTGGTGCCGAAGTGGCCGCGGAAGCCGAGCATGTGCACCCATTGGCTCATCCGCTGGTAGTCGTGGTCCTCGTGGTGGTGCCGGCAGGCGCGGTTGGCCAGGTCGGCGCAGGCGGCACGGAAGGCGACGATGTGCGGCCGCTGCTGGCCCTCGCCGTGCAGACCGGAAACGTCCTTGGTCGCGTACTTCGCGAGGTAACCGGCCACCTGCCCGGGAGTCAGGGCCGCGGTCGGGTCATCGACGCGGTGACCCGTGGCGACCACGCGGACGTCGAGCTGGGCACCCCAGGCCAAGACCCGAGGTGAGTCCTCGTCGTCGACCCCCTCAGCCAGGACCGTCACACCCGGCGCGGTCTCCGGACAAGCGCCGCGAACATCAGACCGTCGAGAGCGGCCGGGGCGGGTGCGCCGATCCCGGCCGCAGCGGGGCCGTCGAGCCGGATCAGGGCGTGGAAGTGGACCAGGCCCCGGTCCTGGTACTCCGCGACCTTGGCGTACTGGATCGACGCGTGCTCGCCCAGGCCGGACTCCGTCACCCCGAGGTGGGCAGCCACGGCCCGGCGCAGGGCGATGGTCGTGCGACGCCACAGCTCAGGGGCGTGCCACTGCCAAAGGACCGCCGACGCGACATCGCAGCAGTCCGCACAGAGCGGAGCACCCGAGCGGGCGTCGCCGGGCTCATGGACGGCGGTGCACCACTGCGGACGTCCGTGTGGGCAGCGGGTCCGGTCGTCCCGACGTCGCGGGCGACAGGGTCTCCCCCCGCGGTGGCCGTGCACGAGCCCGAACGAGGGCGCGGTGAACGTCGCGAACAAGAGCGGGTTGTCCGCAACCTGCTCCGGAACGGTCTTGCCACCGGCGATCCCGGCACTGATGAGCGCGAAGGTGTCCCGGGCGTAGGTGCGCGAGCACGCCGGGCAGACGTGGGCGCGGCGATTCCCGCACGGCCGGTACAGCACACCCAGCGGCGCATCCGCCGTGCGGAACGTCGAGAGCACCTCACCCGTCCGGGCATCGACGGTCGTGGAGGACCCCGCCAGCCGGACCGGGCGGGCGCAGTTGTGCACCGCCGCGAGGGTGTCAGCGAAGGCGTCCATCGAACCGTCAGCGAACCGGCCCAGCAGCCCAGCACCGGACGGCCCGTGGAGCGCGGGGACCTCCAGCGGGAAGTCCTCACCAAACCCATCGAACCGGGCCGCAGTGCGGTCGGTCGCGGTCGAGGTGGGTGGCATGACGATGGCTCCCGTCAGGCGGCCCGGTCGGTGCGGAGCGCGCCAAGGACGACCCTGCCCAGGGGTTCGCCGTGACGGAGAGCGGCGTCGAGCGGGCGGCGCTGGTCAGGGTCGAGCCCTCCCCAGATGCCGAACTCCTCGCCGTACAGCAACGCCGCGGCCAGACACTTCCGCCGGATCGGGCAGCCGGCGCAGATCGAGCGGGCACGCCGAGCCTGCGGGGCGCGCAGGTCCTCGAACCACCCACCGTCCGGGTCGGCGGCGCAGGAGCCGCGTTCTCGCCAGCGGATGCCGTCGAGCTCGTCGAGGACCGCGGCGCTGGCGGTCACGTACGGCAGCGGAACACCTCACGGGCGCAACGCGACCCGGTCCGGGGCCTGCGGGCCGGTCATCGCGCCGCGCTCCCCTCGGCCGACGTCGCAGCGGCGGCGGCACGGGCCCGTGGTGCTCGCGGCGAACGCGGCCGCCGGGGCCGAGGGGTGGGCTCGTCGGTGGGCACGGCGTGCAGTCGCGGCCCATCACCACCGGACGACTCGTGCTCGGCGTCCTCTGCCGGCGGATCGGGCGTGGCGGGGGTCATCGAGATGCGGCAGGGGTAGCGGGCGGCGAGGTCGCGGATCACCGGGTCGGGCCAGTAGTCGGCGCGGACCCGGTCGGCGTTGCCCTCGTCGTCGACCACCCAGGCCTTGCCGGGAGCGGTCGGGGAGATCCGGTGCGCAGGGGCCGCGAGTAGCCCCGTCCCCGAGGACCATCGCCGTCTCCTGGTCCGACAGCAGCCGCAATGCGACCCGCTGGGTGAACAGGTTCCGCATGGTCACGACGTCCTTGCGGGGGTCCTGCACGAACGCGGCCACCACCACTCCGAGAGCGCGGCCCTTGGTCAACAGCCGGGCCAGCAGGCGCGCCGCTTCCATGCGGGTCTCCCGGTCGGCGTACGCGATGAGGTCGGCCAGCTCGTCGATGACCAGGACGTGCAGCGGGTCGCCCGGTCGCGGGGTGTGGGCGCGGACCCGACTGGCCATCGCCTGCCCGCGCCTCTCGGCGACGCCGAGCAGAGCCGCCAGGACCGCGAGGGCGTCCGGGCCGGTGTCGGCCACCGTGGCGAACAGGGCGCGGCCCATCCGCAGCTCGACCCCGTGCTTGAGGTCGATCCCCCACAGCCGGACCGTGTCAGACGGCACGAGCGGGGCGAGGCCGCCGACCAGGCCCCACAGCACCGAGCCCTTCCCAGCCCCCGAGCAGCCGGCGACCAGCGTGTGCCGCCCCGCGACGGTCAGGGCCCAGACCCCGCCGACGTCACGACGGCCGAGCGGCAGCAGGTGCCCCGGCTCGGCGGACGTTGGTCGGAGCGGGGCGGTCCCGTTTCGTGCCTCCCGCAGAGCGTCGTGCATGACGAGCTCGACGAGCAGGGTCGAGGTCGACCCGCCGTGCGCGGTGCACCGCCAGGACAGAGCATCCAGCGTCGCCGCCAGCCCCGGTACACCCGCTTCGAGCTGGTCGAGCGTCTGGCCCGCCCGGGCGCGGATCACGAGCGTGACCGTCGAGCCCTTCGTCCGAACCGACCGCAGCCGTGGGACCGACTGCCCCGAGGGGCTTGCGCGACCCGGCCACCACGCGGTCCCGCAGGACCCGCGACCACCCGCAGGCCTCCGCCAGCCCGGTCCAGTTCCGCCGCACGTACCGCCGCCACTGGCGACGCCTCGACGGGCCCGCGACCGCGCGCTCGTATCCGGCCGGGAACCACCACGCCCAGCCGCCCAGGCCGAGCGGCACGACGAACCCCAACGAGATCCACGCCAGCAGAGACTCCCCGCGCGCCCACGACATCAGCACCGACACCGCCAGCCAAGCCGCGACCATCCGGCGGTGACCTGTCAGCCAGACCCAGAGCCACCGGCCCAGCCAGCCGAGTCGGCGAACGGTGCTCATCGCGGCCCGCCCCGTTCGTGCTCCTCGCACGCCGCCAGCGCCCGATCCAAGCACGAGGCGGCGACGTCCAGCCACCCGGCGACGCTCGCCATCGCCTCCGCGAACCCCGGCACGTCCTCCCCCGAGTGCCCCAGCCGAAGGATGTGCTCGGCGACGTCCTCGGTCCGCGCGTAGATGCCTAGCAGCTCCTCCGCCAGCGCCTCGTCCGTGCCGAACCCGAACGAGCGGGCCAGCGCGTCGAGGTCCACTGCGGTCACGACGCGGCCTTCAGTGTCGCTCCGGGCGCGACCATCCCCTCCGCACGGAACGACCACGACAGCCGCGGGCACGGGCCACTGTCGTCGATCCATCCCAGCGCCGTCAACCCGACGAACTCCACCGGCGTCCAGGGCATCCCCGACTTGTTCTCCGGCGGCACCGGCTGCTGCTTCGCCGCGAACTTCACCGACACTGCGGTCTCCTTCCTCGACGCCTCCTCGTCCGCGTCGAGCACCGTCGCCTGCCACAGCAGCAGCCCGGTGTCCTTATCGACCTGCTGAGGCCGCGACCCGTCCTCCCGCGGTGAGGCGTTGAAGTCCGCCACGGGCTCCACCGCTCCCTTGAGGAACGCTCCCGCGGGGAAGACGTCGCCGTGCGCCACCTTGATCCGTCGCTGCATCGCCATGACCATCTCCACTCTCGAAGCGGTGGGACTCTTACTGCCTCACCGGCCGTATCTGTCACCATAGGGGACTCATTCGTCCCCGGCAAGGACTCTTACGCCCCCTAAAGGGCGAAAAAGTCCCCGGAGGACTGACCGGACCCCGGAGTCCTGCACAATGAAGGAGTGGAGATGCCAGAGGTGATCAAGGCCCGGCGGGCGGCGCTCGGGTTGAGCCAGGCCGACCTCGCCGCACAGGTCGGGCTCGACAAGCGGCAGATCCGGCGGTACGAAGCGGGCGACGCCCAGCCGACCCTGTTCGCCGGCCGGCAGATCGCCCAGGCCCTTGGGATCACCCTCGACGAGCTCGCGGGTGCACATTCACGACGCGTCGGCCTGTCGGGCGCGTGGTTCGCGGCGTGGGAGACCTGGAAGGACGGCCAGCCCGTCTTCACTGCGCAGCCGGTGACGCTGCGCCAGCGGGGCGACCTGATCCAGATTCAGGCCGAGAACCGCGGCAACGTCACCGTGGCCGAGGGCGGCTACCTCTGGCGAGGCGAACTCCGCCTCTGGGACAACGAAGTTCTGATGGGCTGGTACGCCGCCGAGGATGAAGGCGTCCGCTCTCTAGGAACGCTGTTCTTCCGTGTCCACATGCACGGCCAGCACATGGCAGGCCGCTGGGTTGGCCAGTCGCACGACGGCCCGCTCTTGACAGGGGCCGCGTCCATCGCCAAGTCCGAGGACGCCGCCACCTCGCAGCTTCGCGAACAGCTCGAAGGGAGCGTCATCAGTTGAGCGACATCGTCGAGGTCATCGTCACCGGCCCACCCGAGTTCATGCCTGGTCTGGTGGAGACCCTAGTCAACGAACGCCTCATCGCGTGTGGGCAGCTGACCCCCATCAACGCGATCTATCGCTGGCAAGGCCAAATCGAGCACGCCCCCGAGGTCCGCGCAGTCATGCACACCACCTCCGAGCGCGCGGACTCGGTCATGCAGCGCGTCCGCCAAGCTCACCCCTACAAGGTCCCCTGCATATTGGTCTTCCCGGTCAAGAGCGGTGAAGATGACTACATCGCGTGGGTGAAGGGCGAAACCATCGCCGACTAAGCGAGCACGCCCTAGGAATTAGGCCACGCGAGAATCGCCAGGTCCGCTAGACCTTCCGTGCGCGCTACGATGTCCTCAACCTGCCAATCCTCTTTTGCGGCTAGCTCAACCGTAAGCGCGAACTCCGACGGCAAGTAGAGATGCTTCTTGTCCTTGAAGGCTTTATCTTCCGCTTCCTTGTTTGCGCTTCGCTGTAGCAGCGCCAGATTTCCGATCGTCTCTAGGAAAGCCACGGCACTTTCCTCCTTAGTAGATGCGGCCATCACATGCTCTACAGTGATATTGCGCGCGTTCCACTTGTGCGCCACAGGAAGCGTTCCCGCCTTGATGGAGTTGGCCCGTTCTAGCATTGCGAGTAGGTACTTTGCCCGGGGGTTGGAGATAGCGCCGTAGGAAGCAAATGCTCGCTTGAATTGAGGATCGCCCGGGATGATCTCATCCAGCATCTTACGGACATCGCCTTGGGTTACTTTCTTCGCCGAACTCACCTTCGCGGCCGCGTTACCGAAGGCGCTTTCAGACTGCTGCGCGCCGATTAAGCCCGCGAACTGGCTGCGAACAGACCACCCAATCACCTTGATGAGAATCTTCGCACTCTCATTCCGCGGCAGCTTGCTGAAGAGTGCCAGGAGGAGCGGAACGCTACTCTCAAAGCCAAAGCGCTTATAGGCCAGGATCGCGTCAGATACGTCTACGGAGATCCCGTTCCAGAACGCATTGTCAGCGTCTCTCAGGGCCTGGTAGACCTTCTGAGCTTCTCGCAGCCGCCGCACATAGGCTTTCACGGTGGCGGGCTTCTCACCTACCTCTTCTTGGATGGCTCGGTAAAGACCCCGCGCGGTAACAGGGCCGTGCCGCGAGATGTACTCGTAGCGAATGAATTTGACCAAGTCGGTTGGCCTATCGAACTGCGTCTCGATCTCTACCCATAGATTTCTTACGTAGTTGATGTTGTCCTTTGCCGAGCTGAACAGGTAGTTCTTGAGCAGGTCTGCCGTCGTTAGGTCGGCACCGCGATCATTAAGTGTCTCGAAGATTACATATGCTTCGCTGAGACTGCTAGCCACAGCGGTGAGGACCTGTACCTTCCCTTCGAGCTGCGCGACCACCTTGAGAAGTTCTCCCGACTTGCGTGCGCTCGGCGCCAGTGATTGGAGATGGCTCCGACATTCGTCATACGCGATTCGCAGCAGGTGATCCGCTTTCACCTCATCCGCACGGTTATCGAGAAGGAGGTCATACGCATCTTGGTCAGCGGGACAAAGCTGCAGGCGCTCCACTTCGTCATCGAGGGCGAGGACGTACCCCTTAAGCAGGCGTTCGTGGATGTCTTGCGCTTGTCGATTGCGCGATAGATCGTTGAGCCGATCCCTTAATGCGATTAGTAGAACAGCAGTGGTAGCCAAGCGTTGTTGGCCGTCGACGATCTGCATCCTGCCGCCGGGGCTGGTGTCCGCAACGAACACCACAGTCCCCATGAAGTAGGCGGAATCCTGTGCCCGCGCTTTTCTAAGGTCTGCAAGAAACTCGGCTACGTGTGCTTGCTCCCACGAGTACTTGCGCTGGAAGTTCGGCACAAGCAGCAGATTGTCAGCGAGAATATGGCCGACCTTGTCGTGGTTGAACTGAGTTTCGTCGGCCACAGCATGCCCTCCCTTGGCGGTTGACCGCGAGGTTATCGGATAATCCCCCCTTCCTCGCGGAGGTCAGCCGGCTGTGTACGCGACTCCAAGACCTCAACGGTCGAGGATCCTTCGCGATGGGCGCGCCCGGCCCGGGCAGATCGGCTTGGTGCGCGCACGTCACGCCCAGCCCGACTTCGCCGCCAGCCACTTGGGGGAGCTCCAGAGATGGTGTAGCGGCTCGGCTGAGCCGCCACAGCCAAGGCAAGCTGACGGGCGAAATCCTGACGTGCCGCTAGGGTCCGGCCTATGGGGAGACGCCAAAGGTTGAAGAGGCCGCAGATTGCGGGCCTAGCTGGGGTCGGTCTTGTTCTTGCCGCCATCATCACGATAGGGGCCCTGACCGAGGATGAGGAGCCGGCCTCGTCTGCTGGTGATCCCTCGACCAAGTCCACGTCGAGTCCGGCCAAGCCTGCTCCAACCCGGAAAGACTCGCAGGAGCCAGCCCCTGCAAGCAGCCCGGCCGAGACCGAGGGTGACGCGGTGCTTACCGAGCAAACTAACGATGAGTTGGCCGCCCTGCTCGCCTCCACGGACCCAGCCGCGATGGCAAAGGAGTTCGCGACGAAGTACGAGGGGCGCACGATCCGATACGACGGCGTGATCGCTGCCGTCAACAATCACGAGAACTACGACACACGCTTCGACATCCTGGTGCCCGTCGGCGATGACCCGGAGGTGGCCACTGCTGGACCGAACTTCCAGTTCCGCGACGTCAGTGTCACTTTCGACCTGAATTTGACCGGGGACAACGTGCCGGACACGCTCGGGGTCGGTGACAAGGTCAGGGTGACGGCCGAAGTCGTCGAGTACGACGAGCGACAGGACTTGCTGCTGCTAGACCCGGTGGAGACCACCCTTCGCTAGATCACTAGGCCAAGACCCATGGCGTGAGGTCGCACTTCGTGAGAACTTTCTCTACTGATTCAAGGCGCGCCTCCGGCGCGCATGCGTGGGGCCCCGCGACAGGGACCCCCGCGCTCCGGGCGCTTCGCGCCCTCCGCGCACCCCCGCCGCACCCCACGCAAGTGGAGGCGGCCCCCCATAACCGAGTGCCGCCTCCACATGAGCCCGACTACGCGCCGAGCTCCCCAGTGAACGCGTTGCCGGTGAGTCCCCACGCCGTGACGTACGTCGTGAGCTTCTTGAGATCCTGCGAACGGGAGCTTGGGGCCTTCGCCTCCGGGCCCGGGAAGACGCCCGTCTTGAGCCAACCATCACTGATGGGGAAGCCCATCTCTTCGGACAGGTTTGCGAACAGGAGTCGGGCATCGATCTCGCCGCCCGTCTTGACATGCGCCTTGCGCTCGTCCGAGATGTCGACAGCCAGCGTGTGGAAGGCGCCGGCCAGGACTCGGAGCATGGTGGGGGAGCCGAGCATGCTCTTCTCTCGAAGCTCGCTCGGAGTGATCTCCTCCGACTGCAGCTCCTGGAGCTCGGGGAAGCTGTCGACGAGGCACAGGAAAAACGCCTCTGCGATGTTAGCGATCGCCGATTCCTTCATGTCAGCCTCACGCCGCGCCGTCATGCGACCGTCGATGCCTACGACCGTGTGACGCACGATGTCAACGAGATTTCGGCCGGAGATCCAGTTCTCATTGCCGCCGAGCACCCTGTCCTTCTCGACCTCGATCCGACCAGCCAGAAGCTCGTTGTTCTCGGCCAGGTCCATCGCGACACGGTTCAGCACGCTCCGTCGATCGAATGACACTGTCACGGACTTCGTGATCCCCTTCGCGTTGTTCGCGATGTCGGAGAAGATCTGCTTGTGCTCTTCGAGGGTGATGCCCTCGAGGACTTCGAGGGTCACGAACTCTTCGGTCAGCCGCTGCTGCTCTGCAGCCAGCTGCGCGACCTTGCTCTCGTACACCTTCACTCCCTCGGCGTTCTCTGCGCTTCGGCTCCTTGCGAGCTCAGTGCGAGCCGCCTTCATCTCGACCGCCAGGGCGTCGGTCGCCAGCTTCCATCCGAGGATGCGGTGCTGCCCATCCAGAATCTCAAGCTCAGCAGAGGTGTTGTGGGGAAGCTGAAGCTTTCCAAACTCGACCCCCGCGACCTCAATCTCGGCCTCGAAACCCTCCTTCAGCGGGAAGAGCGTGTCGAGCAGGAGCGGCGGGGTCGCCCACTTGCCAGGGTTCTGTCGCCAGTACCGGCCGAAGCTCTCGGCGTGCCGCCGCACCACACGCCGGTTCCCCGGGAACGGCTCGTCTGGGTCCGGAATCGGCAGGTGCGTAGAGATCAGCTGGATGGGCAGCGAGATGAGGTACACCCAGCTCGCCTTGCCCATCCGGTAACGCTGCGCCATGACCGTCTTGTGCTGCTCGTAACCGCTCAGCTCCATGCTTCGAACCATCTTAAGCTCCTTAGCTGTCCCGTAGTCGGCCTCCCCGACATATAAGAACCTTAACGGAGCAACATCTTGCCCGTCAACTAACAGTCTTGTTCTGCTTCTAGGTGTCTTAGCTGCGGACTCTCGCCCCCGGCCCTGCGCTCCACTGTCCGCCCGCCTCCGGGCCGCATCAAGGGCGCTGCGCGTCGCTACGCGATGACCTGCGGCCACCCTTGACCCGACCACTCCGGCCGGCTCCCCTGCTCCGCTACGGACCGGTGGCACTCCCTGCCCGCGTGCCCAATCGTGCCCAATCACCCTCCAGAACACACCAAACAGGCACCACCAAAGCCACTGCAGCCGTGCGTGATCCCAGCCCCACACGACGCGTCCGCCAGCTTCCCAAGCTGGACACGCGGGTTCGATTCCCGTCATCGGCTCTGAACGAGGAGACCCCCGACACGCTTTGCGTCGGGGGTCTCCTCGTTCAGAGATCGCTGGCCGACATCCGGCCGCGCACCACGGGGCACCTCGCCAGGAATGCCTACCGGCCGCAAGGAATCCCTTCACCGGCGCAAGGACTCCCCCACAGGTACCTACCCCTCGGCTCTCAGGAACAGGCACACCGCAGCGCCTCAACGAACGGGTCGCCGCTCGGCGAAAGAATGCCGCCCCATCACGACGGGAAGTCGCGCCCGGCATCCAGCCGCAGCCGCAACAGGACGTCCAGCGCCACCGAGTCGCCGTCCCGCCCACCGGCACCGACCTGCATCGGGGCGTCACTCGGTTCGACGTGGATGCCGGACAGCCGGCCGCGCAGGCTCGGCGCCGCGACGAGGACGTACCAGCGACCGTCCACCCCCACGGCGTTGCGGCGGTCGCGTCGCACGTACCAGCCTTCGACATCGGTGCGCAGAGTGCCCTTGCCGCTGTAGGGCATCGCCCGCAGCCGGGTGGGCTCGATGCCCGCGGCCCGCATCGCCTCGGCGAAGGCCGCCACCATCGGTGCCGTGGCGCGTGCCTCGGCCTGCGCGGCCCGCTCGGCAGCGAGACGGTGGTACTCGGCGTTCTCGCGCGCCTGCTGGCGGCGGGCGGCTCTGGCGTCTGACGGCTCGATGTCCGGGCTCACCCGCCGATCATCCCAGTCACGTGAGCGCTCAGCCCGGAACGACCCAGCCCAGGGCGGTGACGAACCCGATCACCGCGAACACCACGAACAGCACGGCCAGCACCCACGCGACGAACCACGAGGCGTCGAACTTCCCCTCCTCCTCATCCTCGGCATCAGGAGCGGGGAGAGTCGTCAGCTCGGTGCTCGGCGCAGCCGCAGGCTCCCCGGCCGGGCCGGCGGGGCGAGGACCAACGACGTCGGATGCCGTCCGCGGCGCCTCCGCGTCGACGTCACCTCCCGCTGCGCGGGCCCGCTCGCGCAGCGCCTCGATCCGGCGCGGCATCGGCTCGACCCGAACCGACGCGGGGAGCGAGTGCCACATGAGCGTGAAGTCGTCACGGGACTGCGCCCGCCACGCCGCCACCGCGGCATCCACCTCATCACCCTTGGCGCCGGCGGCGAACCAGATGGCACCGGCCCGCGGCAGGTCCCCCATGGAGGTGTAGACCTCACCGAGCATCGTCAGCACCGCGAGGTCCCGGTCGGCCTCGACGTGAGCGGCGAGCAGGTCGCGGGCCCGCCAGACGGCGCCGGCGTCGACGGCGGCGCGCGCCTGTGCGAGCACCTGCTCGGACGTGCCCTCGGCTGCCTCGGTCCCCTCGCTCTGCATGCTCGCCAGACTAGGCGGTGACCGCCTCCCTGGAGTGCAGGACGTGCTTGGCCACGGCGGAAGGCGAAGGGCTGCGACGGGACGGCGACGAAACTCACCCGGAGGGCGGTGGGCGCGGAGGTGATGGGCGCGGAGGTGACGCACGCCACTTCCCCCGTGTCACGGCATCCCCCTTGCTTTAGTTACCGGTCGGTAGCACACTGGTAAGCAAGCGCTCACCTGCACCCCGGAGGGACACCGTCATGGGCCACTACAAGAGCAACCTGCGAGACATCGAGTTCAACCTCTTCGAGGT
>JAKPQA010000128.1 GCA_029547025.1 Armatimonadota bacterium
GGGGCGGCCGATCCGGCTCGTCGGGTGCTACCACGTGAGCCCGCACAACACGTACACCGGGCGGCTGACGCCGCAGATGCTGGATGCCGTGCTGCTCTCGTTGCGCTCCTGACTGGGGCTTACGTCAGGGCTGACAGCCACGTCGAGGGGGGGTGTCGGTGGGCCCGTATACGGTCTTCATATGGGGGATGAACGAGTGGTTGAGGGGTGGGCTGAAGGCCCGGAAGCGGCTGTGCCACAGGCCGATTCGGATACCGTCTGGCCTGCGGCATCGGCTGCCGTGGCCACCCCTTACGCCACGCCTGGACCGGATGCTGCGGACGAGCCGGGTTGCGCGCTCGCGCGGGTCGAGGAGTTTCGGACGTGGCTCGCGACAGTGGACGTCCACGAACTCACGGATGCAGAGCGCATCAGCCTTCTCACCTCCCTTGAGAGCGTCAAGGGAGCGGCCTCAGCGGCGCAAGCCCGGGCCACGGACGCGTTCCGCTGCTCGCAGGAACACACCCGCCCGCAGGACTGCGCCCGCTCGGTCGGGTCCCAGATCGCCCTGGCACGGCCCGGCCACTGCGCCCGCTGCAACCACGTCAAGGACGCACCCGACTGGCAAGTCGACCTCGTCCACACCGGCCTCACCCCCGACAGCTTGCCTTCACCACCCCCACCGGCCACACCTACCACTCCACCGCACCCCCGCTCACCGGCTGGGGCTGGCAACCAGCCACCCATCCCCACGAACGCCCCAACAGACCCGCAGCTCACACGCGACCAGCGAGGGTGCCGCCACGACCCCGCGAGTGGCGACCACGAGTGCTGCTGCCAGCACTGGAGTTCTAGGGTGGCGTCATGAGCGATCGGACCGCACGCGCCCTCGTCGTCACCCGCCCCGGGGGGCCGGAGGTGCTCGAGGTCCAGGACCGCGAGATCCCGACGCCCGGCCCCGGTGAGGCCTTGATCGCGGTCGCCGCGGCCGGCATCAACTTCATCGACGTCTACCAGCGCGAA
>JAKPQA010000105.1 GCA_029547025.1 Armatimonadota bacterium
GGGGCGCAAAGCCACAGGGCTCACCGAGCCGGCTGGGCTGCCGCCGAAGAGCTGCACACCACGCAAGCCTGGGACCCCGCACCGGCGGACGTCGCAGGCTTCTCGCATGAGGGGCGCGCACAGCACGGCAGCAAGCACCACATCGAGTGCGTTCACGCAACAGAGAGGAGATGGAAGGCAAATGAAGAGGTTCCGCAAGGGTCAGAAGGGCTTCACCCTCATCGAACTGCTGATCGTGATCATCATCATCGGCATCCTGGCCGCGATCGCGATCCCGATGTTCCTCAACCAGCGCGACAAGGCCAAGGAGTCAGCGGTCAAGGAGGGCATCCACAGCATCCAGGTCGGTGTGCAGAGTTACGCTGTGGACCATAACGACGCGTATCCGCCGGCCACTGCTGTTGTGAATACACTGGGCACTCCTCCAGCGAAGAACGTCGGCGACTACGTTGACAACTGGCCCAAGAACCCGTGGAGCGCCACCGGAGCCGCCATGGCAAGAGAGGCCGGGGCGGGGAACTTCTCCTACGCGAACCCCGGCACCGGAGGCGAAGGGACGTTCACGCTCATCGGCTTCGGCAAGGGCGGGACCGGAATCATCACCGTGCCGTGAGTTGAGAGTCCCTAGCTCGGTGCGGCGCACTGGGGGCGGTTGCCATGCGGCAGCCGCCCCCGGTGCCGTCTGCGGCTCCGGCGCCCGGGGAGGGCACGCTGCCGCGGCAGGGTGATGCGGGTGTCCGGCGAATCCGTAGTTGGGCAGAGTATCGATGGACGCGACAAAGGCAAACCACTTGCGAGGGTGGGGCGCAAAGCCACGGGGCTCACGGAGCCGGCCGGGCTGCCGCTCTGAAAGACTCTGAGCCTGTGGTTGCACGTAGCGGCCGCGGGCTTCGTCGTCGAGGGCGCCCGGGCCGCGGGGGAGGCGATCATGAACAGAGAGAGACGCGGGCAGAGAGGCTTCACCCTCATCGAGCTGCTGATCGTGATCATCATCATCGGCATCCTGGCCGCGATCGCGATCCCGATGTTTTTGAATCAGCGTGAGAAGGCCAAGGAGTCGGCAGTCAAGGGTGGCGTACACAACATCGAACTCGGGATCGGCAGCTACGCCGTCGACCACGCCGACACCTACCCCGCCACGGTCAGTCGGGCGTCTCTGCGCGACGGCAGTGGCGTACCGTACGTCGACAACTGGCCGCAGAATCCCTGGACCGGCGGCGATATGGTCGACGGTCTGGATGAAGGTGATTACACGTACACCCAGGCGGGCGACACCTTCACCCTTGTGGGACGCGGCGCCGGCGGCAGCCCGATCTTCACGGTGCCGTGAGGCGGGGCGGCGCGTGACGAGGCAGAGCGCGCTGCGCATCGCCGGCCTGCACAAGGCCGTCCACGTCGGCTTCCGCCGCCGGCGGGTGGATATCCTGCGGGGCGTCGATCTGGAGGTCGCCGAGAACGACGTGTTCGGCCTCCTCGGCCCCAACGGCGCCGGCAAGACCACCACCGTCAAGGTCGCGCTCGGCCTCATGCGTCCCACCTCGGGGTCCGTGGAGCTGGGCGTGCCCGGCGTCTCGCACGTCGGCTACCTGCCCGAGAACCCGTACTTCTACGACTACCTCTCCGGGCGCGAGTTCCTCGGCTTCTGCGCGCGGTTGTTCGGCCTCGGCGCTGAGCGTCGCCGCGAGCGCGTCGAGGCGCTGCTGCGCGACGTGGGCCTGCAGGACGCGGCCGGCGTGCACCTGCGCAAGTACTCCAAGGGCATGCTGCAGCGCATCGGCATCGCCCAGGCGCTGGTCAACGACCCGGAGCTGGTGCTGCTCGATGAGCCCATGACGGGGCTCGATCCGGTGGGCCGCGTGGAGGTCAAGCGCATCATCCAGGGCCTGCACGAGCGCGGCAAGACGGTGCTCTTCAACTCGCACATCCTGAGCGACGTGCACGAGCTCTGCACGCGGGTCGCGATCATGCGCGAGGGGCGGGTGGCGTGGTCGGGGACGGTCGACGAGGCGCTGGACGAGGCCGCCACGCTGGAGGAGTTCTTCATGCGGACGGTCACGGCGTGAACCAGGTCGTCGCCATCGCCGTCAACACCTTCAAGGAGACGATCCGCGACCGCG
>JAKPQA010000148.1 GCA_029547025.1 Armatimonadota bacterium
CTGGTTGCGGAGGGGCGCCATGGGGGGAACCACGCATCTCCCAGCGTGGTGGGCCCCCAACGCGCCCGATCCGCACGCCTGAACCTCGGGCCGGTCAGGGGCCCCGCGCCCTCTGGGCGCACCCCTGTGCGGCCCCTCCGCAAGACCAGGCGGGCGTTCCGCGCGACCTTCGCGAGACCCGCCCGGCCCAGGGCCCTATGTTACCCCCATTGGCATCCAGGGGTGCCTGCTGTACGTCCGGGACATACTGGCCGAAGAACACGTGTGCCGCGTAGCGGCCGCCATGGCGTCAGGTGTGGTAGTGCGCTGCCGACCCGAATGCTGAGGGAATGACATGCCGATGAGACGAACGACACCGAGCGCCCTGGCCGCCTGGCTCTGCGGCGCCGCACTGGGGAGCATCCTGATGGCAGACAGTCAGGCAGCACCACCTACCGTCGCTCCGGTCCCGGAAGGTGAGCAGCTCTCGGAGTACTACGAGGTGACCGTCGGCGGAGTGCCGGTGCCGGTCTACGCCTGTCGGGTATCCGCGATTCCGTTCAACCAGGTCTGGCCGGGCTACCAGCGGCCGCTCGACCAGACGGAGCTGGCCGGGTTCGCGTACTTTGACATGACGGGACCCGTGACGGTTGGGATTCGCTCGAGCCGGCCGATTGAGTCGGTGGCTGTGCGCCCGCTCGCCGCGGGGATTGAGCCGCGCGTCGAGCGCGATCACATCCGGTTCGAGCTGGACCGCCCGCGGCAGTTGGTGGTCGAGGTCAACGGGCCGCACCATGCCCTGCATCTGTTTGCCTGCCCACCGGAGAAGGACGCCCCGTCACCCGACGCGCCGGGGGTCCGGTACTTCGGGCCGGGGGTCCATCGGCCCGGCAAGATCACACTGGAGAGCAACCAGACCGTCTACCTCGCGGCGGGAGCCGTCGTCTACGGCAGCGTGCAGGCCCAGGGCGCCGAGAACATCGCGGTGCGGGGCCGGGGGATCATCGATGTGAGCCCCTTCCCTCGGGGCGAGGGCGGCGGCGCCGTGCGCCTCACGGACTGCCGCAAGGTCACCCTCGAGGGCGTCATCATGCGCGACCCCGATGTGTGGTGCTGCAGCCTGTTCGGGTGCAGTGATGTCCACATCGAGGGCGTGAAGCTGGTCGGCCTCTGGCGCTACAACGCCGACGGGATTGATGTCTGCAACAGCCAAGACGTAACCATCCGCGACTGCTTCGTGCGCGCCTTCGACGACGCGATCGTGCTGAAGGGCCTGAAGTGGGGACAGGACTCGTTCGACGACCGGCCCGTGCGCAACGTGCGAGTCAGCGGGTGCACGATCTGGTGCGACTGGGGCCGCGCGATGGAGCTGGGGGCCGAGACCTGCGCGCCGGAGTTCACGGATGTCGTCTTTGAGGATTGCGACATCGTGCGGACCACACACATCGCTATGGACATACAGCACGGCGACCGGGCGCTGATCCAGAACGTGCGGTTCGAGGACATCCGGGTCGAGATGGAACCACCGAACCCCTACCCGGTGTACCAGCAGAGCGCCGAAGCCCAGTACGCGCCGCCGAACGACGGCAACTATCTCCCGGCGCTCTTCGTCATCATCATCCAAGGGACCGCCTACTCGCAGGACAAGGAGCGCGGCAGCGTCCGGAATGTGCTTCTGCGGAACATCTCGGTCACTGCCCCACGGATGCCCGCTTCCTCACTGCAGGGCTTCGACGCCGAGCACAACGTCGACGGGGTAACCTTCGAGGGGCTGCGGCTAAACGGCAAGCCACTGACCAGCGCCGCTGAGGCACAGATCGGCATCGGTGCGCACGTCTCGGACGTACGGTTCGAAACAGGGAGGGGCGGCTGAGCGCCGGCTGGCAGCGACCTCACGTCTCACTCCACACCCAGGACTCGGACCACACCACACGCTCTGTGGATGGAGCAGCGTCATGACGGACTGCGCGGATTCGCCAAATGAGGAGACCTGACCGTGACCGAGCTTCGCTTTGAGCCCTACACCATCCCGGCCGCCGACATCGGCCCGGAGAACCCCCTGCCCAACTTCCGGTCACCCCAACACGACGGGAAGATAGATCCGGCCGCCCACAACATACCCCCCGAGGACACCGACGGCCTCGGCCTCGCCACCGGCCATCGTGTCCTCCCCTGGCGCATGCAAGACGGCTACACCCGCCGGCGGGAACTACGCGATCTGCCTTCCCTGGTCTTGGAGAACGAGATCCTTCGTGTCCGCGTCCTCCCCGGCGCGGGCGGGAAGGTCGCGGACATCTACCACAAGCCGCTGGGACGTGAGCTGATCTACCGCAACCCCGTGTTCCAGCCAGGCAACCTGGCGCTCCGCAACGCCTGGACCAGTGGCGGCATCGAGTGGAACACGTCCCAGCCGGGACACCACTACCTCACGTGCGGGCCCATCCACTGCGCCCGCGTCGCCGGCCCTGGCGGCACCCCGATTCTGCGCATCTACGCCTGGGAGCGCGTGAAGCGGTTCCCGTACCACTTGGACCTCTACCTGCCGTCCGGCTCGCCCTTCCTCTTCGTCCGTGTTCGCCTCATCAACCCCCACGGTTGCGAGATACCCATGTACTGGTGGTCCAACACCGGGATGCTCGAGCACGAAGGCGGCCGCGTCATCACTCCCGCGGACACCACTTACCACGGCTTGACGGTCCATGACTGCCCGGTCATCAACGGCCTCGATTACAGCTACACGACCCGCGTCCGCCGCGCGTACGACCTATTCTTCCGCATCCCTCCTGACCGGCGCCCGTGGGAGGTCTACGTGGACCGCGACGGTCGCGGCTATGTCCACACCTCCACGCGGCGCCTTCGCGGCCGCAAGATCTTCGCCTGGGGCATGGCGCAGGGCGGACGACGCTGGGGCGAGTACCTCGCGGTTGAGAACATGCCCTATGTCGAGATCCAGGCCGGTCTTGCCTACACCCAGTTCCACACGGCCCGGATGCCCGCGAAGACCGAGTGGTCCTGGACTGAGGCCATGGGCTACTTCGAGGCCGATGCCACACGCCTCCATTCCGAGAACTGGCAAGAGGCCTATGCCGAAGCCGGCAGCGTCCTCGAGCGGATGTTGCCCGAGGCGGAGCTGGACCAGACTCACGCCGCCCTCGCGGCCGTTGCCACGTCGACTCCCGAGGAGATCCTCTACCGCGGTCACGGTTGGGGCGCGCTCGAGAAGCTCCGCGCCCAGGCCGCCGGCGAGGACTCGGGCATCCCCCCTGAGCTGCCTTTCGACGCGGCTGACCTGGGCCCCGACCAGGAGCCCTGGCTGCAGTTGCTCGAGACGGGCGTCTTCCCGCCGCGTGGGGTCGATGAGGACCCCGGCCAGTTCCAGGTCCAGCCCGAGTGGGAGCGACTCCTCCGGGCGTCTGTGGAGAGCGGCAAGAGCGATCACTGGCTCGCCTGGCTGCACCTGGGCGTGATGGCCATGGAGGCTGGTGACACGGAACGCGCCCGGTTAGCCTGGGAGACCTCACACGCCCGCACGCCCAACGGCTGGGCTTTGCGGAATCTGGCGGTGATCGAGTCGCGTGCGGGCAACGATGAGGCCGCGGGCGAGCTTCTCGCTCGCGCGGTCAAGACGGGGCCAGCGGTCGTGCCTCTCGTGGCCGAGTATGCCTCGGTTCTCCTGCGGCGCAAGGAGTTCGAGGCCGTTGATGCGCTGCTCGCGTCCCTGCCCACCGAGGTGCGCCAGGCCGAACGCCTCCGCCTGGCGGGGGGCTGGGCGGCGCTTCACGCCGGACGGTTCGAGGAGGTCGAAGAGGTACTCGCGGGCGACTTCGCCACGATCCAGGAGGGCGAGGTGAGTCTGAGCGAGCTGTGGTTCGGCCTTCAGGAGCGCCGCCTGGCCGAGGCCGAGGGTGTCGAGGTTGATGAGGATCTCAAGGCACGCGTCCGGCGCGACTTCCCGCCGCCCTACGAGATCGACTTCCGCATGTCCGCCGAGGGCGACGACAAGTACGTACCGCCCCAGGCCGCCGGCGGCTGAGCCTGGGGCCGCCATCACGGTCCGGAGCGATGACGCCAGGGAGATCTCCGCTGCACAGTCGGCGGGACCCGAACTACCGGCGTACGGGCCTGGGCGCCGAGGGCTACCGCTACGACCTTGCCCATGGCGAGGCGGTGTGCATTGTCGGCAGCGGCCTGCAGCAAGTGCCCGGTGCCGGTCACGACCCCGGGCGGCTACACCAGGCGACTTCCCGTGGTCTTCGGCTTCAGGAACAGCACGTCCGCGTACTCGACCCAGCCCGACCGGAGGTCCATGCGGAACCAACCCTCGCTGTTCTTGTGGTGCAGGCGCGTGGGCGACCGTTTGCCGAACTCCTTCAGGTCGTACTGCGCGAACGTCTCGCCGCCGTCGGTCGAGATGATAATACCAGTATCGAGCGGCGAGGCCGGCGCGCAGTGTGAGGCGAGAAACACGCCATCCTGGATGATCATGTTCCCCGACTCGACCTCGGGGTTGAAGAGACGGGTGTGCTTCTCCGGCCGGGCCAGATCCTCGGGCGCACACCGGAAGATGCCTCGATCGTAGGGCTCGGGGCCGTTCGAGTCACTGATCCAGTAGAGCTGTCCATCGACGAACGTGATCCCGCCCGCCTTGTAGCGCGAGTTCAGGTGGTCCGAGATCAGAAGCTGCCAGTCCCAACGGTCCGCCGCCCAGTCATAGGTGCCCCTCAGCCAGTGGCACTCAAGCCCTTCTGGCTGATCGTGGTCCCCCGTGCACGTGTAGAAGGCATCCTCCCATGGGTTGTAGGCCACCGTGTGGATGTGCCGACAGCAGAGTGGGTTATCCGGGTTGCCGAGCGGCGTGCCCTCGGTTCCTCCGCCCGGAGAGCCGTCGTCGCGGGTGTAGGGGCTCTGACCGAAGGCATAGGCGATCCTCACCGTCTCGCCGCCATCGACCGAGTAGTAGATGTTGACCGGCGCCGCTCCACCCACCACGTTGCAGTAGTTGCCCCAGATGAGCATCTCGGTGCCGTGCACGTCGAACGTATTCACGCCGGGGATGGTGTGGTAGTACCAGCCTGGGCAATCGGGATTCCGCGGCGTGTGGGGGAGGTAGTCGGCGCCGTCGAGGCCCTGGACGATGATCTCGCGGCAGGTCCGCAGGCTGTCCGTGCTGAGGTAGAGCCGCTCGCGCGTGGCGAAGACCACGTTTCCGTTCCTCAGGATGCAACTGAACGTGACGTTGTCCGCGTCGGCGAAGGCAAGGCTATGGGGCCACGTGCGGCCACAATCCTCAGACAGCATGACTCGGCCCGGCGCATGGGCGAAGGCCTTGCCGTCGCGCTGTGAGTCGATGTAGAGGCCTTCTGGCTGCAGGCGATACCAGAAGTGGTCTGTCTCGCCGATGTGGGCTTCGCACATCACGAAGCACTCCCTTGGGATTCGGTAGGGTGTATACCACCTCGGCGAGTTCCATTGGCGGGGTAGGGCGACCTCTCGGGGCACGAGGAGCCATCCAACCTGTGGAGGCAACGCGCGAGTCTCGGAGCGCTCCGCTTCCACGAGGACACCGCCCCCATGCCGCCGAACGCCCGCCTACGGATAGGGGGCGCCACAACATGAGCAGCGCCATCAGGATGGGCTGGGCGCACCGGGACATCACGCCGAATGGCCCGGTGGCCATTCGCGGGCAGTTCAACCTGCGCATCGCCACGCGCATCGAGGACCCCCTCACGCTGACCGCACTGGCGCTGGAAGCCGGCGACGACCATGTGATCCTGGTGTCCATCGACTCGTGCACTGCCGACCAGCAGGTGATCGACGACTCGCGGGCCGCGCTGGCCCAGCGCCTCCCGGACGTGGAGGCCGCGAAGCTCATTGTGTGCGGGACCCACACGCACACCGCCCCCTTCGCCAGCGCCGAGGTGGGGCTGCAGCGTGAAGAGGACTACCTCGCGGCCCTGCGCGAACGCTACCCGGACTATGTGACCACGGCCGAGTACAGCGCTCAGGTCACCGAGGCACTCGTCGACGCGGTGTGCGACGCCTGGAACGCACGGACCGAGGGCCACATCGGCTTCGGCTACGCGCACGCCGTCGTCGGTGAGAACCGTCGCGTGCGATACTTCGACAACCGCGCCCAAATGTATGGCAGCACGAGCACGGCCGACTTCTCGCACATCGAGGGCCATGTCGACCACAGCGTGAACCTGCTGTGCACGTACGACTCGGCCCAGCATCTGACGGGCGTGCTCATGAACATCGCCTGCCCGGCCCAGGCCAGCGAGAGCGGGCAGGACTACGTCTCGGCCGACTTCTGGCATGATGTCCGCGAGGAGCTGGGCCGACGCCATGGCGCGGGCCTGTTCGTCCTACCGCAGTGCTCGGCCGCTGGAGATCAGAGTCCGCACCGCCTGATCGCCACGAGGGCCGAGGACCGCATGCTGAGGCTGAAGTACGGCGGGCGCGTGGACAGACCGCTGAACACGACGCTCCGCCGCGACATCGCCCAGCGGCTCGCCGATGCGTTCGACGGCGCGGAGCCGGTGCTACGCCGGGACCTACGCGACCAGGCCGTTCTCAAGCACGAGTATCGCCGGCTCAGTCTGCCCCACTGGGACGTGACGGACACGGAGTACGCCGCGCTCCAGGAGGAGATGGGAGAGCTCGGGAAGCGGCTCGAGGAGCTCGCCGGCGCGGACCCGCTGAGCGACGAGGTCACGGCCACACGGTGCAAGATGGCGTGGTGCCGCCGCGCGGCCGATCGCTATGAGCGCCCCCTGCCCGGCGTGCCCATCGAGACACACATCGTCCGGCTGGGCGACATCGCCTTCGTCACGGCGCCCTTCGAGTACTACCTCGACTTCGGCGACCGAATCAAAGGCCGTTCACCCGCACTACAGACCTTCATCGTACAGCTCACGGGCAACAGCCCGTATCTGGCCACCGAGCGCGCCGCGGCGGGACTCAGCTATGGTGCGGTCCCGGCGAGCTGCCTGGTCTCTCCGGCCGGCGGGCAGGTCCTGGTCGACGAGGCCATCGCCACGCTGTCGGCAATGTTCGCGGAGTGAGCGGCCGGCGGGGCGCCCAGTGCTATCTTGCCGGTGTGCCGGTGGCATCGTGTGCGCCGCCGGACTCGTCACCGTAGCGTTCCAGCATCTCGATGTACCGTCCACAGCTCATCTTGCCCTCGGGGCAGCCACCGCGCCGCACACACTTGGGGCCGACTCCAGCGAAGACCGCGGGGCAGACCTCCCGCACGCAATCCAGCATCCGACCGGCTACGTCTCGGATCTCCCACTGCGCGCGGAGGCACAGCCGTTCCTCGAAGAAGTGCAGTAGCTCCCGCCCGTTCATAGTCACGAACAGCCGCGTCTCGCAGGCATTGGGCAGGACATAGCGCGCGTCTTCATTGCTGGCCTCGCCTCGCCTCCCGAGGGCGTCGTTGAGCGCGGCATAGCGTGCGGCGATCAGCCCCATGGTCTCGATGAAGTACTCAGTGGCCGGCACCGGGCCGCCGGGCGTGTCCACCACATGGCCCGCCAGCTGGGGGGGGACGACATAGTCGAATCCGTCGTGGTCCACATAACGTTGGCTGCGCTGGGAGTAGCTGGCGATGCGGTGCCGGACCAGCTGGTGGCTCATCGCCCGCGACACACCCTCCAAGTAGAACGTGAACCCGACGTGTTCGATGGGGCTCAGATGGCCCATCCGCCTGAGGCGCGCCACCAACCGGCGGACGCCCTCAGGGTCCTGCGCCATGAGACCGTCGGTTTCAGCGGCATAGCACAGCCGGGCGGCGGCGGCGACGACCAACTCGGCGTCGGGTGTGTAGCGCACCAGTGTGACTCGCGCCGTAACGGGCTGCACGTAGCCTCAACCCCTCGTGGTGTGTCCGGGCCCGCTGATCGCCCAGGATCGGTGGCCCCTCAATCCCCTGCGGCCTTGGCGGCACGAGCCGGGGCCTCCCAGGGCAGAGACCCATCGTCCAGGGCCAGAATCACGTTCCGCGCGGCGAAGTGCAACCGCCTGGAGAAGTGATGGACCTTCACCTCGCCACCAGCCGGCGTGGGCTCGTCAACCACGAAGTCGGCCCACCCGTCCTCGTTGAAAGCGATGAAGGCCAACCGTAGGCTGGCCGACCACTGGTCCGACGGCACCGTCAGGTCGGGCAGCAGCACCGGGCCGGTGTCGACCTGGTAGATCCGCCGGATGGAGTTCATGTTCATGGTCTTCACCGGATACTCGATGACCGCCGTTCGGCCCGAGACTTCGTCGCGGAGTTCCGTCTGGCACACGATGGGTACCGCCGCCCCAATGGCCGCCACGACCTCGTCGGGGGTGGTCAGCACGCGCATCTGGGCGGTCCGCAGGAGGGGCGTGATCGCGCCCCAGGGCGAGTCCGGCACCACCTGCCGATACTCCTCGGCGGCCGGTAGGCGGCGGCGGAAGATGACCGACTCGGTCCCGCTGAAGACCGGCAGGAAGTCGTAGTTCGGGTCCAGGAATAGGTCGTGGGTGGCGAAGGTGTCCTCGCTCTTGCACGAGGCGCACTGGTAGTAGTCGCGCACCTCGCCGGTCGCGGGATCGCTGATGCGGCAGCGCGACTCAAGCCAGAACACCGGCTCGTTGCCCGCGCCTCCAGCGGTGGTGACGTAGGAGCGGCCGTAGTCAGTCGGTGGTGTGATCAGCGCTTCGGCGCCTTCGGCGCCGCACAGGGCGAGTGCGATGCCCGTGGTTGCGAGTAACATGCGACGACCTCCCACAGCCGTAACGTCACTGTGTCTAACGCCAAGCGAGGGGAAGGATACGGCAGCCACCGAATCGGTGGCAATGCGGGAGGCCCGTCCGAGGCCCGCGACAGGAGGTCTGGCCACGACGATGGCAACTCGACTACTGGCCGGGGCTGTATCGGCGCTCTACTTGATAACCCCGGGCCTGTGCGCCGCCGAGGGCGATGAGGCGGCGGACGTGCTTGCGGGGCTCCGCCCGGAGCACCCGAGGATCATGCTCACCGACGAGCGGCTGGCGGAGCTCAAAGCCCGCGCGGCCGAGGACTCTCCGTTGCGACGCTATGTCGATGACGTGCTCACCGCCGCCAATGGTCTGCTCGAGGCCGACGAGCTCCGCCACGTCTTGCCCGATGGCATCCGGCTCCTGAGCGTCAGCCGCGCGTGCCTGAGCCGTGTGAGCACACTCGCCCTGGCCTATCGCTGGACGAGTAACGAGCGCTACCTCAGCGCCGCGCTCCGCGACCTGCGTTCGGTCTGCGCCTTCAAGGACTGGAACCCCGACCACTTCCTCGACACGGCCGAAATGACCCACGCCGTCGCCATTGGCTACGACTGGCTCTACGCCGCCCTCGATGACGAAACACGCCAGATTCTCCGCGCGGCGATCCTGCACCTCGGCCTCGAGCCCGGGCTACGGGGCTATCGCGGCGAGAAATACAGCTTCCCCCGCGCCGAGAACAACTGGAACCAAGTGTGCAACTCCGGCCTGACCGTGGGGGCATTGGCCGTCGCTGACACTGACCCCGACGTCGCTCGCGAGATCATTGCTTGCGCCATCGCCTCACTCCCCACGGCCATGCGGCACTATGCCCCGGATGGTGCCTGGATGGAGGGCCCGGGCTACTGGGACTACGCGACGAGCTACATCTGCTACGGCATCGCGGCACTCGATAGCGCCCTGGGCCGCGACCTGGGAACGTCCGAGTATCCGGGTCTGGCGGACTCGGGCTACTTCCCCATCTACGGCGCCGGACCCACCGGCTGCTATCTGAGCTATGCCGATGCGGGCATGATGTCGCGCGCCACGCCCAAGGCCTGCCTGTTCTTCCTGGCCGGCAAGTTCGGACGCCCCGAGTTCGCCGATGCCGAACATGCCATCTTGCGCGACCAGACGGCGAGCGCGTTCCATGTCGTCTGGTACCAGCCGCCCTCCGGCCAGACCTTCGAGCGCGATCTCGACCGCCTCTTCCGAGGGCCAGTCGAGGTGGCGTTCCTGCGCTCGGCGTGGGGCGACCCCAGCGCTCTCTGGGTGGGCGCCAAGGCGGGCTACAACCAGGTCCCGCACGGGCATCTCGATCTCGGCAACTTCGAGCTCGATGCGCTCGGCGTGCGCTGGGCCATCGACCTTGGTGCCGACGACTACAACCTGCCAGGGTACTGGAGCGGCCGCGAAGACGGGCAGCGCTGGACCTACTATCGCCTGAACTCTCAGAGCCATAACGTCTGCACCATCGACGGCAACAACCAGTTGGTGAATGCAAGGGCGCAGATCGTCCGCTGGCAGAGTCGCCCCGAGTCCGGCGCGGTCGTCATCGACCTGACGAATGCCTACGCTCACGTTGAGCGTGCCATGCGCGGGGTCCAGCTCTTGCGCCGAGAAGGTGCGATCCTCATCCAGGATGAGTTCACGCTCGCCGGGCCTCGCAACCTCGTGTGGGGAATGACCACTCGAGCCGAGATCACGGTGGACGACGACGGTTCGGCACGGCTGGCCCAGGACGGCCAGCAACTCCGTGTGCGCGTGCTCGAGCCCGCGGGAGCGGGCTTCGAGGAGGGTTCGGCCCAGCGCGATAGGCCCGAGGCTGAGAACAAGGGCTTCCGGCGGCTGCTCCTGCCGCTCAGGAACGCCACCGGCGACCAACGCATCGCGCTGCTCTTCGTACCCGTAACGGCCGACGCCCAAGGGGAGCCGCGGCTCACCATCGTTCCGCTGGCCGACTGGTCGGGCGACGCGGCGAACGATCCGCAACCGCCTCGGGCTTGAGGAAGGCCGGCTCGCGCCCGGCCACGAACTGGGCTCCGGGCACACTCCCGACGCAAGGGGGCACCAAGCGTGGCATACCTGGATCTGGCAGAGAGAGACCGGCGGCTGGCCCGGATGAGAGACATCATGGCTGCCCAGGACTTGGACGTCGCGTTGGTCTACTACGACGAGTTCAACATTGGCAACGGGTGGTATCTCACCGGATGGTGCCCCCAGTTCGAGAGTGGGGCGGTTCTGGTGCCCCGTGTGGGCGAGCCCATGCTCCTGGGCGGGCCGGAGAGTGAGCCCTTCGCCAAGTTCGACAGCGCCGTCAAGGACACCCGCAACTTTACCGTCTTCATGGTCCCCAACGAGGAGTACCCGAACGCCACCATCACGGACTTTCCGGCGCTGTTCGACGAGATGACGCAGCGCTTTGGCCCCGTGCGCCGCGTGGGCCTCGTCGGCGGCGGCCGGATGCCCGCAGCCTGCTACCAGCAGATCGTGGACGGTTTCGAGGGCGTCCAGCTCGTGGACATGACCGACGAGTTCGTGGCGCTCCGCTTCGTGAAGTCGCCGTGGGAGATGGAGCAGATCCGCGCCGCCTTCAAGCTCGCCGATGCCTCCTACGAGGCCATGGCGGCCGCGATCCGCCCTGGCGTGTCGGAAATCGAGGTCGCGGCGGCGGGCGAGTTCGCCGCTCGCACCGCCGGCGCCACGGGGTTCGGGTTCAGTGCCATCGTCGGCTCGGGTCCGCGGTCGAACGCGGTCGTGCCCACCGCCACATCCAAGCGGCTCCAGGCCGGCGAGACCGTCATGCTCGGCCTGGCGCCCAAGGTCGCCGGATACGCCGGCTGCTTCGGCGATACCCTACCAGTCACTGGCGAGTGCACGCCGCAGCAGGCCGAGGCCATG
Source organism: Armatimonadota bacterium (assembly GCA_029547025.1). GTDB lineage: Bacteria > Armatimonadota > Zipacnadia > UBA1398 > JAKPQA01 > JAKPQA01. The sequence continues at coordinate 11,644 of JAKPQA010000148.1, forward strand.
AAGCATCTCAAAGAGGCCTTCCGGCTCACCCGGGAGCAGCTCGCCCCCGGCAAGGTTGGTCGCGAGATCGACGCGCCAGCCCGGACCTACTTCGCGAAGCACGGATTCTCGCCGTACCTCGTCTGCCCGTTCGCCCACACCATCGGACTGCACGAGGCTGAAGAGCCCTTCTTTGGCCCGAACAGCGACCATGTGCTGAAGCCGGGCATGGCCGTGTGCATCGATGTGAGCTACTTCGGCCACCCCGAGTACCTGGGCGCCCGCATCGAGACGGGCTACGAGATCACCGACCGCGGTGCGGTGCCCTTCAGCCCGGCGATGGATGCGCGGTTCAGCTCATAGTGCATGGGAGAGAGGGGCCGCTCATCTGCGGCAATGACGGCGGATGCATGTCCAAGGCCATAGCCCTGCTGTTGGCCCTGCCCACCCTCCTCAACCGGCGATATGCTCGCCTGGGGAATGACCACCGGCCAATACCCAGTAGCGGCTGGAGGTCATCCGCCCCCGGGTCCATCACGCATGGACCGAGGGAGACGTAGCAACAGACCACCGCAGGCGCCGCCGGCTGACTCCTGCGGCACGCCGGGGCACACGCCGGCAATGGGAGATGGTGACCATGCGCATTGGCTGCGGAACGGTGTGCTTCCGGGCGCTGCCGCTTGACGAGGCACTCGGGCGAATCGCCCGGGCGGGGTACACATGGGTCGAGACGCAGGCGACAGCGCCTTTCTGCCCCCACATCGACCCATGGCGCGATGATCCGGAGGGCTTCCGGCGCCTGGTCGCCGAGCACGGCTTCGAGGGCGTCACGGCGCTCTGGGCGCCGCATGGCGCGATCCTGGCCGATGCCGAGGCGGTAGCGGGTATCAGCGCGGCGCTCCGTTGGGCCCAGGCTGCTGGTATCCCTGTGGTGAACGCCGGAGATGGCCAGAAGCCGGACGGCATGTCCGATGCCGACGCGTTGGCGGTGCTGGGAGAGCGCATGGCGGCCATCCTCGATGTGGCGGCAAGCTGCCGGGTCTACCTCGCGATCGAGCCGCACGGGTCATTCTCGCTGACGCCAAGGGGGCTCGAGGCCATCATGGAGCTATCGGACTCGCCCTGGCTCGGGATCAACTACGACACCGCGAACGTCCACCGGGCCACCTATGTGGAGACGGCCGCGGGAGCCTACTCGTGGAAGCCGGTCGGCGAGAGCGCCGACGAGGTCGCGACGCTCGAACGAGTCGTCGGACGCGTGGTGCACTGCCATGCGAAGGACGTGATCGGCGCCCGGTCGGTGGCCTTGGGCGAGGGTGAAGTGGATGTCACCGGGTGCCTGCGGGTGCTCGAGAACCACGGCTACGAGGGCGCGATCTCGCTGGAGACCGAGGGTGAGGAGGCGCCCGACCAGATGCAGCAGCTCATCGAACGCAGTCGTCGCTTCCTCGAGCACGCACTGGGGCCCCGCTAGATCTGGGAGGCGATCGGGCCCGAACAGAACTCCAGCCCCTCGCCCGTGTGCCCGCGCGCCCTACTGGACGATCAGCAGCGAGTCATCCAGACCCTCCGCCGTGGTGAACTCCCGCACGCCCGAACCCGATACCGTGCCGATGCGGCGGCTCTGCTTAGCGATCCCTCCACTGAAGCCCGCCCCTGGACGTACCGGCAACCGGACGGGATGCCGCGCGCGCTCGCCCTCGGCTCCCCTGGGGGGGTGTTCGCAGACCACATCGACGGCAGTCTTCTCTCGCACGGCGCGGGCCCGGCCGCTCCTCCCTCGAGCATGCCGGGAGGACCGTCTGGCAGGCCGACGGAACTCTGAGCCCGCCGGACCGACTAACTCCGTGCCCGTGTCTGGAGAGCGGAGTGGGCCGAGAGGACGTTGCGCATGGACGGCCAGGGGATCTCGCGCAGGACCTTCATACGCACCGCCGCCGTGGCGGCAGGCTTTGCGGCCGTGGCCGGACCCACGCCGGCCCGGTGCCAGGAGCGTACTCTGCCCAAGCGCCGGATGGCGGGCACGGAACTCGACGTGAGTGTGCTCGGCTACGGCACCGAGTTCATGCAGGACCGGGCCGTGGCCGACCATCTCGTCTCGTTCGGCGTCAACCACATCGACACCGCACCCGTGTACCAGGAGGGCGAGGCCGAACGGCGGCTCGTACCGGTGATCCGAGACCACGGGGATTCGCTGGTGCTAACCACGAAGTGGGGGCACCACTCGGACCTGGCCGCGCCCAAGGACGAGTTCCTGGCCAGCTTCGCCGCGAGTTGCGAGCGCATGGAGACGGACCATGTGGACATCATGTATGTCCATGACGCCCGCACGCCGGAGAAGGCGGCGTTCGCCAGCCCCTATGAGGCGTTCAGAGAGCTACGCGACGCCGGCAAGATAGGATATTACGGACTGAGCACCCATCTTGGGCAGGAAGCGACCGTGCTCAAGTGCATCGAGCTTGGCTGGTACAGCGTGCTCATGGTCGCGTGGAACTTCTTCTCTCCTCCGTCGCTCACCGACGCCCTCAAAAGGGCCGCCGACAACGGCATGGGCATCGTGGTCATCAAGGCGCTGAAGGGCCTCAGTGAAGGTCAGGACTGGTTCCAGCGCGCGACGCCAGAGCAGCGCGCCGTGCTGGACACCTTCGAGGGGTCCATGTACCAGCGCGCCATCCGGTGGACGCTCTCGCACGACTTCGTGTCCAGCATCATCATGTCGGTATCGAACCTGGACCAGGTGGAGGAGAACGTGGTCGGGGGATTCGAGGCGTCCCGGGTGGGTGACGCCCGGCAGCTGCGACGATACGCCCGTGCCGTCTCGAACCAGGTGTGTCGGGGCTGCGCCACGTGTCTTGGTGCCTGCCCTGTAGGGGTGGCCGTGCCCGACATCCTGAGGTACCGCGCGTACCATCGGGCATATGGTGAAGCACACACGGCACGGCGACTATACGCGGACCTGCCCGAGAGCATGCGAGCCAACGCCTGCACCGGATGCGGCATCTGTGCCGCCCACTGCCCCTACGGCCTCGCCGTGCCTGAGCTGATCGCCGAGGCACATCGGCTGCTGGCCTAGTGAGGCTCCGGGGCCGGAACCGCCCGTTCCCCGAAGGTCGCGCTAGTCCATCTGCTGGCCGCCAGTGACGTTGATGGCCTGACCGGTCATATAGCTCGAGTCATCCGAGGCCAGGAACTCCACCACGTTGGCCACGTCCGCGTACTCGCAACCCCGGCCCATCGGAACCTGCTGCTCGTACTTGGCGCGGACCTCCTCCACGGTGATACCCCACCGCTGGGCATACTGGCCATACAGGCTATCGACCCATAGGGGCGAGTCGAGAAGGTTCCCGGGGCAGACCGAGTTGACGCGGATCCCATCGGGCGCCAGCTCCAGGGCCAGGCTCTGCGTCAGGCCGATCCCGCCGAACTTGCTGGCGGCATAGGCTGAGTTGCGGAAGCTGCCCTTCTTGCCCGACTTCGAGTTGATCTGGATGATGACACCGCTCTGCTGCGGTACCATGACCCGAGCCGCCTCGCGGGCACAGACGAAGTAACCCACAAGGTTCACGTCGATGACCTTGCGCCATCGGTCGATCTCAATATCTGTCAGGCCGCCAGCGAAAAGAATCCCCGCGTTGCACACCAGGATGTCCAGGCGGCCCCACTCGTCAACGGCCCGCCCAATCGCGCGGGCCATGTCCTCGGCCGAGGTCACATCCGCCACTTCCCCGATCACGGGCACCCCCGTGCTGTCGGCGATCTCCGCGGCCGCCTTCCGCACGCCCTCGGCGTTGATGTCCGTGATGACCGTCCGCACGGCCAAACTGGCCAAACGCTCTGCCAGTGCGCGGCCCAGGCCCTGGGCGCCGCCGGTGACCAGAGCCACCCGGCCGCCCAGCCGCTGGCAACCGGTGCGTGAGGGCCGCAGCCCGCTCGCTATGAACGCCTTCTCCGCGTCACGAGTCCACTCCCCCCTGGGCGTGAGCGCGGCCGCAACGGCCGGCATGCACGCCTCCATGGCCTGAAGCGGGATCAGTGGCACGCGCTCAAGTTGGGGGAAGATCACGACTTTGCCTGCAAAGCGACCGGTCTTGACTCCACGCAGTCCCTCCCAGGCCGCCTCGATGCCGCCCACAGCCGCCACGGACCTGTTGGGAGACAACTCGCCGCTCTCGGTCTTGCCGAGGGTGAACTCGAGATCCGAAATGGCCGACCCGCTGGTGCCGATCACGCGATTGTCCCTCAGATACACCGCACTCAGATCCAGGGCAGCCATGGTACCTCGAGGGAGTCCGGCAAACACGTTCATGACGCCACCCGGCTTGAGCCACGGTGCCGAGGACTCAACCAGGGCGGCCACGGGAGCCATCACGATGACGTCGTCGAAACCTTCAGGCTCAAGCTCGCGTAGGCGAGTCTCGAAAGCCTCCTGGCCCATGGCGACCGGGTTAAGGCAGATCAGCTCGATGCCGCGCTCGCGGGCCAGATCTCCATAGCGCTCCTCGACGGTCCCGAGCCGAGCCGGATCCACGTCGGTGGCAACCACGCGCCGGGGCGGCGTACGCAGTTCGAGCGCGCGCTGAACGTGCATCTGCCCCATCGGTCCGGCCGCACCAACGATCCAGGCCGCACCGCCGGCTGCCAGCTCGGAGCCCCGCGTTCTGACGTAGGCTGTGCTCAGGTTCGCTTCGGTCGTCCCGATGTACTGAGTCGCCTCATAGTGGATGCGACCCACATCGACCTGGATCCTGCGATCGAGCGGCCGGTCCGCCGCCAGGAGAAGCACGCCCCCCTTGCCGAGGCAGCGCGAGGCAGATTCGACGAGATCCGCGCTCTCACTACCCAGCACGATGATATCGCCGAAGCCCTGTCCGCCCGTATGCGCCGACGATAGCGTGTCGACATCGGCCGCCGCCACCTCCACGACGTCACACCCAAAGCACCGGGCGGCCTCTTTGAGCTGGCCCGCAAGGCCCGCCGGTACCCCGCAAGCCACGATCTTCGATGGCTTGCCGCCGGCGAGAATCTCGGCCCCCAGCTCGTACTCCAGCGTCCCACCATTGGCGATCACGAGGGTGACTCCACGGTCGTGCAGACCCACGCGGTGCCGCATCCGGTACGCGCATTCGACACAGGCCCACGGTTCCGACAGCGCAGCTTCGGCGTAGCCCGTCGAGTCGGCCACGGGGATGAGATAGCAGCCGTCATCGCCGTTCAGGATCTCCTCGCCCAAGCGCACATACTGACAGAGCGCTCCCGGGAGCTGGTACCCGAAGGCCAGGCCCACACCCTTGTAGTAGATGTCCGCCTGCACCACGAAGCGCTGACCAATCCGATACTGACCGGCCAGCTGCTCGCCGACCCCCACCAGGGTGATGGCGACCTCGTGGCCCATGATGACCGGATCTGTCTCGAGGTTCCGTCCCTGGATCCGCGGATGCTCGGATCCGAGGTTCAGGATCTTGATGTCCGAGAAGCACAGGCCCGCGGCATCCACCCGTGCCAGGAGCTCACGGGGACCAAACTGCGGCGTGGGTACGCGGCATGGCCGAGCGAACCGTCCCAGGTTCTCGAGGCCCGTACCGAAAAGCTGCCAGGCCAGCATGGTCTCCGGTATGGGAGCGGACGCCTTCTTGTAGGCCTCGAATGAAGACTCCATGTGCACATGTCCCTTCTGACTGCACCAGGGGGAGTTAGCGGCCAGACAACATGGCCTGACGGTACTTCTCATCGGGCCGCGCCGAGATCCGCGCCAGACTGCTGGGGCTCAGGAAGTTGGGCCCGCCCAGGGCGTGGGTGCCGAGGAGGATGCGGGCCGCCTTACTGGCCATCGCGGTGATGTTCTCCACATCGCGGGCGCTGGCGCCGATGGCGATCAGGCCGTGGTTCTGCATGAGAATGACCCTCGGGTTCATGCCCCAGGCGCTGATGTACTCGGCCACCTTGTCACGCACCACACGGGCCAGGGGGAGCCCCGGATCGACATAGGGCACGTAAACCGATGCCGGGCCGCAGACGACGATCTCATCCGGGAACAGCCGGCCGGTTAGGGCCTCCGTGACATCCCGGGCACACAGAATGGCGTTCACGGCCTCGGGGTGAGTGTGGCCGACGAAGCGGACATCCGGCAGCGAGAGCAGGCTGGCGTGCAAGATGGTCTCCACCGAGGGCCGGAGGCCCTCCGGATCGACGCATGCCGCCTGCAACGCATCCTTCACTTGGGTGTCATCCAGGTCAGGTCCGTCGAGGAGCGCGAGGAGTGGCTCGGTACGCACTTCACAGAAGCCGTCGGGACCGATGGTCGGCAGCTGGGTGCCGCTGGCTTTGACAAAGAACGTCTCGGCATCGATCCGGGCCGACGTGTTCCCCTCACCCAAAATCACATTGGCCGCCAGCGGGTCGCCCAGCCGACGGCTCATATCTACCAGTGTGCGCAGAATCTCGAGCCGGTCTGCCACGGTCTCGTCTCCCACCTTTACCTGCGCGCCGAGCCGTTACTACCCCGGGCCGGCCGGACCCGCTCGGAACGCTCCGGCCGCTCTGTAGGGTTCTGGTATAATGCCCGGGCTCTCGGACTCCGGTCTGCCTGTCCGCCCTCTGGGCCGTCAGGCGGCTGGACTACCCCCCGGCCCGGTGTTCGCCACACGCCAAGGAGGTCGACCCATGGCCAACGTGCCCGCGCTGACCGACCAGGAATACGAGGCGAAAGTCACCCACGCGCCCCGCCCGGTCATCATCGACTTCGGCGCCGAATGGTGCGGACCGTGCAAGGCCCTGGCACCCATTCTCGACGAGGTGTCGCAGGAGTTCGCCGGTTCAGTGGATGCCTACCAGGTGGATATCGCCGTGAGCCCCGAGATGGCCGCGCGGTTTGGCGTCATGTCGGTACCGACACTGGTTGTAGTCAAGGGCGGCACGGAAGTCAAGCGGTCGGTCGGCCTCGTCCCCAAGGATCGCTTGCGCGACCTCTTCGCATCGGTCGCCGCAACCGAGTAGCCATCACCAGGGGGCATCCCGCCGTGTACGAATGGGCTTCCGGACTCGCCGCGTCGCTCAACGACGTGTTCGCCTCAAGCCTCCAGTCGGGCTCTCCCGTTGCGTATGTGCTGGCTCTTCTGGGCGGCATCCTGGCCTCGCTGACGCCCTGCGTGCTGCCTATGGCCCCCGTCACGGTGACCATCATCGGGGGCTACGCCGGAGGAAACCGCGCTCGCGCCTTGGTGCTCTCCCTGCTGTTTGCCCTGGGCATCGGCCTGAACTGCGGACTGGTCGGAGCCATCGCCGGTTCGGCCGGAGCAAGTCTGGGCAAGCTGGCCGCTCACTACCTGGTCCGACTCGGAGTCGGAGCCGTCTGTGTGCTCTTCGCACTGGCCATGTTCGACCGCTTCTCCATCCCCATGCCCGGGTTCCTGCAGGGGCTGCAGTCGAGGCAGCGGCTCCGATCCGGCTACCTGGGCGTGTTCCTCTCCGGCTTCGCCTTCGCGTTCCTCGCCTACGCCTGCCTCGCACCCGTCGTGGGCACCATCGCCCTGGTCCTGTTCCGGGGCGGGAGAGTACTCGAGGGCGGGCTTGCCATGTTCTGCTTCGGGCTCGGCGTGGGCTTCCCGTTTGTCCTGTTGGGCACGTTCACCGGGCTCATCACTGCCGTGATGCAGCGCGGCAGCGCGATGGAGAAGGTGAAGCACGCCTTCGGCTGGGCCATGCTCGTCCTCGCCGGCGTGTTCGTCTTCCAGGCCGGCGAGCAGCGAGCCAAGGATCTGGCTGCCGCGGCCGTAGCCGTCCGGCCGCCTCCCCCCGCGGTTGCCCCTGCGACGGCAACCCCGGACATCGTGTCCCTCGCCGGGCTCCCCACCATCTCGCTGGATGCCAAGACCTCAGCGGGCAGTGCCGAGGTCGGACAGCCCGCGTGCTCGTTCACCTGGTCCGACCCCACAACGGGCGAGGTGCGCGCGCTCGGCGACCTGCTCGACACGCCCGTCTGGCTCACATTCTGGGCCGACTGGTGCCACAACTGCCCCGAGGAAGTCCCGCTGATGAACGCGCTGAGCACCCGCTACGCCGGCCGGCTCCGTGTCATCGGCATCAACGAAGGCGACGCCCCTGCCGTTGCTCAGGCCTGGATGGCCAAGCACGGCGTTCGATACGACGTATTGCGCGACGCAGAGGAGACGGTGGCCAAAGACGGCTTTGGCCTGACCGGCATCCCCTATAACATCCTGATCGACCGCAACGGAATCATCCGCTTCAGCTCGGCGGGACTCCCGCGAGACGCGGACCGGGTGATCAACGAGGTGCTGGGCGAGTCGCGCTAGCGCCTCGGCATTCTTGGGCAGCAGGAGACGGATGCGCAATGGGTGTTGTGGATCTGGACCGTGGCACCGAGACGCGACAAGACACTCACGAACTGGAGCAGTCCGCCCGATCGATGCGGGCGGCAGCCCTGTGCGCGATCCACGCAGGACGCTCGGGGCACCCGGGCGGGTCGCTCTCGATCATGGATATCTGTGCCGCGCTGTACCTGAACGTAGCTCGGCACTGCCCCCAGAAACCGGACTGGGAGGACCGCGACCGCATCTTCTTCTCCGCCGGCCACAAGGCACCCGCGCTCTACTCCGCACTGGCCCACGCCGGGTACTTTCCAGTTCAGGACATCATGAGCTTCCGCCGCTATGGCTCCATGTTCCAGGGGCACCCTCACCGGCTGAAGACGCCCGGCGTCGAGGTCTCGAGCGGCTCTCTCGGCCAGGGGCTCGGCATCGCCGTCGGTGCTGCCTTGGCGGCCCGGCTGGCCGGACGACCCAGTCGCATGTACTGCATCATGGGCGATGGCGAGCAACAGGAAGGCAGCGTGTGGGAAGCCGCCATGGCCGCCGGGCATTTCGGCCTCGATAACCTCTGCGCCATCGTCGACCGAAATGGCCTGCAGATCGACGGCAGGACCCGGGATGTCATGTCCCTGGAGCCTCTCGAGGACAAGTACCGTAGCTTCGGTTGGCATGTCGTCACCTGCGACGGCCACGACATGGGCCAGATCCTCGCCGCCTTCGACGAGGCGGCCAAGACCAAGGGCAAGCCTACAGTCATCGTCGCCAACACGGTGAAGGGCAAAGGCGTGTCCTTCATGGAGGACCAGGCCGGCTGGCACGGTGTACCGACGAAGACCCGCGAGCAACTCGATCAGGCGCTGGCCGATGTCGGCGCCGAAGGCTTCACGGCCGACGTGGTGGACGCATTCATCGCGGCGTCCGACGCTTTCGCCGGGCGCACCGCAGCCGTCGTCGACGACTTGGTACCGCGCTTCTCGCGTGACTACTGGTGGAACACCGGCTCCACCATGCGAGTCGACATGGACCCCACCCGCATGGGGTTCGGCCGCTGCCTGGCGCGCATCGGCGACGATCCGCGCATCGTCACGCTCCACGCCGACATATCGAACTCGATCTGTATCACCGATTTCGAGAAAGATCACCCCGAACGCCTGAACCGCGTGTTCAGCGTCGGGATCGCCGAACAGAACATGATGCAGGTGGCGGCCGGACTGGCGCTGGGCGGCTACATCCCCATCACTGGTACCTATGGCGTGTTCGCCAGTGGACGGTGCTGGGACCAGATCCGCACCACCATCTGCTACGGCCGGCTGAACGTGAAGATCGCTGGGGCCCACGGAGGAATCTCCGTCGGCCCCGACGGCGCCACACACCAGTCGCTCGAGGAGATCTCATGCATGGCCGTGCTCCCCGAGATGACTCTGGTCGTCCCCTGTGACTCGGTGGAGACCGCGCGGGCCTCCGAAGCCGCCATCCTCGAAGTCCATGGACCCGCCTACATCCGCTATGCCCGGGAGGCCACGCCGGTTGTCACGACACCCGATACGCCCTTCGAGCTTGGGAAGGCCAATGTGATCCGGTTTCGCGGCGAGAGAGACCGCTTTGTCGACGCATTCGACACCATGCTGGCCGACAGCTACAAGGGTGAAGACGAGTCCATCGCCATCGTGGCCTGCGGCCCCATGGTCCCCGAGGCCATGCGGGCCGCGTGGATCCTGAAAGCCGAGCACGGTATCGAGTGCCGGGTGCTCAACGTACACACCATTCGGCCGCTCGACGAAGCCGCTTTCGTCAGCGCGGCCGCCGACACGGGTGCCCTGGTGACCTGCGAGGAGCACCAGGCTGGCGGGCTGGGGAACATCGTGGCCGGTGTGGTGAGCCGGCACCCCGCGTCGGCCGGCGCCCTCATCGATCAGATCGGCGTGTGTGGTTTCGGCGAATCGGGCGATCCCTGGGTGCTGATGAAGGCCTTCGGCCTCTGCGCCGAGTTCATCGCGCAGCGGGGCCTGAAGGTGCTGAAGGAGAAGGGCTGACCAGCGGGCCGGGCCGGCCGGCCCCGTGCACGCCTACGCCACCTGCATCTGCCCCATGCACATGGCCAGCACGCGCTCCTCTGTGGCCTCGGCCCGGGAGATCTCACCCACGATAAGCCCCTCGCGCATGGCCAGGATGCGGTCGCTCATGGCCAACAACTCGGGGAGTTCCGATGAGATCATCACAATCGACGCTCCACCATCAATGAGCTGGTTCATAAGGCCATAGATATGCTCCTTGGCCAGTACGTCAATGCCGCGCGTGGGCTCATCGAAGATGAAGATCCGGGCCTGCCGGTTGAGCCAACGGGCGAGGACGACCTTCTGCTGGTTGCCCCCACTGAGCGTGACCACCCGCTGCGCCAGGTCTGCGGCTCGAACGTCCAGGCGCTCCACCAGCGCCCTGACGGTCCGGCGCGCAGACCCAAGGCCGACCACGCCCCAGCGCGACGCGTTCTCATAAGTGGGAAGCAACACATTGTCGGCCACCCCAAGTTCGGGGAAAATGCCGCACGTCTTGCGGTCCTCAGCGATGTACGCGATCCCGTGCCGGATCGCCTCCGCGGGGCTACCGATGTGCACCGACCGCCCGTCGACATAGACTTGGCCCGCATCGCGCCGGTCGGCGCCCACGATGGCCCGGGCCAGCTCGGTGCGCCCCGCGCCCACCAGCCCCGCGATGCCGAGGATCTCGCCCTGGCGGAGCGACAGATCGCACCCCCGGACCCTGCGCCCGCTGCGCATCCCCTCGACGCGGAGCGCCTCCACCGGCCGGCTCTGATCGGTGCGCGACACCGTTACCTCGATGTCGCGCCCCACCATCAGCCGGATCACCTTGGCCCGTGTCAGCTCGCCAATGGGGTACGTGCCTTGGGACTGGCCGTCCTTGAGCACGGTCACTCTGGCGGCCAGCCGGAAGACCTCGTCGAGCCGGTGGGAGATGTACACCACGGCCACGCCACGAGCGCATAGCCGCCCGATGGCCTCGAACAAGCGCTCGAGCTCATTCCGAGTCAGTACTGCCGAAGGTTCATCCATCACCACTATGCGCGCCTCAGCTGACAGCGCCCGAGCGATGGCCACCATCTGGCGTTGGGCCACGGTGAGGCGGCGCAGCGGCACGCGCACATCGAGATCGGCACCCAACTCGGCCAGGACGGCCTCGGCGCGCTGGTAGAGCGTCCGACGATCGACGAACACTCGACCCCGCGAGGGTGTGCGGCCCAGGAAGATGTTCTCGGCGGCATCCAGCGAGGGGGCCAGCAGGAGCTCCTGATGGATCACGTCCACTCCAAGCTGCTGGGCCGCACGCGGACTGGGGATGTCCACGAGCTCCCCGCCGAGCCGGATCGACCCCTGGTCAGCCCGGACGGCTCCGTCGAGGATCTTCATCAACGTGGACTTGCCGGCCCCGTTCTCGCCGACCAAGGCATGCACCTCGCCACCCTCGGCCTCCAGATCGACCTCGCGCAGTACCGGGACACCGTGGTAGCTCTTGCTGATCTGCCGCATCTCGAGCAGGGGCATGGGGCCAGGTCTCCAGCTTCCAGTCTGGGACGTCCCTTCGATCCACCCAGAGCGCTGCCCTTCGTCCGACATCGTCCTCGCCTTGAGTGCCGGGGCCGCCGGCGCATACAGTAAGAGGGGAAGGGCGGTCTCCGAATGGTGCTGGTGCGTCTACAGAACGTGGCCAAATGCTTCGGCGCGAATGAGGTGCTCCGCGACGTCACCTGGCAGATCGACCGGGGGCAGAAGATCGGAGTGGTGGGCGAGAACGGCGTCGGCAAATCCACGCTCTTCCGTATCATCACAGGCGCCTGCACACCGGACCGGGGCACCGTTACGCTGCACCGTGGCATCCGCATCGGCCTCCTCGCGCAATCGCCGGAACTCGACCTCGAACGCAGCGCACACGAGGAAATGCTTCTCTGCCGGCCCGATCTTCGCGAGTGCGAGCGTCATATCGAGGAGCTTGCGGCCCTCATCTCTGAGCCGGAACTCGACCCCAAGAACCGTTCTCGCGATAGATTGCTCACCATTCATTCCGAGGCGATCGAATCATATCAGCGCGCCGGCGGCATGGAGTTCGAGGCCCGGATCGGCCGCACTCTGGCGGGGCTCGGTCTACCAGCCGACCACCACACCGTACCGCTCGGGCATCTCTCGGGGGGACAACGCAGCCGTGTGGCGCTGGCCAAGGTCCTGGTCGACGAGACGGACCTTCTTCTGCTCGATGAGCCCACCAATCACCTCGACATCGAGGCGATGGAGTGGCTCCAGGAGTTCCTACGCAGCTACGACGGTGGGTTCGTGACGATCTCCCACGACCGCTACTTTCTCGATGCCGTCGCCGAGAGGATCGCCGAGGTCGAGGATGGCGTGCTCTCGGAACACGCCGGCGGCTACACCGCGTACGCCGAAGCCAAGGACCGCGAACTGCAGGCCCAAGCCAAAGCCTACGAGGTCCAACAGCGCTACCTGAGGCGCCAAGAGGAGTTCATCCGGCGCATGATGCAGCGCAAGACCGAGAAGGCGGTGCGGGTCGGCCAGTCCCGAGCCAGGATGATCGCCAAGCTCGAGAGGGTCGAGCGGCCAACCCTCCAGCGGCGCCGTCCCCTGCTGCAGTTCGCCCAGCCCACGTCAGGCACGAATGACATCCTCCAGTGTGCCGGTGTCGCCAAGCGGTTTGGCGAGAGGATCCTCTTCCATGGCCTGGATCTGATACTGAACCGGGGCAACCGCATGGGGATCGTCGGCCCCAACGGCACCGGGAAGACGACTCTCCTCCGCATGGTGTTGGGCGAGGAAACCGCCTCCGAGGGTACGCTGCGCCTCGCGCCCACGGTCCGGGTGGGCTACTACGCCCAGCACCGCGAAGAGCTCGATCCCGCCCTGACCATCATGGACCACGTCGGGCATGCCCGGCCGGACCTCTCCAAACAGGAGATCCGGGACTACCTGGCTCGCTTCCTGTTCTTCGGCGATGATGTGTTCCTGCCCGTGGAGGCGCTATCAGGGGGCGAACGTAGCCGGGTCGCCCTGGCGCTCCTCATCCTCTCGCGGCCCGACTTCCTGTTGCTCGACGAGCCCACGAACCACCTCGACACCACATCCCGTGAAGTCTTCGAGGACGCGCTCGTCGACTACACAGGCACCATTCTCGTGGCATCTCACGATCGGTACTTCCTGGACCGCACCGTTGACCGGCTGCTGATCCTCGGCGAGTCCCCGCCCGAGGTGTTCCTGGGCAACTACTCGGCACTCCAGGCCTGGCGCGAGGCGGAACACCGGCGCCAGCAAGAGGCTGAGATGGCGCGGCGCGCCGAAGCGCGACGCGTCGCCAGGCAGCGAGCTCGGGCCGCGCCCCGGGCTGCCGCCAAGCCTCAGCCGGCTGGCCCAGGACCCGAAGAGATCGAGCGGGCCATCTCGGAGACTGAGGCCCATATCTCCGAGGTCTCCCAACTCCTGGGCTCTCCCCAGGTGTATGCCGATGGCGAGAGAGTGCGCCGTCTCTCGTTGGAGTATGAGGACCTCACGGCTCGTCTCAACACCCTCTACGCGCGCTACCTGGAGGTCGCCGAGGCGCGCGCGGCGAAGGACTGAGGTGGCCCGTCGAGTACCAATGAGGGCACGCTTCGCCTTACGGCTGGTCTCGTACACTTCAAACTTCGGTGCCACTCGTGCACCGGGAGGCAGGGAAGGCTAGAATCGGCAAGGCGTACTGTGCAGCTGGGAGTGCCGCACGGCGGATACGTTGGGGGAAGCGGCGAGGAGGTGCGAGATGAGCACCGGCCGCGTACGGGTGCTGGTGGCCGATGACGAGGAACCGTTGGTCTCTCTGCTCTGCACCATGCTGAACGATCTGGGCTATGAGACCAGCCCAGTGTATGGTGGACTCGAAGCGCTCTCGGCGTTGGCCAATGGCCGCTATGATGTCGTGATCACCGACCTGGTCATGCCCGACGTCGATGGACTCACCGTGCTGCGCCGCTGCAAGGAGTGTCCCGGCCCCGTCGAAGCCATCGTTCTCACCGGCCAAGACGATGTGGAGACCGCTGTTGCCTGCATGAAAGCGGGAGCATATGACTTCCTAACCAAACCCTTCCGTCTCGACAATGTGGCCTCGGTCGTCGGCAAGGCAGCCGCCAAAGTCCAAGCCGACGAGGAGAACCGGCACCTCCGCGATACGCTCTATGCCAGTCAGCGGACACTCATGAACGCGCTGGACGCCAAGGACACGTACACATGTAGTCACTGCGTGAACGTGGCGCGGCTGGCGCTTTCGTTCTGCGATCACCTGGGCCTCTCGCCCGAGGTGCGCGACGCCATCCGCAAGGCGGGAGAGCTACACGACGTCGGCAAGATCGGCATCGCCGACCATATCCTCAACAAGCCGGGTCGGCTCACCGGGCCGGAATACGAGGAGATGAAGCGCCATCCGGTGATCGGCAAGCGGATCGTCGACCCGCTGGGCGTGTTCGGAGTCGAGGGCGACTTGCTGTATTACCACCACGAACGCTGGGATGGCCGAGGCTATCCTGACGGGCTGTCGGGCGACACCATTCCCCTCGTGGCCCGGGTGCTCGCCGTGGTGGATGTCTTCGACGCATTAACCAGTGACCGGCCCTACCGAGCGGCCCTGGCCCTGGACGAGGCCCTGCGCCTCATCGAAGCCGGGATCGGGTCTCAGTTCGACCCGGCGGTCGGTCGGGCGTTCCTCGAGTTCCTGGAGGCCGAACCTGAGCTGATCGCACCCCCCGCGGCCCTTGCCGACGAGCCCGGCAGCTACGCCGACGAGCCCATGGCGGTCTCCGCTGGCCCCGCAGCCGGAAGTTCGCTCCAGGACTAAGGACCGAGGCGATTCCAGCCGATACCCCAAAGGGGAAGCCCCCACTGTGGCACAACTCTCTTGCGTGGTGGTGCCGAGTCCGAGCGGACTTGGGGCACGTCCGAATGACCGGGTGAGCCCCGTTCAGACTCGGGTCGAGGCACGAGACGCTGCCCGCACCCGCTGAGACGGGGGCGGCTGGGAGACAGGCCGTGACTGCGGTAGGGGACCATGCACAGGGCGACTCGCGGCACGTGGGCGAGCCGGCTCTCCGGTTCGTGGCCTGGGCTGCCGCGTGTGTGACGCTGTGGCTTTTGTTCATGGCTCCGGCCAGCGGCCAGGTGCCCTCGCCGCCCACATCCGTGGCGGCCGCCGACACACCGGCCGACCAGGGCGGCGCCATCTCCCTCAGCTGGACGGAGTCCGTCAGCAAACCGGTGGACGAATACCGCATCTACCGCCGGACCGCTCCCACAGGGCTCCCCGTGCTACGCGGGACCGCACCGGACGGTGCCACCACCGCGTTGGACGCATCGACCGATGGCATCGATTACTACTACACGGTCCGGGCTGTGGTCGGCGGCGTCGAGTCGGCCGACTCCAACATGGCCGGGCCCGTGCGGTCGTTGGACAACCTGGCCCCGTCGCCCCCAACCAGCGTCACCGCGGTGGACCGGCCGGCCGACAACGGCCACGCCCTCGTCGTGTCATGGGAGCTATCTGTGGACGACGGCGGGGGCGTCAAGGATGTCAAGACCTATCGCATCTACCGGTCGGTGGCTCCGGGACCGGCAGGCGTCCTGGTGGGCACCGTCGCCGCTGGCATCCAGAGCTACATTGACTCGAGCACTGACATTGCCAACGGGATCACTTATTACTATCGGGTTCGGGCTTTCGACGGCGTCAACGAGTCGGTCAACTCCGCTACCGAGGGCAGCGCCGTGGCCGTGGATAACGTGCCTCCCGGCGCCCCGAGGTCACCGGCGGTGGCCGATGCGCCCGGCGACTCCGGTGGCCAGATCGATGTGACCTGGGCCTTGTCCATCGATGACGGCGCCGGTGCCAGGGACGTGATCGAGTACCGCATCTACCGAACGACAACGCCCGGTGTGTACCTCGACCCCGCCATTGGCACCTCGTCGGCCGGCAGCACCACGTTCAGGGACACCACGGCCGTGGGCCACGACTACTACTACGTCATCCGGGCCTTCGACGGGACAGCCGAGTCGGCCTCGAGCCCCGAACGGGGACCGGTGACGGCGGTGGACAACCGCCCCATCTTCCCCCCCAACACAGTGGTGGTGACTGACGTCCCGGGCGATCAGGGCACCGCGCTGACGTTGAGTTGGGCCCGCTCGGCCGACGCCCCGGGGGCCGGGGGCCGCGACCTGGTTACCGAATACCGGGTATACCGTCGCCTGAGCGGCACCTCAGTCTTTGGTCTGGTCGCGACACTCCCCGTGACGACTCTGACCTACACCGACAATGCCGTAGTGAAGACGAAGCAGTATGACTACACCGTGCGGGCCTCCGATGGACTTGCGGAATCCCCCGATGCCAACGTGGTGGGGCCGATCAGTCCCATCGACGACATCCCGCCGGCCACTCCCACGAACATCGCCGCGGCCGACACCCCCTTGGACAACGGCAAGAGCATCAGCGTGACATGGCTCCCCTCCAACGACGACAGGACCGGCGGGGATGTGACCGAGTACCGTATCTACCGGTCGACAGTGCCCAGCGGCTTCGCCCCCCCGGCCGTGGGAACCGTGCCCAAGGGCTCAACCTTGTTCGTCGACACCACAGCCCCCAATGGCGTGCCCGAGTACTACATGGTGCGCGCGTACGACGGGAGCCTGGAGTCATCCGACTCCTCGGTTGCCTCCGCCACCGCCGAGGACAACATCAAGCCCGGTGCCGTCTCCAATGTGAAGGCCATCGATACACCCTCAGACACTGGCGGTTCGATCACCATAACCTGGACCGCATCGCCCGACGACCGTGTCGACGTCGTCGAATACCGCATTCGCCGGGGCACAACGATCGACAGCCAGCCGGATGTTGCGGGCCGTGTGCCGGCGGGCGTCACCACGTTTGTCGACGACGGACTGCCGAACCAGACGCCCTTCTACTATGTCATCGAGGCCTGGGACGGGACGTTCCTGTCGGATCCCTCCCGGGTCACCGGTCCCGTCTCGGCCGTCGACAACAAGGACCTGCTGGCCCCCACCGCCGTCCTCGCGAGGGACCATCCGAGCGACCAGGGCGGCCGTGTGGACCTCTCCTGGACTGTCTCGGGCGACGACGGAGCGGGGCGCAGAACGGTCATCGAGTACCACATCTACCGCCGTCAGGCCGGTGGCTCGTCGTCTCCCTCGCGGATCGGCACGGTTCCCAGCGGCACAACCTCGTTCGCCGACATGGCGGCCACGAATAAGGTCTCATTCATCTACACGATCCGATCGTTCAATGGGTCCATCGAGTCCGCGGACTCCAACGAAGCCGGCCCGGTGGCAGCAGCCGACGACATCCCCCCCGGCGCGCCATCGGCTGTGTCGGCCGTGGACGTCCAGCCCGACAACGGTGGCTCGGTCACTGTGTCGTGGGAGCGGTCTCCCGACGATGTCCCGGGCGGCGATGTGGTCGAGTACCGCGTCTACCGATCCAACGTCGCCAACGGTTTCAGCCCGCCCCCAATCGGCGTCGTAGCCAAAGGCGGCACGGCCTATCTCGACACCACGGCGCCCACGGGTGTGCTTCAGTACTACATGGTCCGCGCCTACGATGCGACGCAGGAGTCAGCCGACTCCGACGTAGCCAGCGCTATCGCGGCCGATAACATCCGGCCGGGCGCGCCGGCGAACCTGAAGGCCGTGGATACCCCCGACGACTCGGGCGGCTCCATCACGCTGAGTTGGAGCCTCTCGGCGCACGATGCCGTGGATGTGAAGGAATACCGGATCCGCCGCGGCGCGAGCTCGGCATCGCAGCCCGATCTGGTCGGCACGGTGGGCTCGGGGGTGGCCGCCTTCGTCGATGACACCGTCCAGAACCAGGTGGCCTACTTCTACACGGTCGAGGCCTGGGACGGCTCGGCCCTGTCCGATCCCGCTCCGGTCGCCGGCCCCGTCATCGCCATGGACAACAAGGGCTTGCTGGGACCCACCGGGGCGGCCGCAGTGGACCACCCCAGCGACCAGGGCGGACAGATCGACCTCTCATGGACCCTTTCGGGCGATGACGGCGCTGGCCGGAGGACGGTCACCGAGTATCACATCTACCGGGGCGAAGGGCCCAAGGGGGTACCGGTCCGCATCGGCACCGTCTCGGCTGGGACCAACTCCTTCCAGGATCTCGGCGCCGTCAAAGATACGGCCTATGTGTACACGGTCCGCGCCTACAATGGCGTGATCGAGTCGGCCGATTCGAACCAAGCCGGCCCGATCACCTCGCAGGACAACATACCCCCGGCCCCCCCCCGAGGTGTCGCCGCGGCCGATCAGGACCCGAACAATGGCGCTGCCCTCGTGGTGTCGTGGGCCAAGTCAGTCGACGATGTGCCGGGCGGCGATGTGGTGGAGTACCGGGTCTACCGCTCCGTAGTCCCGGGCGGCTACAGCTCGCCCGTGGGCCGCGTCGCCGCCGGCCAGACGGGGTACACCGACACGACGGCCGAGGGCGATGGCGAGTACTACTTCGTGGTCCGCGCCTTCGATGGCTCCAACGAGTCCGAGGACTCGAACGAAGTGGGCCCCATCGTGCCGGTGGACTCGATCCCACCCGAACCGCCCACATCGGTGGCGGCCGTTGACGTCGCCAACGACAACGGCGGGAGTGTGCGGGTGAGCTGGAAGCTCTCGAAGGACGACGCAGCCGGTGCGGGCGACGTCTTGCGCTACGAGGTGCGCCGCTACACCGATCCGGCCGGGCAGGCCGTCGCCGCCGTTGGGCGGGTCAGCAAGGGCGAGACCAGCTTCGTCGACCTGGGTCTCGTGGACGGAACCCCGTACTACTACGCCGTGTTTGCCAGCGATGGCGTCAACGCGGCTGGCTCAGAGATCATCGGCCCCGTGACCTCCACCGATGACATCGCGCCGGCCGCGCCGGCCGGTCTGGCCGCGGAAGCCGTCACGGGGGGACAAGGCACCCAGATCCGGCTCGAGTGGGGCCGTTCGCCCGATGACGGCGGTGGCACCAACGACGTCAGGCAGTACGACATCTTTCGCGCCCGAAGCGCGACGGACTTCGGCTCAGTGCTCGCCTCCGCTCCGGCCGGCACCACGACGTACGTCGACGAGGATGCGCTCCCCAACATCGCCTACTACTACATCGTCAAGGCCGCCGACGCCCGGAACCGATCGCTGCCGACGGCAGTCGCGGGACCGATCCAGGCCACCGACATCACGCCACCCGCCACGCCCACCGGCCTCGCATCGGCCGCCGAAAACGGCCGTGTCACCCTCTCATGGACCGCCAGCAAGTCCCCCGATGTCACCGGTTACTTCATCTACCGCAGTGCGGCGGCGGGAACGAGTTACCGGCGGCTCAATGGCGCGCCACAGCGCGAGACGCGCTACGTGGATGAGTCGGTCACCAATGGCGTCACCTACACCTACCGGGTGTCCGCCGTCGACTCGTCGGTCCCGTTCAACGAGAGTGCGCTCACGGACGCGGTGAGCGCAGTGCCTCGAGATCGGACGCCACCCGACACACCCACCGGCCTCGCGGCCCAGGGCGCCAACCGGCAGGTCACCCTGAAGTGGGCCGCCAACACGGACCAGGACCTGGCGGGCTACAACGTCTACCGCTCGTCGACCCCCGATGGCTCCTATGCCCGGATGAACTCCGAGGTGGTGACCGGCACCGCCTACACCGATGTGCAGGTCGTGAACGGCACGGTCTACTACTACCGCATCACAGCCGTCGACACGGCGGTCCCCGCCAACGAGAGCGAGCCCACCGACCCCGTGGTGGCCCAGCCGGTTCGCGTCTTCACGCTCTCGCTCCCGGCCGGCGCCCACATGCTGGGTATCCCATCCACGAATGTGGCCGGCGACCCGAGAGCGACGCTTCACGTCTCGCACGACCAATGGCGGCTCGCTCGATGGTGGAAGCCCGACGCGGCAGATGCCTCGTACCACTTCGCCGACCCGACCACCCTGGACGCCGACGCCTCCTTCACGCCTCCGGATGCGCTGAGCTCAAGTCCCACGGTCTCGATGCCGCCGGCGGGGATTGGTTACTGGATCGTGCTGGGCGCGCCAGGCGAAGTCACGCTGAGTGGGGGCACCACGCCCGGCGGCGGGTACTACGTGGTCCGGCTGTACCGCGGGTGGAACCTGGTCGGGAACCCATGGGAGGGCGCCATGAACTGGGGCGCCATCACCACCTCACCCTCGGGTTCGATACAGCCCGTGGGGTGGCAGTGGGATCTGGACCAGGGCTATGTGCCACTGTATGACGTTCAGGCGGCCAACGTACGGTCGCAGGTCGCCCCGCTGACATCGTTCTGGGTCTACGCCACCAGCAACTGCAACCTGGTGCTGCCTGGCGCGGTCCCGGTCGCCGCCCGCGCCACCTCTGCGGCATCCCGCTCGGCAGCGCACTCCCTGTTCCAGGGAGTCTCGTGGAAGATCAGTCTCTCCGCCCGAGCTGGCCAGCGTCGCGACGACGCCAACTGGATCGGCGTGAGCGACGGCAGCGCCAGCCCGACCTCACGGATCTTGGGCCCGCCGCCAGGAGCGGGCTACGTCGATCTCTACGTGACGGGCTCCTCGGGCGAGCGACTGGCCGCGGACTTCCGGCAGTCTGGGGCGGGCACACTGTCCTGGGATCTCCGAGTCGAATCCGATATCCCGAACGTGCCGGTGGACGTCCTAGTACCGGATCTGCGCGAGCTGCCGCGCGACTGGGCCCTGGTCTTGACCGATCTGGACAGTGGTGAAGAGGTCTTCTTGCGGACCACTTCCACCTATCGTATCCAGGCAGGCCCGGGCGGCTGCCGCCGAAGCCTTCGCCTGGTAGCCACCCGCGACCGCGCCGGGGGGCTCAGGATCTTCGGGTTTCAGTCGGCCGCAGTGCGGCGGGGTGGGGTATCTCTGACGTTCCAGATGACGCGGGGAGCCGCCACGACGGTGCAGGTGCTCAACGCGGCGGGTCGCGTGGTGAGGACCGTGGAGTCGGATCAGCCACGCAGTGCGGGTGCTCACGAACTATACTGGGACGGCCTGGCCGACTCCCGGTCCCGGGTGCCCAGTGGAATGTACACCATACGGATCGGTGCCCGCGCCGCGGACGGCGAGTGCACCCAGGCCGTGCAGGTCGTGCGCCTCGGGTTCTGATGGAGGTCCCGATGCGGGTCTTGTTTCGTCTGCTGCTAACGGCGGCGCCTCTTGCAGCCCTGCTGACGGGCTGCGGGGGCACACAGGATCTGATCGCCGCCTATGGCGGAGTGGTCGGCTCCGTGACCGACGCCTCGAACGGTGCCGTGGTGTCAGGGGCCACCATCACGGTCGGCGGCCTGAATGCGACGTCGGACTCGTCGGGCCGATTCCGTCTCGCCAACGTACCCACGGGTGAGCAGGCCTACACCGCTTCGGCCACCGGCTACAACACCGTGGCCGGTGGCACGGTCCGCATCCAGCCCAATGTCTCGACGAATCTGGACATCGAGCTCTCAGTGGCCCAGACGGGCACGGGCACCGTCCGGGGGACCGTTACCCGCGGGCAGGACGGCGTACCACTCAGCGGCGTAACGGTTACCGTGGGATCGCTGTCCACCGTCACCGACTCGCTGGGGCACTATGAACTCACCAACGTCCCGGTGGGTCCCCAGACGCTGAGTTTCGTGAAGGCCGATTATGCGTCGGGGACTGCGATCGTCAACGTGGCCGAGAACGGGCAGCACGAGGTCAACACCACCCTCTACCAGGTCTCGGTCGGCACCATCGCCGGCACGGTGGTGGATAGCCGGACGGGCACGGGGATCGAGGGCGTCTCGGTGTTCATCGCCGGTCAAGGGCTGTCCACGACCACCGACTCCTCGGGGGCCTACACACTGGCGAACGTCCCCGCAGGGACTCACAGCTTGAGCTTCGACCGGACTGGTTATCGCTCGGAGACCTATGCGGTCACGGCCGTCGACGACGGCACGACCATCCAGGACGTCAGCCTGGTAGCTCCGGCCGTGGGGCGCGTCACCGGCTTGATTCGTGATGAGTTCACCACTCTCGCGGTGAGTGGCGCGCGGGTGTCCATCGTGGGCCTGGGACGTGAGGTCACCTCAGACAGCGCCGGCGTGTACCTCTTCGAGGACGTGCCCGCCGGCACATACGAGTTCAGCTTCAGGCGCAGCGACTACTCCGACTCGAGGTCGCCCAGCCTGTCAGTTATGGCCGGGGTGACGAGCGTATACGATGCCCTCATGCGCCCGCTGTTGGGGCGTGTGGAGGGGTTCGTACTCGAGTTGCACTCCACCGGCAGCACCACGCCGCTGAGCGGGGCCACGGTACGCCTGGGCACCAGCCGAACCACCACAACGGCCTCCGATGGCAGCTACGCGTTCGATAACGTGCCGCCGCTGGGCGACGGGCAGGAGTACACCCTGTACGCCTCGGCGGTTGGCTTCCAGCCGGGCAGCGTTACGGTCACGCCCCAGGCCGGTCAGATTGTGGTGGCGCCCAACATCGTCGTCAGTGCCATCACCCAGTAGGAGGGACGGTCATGCATCGGGCAGAGCGGCTCTGGCCTGCGCTCATGGGCATCACCATCCTGCTGGCCCTCCCGGGCTGCGGTGGCGGCTCGGCGGTCACTCCCAGTGACGCGACCCGGACCATCACGGGCACCGTGACCGATGCCACCACATCGCTGGCCATCGCGGGCGCCGTCGTCGCCATCGCCTCAGAGGGCCTCAGTGCGACGACAGGCGCCGACGGCACCTACTCGCTGGCGAACGTGCCATCGACGTCCGTCTACATGCAGTTCTCGGCTACGGGGTACGTGTCTCAGACGCTGCAGGCAGCCGTGGGGGTTACGAGGCTCGACGCCCAGCTGAGCCCCGACATGACCGGCCGGGCGACGCTGACCGGGCGCGTGACCGATTACTCGGGCGATGCCGTAGCGAGCGCACGGGTGGCCGTCGAGGGTACCACTCGGGCCGTACAGACCGACGCCAGCGGGAGCTACACCCTCACTTTGGTCCCCGAAGGATTGCGGACCATCGTCGCCAGCGCCGGAGGGTTCCGCACTCAGCGGCGTTCGCTCAGCGTGTCCTCGAGGTCGGTCCAGGCCGTGAACTTCAAGCTCGACCGGGCGCCGGACGCGCGGGCCCTCCGAGGCAGCGTCATCGATGCCCTCACCGGCGAAGCCATCGTTGGCGCCATCGTCCGCGCCGGGGCCGACACCGTGTTGACCGACAACGACGGCCACTACATGGTCACCGACGTCAGTGGCACCGTGGTGGCGGTCACGGTCTCCTCCGAAGGTTACCTGACTGCGTCGGCCAACATCCGCATCTCGGGCACCGACAATGTGGCCAACTTCGCGCTGATCCCGACCGGCAGCGGCGGGCCGCCGGGGCCTCCGGGCTAGGCGAGAGCCGCCCGGAGCTCGGACACCGCCCGGGGCAGGGCCGTCATCGGGTCCTCTGCGGCCTCATACTCGAAGCTCAGGTAGCCCCGGTACCCGACTTCGCGCAAGATCGACACCACCCGGCCGTAGTCCACCGGTTGGGGCCCCTGGCCCTCAGGCCGGACCTCGGTCTTGATGTGCGTCGTGATGGTGTACGGTGCGACCTTGGCCATCTCAACGTATGGGTCCGCGGTATGGAAGTTCCCCGTGTCCAGATTCACGCCGAACCAGTCGGAGTCCACCCGCGACACGATACGGAGAACCTGGTCGGCTGTGGCCGTGACCCCACCATGGTTCTCGAGTGCCACCATCACTCCGTGCTGGGCGCCGTAGTCGGCACACGCCTGGCAGCTCTCGGCAACGAGTGCGATAGCATCGTCCTCCGTCATGCCCTCGGGGATGTTTCCGGCGAACACGCGGATGACCGGAGCGCCGAGGACTTCTCCATGGTCGATCCAGGTGCGCACCAGGGCCAGCTGCTTCTCGTGCTCCGCCCCGATGGGGCCCGTGAAACGGTTCCCCACGGCGGTTCCCGAGACGTCAAGGCCGAGCAGAAAGGCTTGCCGCCGAATCCTCAGCATGTAGTCGCGGTCGGCATCCGGAGGAAAGTAATACGAGGTGAGCTCGACACCGTCGAGCTCCAGCTCGGCACAGATCTCGAGGAACCCCTCCAATGTCATCGACGGTCTCTCGCCGGTGAGGAACTGGCGGTACGAGTAGGCGCAGCTTGAGATCTTCATCCTCGCGTCCTTCCCGCGCACCACGGGCTCGATGGCCCCAGCCACACCCGCCGACGCGGCCAGGGCACCGGCCCCAGCCAGCGTTCCGAGGAATCCGCGTCGCGTTGTGGTTCTGTCCATGGGTCACTCCCCGCCCATCCGTCCGAGCGCACGGCCTCACTGCCAGGGACCTCGGCCGGCGGCTCAGAACTCCGCCCTGACATGGATCCGCTCCCGGCTCGGCGTGAGCCGCACCCACTCGCGTGCCGGGTCAAAGCCCTTGTGTTCGGTTCCGTTGATCCACACCCTCTTCAGCTGCCGCCCGCGTGGATGCCGGATCCGGATCACCAGCGCCTCAGGCGCCGACCGGACCGGGGGATCGATGGTAGCCTCAATGACGTTTTCGGCGGCCGCCCGGATCACGTACGAGACCGGACCGAATCGCGTGGGCGCGCGGCGCACCGAGACGCTCATGCCGGGTCTCAGCCAGTTGCTCGTGACAAAGGGGGCCAGCCACAGCTCGCTCCCACGCTCCGTGACGAGCATGGTACGCGTCTGGGTGAGGAACCACCCGGTCTCATGGGTCTTGTTCCATCCGCCCGTGTTGTGGAAGTGCTCCCAGAACGACAGGTTCTCGCAGTTGAGAAGGCTGGGAATGGCGTTGAAGTAGGCGCGGATGAAGGGCTTCACATCGTCACGCAGGGCATGGATCTCCGCCACCCGCGTGTAATAGGGCTGGACCTTCGAGAAACCGCCCAGGTGGTACCAGTCGGCGCGGCTGGCCTCGCCCGGATAGGCTCCCATGCCGTCCTGGAGGAACCAGTAGTCCTCGAGGGTGGCCACCATGCCGTCGACATCGCGGCTGGCCGGATCCATGAGGCCGAGGGCAGCCAGATGGTGCGGCCCGATCTCGACGTCGCCGGCCCAGGAACGGTTCCAGTCCTCACCGGCGAAGAACTCGCCCGTCTTGCCAAAGCAGTGAACCATCGACGGGACGCCCGGCGTGAATGTGCCGTCAGACACGCGCATCGCCGGGGTCCGCGCCTGCGCCCAGCGATACGCCCGGACCAGGTCGTCGCGGAAGGCCTCTGCCTCGGCGGCGAAGGCCGGGCCGTCTGGGTGGCCGATGGCCGTAAGCGCTCGAGCCGCGTCCCGCAGACCGGCGCAGTAGTGGGCCTCCATGCAGAACCGGTAGGCGTACATCCCCCAGTCAGCCACGACGCCGGGGGGAACGAGGCCCGATTCGGGCGTCCGCTCACCATGGGCGTCAACACCCTCGGTCTTGGCCCGCTGCGCCACGATCCATCGGCACACGCGTGCCACGTCATCGGCATGGGAGCGCAGCCAGTCGTCGTCCCCCGTCAGCGAGTGGTGCTCGCCCAGGACCCATAGGTGCCATCCGGTGCCCATCAGCGTGTAGCCCGTGGTGAGGAAGCCCGCCGGGTTGTACCGCGCGATGAAATAGTCAAGCGATGCCCGGGAGAACGCGTGGTGCCCGAACTGGTCCATCCCCAGGACGATGGAGTTGGCCTCGCTCTCCAGCGGCCCATACCGGTCGGAAGAGATCCACGGCGAGATCCGCGCGCCGTCGCCCTCATTCCGCGCCGCCATGAGGCAATGCACCTGTGAGGCGCGGATCACATTCGTCAGCAACTCGTCGGGGAGTTCGACCGCCATGGCCGAGCCCAGAACGCTGTCCCAGTACGCCATCGTATCCGCGAGCCGCTCCTGAGCGCGCCCAGAGAAGGCCCGGCTGCCGGCCCCGACGGTCCACCCCGGCAGGGCCAGTGTCCACTCCGCCGAGCTGCGCGCGGGAAGCTCCCCGGACACGACCACGCGGGTCCCGTTGGTCATGACCGACAGCTCCGGGCCGCTCTCTCGCTGGAACAGCGCGACCAGACGGTCTCCCTGGAGGGCGACCACGCCATCGCCGTCGGCCAGCCGGTCGAGCGCGAGCCTCGGCTCGGAGTCGGCGGCGAACTCGAGGGCCAGGCGCACGGGAGCGCTGGCGCCCGACTCGTTCGCCAGAACAACCTGGGCCATGCCGATCGACCGGTGCCGACCCACCCGCGTATCGGTCGGCGGCGCCCCAAATGGCGCCACGAACGCGCGCTGCGTGTAGGTAACCGGCCCGTCCGCGAACGTGATCTCGGGAACCGGGTACCATCCGCGGTACAGCCGCCGGCCCTGACGTTTCGCGGCAGTCGAGCCGAACTGCGGTGTCCCGCGGATCTCGTAGGACGGGTGCACTTGCCCCTCGCGATACCGGCCCAGCGTGCCATCCTCGTCGGCCACGAACTTGCAGTCGTCGCACGCAAGCGACAGCATGGTGGGGCCGTGGTCCTGCACATCCCGATGAACGTGGGCCATGGCCTGCTGGAAGGTCTGGTCGGGCCGAGCGCGCACCTGATCCAGATAGCTCGATACCCGGGACAGCTGCGAGCGCACTGCGTCCAGGGAGGGCGCTCGAGTGGCGTCGGCCACCAGCACGCCGAACGCCGGGACGTAGGCCCACCCCTCCTCGAGCACATCGTCAACCGCGAGGGCGAATGCGCCATCTGGGCAGGTCAGGCGGAGCACAGTGGCATCCGAACGGCTGCTCCGAGGGCGCGTGGCACGCACCGTCACGCGCAGGCACTGCGCCATGTCCCAGTTAACCACACGGACCGGCTCGGCCGCCGCGATAGCCCAACCGTTGTGGATCTCGACCCGGCCGCCGGCGTTCGGTCCAGCCGGAGCCGCCCGAAACTCGAGCGACACCTCGCGCCAGCGCGAGCGAGTCCTGGCGCGGAACCCCGAGACCTCGGCGGGCAGAGCGTCGGCATCGAAGACCCAGCGGATCTTCTGGGTGCCGCGTCGCCGCGTCTCGGGGTCGCCGCGCCAAAAGGCTCGGGTGACCAGCCATGGCCCCTCAAAGACCGTCTCCCCGTCCAGGGGCTGCCATTGGCCCTGCCAGAGCGACTCACCCGCCCAGTACTGGGCCCGGACCTTCCCGGCCATGGTCCGCGCCTCTCTGGGTAGACAGATGCCCACCTCGCGCACGAAGCGGCGCTCGGCCCACTGCAGCCCGATGGCACCCCGCCCGTCCGGCCACTGTGGGACGGCGTACAGCCCGTCACGGCTGGGCAGGATCTCCTGCGTCAGGTAGACATCGGCCGCCGGGAACTCCTCGACCCGACTGGCTTGCGTGCCGGCCACCCGAGCCGGGTCGGACTTCACCACCTGGCCGAAGGGAGCCGCATCAAACCGCTCGGCAGCAGCACGGCTCGGTTGCGTTCCGCGCACGAGCCGGGCGTTCGCCCAGTTGGCGCAATCGCAGGTGATGCCGTCTCCGGCATCGGTCACCACCAGCTCCAGCTCGTCGACACCCGCGACAGAGACCGCGACATGGCGCGCGGGGTCTCGCTCGGTCATGGTCCCGCTATCGTAGATCTCGACCCCATCGGCAAGCACGCGGAAGACGACGGTGCCTGTCCCGCCGTCCTGCCACTGCACACCGACATCGGCCTCGAAGGTCTCGAACTCCCCGGAGAGGTCGACGACGATCTCTCCGGATGCGTGATGGCCGAGGCCGCGGGTGAACGTGCGATCGCCGATCCGAAGCGGCTGAGGGGCGCGGCCGTCTGTGGGCCGCACCGCGGTGTCGATGCCCAGCTCGCCCCAGGCGAGCGTGTACGCTTCGATGCGGTCGAACAGCCCGCCGCTCAGATAATCGTCCGCCGGCCCCTCTGCGGCAGCGCGGCCCTCGGCTCCTGGCCAGAGGACCAGCCCCATGCTCACACTGAGGGCGCCACAGAGTGCGCCATTCACCTGCAAATCCCACCGCCTCCAGCGTCCAACCTAGATGAGTGGCCATTCCGCCGGGCGAACGCGCCTCCCTGCCCGTCGCCCACCCAGAACGTGAACACTGCATTACCGGCCTGGCAACTCCGGACGGAAATGGGGTAGTATCCCGTGGGCGTTTGCGGACTGCGTCAGGCCGCCGCAGGGAAGGAGGGATTGGTCTGGGGGCCGATCGTCAGGGCCGAGAGCCGGAGCCAGCCCGTGACCTGGACGTGGACCCGGCGCGCCAGGAGCGGATCGCGCGCGAGCTTCGCGAGCTCGCGGACAAGAACTACCGCGCGATCTACCATCTGATCCATTCATATATCGGCGGCGACCCGGACGAAGCCGAGGACCTGACTCTTCAGACGTTTGAAAACGCATTCGCCTCTTATCACCGGTTCCGAGGCGAGGCAGATGTCCGAACTTGGGTCTTTCGCATCGCCATCAACGTGTGCAAGAACCGGATCCGGCAGAAGCAGACCCGGCGTCGGTTCGAGGCCCTCTCGCTCGACGCCACCTTCGGCGGCGACTCGGAGGACGACACCTCGGCCATGGACGTGCCCGACGTCTCTCAGAGCCCCACCCGCATAGCGGAGGGCCGCGAGCTCCGCGAGATCCTGCGGGCGGGCATCCGCAAGCTCCCCGCCGACTACCGCGAGGTGCTTCTCCTCAAACTGCAGGACTTCTCATACAAGGAGATCGCGGACATGCTAGACTGCACAGTCGAGACGGTTAAGTCGCGGCTCTTCCGTTCGAGAGTGGCCCTGAAACAGCTGGTGGGCGGGTACGTGGACGAGGCGGACTGACCGCCCGACCCCGATTCCCCTGGCGAGTGTGGCCGCCCGCGGGTGCTGCTGCCATGCCCCCTGTGGCTTCGCCCCTGGAGTCTGCAAGGAACATTCTGCGGTCCGGGACGTCCTAGTCTCGGGTCACGATCAGGCACGAAGGGACTCATCGATGCGAGTGGGCGCTGAGCGCGGGACTGCCGAGCCGCAGCCTGGCGCGCTCACGTTGCGGTGGTTGATGCTCTCTGCACTGCTGGCGGCGGTCCTCACGAGCGTGGCCGACGCGCAGAAGCGCCCGATTGTACGGGAGATCCGCATCGACATCGGGCCACACGGCCAGATCTCGGAGGAGGTCGTCCGCAGTGAGCTCACGGCCGTGTCCGTCGGCATGGAGTACGACCAGGCCAAGACGGCCGCGGCACTCCGAGCCGTTCTCGACACGGGCTACTTCCAGCGTGACCCGAAGCTCTCGTATGTAGAGGCCGTTCCCCAGGGCGACGATGTCGCCCTCGTGTTCCGGCTGCGCGAGAACCCGATCATCGAATCGGTCACCGTCGAGGGGAACACGGTGCTGGATGACGCCACGATCACCGCGCTGCTCAGAGAGGTGCTGCAGCCCGGTCGGGTGCTCAACAGCCGCATGGTGGATGAGTGGATCCAGGAGGCTGTATCGCAAGCGTACCGTGACCGAGGTTACGCGGCCGTCGTGCTCAGTCCTACCCTCAGTGAGCAGGGCGTGTTGACCATCGCCGTGGTCGAGCAGTACATCGAGGATATTCGGCTCGCCGGCCTGCGGAAGACGGCGGAGAAGGTGGTGCGCCGGGAGATTGAGGCCCGGCCCGGACAGCTCGTGAACACGCACCGCATCCAGGAGGACCTGGATCGCCTGCTGGCACTGGGGATCTTCGAGGACGTGTCGGTGGGCGAGTGGATTCCCGGCCAGCAGGCGGGGGCGGTGATTCCGGTATATACATTCACCGAGCGTGAGACGGGCTCATTCACCGCCGGCGGCAGCTTCGACACCCGGCGGGGCTTGCTCGGCTATCTCGAGTACGCCGAGGCCAACCTGGGCGGCCATGCCCGGCGCCTCAAGATTGCGGGCGAGTTCGGCACCTTCCTTAATCTCGACGCGACCTATGTCGAACCCCACATCGGCACCAGGACGTCGCTGGAAGCCCACGCCTTCGCCAACCAGTTCCAGACGGGCAAGCTCTCCATCGGCGGCCTCGTATCCAACTTCTCGGCCGAGTCTCGAACCGGCGCCGAGGTGGCCGTGACCCGAGCACTGGACAGTGACCGGCACCGGATTGTTAGCCTCGGGTACCGTAACGAGTACCGGCAGAACTTCGACCCCCGCCTCACGAATGTGTTGTCGGCCGATGCGCTGCGAGGTCGGGTTGGGACTGTGAGGGTCCGGCTAGGCAACGACACCAGGGACCAGTTGGACAATCCGCGTCGCGGGAGCCTTCAAGTGGGCACACTCGAATACGCGGCGCCGTGGCTGGGGAGCCAGTCGACCTTCGCGAAAGCCGAAGTCGACGCACGCCAGTACCTGTCGATGGGCAGCCGCGGGGTGTTTGCCCTCCGCGCGAACGCCGGCACGACGTTCGGCACGTTGCCACCCATTTTCGAGAGCTTTCGCCTGGGAGGAACCGACTCGCTCCGAGGCTATGCCGAGGATCGCTGGTGGGGGACCAACCAGGTGCTGCTCAGCGCCGAATACCGTCACCAGATCATCGGCCATAACCCAAACCGGGGCGTCCAGCTGGTGCTCTTCGCCGATTACGGCAGCGCCTGGGGAGGCTCGTGGAGCGGGAGCGACGGCTCGTCGCTCGCCGCGGAGGACCAGCGCTTCGTGGGGCACTTTGGTTACGGCGTCGGACTTCGGGTCAACACGCGGCTGTTCCCGTTGCGCATCGACTATGGTATACGTTCGGGTGGCGGACGGTTCCATGCGGGCATCCAGCACACGTTCTAGAGGTCCGGCGAGCCGTCGGCCACAGGGGGCGGGGCGCGCAGTGGGCCGGGCTGGGGCCTCTGTGGAATTCGGATCGGTTATTGACTTTTGCACACTCTTTGGCTAGAGTGCCGCCGTAGCGTGCGGCGGCTGGTGTTCCCTGGCGCCCAGCAGGAGCTGACGCACGAAGGAGCTGGACAATGGCAGAGCACAGTGCTGACCCGGGCACGGAGAGAGGCCTGCCGCGCTTTCGTCTCTGTGCCGGGCTGCTATGCCTGGCCACGGTGATGTGCTCGGGTGCGCACGCCCAGTACAAGCCGGTGATTCGCGCGATTTTGTTCGACATCAAACCCTACCAACAGGTTACCCGTCAGGCGCTTGAGAACGTGATCCGGGTCAAGGTGGGCGACGAGTATGACCAGGCGCGGGCGGAGGCGGCGAGGATTGCGATCCTCGATACCGGCTGGTTCCAGCGCGATCCCGAGCTCTCATACGTCGAGACCGAGCCCATGGGCAACGACGTCGCTCTCGTGTTCCATCTGACGGAGAATCCGATCATCAAGTCGATCAACTTCGAGGGAAACACGGTGGTGGACTCCGAGGTCCTGCGGAAGCAGTTGGCCACGGTGATCGAGCCCGACAAGGTCCTGAACCTCAAGATCCTCGATCAACAGGTACCCGCCGAGATTCGTCAGGTCTATACCAATATGGGGTACTCGGCACTCATGCTGCATCCGACCGTGAGCCCCGAGGGCGTTCTGACCATCCCCCTCGTCGAGCAGTATGTCGAGGATGTGCGCATCCAGGGGCTGAAGAAGACCAAAGAGAAGGTAGTACGCCGAGAGATCCACACGCGGCCCGGCCAGCTCCTCAACGCTAAGACCATCCAGGACGACCTGAACCGGCTCTACAATCTGGACGTCTTTGACACTCCACCCGAGATCGTGGACTGGCTGCCCGGCCAGGAGCTCGGCGGCGTGATCCCCGTGTTCCAGTTCACCGAGCGCAAGACCGGCTACTTCACGGTTGGCGTGGGTTTCAGTACGGCCGAAGGGTTCCTCGGCTATGCCGAGGCGGCGGAGACCAACCTCCGCGGGCGCGGCCAGAAGGTCAGTCTCCGCGCCGAGTTCGGGAACTACATCAACTTCAGTTTCCGCTACCTGGAGCCATACCTGGATAGCCACCATACTTCGTTGGAAGTCAACCTGTTCCGGAACTCCCTGCGTTCGGGCAGCTCGATCCTGGGTGGCAGCCTCCACATGTCGGCTGAGTCGAGCACGGGCGTCATCGTCAGCCTCAACCGGCCCCTCGACGATGACTACAAGCGTCGCGTGGAGCTGGCCTACAGCAACGTGACCACCCAGAACTACGATCCCCGCCTGATCAACGTCGTCTCTCCCTTCCTCCTGCGTGGCCAGGTCGGCAGCCTGAGGGTGGGCCTGACGAACGACACACGTGACATCTATGAGAACCCTCGCCGTGGCGGTCTGCACACCGCATCGCTGGAGTACGCGGACCGGTGGCTGGGCGGCGCTTCGCGCTTCTCGAAGTTCGAAGTGGATCTGCGCCAGTACTTCTCTTCGGGTGACAAGGGCGTCTTCGCGCTGCGCGGCAACTACGGCAGCGCGCTCGGCAGCGAGCCGCCCGTCTACGAGGCGTTCCGCGTCGGTGGGGCTGATACGGTCCGGGGCTATCTGGAGGATCGCTGGTACGGTATGAACCGGCTGCTGGTCAGCGCCGAGTACCGCTACCAGATCTCCGGGCATAGTGCCCGCAGCGGCATTCAGCTCGTCCTGTTCGCGGATTATGGCGATGCCTATGGTGGGCGTTGGGCATCGCAGGATGGTTCGATCTTGTTCGCCGAGCACCAGACCTTCCAGGGCTCCCTGGGCTACGGGCTCGGCGTTCGGGTCAACACGCCTCTCGGGCCGATCCGCCTGGATTACGGCATCGGCTCCGAGGGCGGTCGAACGCACTTCGGGATAAGCCAGACCTTCTAGGACGTGCGGCGAGGGGGCCGTGAGTCCGGCCCGAAGCGATCTCGCCGCCAGGGGAGTCAGGACCCGCCCGGGGGTCTACGGCCGTCTGGCCCAGACCCCTACCCCGGCTGCCAGGCCTCGGGGCCCCAACACGGGGCCCGGGGCAGTCGAGTCTCACGCCTGGCGAGACTCGGCAGTTTGAAGGGGAGGCGGGGCCCACATGGGACTGCCTGCATCAGCCGGGAGCCGATCGGTACGGGCTCTCTTCGTCACCGTGTCACTTGTCGGCCTCTTTGCCGGGGCCATGATGCTGTCCGCGGATCGTTGCGAGGCGGTTCCGGGTATCAAGGCGCCGCCGAGGACGCCAGGGGATGCGACCCGACCCACTCCGCCACCCGACACACCAGCTCCGGAGCCGGTCCCGCCGGCCGTACCCGGCGAGGTTGGCGAGGCCCTTCCGCCGCCCGCTGTTCCCCCCGAGCCCGTCCCTGATGGGGAAGAAGGCCTGGCCAATGAGCCACCGGCCGCCCCGCCGCCTGGCGAGACACCAGGGCTTCCGCCAGGGCAACCGGCCGGGGCCGTGATGAGCCCTCCGGGCCAGTCGGTGCCCTCGCCCATGGCCAAGCCCACGCTCGAGGACGACAGCCTGATCGAGGGGCCGCTGGTGGCTGAGATCGTGTTCGAGGGCCTGCGCGGTGTGAGCGAGGAGGAGGCCCGGCAGACGATCGCTCTCGAGATCGGCCGCAAGTTCACGCCGGCCCGCGGGGACGCGGACCTGCGCCGCCTGCTGGCTCTGGGAGCGTTCCGGACTCGCGCCGAGGAGTCGTATGTTCACACCGAGCCCGTGGGGGACCAAGTGCGAGTGATCTTCCACCTCACGGAGAACCCGGCGGTACGGGGCATAGTCTTCGAAGGCAATACCGTGCTGTCGGCCGAGGCCCTGACCGCCGCGGTTCAGGGCGTGGTCCGGCCTGGCGACGTCTACCGCACCGACATTGGCGGCAAGGTGGCGGAGCAGGCTTCGGGCGCCTATCTGGATGCCGGGTACGCGGCCCTTGTGCTGCATCCCACGCTGGACGACGCGGGCGTCCTGCACGTGCCGCTTATCGAGCAGTACATCGAGGACGTCGAGATCGAGGGACTCCGGAAGACCAAACGCAAGCTGGTGATGTCCGAGATCCGGACACGTCCCGGGCAGCTCTACAACCTGGGACTGATCCGGCGCGACCTGGACCGGCTGATCGACCTGGGGCTGTTCGACTCGGTCGCCGTCGCCGACCCGCGTCCCGGCACACAGACCGGGGCGGTGATCCTGGTCTACCAACTGGATGAGCGCAAGACGGGGACATTCGACGCCGGTCTCGGCTACGGCCCCAAGGACGGACTCATCGGCTATGTGGCCGTCTCCGAGAACAACCTGGGGGGACATGGCCGGAAGCTGGGCGTGCGAGCCGAGTTCGGCGGGACCTATGCCTTTGACCTACACTTCTCGGACCCGTTCCTGGACAGCCATCACACATCCATCGAGCTCGACGTGTATTCACGGCGGACCCGGACGGACCTGGTGGGGTTCGCAGGTCTGAGCTCGCCCAACCAGGTGTTTGGGTCGGAGACTCACACGGGAGGGGTGGTGTCGCTGTCGCGGCCTCTGGACCGAGACCGCAAGCGCCTGGTGAACGTGTCCTATATGAACGAGTATGTGAACAACCAGGACGCGCGGTTGATCAACATCCTGGATCCGTCGGCCCTTAGGGGGCGGGTGGGCAAGCTCTCGGCTGGGTTCATCAATGACTCGCGCGATATGCCGTCCAACCCCGCTCGGGGTGGTCGTGAGGCCATCCAGATCGAGCAGGCCGCCGGCGTCCTGGGTAGTTCATTTACCTTCACCAAATTTGGCGTTGACCTCCGTCGGTACTTCGAGATTGGCGACCGCAGCGTCATAGCGCTCCGAGGCATGTACGGGCTGGTCCGTGGGCAGAACACGCCCATCTTCGAGGCCTTCAGGGCCGGAGGCATGGACACGATCCGGGGCTACCGCGAGGACCGGTTCGTCGGCTCGAATGTGGTGCTCCTGAATGCCGAGTACCGCTACCGCCTGTTCGGCGATGATCCTCGCAAGAGCCTGCAGGCGCTGGCCTTCGTCGACTACGGCGATGCCTACGGCGGAACGTGGCCCGGCCTCGGGAACGCGGTGTTCTACTCCGAGCATCAGCAGTTCACCGGGAACCTCGGTGTCGGTGTTGGTCTGCGCTGGAACACGCGCCTCGGGCCCATCGGGGTGGACTACGGCGTGGGGCGCGAGGGCGGCCGGGGCTATCTGACATTCCGGCAGACGTTCTAGGCGAGTGGGGGAAGGTACCGCCACCGCCGTGCGCGGCATGTGGACCCTTTGGGGCCCCGTATCCGCCTGCGGCGAGCGGTCGTCTCCGTGTGGCCCGCCCATCATGTCCGCATCCGCGCTCGAGGTACCTGCGGCCCCACCCCCAGGCTCGTAACGATGAGCCTACGGCGCGGCAACATGCACGGCCAGAAGCTCGCCAGGATAGAGCGATAGCTCCAGTGCGCCATCGCGAGCCACCAGCGGTTCGCTCGAGGCCGCGAACGTTATGGCGCCGATGGCCCCGAGTTTGACGCGGACCGCGTCCTTCCGTGACATGCTCGTATTGACCATGGCGTAGTAGGTGCCGTGGCGCTCGGTGGGGATCTCGCGGACGACGACCTCAGGGTCAGAAGCAACGCCTTCGAGCACCCGACTCGGCAGCGCGGGCAGCGCGAGGAAATTGGCGACGAACGCACGGAAGTACTGTGGGAACCCGCGGTTGAACGTCCCGCCCGCGAGGAAACCGAGGTAGCGCGGATCGCCATTCGCGACGGCGCGGGCCTCGGCAAGCATGCTGTAGGGCCCGGCGCGTTCGACGTCGCAGACAAAGTAGCCGGTCTGGTCGTCCATCTCGTTCTCGTTGAGGCCGTAGTGGCGGATGATAGCCAGGCCGCCGGCCGTGCGGAAGGCCTCGAAGGCCTCCGGCGACGCCACGGTGTAGAGCCGGTTGTACGGGTAGGTTAGTGCCACGCCGTCGGTGGTCGTGTAGCGCTGCGGGTCGGCCTGAGGCAACGAGTGCTGCCACTCCCACTCGCCCCAGGTGAAGGGCGGACTCAGCACCGTCTGGAGGTACGCGCCGCTGCCGACGACTTCATCGAATGGTGTCACCTTCAGGTCCTTCAGGTCCCCCTGCTCCTGCACCGCCGCCTGCCACGCGATGGGGTCATCGGTGACGAGCTGTCTGCCGGGCAGTGTGGGACCGCCCTCGGAGGCTTCCGGCGTGAACAGCACCATAGCATCTTCGATGCCCTGATCGCGCAGGTAGTCGCGGATGCCGATGAGGAAGTCGCGCCGCTTGCCGAACCACCAGTCGACGTAGCGCTGGAGCAGCTCGGAATCGGCTCTTAGGTCATCGCGCGTGGCAATGATGTGGTCGTTGGCCTCGACGGCGAAGCGGATGAGTGCGCTATCGCCGAAGCTCATGGGCATGTGGCTGGGGCGGGTTCGGAACCAGGCGCCGAGGAAGTGGGCCTTGTCCTTCATCCGCACGATGGTCAGCTCGAGGACCTTCTTCACATCGTCGAGCGTCTCGGGGTCGGTAACATCGGCGTTGGCGATCTCGGACCAGTCGATGTGCGTGTAGGCGCCCGTCTTGGTCAGTGGCCGGCACCGGCGCTGGACGCCGAGGGACTTGGCGCCGATGCTACCCGCGTATTCGTAGTAGGGGAGCACGGTAAAGTCGTAGCCACGGTTGCGCAGGCGATCGAGGATCTGCTCCCACCGTTGCGGGTGGGGGGTCTGGTTCACCCAGTCATTGCCGCCGTAGGGCGCGCTGTCCCACCCCTGGTTGTGGCCGAACTCGAGCAGATCGGTGCAGAAGGTATCGGTACCAAGGAAGCGCATGCGCTGGGCGCGGTACTCGAACCAGGCAATGTCGTCCCTTACGCCGCGTTGGGCCTCGTCGCGGCTCTGGACCACGCCGTCGGCCATTTCCTCGCGCCAGAACAGGTGCCGCCGCGGCAGGTCGTCGGGCGGCAGGTTCCGCTTCAGTGCGAGGGCATCCGGGTCGGGCACGGCGAGGAGGCGGATGCGGCTGACGGCTGCCCCCGCGGAGCCGGCGATCTTGGCGGCCTTGGGCTGAGAGCAAATGACCCAGAAACCCTCCGTGGGCAGCATGGGCCGCGGGCCCTCACCGCGCGGCTGCTGCAGATCGGGAAACCGGTCGTGGAGCGTGAAGACCATGCGCCAGGTCTCGTAGCGGCCCGACAGCGGGTACCTGAGCGACTCCGGGTTCAGGTGGACGTAGCGGCCAACGACGGCGTCGCCGACGGCGGCGCCGGTGGCGAAGCCCAGGTTGGTCTCGCACCCGCGGTTCTCGATCCAGACGCTCCGGGCCACGTCCTCTGGGTAGTCGACCTCGAGGATGTACATGGCGCCTGGCTGCAGGCCCTTACCCGCTCCGAGGCGGTAGGCGAAGTACTTGGCCTCCCCCGCAGGCGGCAGCACGCGGCACGGCTGGTCGAGGAGCGTCTCGACGGTGCTGACGTTCTCAGGCTGCTGCGCGAAGGCGTGATCATCGCCCGCGTCGCCACACACGACCTCATCGACGACAGCGAACCGCCCGAAGGGCGTGTCGGCCTCCTGGGCGAAGGCGGCGACGGAGAGCGTTACCAGCACGGCGGCACCCGCGACCACGTGGCATGTTCTGAGCCTCAACGAGTAGCCTCCTCAGTTGTTCAGAAGGTGTTCGGACGGGCCAAACGGGGTGAACCAGATGCAATCTGTTGGGACCCGGTCCGGCCCTGGACTCGGCAAGGCAGTAATGGGCCGGATAGCGCCCTTGCCACCTGGGGGGGGCCGTTCCATTCGGCGCCCCGGAGGGCCCAGAGCCCCGCGCGCTTCCCCCACTTTCACCGTAGGAAGTCCGCCTCGTGGATCCGGCACCGCAGATCGCCCTGCATGGTAGTCACCCACAGCATGCCGGGCTCGACCTCCAGAGCGTACGGATAGGCGATCCACTCATCCTTCGGATGCTTGGCAACGACCACGGGCGCGGACCAGTGCTCGCACTCATCGCTCGAGAAGGAGACACACAGCTCGGTCCGGTGGTTGCTCACGGGGACCGACGACCACAGGCCATCACCGCCCGAGAGGGGCCAGTCCGTCTTGCCCTCGGGATAGGGGCGGTTCCAGAACAAGGCGATGCGCCCACTGGCGAGTCGGAGCAGCAGCCCGGGTGCGCTGCTGGCCTCAACGCCCGCCGGTCCCATGGAGTGCCAGTGCAGGCCGCCGTTACTCGACGTGGCGAGCCAGAACTGGCTCCAGTTGGTACGCAGGTACATGAGCAGCCGCCCGTCCGAAAGCTCGCAGATGGTCGCCTCCGTCACGCCTCCGTGATGGCCGGTGTCGCCGAGGTCGAGCACATTGCTGGCCGTCCAGGTCACGCCATCGTCATCGGAGGCATAAGTGAGCACCGAGTGCCGACCGGGGTCGTGGAGGAACTTCATCGACGTGAACACCACCCGGCCCGTGCGGGTCTCGATCATGCTGCGGATAGCACCGGTCCAGTCGTCATGAAGCTTCTGGACGTCCGTCCAAGTGATCCCGCCGTCGAGGCTGCGCATCGCGTAGGTGGGAAGGACGGCGCCGGGGGCGTCTCTGAGCTCGTCGCTCCACGTCCAGTGCAGTTCGCGCTCGTTCATGAAGGCGCAGACCAGGACGCCAGACTGGGTGCACAGGATCGCCCGCTCGGCGCACACCGCGAGGTTGGGGTCTGGAGCGAACAGCGGGTGGCGGTCCCACGAGGCGCCCCCGTCGCGGCTGATGAGGCTTTCGGTGGCGTCGACTGCCACAATGGCACCATCAGCCATCTTGGTGAAAGGCCCCATGGGCAGGCCGGGCATGTCCTCGGCGGCCTCGTTGAGGATCAGGCCATTGGCTGCTCGCTTGGTGAGGCGCGATGGTTCAGTGACAGGGGCGACTCGGCTGTACATGGGCTATCGGACTCCTTCTGGGGCACGGAAAGCAACGCCCCCACACGGGCCACGGCAGGTCGGCCGCGGTCGTCACACCATCCACCAGTGCTCTGGGCTGATGGCCTCGATGCGGAAGCCTCGCTCGGTCTCGGGGAGCGATTGGAGTAGCTCGTGAGCCTTCCGGCCAATGGCGTCGGCCGCGAGCTCGACGTTCCTGCGCCCCACCTCGGCCGAGGCGTGGACGCGGGGATCGAGCCCGCCGATGCCGTCGGGTGCCTTCATGTCCAGGGCCAAAGGCCCGTCGCCCAGCGCCGCCATGTCCACCAGATCGGGGTAGAGGAACATCATGTTCGATGTCTCCCACTTGGCGGCGTGGTCGGTGGCGGAATCGGCTGACATGCTGAGTGTGACCTCCCACAACCCCATGCCGGCGACGGTGCCGTCGGCGACGACGGGCGCCAGGGCCTCGTTGGCCATGGCGATCTGCCCCTGCACGTTGTGCCCGGAGACGGCGAGGATGACGCGATAGCCCGTTGCCCTCAGCCGCTGGAACAGGTCGGTGAGGACCGGCACGAGGTGCGTGCGGTCGAAACCGTCGTGGAAGTAGACCGGAGGGTAGACCACGCCGCCGTGTCTTTCGGCGCACTTGACGAGGACGCCGTGGGACTTGATGGCATCGTTGCCGAGGGGCAAGTGGCGTCCGTGCCACTCGATCAGTCCCAGGGGCACGTAGACGGCGGGAAAAGCGCGCCCCGCGGCCTCAAGCTGCTCGGGCCGCATGAACTGCATCTGCACGTTCGTCGGGAGCGCGTTGGTCATCGGCGAAGCCTCCTGGGCGCCGGCGTCGGCAGCGAGCAGTGATCCGGCAGCGAGGCCGCCGACCGCCTCGATGAATGCGCGCCGGTCCATCAGGCCACCTCCCTCTCGCCCGACGGTTGCGGGCCTCGCTACGTTCGCCGGCCCGAGTACCACATACCTCGCCCGGCGAGCCGGTGCTGTATCATGGCCGGCGCAGAGCAGCCGAACGGCACCTGAGAGGACGATCGCGAGTGGCACCGAGGGATGTGGCCCGGCTCAACTCGCTGGCCACGGCAGTGAAGAGTGATGTGCGGCGGCTAGCGCGGGAACTGAACGCCTTCGCCGATGATTTCCGCTCGTGTGTGAGTGACTACGCCGATCTGTCGGCGGGAGCCGATCCCAGTGTGGGCGAGGCCCTGTGCAGCCAGGCTGAGGTGTTCGCCAGCCGGGTGCACTCATGGCTGTCAGCGCTCGAACAGCAGCAGGAGGCCCTGCAACAGGCCGCAGCGCGACTGCGGTCGGGGGCGGACAACTGAGCGGCGCGCCGTCGTGGCAGATCGCCGCCGCGCCGCCTAACCCGGGGCACGAGGTATGCCCCAACGGAGGGATCGCCCGTGGCCCTTGCGCGACTCGCCACCGACGCGGAACTCGACCGCATCTTCGACGGTGCCTTGAAGGTCCTCGAGACGGCCGGGTTCCTGTACCAAAGCCCGGCTCTGCGAGATACGCTCGTGGTCGCGGGCTGCCTGGACGGACCGGGCGACCGTGTCCGCATTCCGCGGGCCATGGTGCAGACGATGCTCGAGCCCCGGCTGGCCTCGCCGGCCCTCGGCCCCGATTCACTGGCCCGGCGCCAGGGGCCCTACCGCGTCGGCATCGGATCGCAGCTCGCGCAGTTCTACCTCGACCCGGAGACAAGCCGGCGCCTGCCGGCAGACCGTGCCCTGCTGGCCGAGGTGACGCGCTTCGGCCACGTGTGGCAGGATCCCGAGCCTGTCGGCCCCGTGCTGCTGGCGCGGGACGTTCCCCCACCGGTGGAGCCCATCGAGGCGGTCATCACACTGGCGCAGCACACCGATCGCGTGGCAGCCGGCTATGTGCACTACGCCGACCAGGTGCCTTACCTGGCAGAGATGGGCCGCATCCTCACCGGCGACGCGCAGCGGTTCATCGGCATCTGCGTGTTCGCCGTGACACCGCTGCGCCTCGACCGCAGGGCTTGCGAGCTGCTCCAGGCTCTCATGCCGCGCGGCGCGAGCGTGTGGATCGGAACGCAGCCGGCCTCCGGGGCGTCGTCGCCGGTCACCGTGGCGGGGACCGTTGTGCTGGCCGTGGCAGAGATCCTGGCGGGGTGGGTCGCGTGCCACGTCGTCGCGCCGGAAGCGTTGCCCGGGGCCGGTGTTTGTAGCGGCGTGCTCGATATGCGCACGGCCGATGTGAGCTACTGCGCTCCCGAGGCCATGCTGCAGGACCTGCTGTGCGTCGAGGTGTTCCGCCATCGCGCCGGGGGCCGGTGCCATGTGGCGGGCTGCGCCAGCTACACGGACGCCAAGTGGCCCGGATCGCAGCGAGCCTTCGAGCAGGCGTTCGAGGCCCTGACCATCTACTACCACACGGGCGATGGCCCGCACTCGGGCTCAGGCTTGCTCGAGTCGGGCAAGACGTTCTCGCCCGTGCAGCTCATGCTCGATCAGGAGTTCGGCGAGTACCTTTGGCGCTTTGCTGGCGGGGTCGGAGTGTCCGACGAGGCGCTGGCGCTGGAGTCGATCCTCGACATCACCGATGGGATCGGCGAGAGCCACATGACGTCGGACCACACGCTGGAGCACTGGCGCGGGCTATACTCGCCTCATCTGCTGGACCGCGGGTGCTGGCAGGACGACACGCGCGAGGCCCGAGGCGAGGCGCGCCTGCTGGCGCGGGCGTGGGAGCAGTACCGCGAGGTGCGCGACCAGTATCAGCCCACCCACGTGAGCCCGGAACACATGCGGGCGCTCGAGCAGGTGGCCGAAGATGCGTGGCGTCAGTTGCTGGGGGTGTCACGGCCCGCATAGATCCGCCGGTCAGGCCCCGGCCGTGCCCACATGGCCTGTCAGGCGGTACGGGGGAGAGCCCGTGTGGGCTCCCCCCCGCGATGGGCCGGTCTCAGGTCTCGAGCAACGTGCCAACCGCTAGCCTACGAAGCCGGCGCGTCGCTCTTGGCGCAGGCACCGCAGGCATCGCAGCACTTGCGCGCCCCGTCGGCGCACTCGGTGCAGCCTGCCGCGCCAGCCTGCTTGTCCGTGCAGTCGCCACAGGCGTCACAGCACTCGCAGGTCTCACACTTGCACTGGTCGCCGCACGCGCAGGCCTCGGCGCACTGCGTCTTGGAGCCGCAGGCAGCACCAACGGCCGATGATACGTCTGCCCGCATTGGGCAGCCCGAGAGCGACGGTGATGAGGTATCAGCCGACCCGCTCCGGGGTGCTGCTGAGACCATGACCACTGTGGTGCCGATGAGGGCCGCTACCAGCAGCCCGAGCAGGATCCTCGTGATCGACATCGCGCTGTCTCCTTCCTTCTCTGCCTCCCATTCAGGGAGCGCCAGGGCCGCGTTGTGGGGGACCCTCGAGGGGCCAAGGAAAACCGACGTCCACCACGAGGCGGAGCGCGAGGGGGAGGCCGGAAGGGATGGAACGCAACCCGGCCCGGCCGACAGTACGCGGGGGGCTCCCGGCCTGTTGGGATCAGGTCGGCGGAGTACGGTCCGGCCGCCGGGACCCATGGGTGAGGCGACAGATACCGGTCGGCCGGGGAGGGAAGGTCGCCGGGCTGAGGCGATCCGCAACGGCACTGCGGATTGGCCTGCTCCGCTCTCGGGGAGCAAGGGCAGGCCTTCCGGGCGTCCGCGCAGCACGGACAACTGAGTTCACTGGCCAGCTCGGCCGGCTGACATCGCGCGCTAGCCGTGGGAGCAACCAGGAGGAGGGGCAGAACCAGCGCCACGACCAGGCTCAGTGCCCTCACCTTCGCCACCTCTCTCCCTCCCCTCCGCCGGCATCTGGGCCGCAGAGCCAAGCTACACTATATAGACCCACTAACTATTCTATTGGCATCGCGGTGTCAGTGCAAGGGCCGGTACCACAGCCCCCAGGGCCATGACGTTCTTCCACCAGGCCCTGGACCTCTTCATGATGCACGGACGGCCTCGGGCCGGATAGGGTCCCACCAGCCTGCGGCTGGTTCCCCCTACGCGGCCCGCCCTCGAGAGCGAGATGAGCCTGCCACAGCCCCCGCACGCCCCCCAATGGCGGCCGCGGCGGAGCGTGCCTAGCAGGGAGGCCCACAGCCGCGCCGCGGGGAAGGACGACCGCGCGGATGCCGTTCCAGCCAGGGAGGGGCCATGGGATTCCAGGTCTGCGCTCACCGGGGGGCGTCGTCCAGCCACCCCGAGAACACGGTTGCGGCCTTCGCTGCTGCCGCAGCGCTCGGAGTAGAGCGGGTGGAGTTCGATGTCCGGCGCACTGTCGACGGCGCGCTCGTCATCATGCACGACCCCACGGTGGACCGCACCACCGACGGCAGCGGGGCGGTTTGGGAGCTGACGCTGTCGCAGATCAGAGCGCTCGACGCGGGCTCCCACAAGGGGACGCAGTTCATTGGAGAGCGGGTGCCGACGCTCGCCGAGGCGCTCTCCGCTTGCCCGATGCTGTGCAACGTCCACGTCTACCCCGGCCCCGACGACCTCGAAGCGACCGTCGATGGTGTCGTCGAGGAGCTCACGCACGCGGGACGGCTCGAGTCGGCCTTCGTGGCCGGC
The DNA here is from genome assembly GCA_029547025.1 of Armatimonadota bacterium. GTDB lineage: Bacteria > Armatimonadota > Zipacnadia > UBA1398 > JAKPQA01 > JAKPQA01. The sequence goes on from JAKPQA010000148.1 coordinate 55,313, forward strand.
GACGCCAGGGTGGTCGACCGCGTAGCGCGAGTGGAGCCGCGGCTGGCGCGGTGCTTGCTCGATTGGGCTGACGACGCCGAGAGCTACCCGCAGCGGAGCCTCGACCGTGGGTGCCTCAACCTTCAACCATGGCGCGGGATCGTCAGCGAGGAGCTTTGCGCGGTCGCGCACAGCCTGGGCCAGACCGTGCATCCCTTCTACGCCGATGACGAGGCGGAGATGACGCGGCAGATCGCCTGCGGGGTCGACGGGATCCTGACCAACCAGCCGGCGTTGCTGCAGCGCATACTTCGCAGTCTGGAGCGCTAGGGAAGACCCGGGGAGCGGGCAGGGCGTCATCCGGCCCGTTCCGGCGAACGGTATCACACTGCATGGGGGGCGCTCTCGATGGACCGCAGGCGATTCCTCGGATCGTTGGCAGCGCTGGCGGCGGGGGTGACTCGGGTGCACGGCGATGGCGCTGGGCGGGGCTGGTTCGATCCGCGGCACCGGCAGCTCTTCCTCGACGATGCCGGTATCGCCAGGGTCACAGGCATGACCCGGGTGGTGAACCCGCCGACACGCCACCCGGCCAATCCCCTTATCGTCCCCGACCAGCCGTGGGAGAGCCGGTGCCAGGTCTACGGGACCGCGCTGTATGACGAGGCGCTGAAGCGTTTCCGCCTCTGGTACCTGACCATCCCCAAGGACCGGGGCCTGGAGCCCCTGCATGTGGGCGATCGGCTCCGCGCCCCTCACACGACACTGGTGGCCTACGCCGAGTCCGATGACGGAATCCACTGGCTGAAGCCGGATCTGTCGCAGTTCAGCTACGACGGCGACGTGCACAACAACCTGATCGACCTGGGCCGCGACAACTGCGAAGGCATCTCCGTGCTTCTGGACGCCACCGACCCCCACCGCACGCGGCGCTGGAAGGCCGTCTACTGGGACCACGGCTCCGGCGGGATCACCACCCGCGATGGCCAGCCCTACTCCGAAGACGGGCCGGACGACGGGTTCTGCGTGGCCACGTCGCCCGATGGGCTGCACTGGACGCCGAGCGCGGCGAACCCGGTCATCCGCGCGTACTGCGACACCGGGCAGAACCTGGTCTATGACCCTGGGCTGCGACGGTATGTGGCTTTCAGCCGCTTCGGGCTCGGCCGGAAGCTGGCTCGCAGCGAGAGCGCGGACTTCGCCCAGTGGACCACGCCAGAGCTCGTGCTCGAGTGCGACGAACCCGACGGGCCGGGCACGCAGATCTACGGCGCCGGAATCGACCTGTACCACGGCATCTACCTCGCGATGCTGTGGATCTACCGCGAGGGGACGGACGGGACCATCGATACGCAGCTTGCGTGCAGCCGCGATGGCCGCCAGTGGACCCGGGTTGGCGACCGCGCAACATGGCTCGCCCTGGGCGAACCGGGCACGTGGGAGGGCGGCATGGTCCGGCCGTGCGGGCGCATCATTCGGCACGACGATGAGCTATGGGTCTATTACTGCGGTACCGATATCGCCCATGCGGGCCCGAACGTCACCCGCCAGACGCCGAAGCACCCGAGCTCCATCGGCCTGGCCACACTGCGCGCAGACGGCTTCGTCTCGCTAGACGCGGGCGACCGCCTCGGCAGCGTGCTCACGAAGCCGTTCCCGTTGCCGCCGGGCCGACTGAACCTGAATGCCGACGCCAGCCGGGGCAGCATCTCGGTCTCGGTGTGCTCGCCCGAGGGGCGGCCGCTGCCAGGCCTCTCGGGGCTCGGGCCGATCGTGGGCAACCACACCAACCTCGTGCTGGCCATCGCGCCGGAGGCGCTGGAGCGACTTCACGGGAGACCGGTGTCGCTTCTCTTCGGGTGCCGGCGGGCGAAGCTCTACTCGTATGGGTTCATGCGGGCTGAAGCACAGCCCGCGACGCCGTGACCGCGGGCGCTGGCGGCCAGGCGTCTGGCCTCGCAGGGACCGGCCCACCGCATTGGCGATAACATAGGGCCCTTGGCCGGGCGGCTGGGTCTCGCGAAGGTCGCGCGGAACGCCCGCCTGGTCTTGTGGAGGGGCCGCACAGGGGTGCGCCCAGAGGGCGCGGGGCCCCTGACCGGCCCGAGGTTGAGGCGTGTGGATCGGGCGCGTTGGGGGCCCACCACGCTGGGAGACGCGTGGTTCCCCCCATGGCGCCCCTCCGCAACCAGGCTGATGGGCCACGGGAGCCCTAAGTTGCCGCCAATGCCGGCCCACCGGCCTTACGGAGGGGCTGAATCGATGGGGCCCGCGGAGCGGGAAGGGCGCCATCCCGCCCCAACGAGAGCTCGCGCACCGCTGGAGGGTCTGGGCCGGACAGGGTCCCACCGGCCTTCGACCGGTCCTCCCTGTTCGGCCCCTCCGAGAAGCCTCTGCGGGGCAGATGCGGCGGCGGAAGGCGCTGCCCTCAGTACC
>JAKPQA010000154.1 GCA_029547025.1 Armatimonadota bacterium
CGCCCATCATCGGGCCGCCGCCGCCCATCATCGGGCCGCCGCCACCCATCATGGGGCCGCCGCCGCCCATCATCGGGCCGCCGCCACCCATCATGGGGCCGCCGCCACCCATCATCGGACCGCCGCCACCCATCATGGGGCCACCGCCACCCATCATGGGGCCAGCGCCCATCATGGGGCCAGCGCCCATCATGGGGCCAGCGCCACCCATCATGGGGCCAGCGCCCATCATGGGGCCAGCGCCCATGGACACGGCCATGCGCCGATTCGTGCCGACGGTCGCCGGGATGTCGGTCATCGGGGTGCCATCGGAGGTGACTGGCAGCGCGACGGGCGGGGGATCGCCGGCCCGAGGCTCCACTTTGACTTCGAGAACGAGGTAGGAGTTGTCGGGCGTCTGGCTCAGCTCGTCCAGCGACACACTCTGGCCGATGTCGAACCTCCCCCCCTGGTAATAGCCCTGGGTCTTGATGGTGACCCACTGGCCGCCTTCGGCCAGAGCAGCGGAGCCGCTGCCCCAAGGTCCGGGCTTGTCGACGGCCTGGCCGGCCAGCGGTCCGCCGGCATAGATCACTTTGGTGTCGGCTGCCCCGAAGGTGGGCGTGACTAGCGCCACGGTAAGGCCGAGGAGCGCCGCACCGGTGATGATCGCTATCAGCCTGGTGTCTCTCATGGCGATCTGCTGTCCCCTCTCACACCCGGCCGAAGACACCGGCGGGTGTCACAGTCCCCAATCGGCTCGTGGGTTCACGCCTTCGGGCGGTTCCCACACCTTCAGGGCGTTGGTTCGCGCGGACCCACTCGTCATCCTCCCGCGCCGTGGCGGCACGGCCTGGCCGTGCGCCATGGGTCACGACACGAGCTCAAGCGTCACGGCATCGGCGACGAGCAGCCCCTTAGTCGTCAGGCGGAGCCGGCCATCGGCCAGCTCCAGCAAGCCTCGCTGCTGGAGCGAGTACCCCTTAGACCAGATCGGCGGTTCGGCGGTTCCACCTGGGGGGCCTTCGAGTGTGTCGAGGGCGATTCCCTCGCGGAGGCGTAGCCCGAGCATGATGGCCTCGGTCCACGCGTTTTCCGGGGTGATCTCCTCCGAACCCTCCTGGTATGAGACGCCGTCGGTCACGCACCGCACGTAGTCGTCGTGTTGTCGTGCGTTCCACCAGCGCCGGCCGGCGATGAACGAGTGAGCGGCCGCGCCGAGTCCCAGGTATTCGCCGCGGCGCCAGTACGTCAGGTTGTGCCGGCACTCGGCGCCCGGGCGGGCGAAGTTGGACACCTCATAGCGGTCAAGGCCGTACTCGGCCAGTACATGGCCTGCCCGGGCGAAGCACCACGCTTCGTCCTCTTCTGACATGGGAGCGATGCGGCCGGCATCGCGCGCCCGGCGCAGCGGTGTGCCCTCCTCGTAGGTGAGCGCGTAGGCCGAGAGGTGCGGAAGCCCTCGCCGGGCCAGTTCGCGCAAGTCCGCCTCGAAGCGGTCGGGGGACTGACCGGGGATGCCGTAGATCAGGTCGGCCGAGAGGTCACTAAAACCCACGGCGTGGGCATCGGTGATGGCTTGATGGGCCTGGGTGGCTGTGTGGGTCCTGCCCAGAGCCTGGAGGAGGTCGTCGGACAATGACTGCACTCCCAGGCTCAGCCGGTTCGCCCCGGCGTCGCGGAGGCGTGCCAGTGTGTCGCGGGTGACGGTGCCGGGGTTGGCTTCCACGGTCACCTCGATGTCCGGTTCGACGGGCATGGAGTTGAGGCAGACGGTGAGGAGAGCCGCCAGGTCGGCGGGTGGCACGACGGTGGGCGTGCCCCCGCCGATGTAGAGGGTCGCGAGTGACCGACCCTGGCTGGCCAGGCTCGCAAGCTGGCGCTCGGCGTCGGTATGGAGTGCGCGCATGTAGGCGGCCACGCTGTCGTGGTTGGCTGGAACCGACGCGAAGTCGCAGTAGAGGCACTTGGTTCGACAGAAGGGTATGTGGATGTACACGGAGATGGGGCGCATGGGCGTCAGTCGTCGAGCTTGAGGAGGGTCATGAATGCCTCCTGGGGGATCTCGACACTCCCCACCATCTTCATCCGTTTCTTGCCGGCCTTCTGCTTCTCGAGCAGCTTACGCTTGCGGGTGATGTCCCCCCCGTAACACTTGGCCAGCACGTTCTTGCGATAGGGAGAGATGGCGGCGGCCGCGATCACACGTCCCCCGATGGCGCCCTGGATCTGGATCCGGAACTGCTGCCGGGGGAGCACGTGCTTGAGCCGGCTGACGATGTCGCGGGCCCGCTCGTAGGCTCGATCGCGGTGGATGATGACTGAAAGGGCATCGACCGGGTCGCCGTTGAGCCAGATGTCGAGCCGGACCACGTTGGCTGGACGCACGCCGATGGGCTCATAGTCGAGGGACCCATAGCCCCGGCTACGGGATTTGAGTTGGTCGAAGAAGTCCACGAGGATCTCGGCGAGAGGGAGCTCGTACACGAGCGTGACCCGCTGGCCGTCATGGTAGTGCATGTTGGAGAAGACGCCGCGCCGGTCGCCACAGAGCTCCATGAGGGGCCCGACGTATTCCTCAGGTGTGCTGATCCGGGCGAGGACGTAGGGCTCCTCGACCCGGACGATCCGGTCGGCGGTAGGGAAGAGGGACGGGTTGTCGATGTCGACGGCACTACCGTCGGTCAAGTGGACACGGTAGACCACGTTGGGCGCCGTGGCGATGAGGTTGGAGCCGTATTCGCGTTCGAGGCGCTCCTGGACAATCTCCATGTGGAGCAAGCCGAGGAAGCCCGCGCGGAAGCCGAAGCCAAGGGCTTCGGAGGTCTCCTTCTCGTAGCTGAGGGCCGCGTCGTTGAGCTGGAGCTTCTCGAGGGCGTCGCGCAGGTTGTCGTATTCCGAGTTGTCGGTGGGGTAGAGTCCGCAGAACACCACGGGCTGGGCGACCTTGTAGCCGGGGAGTGGCTCGGGAGCGGGATGGTGGGCATCGGTGACCGTATCGCCGACGCGCATATCCGACAGGCGCTTGACGCCGGCGACGAGGAAGCCGACGTCACCGGCCAGGAGCTCCCGGGCGGGCACGAGACCGGGAGCGAAGATGCCCACGGTCTCGACCCGGAAGGACCCGCCGGTGGCCATCATGCGGACGATCTGGCCGGCGCGGACCGAGCCCGAGACGACGCGGATGAAGCCGATGACCCCCCGGTGGGGGTCGAAGGTCGAGTCGAAGATGAGGCAACGCAGGGGTTCCTCATCGCTGACGGGCGGCGGAACGCGGTCGACGACGGCCTGGAGGACTTCCTCGGTGCCGATGCCTTCTTTGGCGCTGGTGAGGACCACGTCGTCGGGATCGAGTCCGAGTTCGTCGAGGATCTGCTCTTTCACCTCGTCGATGCGAGCACCTGGCAGGTCGATCTTGTTGATCACCGGGATGATGGTGAGGTTGTGCTCGAGCGCCATCAGGAAGTTGGCGATGGTCTGGGCCTCGACGCCCTGGGAGGCGTCGACGAGCAATAGGGCCCCCTCGCACGCAGCGAGTGTGCGTGAGACCTCGTAGGCGAAGTCCACATGGCCGGGGGTGTCGATGAGGTTGAGCGTGTAGGTCTCGCCATCGCGGGCCGTGTATTCGAGCCGGACGGCGCTGGCCTTGATGGTGATTCCGCGCTCGCGCTCGAGGTCCATCTGGTCGAGGACCTGCTCGCGCATCTGCCGATCGGGCACGGCCCCGGTGAACTCCAGAAGGCGGTCTGCCAGCGTGGACTTCCCGTGGTCGATGTGCGCGATGATGCAGAAGTTGCGTACGAGAGCCCGCGTGCGCGGCTTCTCAACTGTGGCGGTCGGTGCATCCATGTTGTGGTTGTGTCGGCATCCTCACGTCTACCTCAGGCCCTGTTGTCCCTTCGGGTCAGTATACGGGCTAAGGGGGGCTCGGGGAAGAGCCGGGAGGACGGGATGAAGGGCGGCGAAACCGTGCCCCGTCTTGCCCCCACGTGACGCGCGACCCTCCAGCGGGCCGGATGGCGCCCTTCCCGCTGCGCGGGCCCCTTCCATTCGGCCCGGCGCTCGGTGGCCCTCGACGGGCCGGAGAGCGCATCCAGGCGGCGCGATCCGCCTTCGGTCGACCCGGGCCCATTGGGGGCCCACCATCCGGCTTCGCCGGACGGTCCTCCCCATGTGGCCCCTCCGCCACACACCAAGACCCGCCCGGCCCAAGGGCCTCGGGTGGCGCGCGGCGTGACGAAGGGCAGCGGGCAGGGTGAGCGGGGCGGGCGCGTTCCCGGCAGGAGGCCCGGTGGGCCGGTCGGAACTCGCGCCGGACCACCTCGCCGTGTTGGAGGCGTTTGGCATGGTAAGGGCACTGGGCGCGGCGTGGGCCGTGCTGGCGTTCGCAGCGACGGCAGCAGACGCCGGCACGCTCACTGTTCCGTGGTCGCGGGACACGTTCGACGCGGATGAAGGCTGCGTGTGGGCGCCGGAGCAGGACCAGTTGAACTTCCCGCGCATGAACGCGCACTACATCGCGCCGCCGGAGGAGGGGGCCGACTGGCAGGCTTGGCTCGAGTCGCTGCGGCGGTACCGCCGGTTCGTGCGCGAGCACCTGGGTGACGCCTCTGGGTGGCGTATCGACGTCGACTTCGACGGCGTACGTGCATGGATTCGGCTGGACGAGGCCTGGTCGAAGGCTCTGGCGCTCGCTCCCGGTGAGCGGATCGTGCTCGAGGGTCAGGCGCGTTGGCGCGAGGGGAATGACCGCCTCTGCGCGGCTTTCGACCTGTGGACGAAGGGGGACGGCCGGTCCGACTACTGGGCGGGCTGGTCGGGTGTTGTCGCTTGGGCCCGTGTGCCGGCGGATGGCGAGTGGCATCCGTTCCGGATGGAGGTGACGGTCCCTCCCTTTGATGTGAATGCCGTTCGGGCGCGGCCGATCTTCGGCATGGATGGGACGTTCGACACCACGCGCGGTCGCCTATCGCTGAAGGAGCTCTCGCTGACGGTGCCGCGGCCGGCGCGGTCGGCCGGCGTTTTCGAGTTCGGCGCAGCGGTACGACCACCGCTAATCGATGACGCCCTCTACCGTCGGCCGGACCTGGCATGGGCGAGCCGCAACTTCGTGTGCGGGTTCGTGTTCATGTACGACCGGGCATTCTGGGATCCGGAGACGGGGCGGTACCAGGTGGACCGGCTCCTGCGGGACGCGCGGCGGGAGTTCGGTGGATTCGACTCGGTGGTGCTCTGGCAGGCGTACCCGCGCATCGGGGCCGACGCCCGGAACCAGTTTGACTTCTTCCGGGACATGCCCGGGGGCTTGTCGGCCTTGCGCGAGGTCGTTGACCGTTTCCATCAGAGCGGCGTCCGGGTGTTCATCCCGTACAACCCCTGGGACCTGAGCACGAGGCGCGAGGCCGTCTCTGACGACGAGGCGCTGGCGCGAATGGTTGCGGCTCTCGGTGCCGATGGCGTTTTCCTCGATACCATGGTCGAGGCGCCGGCGGGTCTGCGGGAGGCTGTCGACGCGGTCCGGCCGGGGGTGGTCTTGGAGCCCGAGGGGCATCCGACGGTCGAGGAGCTGGAGCGTTGCAGCAGCTCGTGGGCCCAGGGGCTCGAGAGCTTTCCCGGTATCGGGGCGCTGCGGCTGAAGTGGATCGAGCCGCGGCACATGCAGCACCAGATCCGGCGGTGGGACACCTCGCACACCAGCGAGCTGGCCGCGGCGTGGCTGAACGGCAGCGGCATGCTGGTGTGGGAGAACGTGTTCGGCACGTGGAACCCATGGGACCCATCCGACCGGGCCGCCCTGCGGCGCATGGCGCCGGTGCAGCGCGCGTTCGCCGACCTCCTGTCGGCTGGCGAGTGGCTGCCGGCCTACCCGACGCAGACGGCGTCGGTGCATGCTTCGTGCTGGCAGCGCGGTGGCGTGCGGTTGTGGACGCTGATGAACGAGGGCGCCGCAGGCGACATCGCGGTTCTCGAGGCCGGGCCGTCTGGGGTGCGGTGGTATGACTTGTGGCGCGGGGCTGAGCTTGAACCGAGGGGCGGTCAGGTTGTGCTCCCGCTCGACCGGCTTGGTGCGGTTCTGTCGCTCGAGCCCGGGGTCTCTGTCGCGGGTCTGCGGGAGCTGCTGCGCGCTCAGGCGCGGCGCGCCGAGCGCGACGCGGCGCCACCGGCGATCGACGCCCGCATGGCCGCGCTGCCGGTGGTGGAGTCCAAGCCGGCTCCGGCGGTGGCGGCCAGCGCGGCGGCTCCTGAGGGCATGCTGCGAGTGGCCGGTGGCGAACATGCGTTTCACGTGGAACACATGCGGCGCGAGTGCGGATGCTTCCCCGACCCCGGCACACCCCGTCGGGGCTGGATGGACTTCCTGCGTGGCTACCCGTATGACGAGAGGTTGGCGCATCAGGCCGTGGTGGCGACCGGGGACTTGTGGGTGGCCCCCGGGGTGGTGACGAAGGGCCAATACGCGCGGTTCCTGGCAGCCACTGGCTACCGCCCCCGGTGCGGCGACCGGTTCCTGGCGGACTGGCCCGGCCGGTCCTGTCCGCCGGGGCGCGAGCAAGAGCCCGTGGTGTACGTCGATCTTGCAGACGCTCGAGCGTACGCCGCTTGGGCGGGTGGCCGGTTGCCGACCGAGTGGGAGTGGCAGGCTGCCGCCGAGGCGTTGGGAGACGCCTTCGTGCGGGGCGAGGTGTGGGAGTGGACGGAGAGCGAGCGTGACGACGGCCACACGCGCTTCGCGATGCTCCGGGGCGGGAGCCGGTATCGCGCCGAGGGGTCGGTGTGGTACTTCCCGGGGGGCGAGCAGCCGATCGGGACCCACGCCAAGTTCCTGCTGATGCACCCGGGGCTCGACCGGTGCGGGACCATCGGTTTCCGGTGCGTGGTGCCAGCGGTGTGAGGGTCAGGGGCCCGGGTCCTGGGCGGTAGCCCAAGGCTTGCCGCGTTCGATCGGGCCGGTTCACGCGTGCACCTGCCGGTCAAGCGGCCCGCGGTGTGCTGCGGTGATCGGGGGTTCGTGCGGGCGGGCGGAGGTGCGGCTATGGCGTGTGCGGAAGGAGAGCCAGTTGACCCCGGCGAGATGGCGGCACATCCGCCATGCGCCGGCCCAGACGGCCAACGGGCGAAGGGCAGAGCGTGCGGCAGACCACGACCCATATCAGCGTGCGCGGGGCATGCGAGCATAACCTGCGGAACATCGATCTCGACCTGCCGCACGATCAGCTTGTCGTGTTCACCGGTGTGTCGGGTTCGGGCAAGTCGAGCCTGATCTACGAGACGCTATTCCGCGAGAGCCAGCGGCGCCATGTGGCGTCGCTCCCGCTGCACCTGAGGGCGCTCTTTGGTGGCCTCACCCGGCCAAAGGCCGACACGCTGGACGGCCTGCGGCCCGCCATTGCGGTTCAGCGGACCGGTCTCCGGTCGGGCCGGCGGGGGACCGTGGGCGCCATCACCGAGGTGCTCGACTTCCTGGCCGTCCTGTTCGCCCGGGCGGGCGAGGGGCTCGAGGCGGACGACGTGGACCCGCGGGTGTTCCTGCCCACATCGCATCGCGGCGCCTGTCCGGCGTGTGGGGGCACAGGCACCCGGGATGAGGTGGATCTTGGCGCACTGCTGCCCGATCCGCGCCGGAGCATTAGCGAGGGGGCCATTGCGTCGACGACGCCGACCGGCTATGTCCGCTACAGCCGGCTGACGCGACCCGGATGGCTCGTCTTGGCGTCGGTGCTGGGCTTCTCTCTGGACACGCCCTGGGAGGCGCTCACACCGGAGCAGCGGGACGCCGTTCTGTACGGCAGTCCCGGGCTGCGGCAGGCGAGTTCACTGCTGAGCGACTTTGGCGGGATCGTGCCGACCATACAGGCGGCCTACCGACGCTCACCGACCGGCCTGACGCGCCGGTTTGTGCGCACCGTGACCTGCCAGGACTGCCTGGGGACGCGCCTCAACCCCGAGGCGCTACGCGTTCGGCTGGGTGGCAGGACCATGGCCGAGCTGCAAGGGCTCACGGTGGACGCATGCCAGGAGTTCCTGGCCGGGGTCCACTTCGACGGCTCGCGCCGGCGCATCGCCGAGGCGATCCTCCCGGAGATCTCCCTACGCCTGGGCCTGCTCGTCGAGCTGGGACTGGGGTACCTGCATCTCGACCGGCCCGTCGACACGCTATCGGGTGGCGAAGCCCAGCGGGTACGCCTGGCCAGCCAGGTCTCGTCGGGCATCTCCGGCGTGCTGTACGTACTCGACGAGCCCTCGGTGGGGCTCCATGCGCGCGACCACAACCGGCTGCTGGGCGTGCTCCGCCGCCTGCGTGACCTGGGCAACACCCTCTGCGTGGCCGAGCACGACCGTTCGACGATTTTGGCCGCCGACTATGTGGTGGACATGGGGCCCGGGCCTGCCGACAGGGGCGGGCGAGTGGTGGCATCGGGGCCGCCGTCGGCCATCGCCGAGTCGCCGGAGTCCATCACGGGCGCCTACTTGCGCGGCGCGCGTACGGCGATTCGGCTCGGCCCGAGACGCCCGGCCGTGGGGCCGGCCATCACCATCCGCGGCGCACGCTTTCGGAACCTCAAGAACCTGGATGTCCGGATACCGCTGGGCGCGCTGGTGTGTGTTACCGGGGTGTCCGGGTCGGGGAAGAGCACGCTGGTTCATGGGATCCTGCGGCCGGCGCTGTCTCGCTTGCTGACCCAGGGACGCTCGAGCAGACCCGTGGGCGACCACGACGCGGTGGAGGGCGCGGAGCAGATCGCCCGGGTCATCGAGATCGACCAGCAGCCCATCGGCCGATCTCCCCGCTCGAACCCGGCGACGTACACCCGTGCCTTCGATCACATTCGGAACGCGTTCGCGAAGATGCCCGAAGCGCAGGTCCGCGGGTTCGGCCTGAGCCACTTCAGTTTCAACGTGGCCGGCGGGCGGTGCGAAGCGTGTTCGGGTGCCGGGGTCATACGCGTGCCCATGCAGTTGGTACCCGATGTCTTCGTGGAGTGCGAGGAGTGCGGCGGGAAGCGCTTCTCGCGCGATGTGCTCCGCGTGCGCTACCGCGGGGTCAGTATCAGCCAGGTGCTCGAGATGACCGCCGAGGCCGCTCGTGAGCTCTTCTCGAGCATCCCGGCCGTGGAGCGGGCCATGTCGGCTCTGTGCGAGGTGGGACTCGACTACATCCGCCTCGGCCAGCCGGCCACGAGTCTCTCGGGCGGTGAGGCCCAGCGCGTGAAGTTGGCTGCCCACGTGGCCAAGCCGCGCATGGGGCATACGCTGTACCTGCTGGACGAGCCGACCACGGGTCTTCACTTTGCCGACATCGACCGGCTGCTTCACCTCCTGGGTCGGCTGGTCGACGAGGGCAACACGGTGTTGGTCATCGAGCACAACCCCGATGTGATCCGGTCGGCCGATTGGGTGATCGACCTGGGTCCCGAGGGAGGCGATGGCGGCGGCGAGATTGTAGCCGAGGGCACGCCCGAGGACCTCCAGGCGCTGGGGCGCCGTGGCGACTGCCGCTCGTGGACGGCTCGTCTCTTGGCCTCACCCGATGATTGCATCGCCGATGCCCCGGGTCCGCGGATGTGGCCGGCCGGCGGCCCGCAGCGGCAGCTGTGCGTGCGCGGCGCTCGGGCCAACAACCTGCAGGCGATCGATGTGGACATCCCCAAGGCCGCTATTACCTGTGTCACCGGTCCTTCGGGCTCGGGCAAGTCATCGCTGGTGTTCGACACCATCTATGCCGCATGCCAGAACACCTTCGCGCAGTGTTTGTCTTCGTATGCGCGGCAGGCTCTGGGCGGCATGAGGGCTCTTGATGCCACATCGGTGACCGGCGTCAGTCCCGCGGTGGCCGTGGACCGGCGCAGCCGGGTCGCGTCGTCGCGCTCCATGGTGGGGACGGCTACCGAGGTCCTTCAGCTGCTGCGGGTGCTTTGGGCCCGCGTGGGCGTCCGTCACTGCCCGCAGTGCGGGGAAGCGGTTCGTCCGCTGACGGCCGATGCCATTGCCGATCGGATTGCCGCCGACGCCGGAGGGCGCATGATCCAGCTGGTGGCTCCGGTGGCTCGCGGGGCCCGGCGGCGTCGCGAGGTGGCCGAGCTCGTCGCTGATCTGGTAGCCGGCGGGTTGGTGCGTGTTCGGCTCAACGGGCGCGTGTTCAACCTGTCGGTTGAGGAGCTCGACTTCGGCACGAAGCGCCGGCACGATGTCGACTGCATTGTCGATCGTCTGAAGCCGTCGCGCGAGCGACTGGACCGTCTGGCGGAGAGCGTTCGCCTCGCCCTGGACTTGGGCGCGGGCGGGCTGGTCTGCGAGTTCATGGACGGTGAGGGTCTCGGCCCGGCCACCACCTACTCGTCGAGGATCCAGTGTGCCCAGTGCCGGGCTTCGCTCGAACCCGAGCTCACCGCGCGCCACCTATCGTTTGGCCACCCTCTCGGGCAGTGCCCCCAGTGCCGGGGCACGGGGACGGTGCGGGCCTTCGACCCGGGGTCCATCGTCCCCGACCCGTCTCGGAGTTTCGCCCGGGGTGCCATCGCGCCATTGACGCGAGCTCAGTATGCCGATCCGCGTTCGGACTGGTCGCGGGCCTTCGCGGCACTGGGTCGATCCTTCGGATTCGACCGGAACACGCCCTTCGCCGACCTGGATGCCCGGCAGCTGCGCGTCGTCTTGTATGGCGCCGGCGATCGGCGACTCTCGATCCATGTGAACGGTCCGTCGGGCTCGGTGGTACGCCGCACCTGGAAGGGGCTCATACCGATTCTCGAGGGCGCGATTCGGCGTGACCCCCGCAAGGCCAAGGGGCTGGCCCGCTACCAGGCCGATGTGCGCTGTTCGGCCTGCGACGGGGAGCGTCTGATGCCCGAGTTCCGGGCGGTCCGCGTGGGCGGCCGACGCCTTCCCGAGCTGGTGGAGATGACCGTTGACGAGGCGCTCGAGTTCGTTTCGACCCTCACACTTCCCGATGCGCAGCAGCAGACGGCATCGGGCCTGCTCTCCGAGCTACGGGGCCGGCTGCGTTTCATGCAGGGCGTGGGACTGGGGTATGTGACGCTCAGTCGGGGCATGGGCACTCTGTCCGCGGGGGAATCGCAGCGCGTGCGACTGGCGGCACAGCTCGGCGGGACGCTGTCGGGGCTGCTGTACGTCCTCGATGAGCCATCGGTCGGGTTGCACCCGCATGACATGGTCTCGCTCGTGTTCGCCCTCGAGGAGCTCAGGGAGCTTGGGAACACGGTCATCGCGGTCGAGCACGATGAGGCCATGATGGCTCATGCCGACTATCTGGTGGACATGGGCCCGGGGCCCGGGCGTCTGGGAGGGCGGGTCATGGCGGCGGGCCCCCGCGATGACGTGCTGCCCGCTGTACTGGCGGCCCGTCCGGCCCTGCGGAGCGGGTCGTGCGTTCCCGCATCCCGGCAGCGTTGCATCCGGCTCACGGGCGTCCGCCATCACAATCTGCGGAACGTGACGGTCCACGTGCCGATCGGAGCGCTCACCTGCGTGACCGGGGTGTCCGGGTCGGGCAAGAGCTCGCTGGTCTTTGACGTGCTCCGCGCCGCCCTGCGCCGCAGACTCCAGGGCCACGGTCCGGCGCCGGGGGAGCATGACAGCATCGAGGGACTGGCGGCCATCGACCACGTTATCGTCGTGACGCAGGCCGCTCTGGGTCAGAGCATGCGCTCCGTGCCGGCCACCTATGTGGGGTTCTTCGACGCGGTACGTGGCCTGTTCGCCAGCCTGCCCGAATCCCGGGCACGGGGGCTGACGCGTGCCCACTTCTCGTTCAATGACGCCAAGGGCCGGTGCCGCGCCTGCCAGGGCGACGGGTACCGCCAGGTGGATCTCCAGCTCATGGCCGACCTGACCTTCGTGTGCGAGCAGTGCCAGGGACGCCGCTACCAGGATGAGGTGCTGACGGTCACGTACCAGGGCAAGTCCATCGCTGACGTGCTGGCCCTGACCTTCGACGAGGCCGCGGTGTTATTCCAGGGCGTGCCGGAGATCGAGGCCCCCATTGCCGCCGTGTGCCGCGCGGGCCTGGGCTATGTGGTGCTGGGGCAGCCCTCGCCGACGCTCTCCGGCGGCGAGTCGCAGCGGCTGAGGCTGGCCACCGCCCTCGTCAGGCCCTCGTCGGGGCATGGACTCTATCTGATGGACGAGCCCACCACGGGCCTGCATGCCCGTGACGTAGCCGTGCTCCATCGCGTGCTGCGCCAGCTGGTTGATTCGGGTGCCACCGTCGTGATCATCGAGCACAACCTCGATATGATCGCCGCGGCGGACCACGTTATCGACCTGGGACCAGGCGGCGGCCCAAACGGGGGGCGGCTGCTGGTAGAAGGGCCACCGGAGGCCGTCATGGGCTGCCGCGAGTCGGTCACGGGCATGTACCTCCGCACCCACGTTGGGCACACTGCCGAAGGTGTCCGCAATGGCTCCCCGTCGCGCCGCCGGTCTTCGTCCCGGCGTGAGGGGACGGCTGGTGAGGGATAGCCGTGCATGAGGTGCGGGCCCGTTGGCCCGGGCTGTTGCGATCGGCCTGTGGCTCATCCGGTACATCGAGGAGGCACCACACATGAGAGCGTCGCGCATCACCGCCGAAGTCATCCGCTGTGGGTTCACCGAGAGTGTGCACGACATCATCGCGTGCGTCCGTGACGCCGAGGGGAAGGTCGTCCTCGCCGCCGGCGATATCTCTCGGCCTGCCATGCCGCGGTCGTCGCTGAAGCCCCTGCAGGCTCTGGCCCCGCAGGCGGCCGGCGTCGTCGACGCCTTCGGCCTCACTCAGCGCGAGGCCGCCATCTTTTGCGGCTCGCACCATGGCGAGAGTTTCCACGTCGAGGCCGTGGAGTCCATCCTCCGGAAGATCGGCCTGGACGGATCCGCCCTCCAGTGTGGGAGCCATTGGCCCTGCGAGGCCGCCAGCAACGAGCTCAGGTCCCGGGGGGAGGAGCCTCGCGCGGCCCACAACAACTGCTCGGGCAAGCACGCGGGCATGCTCGCATACTGCGTCCGCATGGGACTGGACACCCATACGTATTTGGATCAGCAGCACCCCCTGCAGCGCCAGAATGTCAAGAACTTGGCCGAGATGGCCGATGTACCTCCCGAGGCCATCGCGGTCGGCATCGATGGCTGCGCCGCTCCCACCTTTGGGCTTCCCATCGAGGGGATGGCCCTGGCTTTCGCCCGCTTGGGGGCCCCGGACGCGGCTCCCGAGGGGCTGGCGGGGGCTTGCCGGGACATCGTGGCGGCCATGGCCGCCCACCCGGAGATGGTGGCGGGCACGAACGGCTCGTGCACGAGGATCATGGCGGCCACGAAGGGGGCCGTGATCGTCAAGAGCGGAGCCGAGGCCTTTTCGGCCATGTCCATTCCCGGCCACAGGCTGGGGCTGGCTTTGAAGGTGGTGGACGGCGGCTTCCGGGCCTCGGTCCCGGCGGCTCTGGCCTGTCTGTGCAGCCTGGGCATCATCTGCCGGGCGGATCTTGGGGAGCTTGAGGACCTGTTCGAGCCGCCGATCCACAACTGCCGCGGCGACGTGGTCGGGAGGATCGCGGTGACGCTGTGAGCCTCCGGTTCCGCCCGGCAGCGCCCTGATGAACAACCGGCGGCTCTTCGTCGTTTGAACAAGGGAACCGCTGTCAGCCGCTGAGCGGGGTGGGACTCCGGCATGGCACTTCCGAAGGAAACACTGACGGCCCTGCAGATACGCAGGGGCTTCCGGCACCCGGGAGCGCTCGAGGCTGAGGTGCTCCGCGAGGCACTCCAACGTGCCGCGGCCAGCGGCGATGCCATCGAGAGTATCGGCTGGGTGTTTGCGCGGATCCGTGACCCCGAGCGTGCCCTGGCCGTGGCGGCCCGGCTCGTCCTGCGTCGCGCCATGTCCGGCGACCACCTCGAGTACCTGATCGGGGCTGCTTCGCTCCGCTATCGGAATCGAGTCGCCCGGCGAGTTCGCCGGATCGTCTAGCTCGACGCCCCTACAGCCGCGGCATGCCGCACGCCGTCCGTGCCCGCTCGAGCACCTCGGCCGCGTGGCCGCGCGCCCGCTTGGCGCCCTGTCGCAGGACATCCCGGACGAAGTCGGGATCGCGCTCCAGTGCTCTGCGGCGCTCCCGCAGTGGGTCTAGCAATCGGTGGAACAGCTCGATGGTCTGCTTCTTGACTTCGCCGTAACCGACGCCACCCTCACGGTACCGCCGCTCCATCTCTGCCCGCTCCTCCTCGGTGGCGAACAGGGCGAAGAGCTGGAATGCGTTGCAGGTCGACGGGTCCTTCGGGTCCTCGACAGGTGTGCTGTCTGTTACCACCCGCATGATCTTGCGCTTCACGCTGGCGTCGTCCTCGAAGATGCCGATGTCATTGCCGTAGCTCTTCGACATCTTGCGGCCATCGAGGCCTGGTACGGTGGCCACCTGGGGCATGATGTAGGGCTCGGGAAGCTTCAGGATCTCCTGGCCGAAGGCATAGTTGAGGCGCGTCGCGATGTCCCGGGTGACCTCCAGATGCTGCTTCTGGTCTTGTCCCACGGGAACGTAGTCGGAGTCGTAGGCGAGGATATCGGCGGCCATGAGCACCGGGTACGCGAACAGGCCGTGGTCGGCCGGTAGGCCCTGACTGACCTTGTCCTTGTAAGCATGACAGCGCTCGAGCAGGCCCATGGGCGTGACGCACGTCAGGATCCAGGTGAGCTCCATGACCTCAGGGATGTCGGACTGGAGGAACACCGTGGCGCGCGCCGGGTCGAGGCCACATGCCAGGAGATCGAGGGCCACGTCGAGGCTCTGGCGGGTCATGGTCTCGGCGTCGCGCACCGTGGTCAGCGCATGATAGTTCGCGACGAAATAGAAACCGTCGTTCTCATGATGCAGGTCCACGTACTGCCGGATGGCGCCGAAGTAGTTGCCGATGTGCGGCGCACCAGTGGGCTGAATGCCCGAGAGGATCCGCTTGCCGCGCACGGCAGGCTGGGTCAGAGCGGCTTCCACCCCAACGCGATCACGTCCTTGGGAAGATGACGATAAGCCCGTGCCACGAGGGCACAGGCTTGGATGCACCATTGTGGGGGAGGCCGAGGAGGCGAGTCAAGACAGGGCCCGGGGCGTGTTGCCCATTTGCCGGGTCCGGGCTCTTGTCCGGCTCAAGGCCATCCGTGCCTGAGAGGGCTCATGGTCCCGGCGCCCCTGAGCGCGGGGTTCTGACCGTCCGCGGCGACGGGCCGGCTCGTCATGGAAGCGGGTCCGGCTGTGCCGTCGGGACCGCCAGCAGGCTGGACAGGGGCGGCAGGCTTGGGGCGAGCCGGGCCCGAAAGTGTCTGTCGGAGGTGCCTCTGATGGCGGTCGACGTGAACCGTCTGATCGACGGCCTGGTCAGCGAGAACCCGCGGGTACGCTCGGAATGCGCCCGCGAGCTGGCGCGGATCGCGCGGGGCAGCCCGGCGGTGGTGACTGAGATGGCTCAGAGGCTCAAGGGTCCGGCCCCGGAGCGTTGCGTGGCCCTGCTGGGCGTCCTCCGCCTCTTGGGTGAAGCCGCCTCGCCCGCGTACGTGGCCGTGGTGGACTGCCTTTCGCGGGGATCCGCGTCCGTTGTGGGTGCGGCACGAGCAGCGCTGGACGCCATTCCGTCGCCGTTGAGCACGCAGGGGCCGTCGCTGGTGCGAAGGCTCCAGAGCTCCTCGGCCGCGGTCCGTGCGGCCGCGGCTCGGGGGCTGGGCCGGCTGGGACCCGCGGCGGCCGGCGCGGTGGACCCGTTGCTGCGGTGCCTGGGCGACCCGGAGTGTTCGGTCCGCCGGGCGGCCGCGAGCGCGCTGGGCGCCATGGGGCAGTCCGGGGCCAGGATTGAGGAGGCGCTGACGCGGCGGCTCGCCGACGAGGACTACACGGTGCGCGAAGCCGCGCGCGAATCGCTGGCGCGGCTGCAGGGGACGGAAGAGGCATTGGCCGGTCGCGTGCGCCTGCTCCATCTCGAGCCGGACCGGTGGGCGGGGTCGGCCACGCGACGGGACCTACCGAAGCCAGGGGGCGCGTACCGAGACCCTCTGGGGTAGGGCGTCAGGCCGTCGCGCCGGCAAGCTAGCCCCGTGGGCCTCGATGGATCTCGCGGCGTTCGCGGGCCCAGAACAGCACGCCGAGCACGGCGCTGCCGGCGGCCACGGCCGTCAGGGCGCCGAAGGCGGCTGCCCACCCACACTGCTGGGCCACGGACCCAATGCCGAGCCCCGACAACACGGCGCCCATGTAGCCCGCCGAGTTGATGATGCCCGCCGCGGTGGCGCCGGCCTCGCGTCCGCCCAAGCGCATGGCCACGATGCCGGCGCAGAGCGAACCGGGCACCATCAAGAAGAAGGCCACGGCCGAGGTCAGCGCGAGCACCACGCGGGCGTCGCCTTGGACGGCCGGAAGGCACAGGGCCCCGAGGGCGACCACCAGGACGGTGAGGCTGCTGGCCACGAGGGGGCCCGGGCGCCAGCCGGCACGGTCTGTGACCACGCCGGCCGTGACGGCTGCCAGAGCGCCGACGAGGGGGAACAGGAGGCTCGAGAGGGCCGCCGTGCCTACGTTGAGCCCTGTGGTCTCCCACAGGAGCGTCGGTGTCCACTGGTTGAAGGTCTGACGAACCAGGGTCATGCCAAAGCTCATGCCACACAGGAGCCACAGCGTGGGGTTATGGAGAAGCGACCGGAGCGCCCTCCGCGACCGGGCGGGTGAGGCTTCGACAGGTCCCGCCCGGCTGTCCGGGTCTGTTGCGCCCACATCGGCCGGCCGGGCTTTGAGCACGGCGGTGTTGGCGCAGGTCAGCGCTGCAAGGGTGCCGGCGGCGACGAAGAACATCCCGCGCCATCCGACTCCATGGCTCAGCACGAGCCCCAAGCCCAAGCGGACGATGGCATCGCCCGCGAGGTAGCTGATGGAGATCAGGCCCATGACCGTGCCCTGGTTGGCGGCAGGGAACCAGCGGCCAGCGACTCCGATGAGGCCCACCCAACCCATGGACTGGAAGTAACCGTTCAGTGCCCAGAGAGCCCCGAAGGCCATCAGGCCGGATGACGCGCCGAAGGCCACGGTGCAGACGGCGGAGGCGGCTGCGCCGATGAGGAACAGCCGACGGCCGCCGAACAGGTCGGCGCCAATGCCGTTGACGATGCTCCCCAGGGCATAGACCGCCAGCCCCACCGAGACGATGGCACCGATGTGCGTCTTGGTGAAACCCTCGCCGCCAAACTCCTGGAGGAGCAATGGGGTGGCAAGCGACAGGTCTGACCGGCAGAGGTAGTAGCCGCCATAGCCGACCAGGAGCGCGCCCAGTGTGATCCCGCGCCAGCGGGCCGTGTGGCGGTCAGGCTGGCCCGGCTTCACGGGGCTGCCGTGTAGGTGACGAGCTCTTCGACCACACCCGAGCCGCTTGGGGGCGTACGCTCCGATCTCACGGCACCGCAGGACGGCACGTACCACGTGCGGGTGATGGTCACATCGGGAGCGGCGACCCCCAGTTCGGTCACGTACACCTCACATCCCGTGGCCGACAGCTCGACGCCCTGGACCGTCACCGTACGCGTGGGTAGCACGGTCAGCACGGCCCGATGAGATGTGGTCGTACCGCCCGACGACACGTCCACGTTGGTCGCCACAACGTCTCCCTCGTCGCCCGACGAGAAGATGGGTAGGCCGGGGCTGTAGGAAGTGACGGTGTCGCCGACGGTCTCCTCAGTTAGATAGACGGCGCCGCCCTCGGAGCGGTAGCACTGGGTCACGGACTCCTCGACCCCGTCGATGGTCCGCGTGAACTCGATGCGGCCAGCGGACGCATCGATGGCGGTGTAGACGATCCTCACGTCGACCGGGGAGCCCGCCCCGTCCACAGCGGTGCGCTGGAAGGCGGCGAGGTCGCCGGGATCGGGAAGGTAGGGCTCGAGCACACCCAACCCGGGCTCGCCCATCGGCGGTGTAGCGGGGGCACCGACGTCGACTCGCGTCACCTGGCCCGCCTCGATCACCAGGGCCTGGGTCCGCACGGCCCGACCATCCTGGACGCTAATGGTGAACTGACCGGGCGGGACCGCATCGAAGCCGAACTGGCCGTTCGCGTTGGTCTGGACGGTCACCCCATCATACTGGGGCGCGTTGGCGCGCTTCAGCTCGACCGTGGCCTGCGCCACGGGTCTGCCGGTGCCGCTGCGGACTTCTCCGGTACAGGCACCGGCGGAGCCGGACACCTCATCCGCCGTGACCAGACGCGACAGTCCGCGCACGGCAGTCAGCGCGGGATCGGGCCCCGGGTCGCTCAGATCGGCCGTCGCATCCGACCCACAACCGGCCGCGAACGCCCAGAGCAGTACGAACACACCAGAGGCCGCCATGGCGCGCATCGGAACGATCTCCCTCTCCTGGTGACCCGGGTTTCGGGTGCTCCAGGGAAACAAGGCCGGCAGAGGGCGATCGGTTCGAGGCTAGAGGACACCCGGCCGATGGCGGATGGCCGACGGTGGGGGAGGCCAGCCGTCGCTCCCACGGCCCCAACTCCGGGCAGCCCGCTAGTCCGTAACGGTGAATGTCTTGCGGGCGGCTATCTTCCCGCCGACGGTGATGGTCACCGTGTACGTGCCGGGCGGCAGGGGCTTGTCACCGACCATGCTGATGTCGAAGGACACGGAGCCGCTTCCTCCGATGGGTCTGGAGTCCTTGAGGATTTCCTTGCCGTTGCGCGTCCACACGATCTCGCATGGAGTGTCCCCGGGCACATCGGCGAACTCGTAGACGGTGGCGACGCGGGTCGGCTTGGCGAACCGGTCCGCGGCTCCGACGACCTGGTTGTCGGCCACATCGGTGCCCACTGACAGACCGCCGATATCGTCTGGCGTGCCGGTTGCCGGTGCGGGGCCGGACGGTGTGGGGGGCGTGGTGGGTGTGGCGGGGGCGGCTCCGCCTGGGCCCGCAGACGGCGCGGCCGTTTCGCCCAGGACGTCGCCCGGGGGCGGCATGGGCGCCTCGAGCAGGGCCACCTCGCCGGCGAACAGGCTGCGGATCTGGTCATCCGTGAGCGCACGCGGCTCGGCGAGTCTGACATCGGGCGAGGCGCTCAGCCCTTGCCCCGGCCCCACAGCCGCCTGGGCTCCGCTGGCGCGGTCCGTGACGCGGACCCGGCCCCGGGCAACCCCAACCAGGGTTGTGCCGTCATCCTGGGCCTGGACCGCGACGGTGGCACCGGTGGACGAGACCGTGGCGGCGGGGGTGCGCACCTCGAAGGCGGATTCGCGGGGCAGGAGGTCGATGACGGCGCTACCGGTGCCCAGCGACAGCCCGCCATCCAGCAGGACGGCCTTGGCGCCGCCGCTCAACACCAGTCGCACGCTGTCGGGAATCACGATGGCGATGGGTGAGTCGAGAGCCGTGCTGATGCGGTCGCCGGGTTGCCACCCAAGGGGAATGCCCGTCGGTATGTCGACGGGGCCCGCTTCGGCGGAACCTGCGGGCACGAGCTGGGCTGGCTTGGCGAGGACATAGAGGCGACCTGCGGCGGTGGCGGTAGGCTTGTCCGCGGTCGGCTCACGGGGTGCCGTTTCCGGCACGCCGGTGGGTGTGGTCCGCCCCTGGAACGAGCCGATGACCTGGACGAACCGCCGCTCGCCGTTCTGGTAGACGGCACCGAGCATCACATTGATACTGCCACCCGTGGCGTTCGGGGGGATGGGCACCGATACATCGTAATGCCGCGTGACGGTGGCCTCCGCCTTGCTATCGAGGTGCACCGACTGCTCCGCCTTCTGGTCTCCGACCGATACTTCGATGTACGCATCGCCGGGCCAGCCCTCGTGACACTGCTTGGTTACGGTTCCAGAGACCCGGAGCACATCGCCCTGCAGGCTCCCCTCATAGGTCCGCACCCATCCCTCGAAGGGCCCGCCATCGGAGGGAGTCCCAAGGGCGGCGCCCGAGATGGAGTAGGTGATCTGGAGCGAGTTGAACGGCTCCTGGGGGAACGCCTGGCCGCCTCCGCCCCCACCCGCACCGGCGCCCCCCGGGGCGGTCTTGCCCTCGAGGAAGTACTTGAGCCGGTAGGCTACGCGGTCGATCCGGCACTTCTTCTGGGCCGGAGGGAAGACGCTACGATCCAGGTAGACATCCTCGATGGTCTCGTTGGCATCGGTGAGCGAACCGAGGAGCAGCCCGAACTGGCACCACTGATCCCATTCGCGCACCAGCTCCTGTTGCTTCTGCTCCTCGGCGGCGATGGCGCGCTTGAGCGCCTCCTTGCGGATGATGGTGTCGGCGTCGTTCTGGGCGATGGCCAGGCCCCCTATGAACCCGGTGCCCTGGTATCCCTCGAGCTGGCTCTGGGTCGACGCAAGGCTGGCTTTGAGACGCGCCAACTCGGCCCGGCTCGCCGTGTACTGGTTGTAGAGGTCCCGCGCATATCCGCCCGGGTTCCCGAAGAAGGCGTGGCCCGGCGTCTTCCATGGCGGCTCGGCTTGGGCCACCGCGTTGGGCGAGCACAGCAGCGGCCCCGAAGCGACGAGCACAGCCAGAATCAGTCGGCGGAGCTGGCTCCCGTACGTCATCCCACACTCACTCGTCCCGGGTTGCCGAGCGCGAGGAATGGCACGCCCGGATGTTCTCTGCTTGCAGGCTTGGCTCCTCGCGGGCGTCGGAGCGCCCCGGCCCACGGAAGCGCCGGTGCTTTTCGGTCCGCCAAAGATTGTTTTGACATGGGCACTCTTCTGGGCTATCACAATCGGTAGGGTCTCGGGCGGTACGGTTCGGGGCCTTGGCGGCGTGTCACAGCCCGGATCGGGGGAGAGCCCATGGGCGCGGAGAGCCTGCAGTTGACGGCCACGATGGAGGACTATCTGGAGAGCATCTTGTTGCTCTCGAGGAAGCGCCGCGTGGTGCGGATGCGCGACATCGCCAATCTCCTTGGGGTGACTCCCTCAACAGCAACGGGTGCCGTGCAGGCTCTGAAGAAGCATGGTCTGCTCTCACATGAGAAGTATGAGGACGTCATTCTGACGCCGCGCGGGCAGTCGATCGCTGAGGACGTGTATCAGCGTCACGAGGACATCCGGGATTTTCTCCAGGCGGTACTCCTTCTGGATCGGGAGATGGCCGAGGAGGAGGCGTGTCGGATCGAGCACAGTATCACACCGTTTACATTGGAGCGTCTGAGGCGCTTCGCAGCGACTCTGAGGCTCTGCAACCAGGGGGAGCCCGGGTGCCTTCGGGCGTTCCGTACCTACGTGGATACTGGCGAGCTGGTGCCTCCCCCGTGTGCCCAGGTGGCCGGGGGACAGCGGCTGCAGCCTGAGGAGGTTGGCTAGATATGCCTCTGACGGCACTTGCGCCCGGCCAGCGTGCTTTCGTGACGGCGATCAGCGGCGGCCACGGCATGCGCAGACGCTTGGCGAGCATGGGGCTGACCACGGGGTGCGAGGTTGTGGCGCTGATCAGCCGAGGCCAGGGCCCGGTGGTGGTGGCGGTGCGGCAGACGCGGCTGGCGTTGGGCCGGGGCATCGCTTCGAGGATCGACGTGGAGCCGCTGGAGGGGTGAAGTGACACAGCCCGCCACCGAAGCCATGCCGCGTGATCTTACGGTCGCACTCGCCGGCAACCCGAACTCGGGCAAGACGTCCCTGTTCAACGAACTCACGGGATCGCGTCAGCACGTCGGGAACTGGCCGGGGGTCACCGTGGAGCGGAAAGAAGGCTACCGCCGGACCGCCAGTGGCCGCGCCCGAGTCATTGATCTTCCGGGTACTTACTCCCTGACAGCGAGCTCGCCCGATGAGCGCGTGGCTCGCGATTTCATCATCAGCGGTGAGAGTGATGTGGTCATCGCGGTGGTGGATGCGAGCAACCTCGAGCGCAACCTGTACCTGGTCGTGCAGCTCATCGAACTGGGCACCCCCCTGGTCGTGGCGCTGAACATGAGTGATGTGGCCGAGGACCGGGGTTTCGTGATCAACGTGGACAAGCTCTCCGAGCTGCTGGACGTTCCCGTGATTCCCACCTGCGCACACGTGGGGGAGGGTGTGGAACCGCTCTGGGAGGCGGCACTGGCGCAGGCGCGAGAGGCCCGGGCGCCGCGGCCCATCCGCTACGGCCGCCAGATCGACGAGGCCATCGAGACCGTTCAGGCGAGCCTGCTCCAGTTGCCCGGTGCCGCCACAGCGGAGCGGCGGCTGGTGTGGCTTGCGATGAGCTTGCTTGTGGGTGAGGAGCCCGCGTGGCCAGGGCTGGCTGCAGACGACCCAGCCCTCGCGCGGGTGCGGTCCACGGCCCGGGCGGCGGCCCGGCATTTGGAGGAAGTGACCGGCGACACGGCCGAGGCCGTGATCACCGGAGGCCGCTACGGCGCGATCCAGGGAGTGTACCGCGAGGCGGTGGATGAGCCGCGCGAGGCCGGTCCCACGCCGTCAGACCGCATTGACCGGGTCCTACTGCACCGCGTCTGGGCCCTGCCGATCCTCCTGGCGACCGTGGCGGCAATGTTCGAGCTCACCTATGTCGTTGGGGAGTACCCCAGCGGCTGGATTGGGGAGGGCGTGGCCGCGCTCGGAGGCTGTGTCTCGGCCTGGATGCCAGACGGGCCCCTCCGATCGCTTCTGGTGGATGGCGTGATCGGCGGCGTGGGCGGTGTCCTGGTGTTCGTTCCCCAGATCTTCATCCTGTTCGCCATCATTGCGCTGCTCGAAGACAGCGGGTACATGGCGCGGGCGGCCTTCGTGATGGACCGAGTGATGCACCGGATGCGCCTGCACGGGAAGGCGTTCATCCCGATGGTGATGGGCTTCGGGTGCAACGTGCCGGCCATCATGGCGACCCGGACACTCGAATCGCCGCGCGACCGCCTGGTGACGATCCTGGTGGCTCCCTTGATGACCTGCAGCGCCCGACTGCCGGTCTATGCATTGATCGCCGGAGCCCTGTTCGGCCCCCATGCCGGACTGGCGATCTTCTCGATGTACGTGCTCGGCGTGGTGCTGGCCGCGCTGGTGGCACGGATCCTGCGGCATCATGTGCTCCGGGGCGAGGAAGAACCATTCGTGATGGAGCTTCCTCCGTACCACAGGCCAACGGCCAAGGGGATTGCCATTCACACATGGGAACGTGGGAAGCTCTTCTTGCAGAAGGCGGGCACTGTGATCCTGGCGGGCTCAGTGATCATGTGGTGCCTCAGTGCGTTGCCTTGGGGGGTGGAAGTGGCGGGCCCCCAGAGTTACGCGGGGCAGCTTGGGAAGGCGCTGGAGCCGGCCGTGAGGCCCCTGGGCCTCGAGTGGCAGGAGGCCGTGGCCCTGGTGTCGGGCTTCGTGGCGAAGGAGATCGTGGTCTCGACCATGGGCGTGCTGTATGGCGTCGGGGCCGAGGCGGGCGATGCGGAACTCGGCCGGGCTATCGCGAGCAGCCACCTGACGCCGCTGTCGGGCTATGCCCTGATGGCGTTCGTGCTGGTCTACTCGCCCTGCATCGCGGCGATTGCCGCCATGAGGCGGGAGACGGGTTCGTGGAAGTGGGCGATCATCGCGGTGGCCTACCTCACGGCTCTAGCCTGGGTGGTCGCCTTCGTGATCTTCCAGGGGGGCCGCCTGCTCGGGCTGGGCTAGCATGCGACGGCGTAGTTGCGGACACCACCGGTGTTCGTCATGATGGCGCGCCAGCCACCGGGCAGCGTTACCCGACGGCGACGCGGCCGATCCCCAGCCCGTACCGTGGCATGCGTCGCCACCCCTGGCTCCCGAAGGACAGCGAGGACCGCCAGTTGCCGATCTGGCCGTGAGCATCCGGACCTCGAGTGCGGGCTCGAGGGTTGGACAGCCGGAGCCGACGAGCCGGCGGGTCTGTGTAACTCCGTGGCGCCACGGGTGCACGAGGCGGAGCCATAGAGGCGGAGGGGTCTCCATGCATGACCACGTCATGTTCGTGGGCGACCAGCGGCTCACGTTCGGGCTGTCTCTTGGGGGCGGCCGACTGCGGGAGCGCGACTACCGCGTCTCGGGGACTGAGATGGCCGTCTCGTTGGGAGAGCCGTGGGTGGTCGAGGCCGACGGCGAGGCGCTTACGGCGGACCATGGGCCGGCGCGCGTGCTGCGCGACAACGCCACGGAGGCCCGGTTCGTCGGCGAGAACCATGCATTCGGCTGGGAGTTGGCGTACCAGCTCCTGGGCGCCGGGCGCGTCACCAAGACGCTCACCCTCACACCGAGGCGGCGGGTTCGGATCGAGCGCGTCTGGCTGTGGAGCGCCCCCTCGCCCGAGCCGCCAGGGGTCGCCCGCACCGGGCTGCAGGAGATCGCGGCCTTCTACCGCCAGGGTGCCGATGGGCTGTTCGTCTCGCTGGACTTCCCATGGTCGCGGATCACCGCCACCGACGGCGAGGCCCGGGTTGGCTACGTGCCGTTCGACCCGGTCGCCGCGGGCGAGGTCTACACGTGCCACTCGCTGACCGTCGGCGCGACGCGCGTGACCGGCCGCGTTCGCCACGGGTTCCACGAGGGCGAAGTGGACGCCGTGGATGCGTACGTCCAGGAGCGCTTCGCTCCCCGCTTCAACCGTCCTCTCTTCAGCACCGCCTGCATCAACAACCGGTACACGCAGGTCGAAGGCGACTGGGTGTTCTACAGCATGCGCGACCACCCGACACTCACGATGAACCGCGAGCTGCTCCGGGGCGAGTTGCGGTTGTCGGCGCGGCTGGGGCTCGAGTACTACCAGGTGTTCCCGGGTGTGTTCGACTGGGGACCGGATGACCCCAGCCCGGAGATGGTTCGGGAGGCCGTCGAGTGGGCCCACGACGAGGGTATCCGCATGGGCGACTATTCGGGCGCCAACGTGGTCTTCTGTGGCCACTACAATCAGCACCGGAACCGGCTGGATCGGCCCGAGTGGCGGATCATCGACGCCAATGGCAACCCGGGAGCTTTCTGCCTGGGCCATCCGGACTTCGTCGACCACTACGCGGGTGTCGTCGCGCGCACGTGCCGCCGGTTCGGCTTCGAGCTGCACGCCCTGGACTTCCTTAGCATCGCGCCATGCCACGCGGACGATCACGGCCACCCGCCGGGGCCGGACAGCGTCTATCACCAGGTTCGCGGGCTGGTTCGGTTCATGGACGAGGTGAATGCTGTCTCTCCCGAGATGCTCATCTGGCCGAACTCGGGCAACTGGTCCGAGTTCCTGCCGAAGCTGGCCTGGTGGGCGCCGTCGCTCTACCTGACCGACCCGTTCGTGGCCACGCCCTGGCAGGGGCTGAACCAGACTCGGATCCTCGATGACTGCCGCCGCGAGCAGATGGTCGGCCTGCATCATTCGCACTTCGTCCCATACCGCTTCTTCACGAATTGCCAGTACTTCTTCAGTCAAAACTCGGTGGTGCCCGATGCGCGCGGGCACTACGAGTATGGCGCGCTCTCGACACTGGCCGTCACGCCGAATCTGTGCCTGGCAGAGGTCCGCCCGTGGCTCGATGGGCTGAGCGCCACGAGGCAGAAGAGTGTGACGGCTTTCTACGCGAAGTGGACGGCGTTCATCAGGGAGCACTACCGGCTGTGGACACGCACGCATCAGGCGGGCGAGGAGCCGGGGCCGGGCGCGGTGGAGATCTACGGCCATGCCGAGGGCGACCGCGGGTTCGTGTTCGTCGTGAACCCGCAGTACTGGGGGCGCACCGTCGAGGTGCCCCTCGACGAGGCACTTGGATTCACGGCCGCCGGCCGGTGCGAGATCGTCGAGCGGTACCCGACACAGCGCCACCTGCTCACCGCGCAAGGGCCCTTCGCCCTGTTCGGCTCGCGCGTGCCGGTCCACGTGGACGCGCAGCAGGTCCAGGTGCTGGAGGTTGGCCCGGCGCCGACGGGGCGGTCGGAGCCACGGCTTTGCGGCGTCCCCGGAGCGGTGGAGCGGACCGACACGGGGTACCTCGTGAAGGTGCAGGGGCAGCAGGGGACCACCGCACGGTTCGCGCTACTCCTGCCCGAAGGACATGTGCCGGTCGTTGGGGCCGAGGTGCGGTGTGTGCTTCCCGAAGAGGATGCGCGGCAGCCGTCGGTGACGGCGCTGGAGCTGCTGGCAACCGATGAGCGGGGTGCGCTGTTCAACATCACATTCCCCAGGGAGGTCGCGCCAACGGAGCTGCGCGAGTGGTGGGTGCGGCCAGGTCACCTGGCCGACGGGCTCGCAGCCGGCTGGCACCAGGAGCTCCTCCAGGCCCATCGGGAGCGCTTCCCCCTGGTGGTGGATGCGCAGGAAGAGAGACTGGAGCTCCCGCTGACGGACGCGGTGGCGGCTCAGCTCGGCCTCGGGCCGCTGGCACGCTTCTGCGGGGCGTACATCGAGAACGCCTTCAGCGAGATGCAGGAGGCATGGATCGACCTGGAGATGGGCGAGTTGGTTCCAGGCAGAGGAGACGTGCGGTTCGCGAGCGGCGAGGCCATGCCGGAACTTCGTCCGCTGAGCGCGCTGGCGCGCGACTCGAGGGCGGAGTGGTGGCTGCAGACACGGTTCCGCCTACCGTTCATGTACACGCTCGGCTGCGAGCCGGCGTTCGACGATCACACCATCCTCGTGCTGCCGTTTCTCCCGCCGGAGGGCCCCGTGGCGCTGAGCGCCTGGATCAACGGCGAAGCGCTGGAGGTGCGGCGCTATACCTACCCGCGCAACCGCGGCTTCGGCTGCTACTACGCTGACCTCGTGGGCACGGCCGCACGTCGCGGCGATAACGTGCTGACGGTACACTACCAGGCGGGTCAGTAGCCCGACAGGGGGCCTCGCATTGCGCTTCACGCTGGACATCGACTACTCGCCCGAGCAGATGGAGCAGAGCCGCCGCCGCAACGAGGCATGGGCTCAGCGCGGCTACGCCGACCGCGTGGCCGTGGGGTTCTGCCTGGTGCCGCGGTACTTCACGCCGCTGTTCGGGATCCCGTACTCGGCCATCTTCGAGAGCGCCGAGGAGCAGTACCGCTGGCAGCTTGAGTTCCTCAAGTACCGCATCGAGCGGGTACCCGAGGACATCATCTGCACCGGGACAACCCTCGGCGTGGGGCCGTACTTTGACAACGTGCTCGACTCGGGGGCCTTCGGCGCCGAGGTGATCTGGCCGGAGAACGAGACCCTGCACACGCGCCCCACCATCAGCACGGTCGACCAGATGCGGGCTTACGAGCCCCCGGAGCCGGGCACGGGTCTCTGGGCGAAGGCCATCGACTGGTGGCGTACGATGCGCGAACTGGCGCAGCAGACGCGTCTGACGTTCGGCCGCATCGAGGGCCGAGTCGATGTGGGGCCGATCCCGACGAGTGGCTTGAGCCCGCACATGATCGCCGTCGACCTGGTGGGCGTCGACTTCTACTGGTGGATCCTCGAGTGCCCGGACGATTGCCATGCCTTCCTCGCCAAGATTACGCGGGCCCTGATCGACGCTCACCGACACCTCGCGCGCATTGACGGGTGTACCCGCGGGGCCACTGGATTGGCCGAGGACTCGGCCCAGGTCATGTCGGCCGACCAGTTCCGCGAGTTCTGCGTGCCCTACGACCGGGCGTACTTCGAGGCGTTCGGCTGCCCGCCGGGGCAGGGCAGGGGGATGCACATGTGCGGGCAGAGCGCCCACCTGCACGAGGCGCTGGTCGACGATCTGGGTATCTCGAGCTTCGACCTGTTTGGCTACGTGGTCCCGCCTGAGGTGGCCGCGCGGAACCTGGGCGGCCGCGTGCACCTGTGGGGGAACATCGACCCCATGCTGATGCTGAAGGGCACGAAGGCGCAGGTGAAGGCCGCCGCGCTGCACGCGCTGGAGGTGCTGGCGCCGTGCGGGGGATTCCGGCTGGGCGACGGCGCCAATGTGTGTCCGGGCACGCCGCTGGAGAACCTGGCGGCACTGACCGAGGCGGCGGAGGAGTACGGCGTGCCGCATCCCGGGCGCCCGCTCCAGTAGCGAGAAGGGACCCGGCTCAGCGAGCCGGGCCCCGTCTCCGCGCCATGGTGGGCCGCGCCGCCCGGGCCCGACCCCTATTCGGTCTTTTTCTCGGTCGCCCCGGCGGAATCGGCCGCCGACTCGGTCGCGCCCTCGGCCGGACAGGCCGCTGTGCCGTCGGCGGGATCAGCCGCCTTGCCCGAGGTCTCCGTCCCGACGCCGGAGGCCGGACCGGGCCCCTTGGCACCCATCTTGCTCTGCATCATCTGCTTCTGCATCTGCATCATCTTGGCGTTCTGGTCTTCGGGTGCCGGTTTGGGATTGCCCGGTCCGGAGCCCTTGCAGCCCAGTCCGGTTAGTGCCATCGCGGCCAGCAGGGCCAGGCCGCACAGCATTGCGATCGCGCGCCTCACACTCACACCGCCCTTCACAGCATTGCTCGTCAGGAGTGGCCCAGCTGACCCGCCTAGGGCCAGAACAGCTCGTTGTACGCGCCCTGCACATAGGGCTGCTGCCATTTGGCCACCATGGCCTCCGCCTTCATCCACTTGGCGTGGCCGTCGCAGAAGACCAGGTTGTTGCCGCCGTTGTGGCGGGTGTTCTTGTCGAGGCGCTCGCCCGGGTTGTCTCGGGCGGCGCAGCAGGCGTCGGGCCAGATCGCTCTCATGCAACCGCAGTTGGAGAGGATGGGCGACTCGGTGAATGCCGTCACACTGGCGGGAGCCTGCATTTCGGCGATGCGCAGCGGGGTGCCCCCGAAGTTGCAGTCCAGGTTGCGCATGACCCGCTCGGTGCCACCGTAGGATAGCAGGATGCCTGCGAACTCGAGAGGGAATGTCCAGGAGCCACTCTCGGCCACCCCGCCATTACGGCCGGGGTTGGCCGTCAACTGCATCCCCCGCTTGGCGGAAGGGCACTGCCACACCTGGGCGTTCTTGATATAGGGGTGGAGCTTGCCTTGGGCGTTTGCGGCGGCATGGTGCGTGTATTCGGGGGCACTGCAGGAGGTGATGAACGGCATGGTCTCGTCGTAGTCGGTCGTGTACATGATGAGCGCGTTGGCGATCTGCTTGCAGTTGGACAGGCACGATGTCTGCCTGGCCTTCTCCCGAGCCTTCGCGAAGACCGGGAAGAGGATCGCCGCGAGAATCGCTATGATCGCGATGACGACCAGTAGTTCGATCAGCGTGAACCCGCGTCGTGTCATCTGCGCTGCACCCTCCACTCCGTCGTGGTTTCCCGGGCACGCTCAGCGCACCCGCTCGGACACACTTTGGCACGTTAGCCAGCACCCGGCTCACACCCGGAGCCGTCACGATGCGACCTCGGGAACCACCTCCTCTGGTTGCGTACCTAGCACATCCGGTAACCCGAGTCAATTGCTGTTCTTATCGAGCGGACGGACGCGACTCGCCAGCGGACGGGGTGACCTGACGAGGCCGAGGCACCGGTCCACGCATGGGCCGAGAAGGACCGGCGGGCATGCGTCCGAAGTGGAGAGTGTTCATCGAACGGCACCCAACCGAGTCGACGACCGGGCCAGCGGTTCGAGGCCTGCGTGCCGACGTCTTTCCCGGGGGAGGAACGGCGATGCGTGCCCATGATCGAGTGGTGATCGTCGTGGCGGTGGCCGGGGCTCTGATCACGTGTTCTTCCTGCAAGAGGCAGCCCGTGGGTGCCCCTCCCGCGGGCAAGTCGCCGCCCCAGGCGAAAGGCTTCTCCATGCCCGAGATGCCGGCTGCGCCCAAGGTGGCGGACGAGGAGGTCAGGAAGCTAGGCATTCCCGTTTTTGCGGGAGCGGTTGGCATGGGGACGAGGAAGATTGCCGACGACACGAACATCAGCCTCCTCGTCGAGAAGGGCATCGCGGAGGTTGACGCCTGGTATGCCAAGGAGCTCAAGGACTGGAAGAGGGTCGAGGATGCGGGCGAGACCTTCAAAAGTGTGGTGTACACCAGCCCCGATACCCTGAGCATTGTCTCGCTGATGGCCTCGCCCTCTGTGCCGGGCCGAACGTCCATCCGCCTGGTGCGGCGGGAGCCGCACCAGGCCCAATAGCAACGAGACCGCCGAGCCCGAGACAGGGCTCGGCGGTCTCCACATGGTGCGCAGGGATATCAGGGCTCAGTTGGCGGGGTTACCCCAGCGGGCCCAATAGGTCCGTGTATCGGTGCCACTCGGGTAGACGATACGTCCGCAGTTGTCGCCCAGCCAGCGCGAGTTGTGCCACTTGGCATGGCCATCGGCGTAGCACACGTTCTCGCCGTTCATATGCCGGTCGTTGGCGTCCGTCCGGGCCGACGCGGTGCAAGCCGCTCCGCAGTACTTGGAGTAAAGAACGCGAGTCATGCCGCAGGTCAGTCCGAACTGGGAGTCGGCCCACACCACGGTCTGGGCGGGAGCCACGATCTCGGCCACCGAGATCCAGCCGATCTGATCGTTGTAGCCGTAGTCGACTTCCTGCCCAGCGAACTCAGCCGTGTAGGCCCAACCGCCCTGCCAGGCGTAGCCGTCCCGAGCAGTCAGCTTGCCTACTCCGGTGCCCGAGGGGCAGTCGAAGATCTGCACGTTCTTGACGTAAGGCATAACCCGGGCCTGGGGCATCATGTTCGCGGGGGGCACATTGGCGCCGCAGTTGCTGCAGCCCGCGCCGCCGAACCGCTCGTCGTAGTCCTGAACATACATCATGGTGGCGTTGCCGATCTGCTTCAGGTTGCTCAGGCAAGAGGTCTGCCGGGCCTTCTCTCGGGCCTTGGCGAAGACCGGGAAGAGAATGGCCGCGAGAATCGCGATAATCGCGATGACAACCAGGAGTTCGATCAGCGTGAACCCACGCTTCGTCACCAGGAACACCTCCAGGAATCGCACTCATGCTGTCTCGGCGAGGCCGAGCCCAGCCACCACGTCACTCCGCTGAGGATCCCTTGACATCCTTGGGCATGGAATCGGCCGGCATCTTCATGCCCTGGGCCTTCATCGTCTTCCACTTCTCCATCATCTCGTCGCCCGTCTTGGGCGCGTCGGGCGGGGGCGAACTCTTCTTGCACCCGACCAGGCCAGCAACACAGATCATGAGCACAAAGGCGATGACCAACACGACATGACGTCGCAGCAACGGGACTGCACTTCCTTCCTGGGCGCCCACGAAGGGCGCGTCTCCATCGGCCCGAGCGGGCCGGCAATGGCGATGGCCGGGCCAAGAACGCCCAATGACTCCTGCACTCCCCCCTTCTCTTATGCCCAGTTCTCGCGAGGCGCCATGGACACAAAGGCAGGTGAGCTGAGCAGCTCACAGACCTTTGGCGGTCATCCTCGTCGTCTACTCGCCCCCGCGCGCCGGGGCAGCCTCAGACCCCGGCTGGGGGAGCGGTTGTCCCTCTCACCACCAGCTCGCACGGCAGTGTGTAAGACTTGGCCATCGGCGCACCCAGACTCATCTGCTCGACCACGAGCGCCGCGGCCAGTGCGGAGAGCTCGGGAATCGGCTGCCGCACGGTGGTGAGCTGCGGGGACAGCATGGTCGCGAAGGGAGCATCGTCGAAGCCCACCACGGAGATGTCATCCGGGACCTTGTACCCATCGGACTGCAGGGTCCGAATCGCGTGAGCGGCCACCCAGTCGGCGTCGCAGAAGAGGGCCGTGACCGGGCCATCCTGGTCCTCGGATGCCGTCAGCACCCGGCGAACGGTCTCGACGGCGCTGGTCTCGGTGGTGGACGGGAGAGATACGCAGCAGCGGTCGGCCAGGGAGAGGCCCTTCTGTGACCAGACGGATCGGAAGCCCCGCTCTCGGTCCGCGCCCCAGCCGTCGGAGGACATGTGCACCACGCCGACGCGCCGGTGCCCCAGCGACCAGAGGTGCTCGGCCACAAGCCGGCCGCCCAACTCATCGTCGACGCACACCTGGCAGATGCCCGCATCCGAGGGTGCGGCTCCCAAGAAGACCGAAGGCGCGCCCCAAGAGCGCATGTGCCGCGCCCAGTCCCACAGAGCGATCACGATACCCGCATCGACATCGCCCCGGCGGAGCATGTCGGCGGCCGCGTCGGGCCGACGGCTGCCAGGCCCGTGCCCGCTCTCGACCACCATGCGGATCCCGTGGTGGGCAAACCGCTCGCCGAGCTCGAGAAGAATGGCGTAGGAGAGCGCGGAGACGTTGGGGTGCACGTTCCCGGCGGTGAACACCGCGACCGTGGTCGGTCGAGTCGATCGCGGCCGAAGTCGGGCGTAGTCGTACCCCAGCTCCTCGGCGGCGGCCAGGACGCGCTGGCGAGTCTCGGGGCTCACCGATGACGATTCCGCGTCGGGCTGCAGAGCAGCCGAGACGGTCGCCGTCGACACCCGGGCGCGGGCGGCCACGTCTCGCAGTGTGGGTTGGCCTCTTCCGGACAGACGGCCCACCTCGTTTGCTGAACAATCAGCCGTACGTTCAGCATAATTCCATTGTCCGTATACCTATCATGTTAGCCGTGCCGTGTCAATGCTTTTCTCAGTACGCGACTTCAGATTGCCGACGCGCGATGGGGCGGCTTGGGCCGGTGTGGCGAGTGCGCCACAGGACGCACGGCGGAGGCTTCCGGGCGGTGGGTTTCCAGCACGCTTTGGGCGGCCACCGATGGCTGAGTCGCCGCGCCACGCTCCGAGCCCCCGCCGAGTACCGGGATGGCCTCTGGGGAAGCCTGTGGCCTTGGGTGCGAGCGAGGGGGATCCTGACTGGCGTATCGCCTTCCTTTGCCGTGCCTCACCCTTCGGGTATAATCCCGACCAGAGTACTGACTCTGCCGTCGCGTTCTTCGAGGCCGACCGTGGACGGGAAACGGGATGAGTCTATGGCCGTGGAGCCCGGGCTGCTGCCCCGAAGCGAGTACCGCGAGATCGCCGATCGAATCCCTGATGGCCTCTACACCAAGTGCGATAGCCCCGACTGCGGCGAGCTGCTCTACCGGAAGGATCTGGAGAAGAGCCTCTGGGTGTGTCCCAAGTGCGGCCGGCACTTCCGGCTGGGTGCCCGGGATCGACTGGCCTTGCTCCTCGATGAGGGTAGCTTCAGCGAGTTCGGCGCGAACCTGATCAGCTGCAACCCTCTGGGGATGCCGGACTACGACAGCAAGCTGGCCCGCTACCGGAAGGCCACCGGTGAGAACGAGGCGGTGATCACGGGGCTGGCGGCCATTGGCGGGCACCCGGTGGTGGTGGGCATCACCGATCCAGCGTTCCTGATGGGCAGCATGGGGTCGGTCGTGGGGGAGAAGATTGCCCGGGCCATGGAGCGCGCCATCGAGCTTCGCCACCCGTGCCTGATGATCTCGGGTTCGGGCGGCGGGGCCCGGATGTTCGAGGGGATCCTGTCGCTCATGCAGATGGCCAAGACCTGCGCGGCCGTGGGCCGGATGCAGAAGGCGGGGATCTTCTACATCACGGTCCTCACCGACCCGACCATGGCTGGCGTGTACGCCAGTTGGGCCAGCCTGGGCGACGTGGTCATCGCCGAGCCCGGCGCGATGATCGGTTTCGCGGGCCAGCGGGTCTACGCCAACACGGGATCGGGCATGGACCCGCGCATCCAGACATCGGAGCACCAGCACGCCTGTGGCCTGCTCGACCTGATCGTGCCCCGGGCGCAGTTGCGGTCGACGCTGGAGCGTTTGCTGGCCATCGCCTATGCCTCGCCCACCCACCGGAAGTAGGTGCCGACCCTGACCAACAAGTTTGTGGCCAGCCGGTGGCTCCCCTTCGAGTGGCCACTCATGGAAGTTGAAGAAGAGCTTCATGCGTTGAGAACGGGAGGCGCCGATGCGTCGCCCGACCTCGCCGCCAGAGTTCAGGCCCTGGAAGCCCGGCGGCAGGAGCTGCTGCAGGAGATCTACAGCGACCTGACGGCGTACCAGAAGGTGCAGTTGGCTCGCCATCCACGTCGCCCGTACGCGCTGGACTATGCCCGTCTGATGTTTGACGACTTCGTGGAACTCCATGGCGACCGGCGCTTCGGCGACGACAAGGCGATGATCGCCGGCCTGGCGACGCTGGCGGGGCGAGCCGTGGCCGTGGTCGGTCATCAGAAGGGCCGAGACGTGAGCGAGCGCAAGGAGCGCAACTTTGCCCAGGGGCGGCCCGAAGGATACCGGAAGGCTCAGCGGGTTATGCAGATGGCCGAGCGGCTCCGGATGCCCGTAATCTCGCTGGTGGACACGCCCGCGGCCGACTGCCTGACCGAGGCGGAATCACGCGGGATCAGCGAGGCCATCGCCGAGGGGCAGATGGTGATGTCGCAACTGCGCACGCCGATCCTGGTCACGATTCTGGGGGAGGGTGGTAGCGGCGGTGCCATCGGTATCGGCGTAGGCGACCGGATTCTGATGCTCGAGTATGCGATCTACTCGGTGATCCCGCCGGAGGGCTATGCCTCCATCGTGTGGCGCGACCCGAGCCGGGTCGCTGAGGCGGCGGAGGCGGCACGCATCACGGCGCGGGATGCCCTGGCGCTCGGCGTGGTTGACGAGGTGGTTCCCGAGCCCCCGGGCGGCGCCCATGCAGACCCGGAGGGCATGGCCGCGGCGCTCAAGGCCCGGTTGTGCCACCACCTGGCGGAGCTGGACGCCGTGCCACCCGACGAGCTCGTGGATCAACGCTATGCCAAATTCCGCGCCATGGGTGTCTACGAGGAGCTGGCCATTCCCTAGGCGCCGCACGGCCCCGCGCCCCACCCACGAAGGCGGCTGGCACCCGACGCCCCCTGGCATGCACGAAACGAAGAGGAGTCCGGGCGGTGCGCGCAAACCCCGGTCCCAGGCTGACGAGCCCCATCCGTCGTGTTCCCGATCCGACGGTGGGCCGTCTCTCGACGTACCTGCACTGCCTGCGCGCGCTGGAGCGCGACGGCATCACTACCGTGTCGTCGGCGGAGATGGCGGACCACACGGGGATCAACGCGGCACAGATCCGCAAGGATGTGTCGTACATCGGCGAGCTCGGCCGACCGGGCGTCGGCTACGATGTGGGGCACCTGAAGCGATGCCTGATGGAGCGGATGGGCCTGGGCCAGCCCCATGGCGTGTTACTGGTCGGCGCCGGTAGCCTTGGATCCGCTCTCTGCTCCTACCCGGGCTTCGCCGAGCAGGGGTTCTTCATCATCGCCGTGTTCGACAGCAGCCCGGCCAAGGTGGGTCGACGCCTCGGTAGCCTCGAGGTACTCTCGATGGAGGAACTGGCTCGCCGGAATCGGGATCTGCGCGCCCGGATCGGAGTCATTGCGGTCCCGCGGGATGCTGCTCAGGGCGTTGCCGATTGCCTGGTGGCGGCCGGGATCCGGGGTATCCTCAACTTCGCTCCCGTCAAGATCGAGGTCCGTGAGGGGATCACGGTGCGGAACGTGGATCTGGCGCAGGAGTTTGAGGCGTTGTCGTACTACATGGCCTCGGCGACAGACTGAAGCCGGCGCCACTGGCTGTCTGGCGCTGGGGTCCGCACTGGCCCTGACCCATACGAAAGAGGTAAGAGCTTGGAGGCATCCATCGCCGACTTGCGTCAGCAGGTGGCTTCGGAGCTGCGGGAGGTGGAGGATCAGCTTGCCACCGTGCTGCAGAGCCGGGTCGAAACGGTGCCGGCCATCTACCACCACGCACGGAGTGGCGGTGGTAAGCGCCTTCGCCCCAGCCTGCTGATTCTCAGCGCCCAGTCGGTGGCGGGCGACGACTACGCGGCCCGGGTATCCCGCAGCGACCTGATCCACTTCGCCGCCGCGGTCGAGATGGTCCATGTCGCCTCGCTGATGCACGATGACGTGGTGGACGGCTCCGATCTGCGCCGCGGCCGCCCCACGGCGAATGCCCTCTGGCGCGGCAAGCTGTGCGTGTTCGCGGCGGACTTCCTCCTGGCCGATGTCTATGCGCGGCTGTGCACGCCCGGCCATGCGCCGCTCCTGCGCGAACTGGCGGACGCGGTCCGGCGCATGTGCGAGGGCGAGATCATCCAGACGGCCAACGAGGGGAACCTGGAGCTGACCGAGGAGGAGTACCTGCGCGCCATCGAGGGCAAGACGGCATCGCTGATGGCGGCATGCACGAGCATCGGGGCCCAACTGGGGCACGGCTCGGCGGACCAGGTCCACGCGCTGAAGCGATTCGGGTTCTCGCTGGGTGTCGCATTCCAGATCGCGGACGACGTCCTCGACCTCGTAGGTGATCCGGCGCGCATGGGGAAGAGCCGCGGCCAGGATCTGCGTAGCGGGCGCTGGACACTGCCCCTCATCTATGCCCTTGGAGGCATGGGGGACGGTCACGTGTCCATGCTCAGACGGGAACTGACGGACTACTGGGCGGTCGACGAGCCGCGGCTGTCATCGATCGTGGAAGC
This sequence comes from Armatimonadota bacterium, assembly GCA_029547025.1. GTDB lineage: Bacteria > Armatimonadota > Zipacnadia > UBA1398 > JAKPQA01 > JAKPQA01. Next base: position 36,222 of record JAKPQA010000154.1, read on the forward strand.
ACTCCGGGCCACCGGCGCACTGAGCCGAGCTATCGCCACGGCCCGGGACCATGCCGCCACGGCGCGGAGGGCACTGGCCGAGCTGCCCCACACGTCCGCCCGCGACCTGCTCGAGTCGCTGGCGCACGCCGTGGTTGCCCGGGAGTCCTAGAGCGGCGTTCGCCAGATGCCCGGCGGAGCGTCGGAGGCCATCGGCGGACGCGGGCCGAATACGTCGCGCTGAAGATGTCCGCCCCCGCGGTGTGCCACGGGGGCGCCAGGGTCACCCACGGCTCGGTTCTGTAGGAGGAGGGACCCCGTGCCGGAGGCCGCTCGGGCACGGATGTGCGGTTCTTGGCGGACTATCGAAGCAGTGCATGGATGGCGCTGGCCGCCCTGCTGGTGTGTTGGGGCGCGGATGCGTCATGGTCGGCCGGCGACGCCGGAGGCCCACCGCGGCCGGGGGGACGTTGCCTGCCGTGCCACGGGGCGTCGCCCACGCTCGAGGCGGTTGGGGAGAGCGGGGCGACCGCTTCGTTGCACGTCGACCCCCTCGCGTACCAGGCCTCGGTCCATGGCGCGCTGGACTGCGAGGCGTGCCACTGGCGGATGTCGGACATGGGCGAGCCCCGCGGAGCGAACGGCGAGTCCGTCGACCCGGTATGGCTGAGTCGCCTGACCACCTCCGTCCCGGACCGCGCGCGGCGCGTGCTGGAGCGCTGCGCGCCCTGTCATCGCCCGGAGGCCGACGACTACGCGCGGAGCATCCACTTCGACGCCGTGTCCGGCAGCGGCACCGAGGCCCCGGTGTGCAGCGATTGCCATGGCGCGCACGCTATCCTGCGACACGACGATATCGAGTCATCGACCAGCCAGGCCAAGGTGCCTGCGACCTGTGCCCGATGCCATGCCAACGCGCGCATCATGGCCCGGTATGATGTGCGCACCGACACGGTGAAGACCTTCGAGGAGAGCTTCCACGGCAAGAAACACGAGCTGGGCTCGAAGCGAGCGGCCGTGTGCTCGAGTTGCCACGGCGGGCACGATATCCGGCCCGCGACCGACCCCGGATCGAGGCTGTCGCCGGCCAACCGGATCGCGACATGCGCCGCGTGCCATCCGGGGTGCACCGAGCAGTTCGCTCTCTCGTTCGGCCACAAGCCGATGACGGCCAAGGAGCAGCCCCTGGTCTACTGGATCGGCGTCTTCTATCGACTGATGATCGCGCTGACGATCGGCGGCATGATCGGCTACATCAGCCTCGACCTGTTGCGCAAGGCGCTGAGCACGAGGGGAGGGGGCGGCTCGCCACCGCCCGAGTGATGAAGCGAGCGAGTGGGGAGAGGCAGTTCGTGCGGTGGAATGGCCACCACCGGGCCCAGCACCTGGGTGTGGTGCTGAGCTTCACAGCGCTCGTGTTCACGGGCCTGCCACTTCGCTACCCCGAAGCGGCCCCCTCGCGCTGGATCATGTCGCTTCTCGGCGGCGCGACCAACGCGGGGATCATCCACCGCGTGGCGGCCGTCGGCCTGCTGGCCGCATCGGCCTACCACGTGCTCTATGTGCTGGCCATGTGGCGGGCTGGCCATCGCCAGATTCACATGCTGCCCGGGCTCAAGGACGTCCGCGACGTGTTCGACATGCTGCGGTACTTCGCCGGGCTCCAGCCTCACCCGCCCAAGATGGGGCGGTACGGCTTTCCCGAGAAGTTCGAGTACTGGGCCATGGTGTGGGGCACGGCCATCATGGCGGCCACGGGGTTCATGATGTGGTTCCCCGAGGTATTCCTGCGCTACCTTCCCGCCTGGGCCCTGGCGGCCGCGCAGGCGATCCATGGCTGGGAAGCGGTTCTCGCGGCCCTGGCCATCCTCATCTGGCACTTCTACCATGCACACTGGAGCCCCGACGTGTTCCCCATGAGCCGGGTGTGGCTCACTGGCCGGATCTCGGAGTCGGAGCTCAAGCATCACCACGCATTGGAGTGGGAGCGCATCCAGGCGGAGGAAGTCGCGGCCGGTCCGGCCGCGGACTGAGGCGGTTCGTGTGACGACGGAACAGGAAGAGTGGGACATGCGTGAGGAGCGAGACCGAGCCATCGCGCGGTCGCGTCGCCGGCAGCTGGGCCGGCGCGTGCTCGCGACGGTCGGTCTTGTCCTCGGGGTCATGGCATGGCTGAGTGGGTGCCCGCAGGGCTTGGGGAAGCCCAGGGTGCCATCGGGCGCCGCCGCGGCCCCCACGAGTCCGCCGGTCCTGCCTCAGTACCTGCCCACGAAGGTCATCGCACAGATCAAGGGCCTCCCGTGCTTCGACTGCCACAACGTGCTGACCGGCAAGTCGGCCCAGGAGACCCCCATCGATTTCTCGCACGCGCGACACCTGACACGGGGCGAGCACTGCCAGAAGTGTCACACCAACCCGAACCACAGCGCCGACCCCAAGCAAGTGGCTGGTATGCGCCCCCCGATGGCCACGTGCGTGGACTGCCACCAGACGGCCGGCGGGCCCCAGGCGTGCGCCGCGTGCCACACGAACCGGAGCCGGATCCAGCCCGCAAGCCACGCCGAGGAGGGGTTCATCCGTAACCACGGGCGTCTGGATCTGTCTCGATGCACGGACTGCCACGAGCCGGTCTTCTGCTCGGCCTGCCACGTGGTCCAGGTACCCCATCCCAAGGGGTGGAACCACGGCCAGACAGCCCTGGCGAGCGACCAGTGCGGCAAGTGCCACCCGCGGTCGACGTGCGACAACTGCCACGGGCTGCCGATGCCCCATCCGAAGCACTTCGCAGGAACCCATGGCGCGCTGGCGAGCACCCAGCGGGCGCTGTGCACGAAATGCCACTCGCGGTCCGAGTGCCAGAAGTGCCATTCGTCCCAGAACCCCCACCCGAAGGACTGGATGAAGAGCCATGGCGCACAAGCCAGCGTTCGGCTGAGCTCGTGCCGCGAGTGCCACAGCGACGAGAGCTGCACGGCGTGCCACGGAGTGCAGGTGCCGCACCCGGACCCATGGGTCCCCTGGCACACCCAGGCGTTCGAGAGCAAGCCGGACACGTGCGAGAAGTGCCACTCCATGGACGGGTGCCAGAACTGCCACGATGTCCGAGGGCCCCACGGTAACGGCTGGCGGACATCCCATCCGCAGAGCCTGAAGGGTCACGAGGAATCCTGCGCGGCATGCCACCCCGCCTCATACTGCTACAACTGCCATGGCATGGCCATGCCTCATCCGGCCGAGTTCGCGGCCGACCACGGCCCGGCGGCGCGGAAGCAGCCAAGCACCTGCTCCCGCTGCCACACGCCGGACGAGTGCCTGGCGTGTCACCAGAGCCTGAAGCCCAAGGACCACACTGAGGAGTTCGCGCTGGAACACAAGGGAGCCGCGAAGGGTCATGTCCTCGCATGCGTCTTGTGCCATCAGCGGGACTACTGCTCGGCATGCCACGATCTGCCTGAGCTCGCCGCGAAGCCCTAGATCGACCGCCGCAGGAGAGGGGGACAGCCCCATAGGCGCTCACACAGGGCTCATGGTCGGCCGACGCGGGCCCATTGGGGGCCCACTCCCCGGCTTCGCCGGACGGTCTGCCCCCTGTGGCATTGGCGGTGACATCGGGCCGTTGGCCGGGCGGCTGGGTCTCGCGACGGTCGCGCGGAACGCCCGCCTGGTCTTGTGGAGGGGCCGCACAGGGGTGCGCCCCGAGGGCGCGGGGCCCCTGACCGGCCCAGTCGGCCGGACGACGACACAGCGGCCCGGGATGCGGCTTCCTGCTGCATCCCGGCCTCCAGATCGGGCGCGTTGGGGGCCCACCACGCTGGGAGACGCGTGGTTCCCCCCATGGCGCCCCTCCGCAACCAGGCTGATGGGCCACGGGAGCCCTAAGTTGCCGCCGATGCCGGCCCACCGGCCTTACGGAGGGGCTGAATCGATGGGGCCCGCGGAGCGGGAAGGGCGCCATCCGGCCCCAACGAGAGCTCGCGCACCGCTGGAGGGTCTGGGCCGGACAGGGTCCCACCGGCCTTCGACCGGTCCTCCCTGTTCGGCCCCTCCGAGAAGCCTCTGCGGGGCAGATGCGGCGGCGGAAGGCGCTGCCCTCAGTACC
>JAKPQA010000161.1 GCA_029547025.1 Armatimonadota bacterium
GAGGGCTGTTCGCTTCACGGGGGGAAGGGAGCGAAGAGAAGGAAAGTGGTCGGGGCACGCGGACTCGAACCGCGGGCCTCTGGCCCCCCATGCCAGCGCGCTACCAAACTGCGCCATGCCCCGACCAGAGGGATACATCAGGTTACGTACAAGTGGCACCATCTGTCAACCGGCAGGTATCCGGCGGGTGCGACCCAGAGAACGGAGAGCCGGTTGGCCATGCTGGTCCGAGGTCCCCGGCCTGGGGCGAGGGTACAGCCGTCAGCGAGCAGCGGAGGGGAGGGCTACCTGGGCCGGGATCCGCGCACCGTGCGGATGGCCTCAGAGGCCGCGGGCTCGGCGTCGGGCAGCGCCCACATCGCTGACCGCTCGACCGACAGGGGCGCTGGCCGATGGGGGAATCCACCGGGCCCGCGGCCGCTCAGATTCCCAGCCTGCCCCTGGCCTACTTCAGGAACCAGTGCACGTAGCCGCAGTGTGAGCAGATGTAGCATTCCGCCTGCGGATTCACCCAGTCGAAGTCGAAAAGCGTGGCCAGCCGGGTGTTGAGCTGGGCCTTCCGCTCGGCGAAGCGATCATGTCCGCACACGACGCAGCTCAGGGGCTTCCCGGCCACCGTGACAGGCCTGGCGTCTGCCATGACGATCCCTCCCGGGTTCCCAGACGGTCCTACGCCGCGGGAGTAGCGGGAGGTTCGTTGACGGCGGAGGGCGTTGGGCGCGGCGCGAGGCACGGTGGCCCGCGCCGCCCGACATCATCCGCTAGACCGCGTCTTTGAGGGCCTTGCCCGGCTTGAACGCGGGCACTCTGCCCGCCGGGATGTCGACGGCCTCGCCGGTGCGCGGGTTCTTGCCGGTGCGGGCCTGGCGTTCGCGGACCAGGAACGTGCCGAAACCCACGAGGGAGACCTTGTCTCCATCGCGCAGCGCCTCGGTGATGGCGTCGAGAACGGCTTTGACCGCTCGCCCGGCCTGGGCTTTGGTGATCTCTGCTTCGTCGGCGACGCGCTCGACGATATCTTCTCGGGTCAACTTGTGTTCACTCCTTAGGGTGCGGCCGCGCCCTGGACGCGGGGGGCGTGGCACCTTGCGCGGCCCCAACGGCCGTCGTTCGGGAGAAGCTCCCGGCGGGAGCATATTCATAGACCAGCATACCCGCTCCTCCTGGCCGGCCCGAATCGCAGCGCGGAGGTGGTCGAGAGCTTAGACAGGGCGGAGGCAGGGGACCGGCGAATGCGGCGCGGGTCGCCGGGCGATCCGGCACCGATGTATGTGACGCGTGAGAACCACTCGATGGAGGTCGAGCCGATGAGAGCCGACGCGATGCGAGCCGCGCTGCCACTGGCCGGTTTGGGGCTGCTGGGGGTCCTGGCGAGCCCAGGATCGTCTGAGGAAGGGAGCCAGAACCCGGTACGGCTGGGGCTCGTGGGCCTCGACACATCCCACGTGGTCGTGTTCACCGCGGCGTTCAACGACCCCGCCAACGCGGACCACGTTCCTGGTGTGAAGGTGGTGGCTGCCTACAAAGGGGGTAGCCGTGACATCGAGTCAAGCTGGAGTCGAGTGGAGGGGTACGCCCAGGAGCTGCACGAGAAGTGGGGCGTCGAACTGGTGGATTCGATCGAGGAGCTGTGCACGAAGGTTGACGGGGTGCTGATCGAGAGTGTCGACGGACGGCCTCACTTGGACCAGGCGAGGCCGGTGATTGCGGCCGGACTGCCGTTCTTCGTCGACAAGCCCGTGGCGGGCACACTGGCGGATGGGATCGAGATGGCGCGTCTGGCCCAGGAGAAGAGCGTGCCCTGGTTTGGGGGCTCGAGCCTGAGGTGGTACGCCGGTGTTCGAGAGGCCGTCGATCCGGAGACGGTGGGTGAGATCATCGGCTGCGACGCGTACTCGCCCTGCACCACGGAGCCGCACCACCCGGACTTGTTCTGGTATGGGACCCACGGCGTCTCGATCCTCTACGCGGCCATGGGGCGCGGGTGCAAGACGGTCACGCGGATCGCGACGGCCGACACCGACGTGGTGGTCGGCGTGTGGGGCGATGGGAGGATCGGCACCTATCGGGGCACGCGCTCCGGAGCGCACGACTATGGCGCTACCGTGTTTGGCACCAAGGCTGTCGCCACGGCCCGGGGCGTGAGCTACCGAGGACTGCTGGAACAGATTGTGAGGTTCTTCCAGACCAAGGAGCCCCCCGTACCGGCCGAGGAGCTGCTCGAGGAGCTGGCGTTCATGGAGGCAGCCGACCGCAGCAAGGCGCAGGGCGGCGTGGCCGTCGAGGTGGCGGAGATCAAGCTCTGACGGTGGGGCGCTGTTTTATAGGCGCTGACATAGGGCCATTGGTCGGGCGACTCTGTTTCGCGAAGATCGCGGGGAACGCCCGCCTGGTCTTTCGGAGGGGCCGCACAGGGGTGCGCCCAGAGGGCGCGGGGCCCCTGACCGGCCCGAGGTTGGGGCGTGCGGATCGGGCGCGTTGGGGGCCCACCACGCTGGGAGACGCGTGGTTCCCCCCATGGCGCCCCTCCGCAAGACGGTCAACGGTTGGTGTGTCGTGGAGGGGCCGCACAGGGGTGCGCCCAGAGGGCGCGGGGCCCCGGACCGGCCCGAGGTTGGGGCGTGCGGATC
>JAKPQA010000064.1 GCA_029547025.1 Armatimonadota bacterium
ACTTAATGACGCCTGCCGGACCCCTTCCAAAACTGGGGGAGAATATTGCTCGCCACTTTCTTGAGCCTAATCGTTACGGTCAAATTGCCGAAGCCGACGCCGTTCGCATGCTTGGCATTCTTGACTGCGGAGGACTCCGCGCCCTATCCGGCAGGACGCTTGAAATGTTGTATGTCTGTCTTGAATACGGCCTTATTCCAAATGCATCTTCCGACGGGCGGGTTCTTGACAGAAATCTGAAGTCACTACTAGGTCCGGCCACCCGGCTGTCGATGCGACTGCGATTGACGGAACGCAGAATTGCGGATGACGCCAACTCGAGTTTTCCGGATCAAGCCGGAACGAAAGACCGATTCTCAACCTTTTACATCGTTGTCGAGTCAGGAGGAACTGTGAACACTGGCGACACTTTCAACAATCACGCTGACCAGATTGAAGTGGGCGTGCAGGGCAGCCACGCTAAAGTAGGTCGACTCGAGCAGAAGCAACAAGAGCAGGTGCTCAAGGTCGACGTCGATGAACTCATCGGCGAATTGCGGCAGCTGCAGGCACGCGTTCAGGCGGGCGCCAGCCAACCTGAGGAGTTCAGGGTGATCGCAGACGTCGTCGAAGCCATTGAAGCCGCGGAGAAGGGCGACGGCCATCGGTTGACCAACCGACTACGGTCTGCTGGACACTATGCGCTCGATGTCGCCAAATCGATCGGCACCACGGTGGCAGCAGAGGCCATCAAGAAGTCCATGGGGCTCTGAAGCCACTCCAGAAATGACTTCAGCGAGCTCTGAGTACGACCCCGACCCACCGTGAGCCCGTCGGGCTTCTCAAGGTCCACGACGCTCATGCCTGGGCTTCCTCGGTCTCGAACAAGCGGTAAGGAGTTCTTGTCGGCGATCTATTGCGCGTGGCGCTAGTAGAGAGGGGCCTCATAGGTGGCTAACTGCGCCTGCTCAAGTGCTCTGACGCTATGCGAGGAAGTCTGTAGATCCGGCAGGCCCTGCAATCTCCGATGGCGCGCGGTTGCGCTAACGTCGCGAAGCGAGTGACCTCGCCAGGTTTCAGGATGCCACGCTTGCGACCGCACTAGTGCTTTGGCGCAGTGACCGAAGACTTCCTCCGCCTCCACTTGGAGCGCGATACTGGGCCTTGATTGATTCACGGTTAGTTCCCCGAACCAAGGCGCGTCCTCCACGAGTGTTGCGGTCCCGTTAATGCGCAGCACATCAGACCGACCTGGCACGAGGAAGAGCAGTCCAACATGTGGATTCGCCAGGATATTCAGGTACCCGTCTATCCTGCGGTTTCCGGGTCTTTCGGCAAGTGCGATATGCGTTTTGTCGATGACGTGAACCAAACTGCCCGCCGGGTCTCCCTTAGGGGAGGAGTCGCATCTGCCAGCGCTGTCGCATGTGGCCACAAAGCACAGCGTCGAATCTCGTAGCCACTCAATGTCGTCAACATCCAGATACTGCCTTACCTTATTGGCAGCTCGTTCGCCAGGGTGTCCTAGCAGCTCACGAAGCCGGTCAACGCTTCGAACCTCGATGGCGCCGTTCATGACCTCATGATCGCACCTATGGCAGGGAGGGAAGCCGGCGCGGCCTTTGACTCGACAACCACCTCCGAGCTCCCCCCGAACTCGGACCCACCGACGCTACACGCCTTGTGAGCGAGCTCCTGTCGTCAAAGTCGACGTCAGGCGAGCAACTGACCGTCCTGGCGAACGGTCGGATGGGCTATCGATCCTGCTTGCGAGGGCGACGGCGACGAAGGAGGCATGATCGTTCACGGAACAACTCCGGCACCCGCGTTGTGCAACGTAGCCCGCTCGCATCCGTGCAATCTTGGCAGCATCTCGACAGATGCAGCGAAGATGTCACAAACGCAGTTTGTATGAAACATAAACGCTGCGTTATGGATTAGGAGGGCTTCTGCCCAGCGTGTTATGGGACGAGTGGGCAGTGCAGGTAGCGTTCAGGGCATCGCTATCCCGGTCTGTGCGCGCCGTGATCCGGGACTCGCGATCGCCGAGGTGCGCTTAGATGCCGAGGTTCAGTCTGACCCAGTCGCGGTATGCGTCGGCGTAGGCGTGAGCGTTCCCGCTGCCGAGGTAGTCCAGGCTCAGCCCGACCAGGACTGCGACGGAGAGCCGCACTCGTGCCTCCCGTTGCGCTTCGGGGAGGCGATCGAGCGCGAGCAGCATCGTGAGGTGTGGAGTCCAGAGAGCGACGATGTCTTCGTAGGTGGGGGCTGTCCGATGAACGGTGTTTCTGACGTTCATTGTTAGAGGGTTTCTGCTGCTGGCATGCGGTCGGCGAAGGTGACGGCGAACGCGTTGAGTGCGGGCTTCCAGCGCATGGTCCATCGTGCCTGCCCGGTGCCCTTGGGGTCCATGCCCCGGGTCACCAAGTAGAGGACCTTGAGCGCGGCCTGCTCGGTGGGGAAGTGGCCCCGGGCCGTGACTGCCCGCCGGTAGCGGGAGTTCAGGGACTCGAAGCTCTCTTGTCAAGCGGCGACGGTCGAGGGGGCGCTGTGGGCTCGCTTGGCGTCGGTCCACATGCGTCGGATGATGACGTTGGCGAGGTGACGCTTGTGGGCGCGGCGGGCACCGAGGGCTGTTTTGCCCGTTGCGGTGCTCTTGGCGAGGAAGGTCTTGGCTGGCTCGTGGATCCGCGCCTGGGTGACGTGGACGATGTGCAGGACGCTGTTGACTTGACGGTTGCCTGCCAGGTCGAGGCGATGTCGTCGGGGCTGGCCGTGGCCCTCCCCGGAGGACACGGCCACGGGCGCGGCGCCGCACCATCGGGCGAACTGGGCTTCGGTGGTGAACCGGGTCGGGTCGCCGATCTCGGTGAGCAGTGTCATGGCGGTGACGACGCCGACACCGACGATCTCGGTGAGGGTGCAGTCCAGTTCGCTCAGGAGCGCGGGGATTTCAGCGTCGATCTCTTTGAGGCCGATGGTGATGGCTTCGACCGCTGCCAGTGTGGATTGGAGCCACCGGACTCGGGCGGTGTCGGCGCGGGACAGGGCGCCGGTGTCGATGATGCGTATCGTCTTGAGTGCGGCCATGACGCGGCTGGTCGCGGGCAGTTGGTCGCGGATCTCGACGGGCAGGGCGCATAGGACCGGCTCGGCCTCGGTCAGCAACCGAACCCTTCGCAGGACAAGAGATTCCCGCTGTGAGCGAAGGACGCGCAGGGTGTCCCACCTAAGTGCGTCTTGTGAGTCGCAGAGGCTGCGCTGGCGCAGTTGCCGAGCCAGGCCGTGCGGCTGCGGAGGTGAGGCGATCCCCGGAGTCGAGTCTCGAATATTGGCTAACGCCCGGGGAGTGGGAGGGTGAATATGAGTCGTGTGCCTTCTCCGTGGCCGTCACTGATGGCGGAGATGCTTCCGTGGTGGGCGTCGATGAGTGCTTTGCTGATGGTCAGCCCGATGCCTGAACCTGTGCGGTCGCGGGTGCGGGCGGCGTCACCTCGATAGAACCGTTCGAAGGCGTGCTCGAGTTGTTCGGGGGTCATTCCGTCGCCGTCGTCGATCACGGAGATTGCCGCTTCTTCACCTTGGCGGTTGGCGGCCAGGATGACGGTTCCTCCTGGGGGGGTGTGGCGGAGTGCATTGGTGAGGAGGTTGGTCAGGACCTGTCCGATGCGGTTGCGGTCGACGTGGACGTCGAGCCCTGGAGCGGTTGGTGTCTCAACGACGAGGTTGACTCCCTTGGCGGCGAAGGCATCACGCATGCCCTCGTGGGCCGCCCAGAGGAGATCTGGGACGTGGTGTGGGTGGAGGTCGAGCGCGAGTCGGCCCTCCTCGGCTGTGGAGACCTCGTCGATGTCGTCGGCGAGGCGCGCCAGCCGGCGGGTTTGTTCCTCAAGGGCCGCGCGAGATTCTGGCCCGAGGGCGGCGATGCCGTCGTGGAGCCCTTCGTGGTAAGCACTCAGGGTGGCGATGGGTGTGCGCAGTTCGTGGGCGAGGTCGGAAAGCATCCGTCGTCGGGTGTCTTCGATGCCTTCGAGCTTGCTGGCCATCGTGTTGAACGCGGCCGCGAGGGTCTCCAGTTCGGTGCCTGAGGCAATGGTCGGCACGCGCGTGGAGTAGTGCCCACGGGTGAGTTCCTGCGCAGCGGTGGTCACCTGTTCGAGAGGACGGCGGAGCCGTCGGGTGAGGAACCATGTCACCGCGCCAGCACCGAGGAGTGAGATCAGCAGACCGACCCCGACGGAGATCAAGGACGCATCTCGGTAGGCCAGCTCGATGTGGACGAGCTCAGGCGAGTTCTGTTGGTGGCCGGCTTCGACGAGGTGGTCGTGGAAGATGGGCGGGCCGATCATGGCGGCGACCAGGCCGACTGTGAGGGCACCGGCGACCAGCACGATGGCCTGTCCAGCCAGGAGGCGGGTCGCCAGCCCAGTGCTGTAGGTGCGCGCTGGTGCCATCACCCTTGTCCCATCCGGTACCCGACGCCTCGGACAGTGGTGATGTAGCGGCCGATGTCGGGGGCGTCCCCGAGTTTGCGGCGCAGGTGAGCAACGTGAACATCGACGAGGTGCTCGTCCCCGACCCAGTCGGTTCCCCAGATGTCGTCAATGAGCTGGCGCCGGGAGAACGCCATCGACGGACGGCGCGCCAGAGCCATGAGAAGGTCCCGTTCGGTGGGGGTCAGGGCCACCTCGACGTCGCCCAGGTGCACACGCTGGCCGTCCCGGTCGACACGTAGTGCACCGAACACCCGGGTCGGTTCACTAGGGGCGGTCCCGGAGGCGGTGGTGGATCCGGTACGAGGGCGGCGCAGCACCGCTTGGACTCGTGCGACCAGTTCGCGGACGCTGAACGGTTTGGTGACGTAGTCGTCCGCGCCTACGGACAACCCGATGAGGGTGTCGATCTCGTCCTTTCGGGCGGTGACGACGATGACGTAGCAGTCGGTGAAGGTGCGGATCTGCCGGCACACTTCGATGCCGTCCAGCCCGGGGAGGCCCAAGTCCAGGATCACGACATCGGGCGCCAGGTCACGGGCTGCCCGGACACCGTCCGGGCCGGTGTGGACCACACTGGAGTCATAGCCAGCGCGGGAGAGGTAGGCGGCGATCATTCCGGCCAACGTCGTCTCGTCCTCGATGATCAAGACCCGAGCGCCCGGTTGTGGTGGTGTCATGCTCACCCTCTCAGTGTCTCTGCCCTTCCGCCCGTATGCCGGTCTCGCGCACGGCCCGGGAGCAGATCTTCGTCAAACCTCAACTTGTTCACGGCCTGGCCTTGAGGGTCGGGTTGCACTGTGGATCGTGACGGTGCAGTGCGCCACGACGACGGGAAGGGAGAGCGCTCATGATGTGGGGCAACGGGACCGGGATGGGCTGGTGGATGTGGCTCGTGATGGGCGGCGGCGCCCTCGCCTTCTGGGTCGTCATTGTGCTGGTGATCCGGGCCCTGCTCCCGGCCGCGCGCGTCAGGCAGGAATCGGCCCGACCGGATCCGCTCACTCTCCTCAAGGAGAGCCTGGCCCGCGGCGAGGTGAGCCTGGAGGAGTACGAACAACGCCGCCGCCTCATCGTCGATGGCCACTGACTGCGACCACCCAATGAAAGGCATCCATGACTTCGCCCCTGCTCTCCCGCCGCAACATCCTCCTCGGCGGGCTCGGCCTGGCCTCGACCGCAACGTTGGCCGCATGCACCTCCAGTTCGTCAGGGACGGGGGTTATGCCGTCGCGCACCTTCGGCCCCCCGACGCCAGTCTCCCCCTCACCGGGACAGAAGGTGCTCGAGAAGACTTTGACCGCCCGACCGGTCAGCCTTGACCTGGGCGGGCGGACGGTGGCGACGTGGGCCTACGACGGTGCGCTTCCCGGCCCGTTGGTGCGAGCGACCGCGGGTGACTTCCTGCGCCTCACGCTCGACAACCAGCTCCCCGCAGACACCACGATTCACTGGCACGGCATCCGACTGCCCAACGCCGCCGACGGCGTCCCCGGCCTCACCCAGGATCCGGTCAAGACCGGCGGCAAGTTCGTGTACGAGTTCACCGCCCCGGATCCGGGCACCTACTTCTTTCACCCCCACGTCGGGGTCCAACTCGACCGCGGGCTGTACGCCCCGATGATCATCGACGACCCCACCGACCCCGGCCGCTACGACGCCGAATGGGTTGTGGTTCTGGACGACTGGATCGATGGCACCGGCACCACCCCCGACGAGGTGTTCAAGAAACTGATCGCCGACGGTGGCCCCGCCAACGGAGGCGGCATGGGCGGAATGGGTGGCATGGACCACGGCTCGATGGGTGGGATGTCGATGGGGACCGGACCGTGGGGTGACGCCGGAGACGTCAGCTACCCGCTGTTCTTGATCAACGGCAAACCCCCGACCGACCCGGACGTGCTGGCCGCCAAGCCGGGCCAGAAGGTGCGGCTGCGGGTCATCAACGCGGCTTCCGACACCATCTTCACCGTGGCCCTTGGTGGGCACCGGCTCACCATCACCCACAGTGACGGGCACGCGGTCGAGCCCACCGAGGTTGGCGCCTTCTACATCGGGATGGGCGAGCGGTACGACGCCATCGTCACCCTCGCTGACGGCGCCTTCCCACTTGTCGCCCGACCGTTCGGCAAGACCAGCGGCGGCCAGGCCATGGCCGTGGTCCGTACCGGCGCCGGCGCTGCCCCCCCGGTTGGCACTGACCCGAGCGAGCTGGCTGGCCAGGTCCTCATCGGCTCACAGTTGCGCCCGACCGAAGCAGCCAAGCTGCCGGGCAAAGAGCCGGACGCCACCGTCGACCTGGCCCTGCAAGGCTCGATGAAGCCCTACCAGTGGGGCATGAACGGCGCCAAGTACGGCGAGAACGAGCCACTGACCGTCAGGGCTGGGCAACGGCTGCGGATCAACGCCACCAACATGACGATGATGACCCACCCGCTGCACCTGCACGGGCACACTTTCGCCCTGCCCTCGGGGCTGCGCAAGGACACCGTGCTGATGGCGCCCATGCAGTCCTTCGCGATCGACCTCGACGCCGACAACGCCGGCGACTGGATGATCCACTGCCACAACATCTACCACGCAGAAGCGGGCATGATGATCGCCCTGGAGTACCGCTGATGATCACCACCACCCGACGCCGCGCCCTCGTCGCAGGGGGCGTACTCGTGACCACGACGATTCTGGCCGCGTGTGGCGTCACGACCACACCCACCGGCAATACGACGTCCATCGCGACCCCCACCGTGGCCGGAGGAGGGTCAGCCTCCACAGCATCTGCGGCCAACCAACCGCCGGTCGCGATCACCCACATCCACGCTGTCGCCCGCGACCCCAAGACCGGTGACCTACTCCTGGCCACCCATGAGGGACTCTTCCGCCACGCTAACGGCGAACTCCTCCAGAACGGACCGGTCATCGACCTGATGGGTTTCACCGTCGCCCCGGACGGCACCTACTACGCCTCCGGGCACCCCGGCGCAGGCGTCGACCTGCCCCAGCCGGTCGGGCTCATCACCTCCACCGACTCCGGTCGCACGTGGCGCGTCAGCTCTCGAGGCGGGGAGTCCGACTTCCACGCCCTCACCTCAGGTCCAACCAGCGTGGTCGGCTTCGATGGCACTCTTCGCAGCACCACCGACGGCGAGACCTGGAGCACCCGCACCATCCCGGCTGCCCCCCGCACCTTGGCCGCGTCACCGCAAACCGGAGCACTACTCGCCACCACCGAAACCGGGCTCCTCCACAGCACCGACGACGGCCGCTCCTGGAAGGGCCTGACCCCACCCGCTACGGCCCTGCTCGCTGCGTGGGCCGACGAGCAAACCATCGTGATCGCCACCGCGAACGGCCAGATCGCGACCAGCACCGACACCGGAGCGACCTGGACCCTGCAACCCAAGCGCATCGGAGCTCCACAGGCCCTGTTCGCCCGACGCGGCACCGACGGCCAGATCGAAACCATCCTCGTCGCCGACGGCGCAGTACTGCGCACCGTCGACGGGGGCGCCACCGTCGAGAAGCTCTTGTGAAGCCCGCATAGACCTAGACCAAATCGCCACCGAACCACGACCCGAGGGCCACATCGACCTCGCAGGCTGAAAGCACCCGGGGACAGCCCCGAGCACCGCAACCGAGACCAAGGGAGCAGCCATGCAACAGCAGAACACCCCGAACCCGACCTACGCACCCGTCAGCCCACCCACCGAACCGGCCCCCACCGAGGCCGCTCGCCGCCGCGGCCACCACTGGCTGATGTGGCTCATGTGCGTGCCCATGCTGCTGCTCGTGGGCGCCTTGATCGCGACCGGCCGCCTGGGCGCCGGCGGCCTGCTCTACGCCCTCGGCTGCCTGCTCATGATGGGCGTGATGATGGCCTGGATGAACCACGGCAACAACCACGAGCACAAGCCGTGACCTTGTCACCAGCAGCGAAGGTCTGCGCTCACCTTCACCGGATCGCAACCTGGGCAGCGTCCCACGGCAGTTGTCGCTGACCACAGTGATCAACGTCCCACCCCACATCAGCCCGGTCCTGCGGGCCAACCATAGGAGCACTCCCGTGACCGTCACCGACAACTCCACCGCCACCGCGGGAACCAGCGACACCCGCCTTGCCCCCGCCCTGGGCGCCGTGGCCTTGGCTGCGGCGGTGGCGGGGTATCTGCTTCCCGACCGCACCGTCGGGACCGGCATGGGCGGGATGAGCATGACCCACTACATGGGTTTGCTCGCGGTCAACCAGCCGTGGAACCTGCTGCTGTTCATGGCTGCGCCGGTCATTCTCGCCGAAACCCTGGCCATCACCGAGCTCGTCCTACTCTTCCGCCCAGACCCGCCCCTCTGGGTTCGAGCCCTCAGCCGGATCGCCGGGCTGATCGCCGGCCCATTGATGGCCGGCATCGTGGTGCACCTGCTGCGCAATGCCGTGATCCCGCTGACCACAGGGGGTGGCTGGCGCGGCCCGGCCGACATCATCGCCGTCCTGTCCTACCTGCTCGCCGCCGCGCCACTGATCGGCATCACCCTCATCGAAATCGGCGCCCTGGGCCGCACCTCCCACCAGGCCCGCAAGTGGCACACCATCTGCGTCGGGATCTTCCTGGTCGTTGCCCACGTCGCGATGATCTTCGGGATGCTCGACCCCACTGTCCTCGGCTGGAACCCCAACCCCACCCACCAGATGCCCGGCGGCACCATGATGCCCGGCATGAACCACTGACCACCGCCACCCCCGACGAAGAACGGGGGCCAGGGAGATCGGCCTGCCATGACCCACCCCGCCCACGCCACCACGCTCACCGACCCGGTGTGCGGAATGAGCGTTCACCCAACCACGCCCTGGACGACCGAGCACGACGGCACGGCATACCACTTCTGTTCCGATCGTTGCCGCGACCGCTTCGGCAACGACCCGGCCAGCTTCCTCACGAAGCCAACCGATCAGGCCGAGGCCGCCACGCCCGGTCCGGCCACAGATGGCGAGGCCGCCGAGTGGACCTGCCCGATGCACCCCGAGATCCGCCGACCTGGTCCGGGGCCGTGCCCGATCTGCGGGATGGCCCTGGAACCGGTCACCGTCACCGCCGACACCGGTCCCAGCCCGGAACTTGCCGACATGACCCGCCGCTTCTGGGTCGGCACCACCTTGACCATCCCGATCGTGATCCTCGAGATGGGCCGCCACTTCATCCCGTTCCTGCACGACCTGATCGCCGCGCGTACCTCCGTCTGGCTCCAACTCGTCCTGGCCACGCCGGTGGTGCTGTGGGCGGGGTGGCCCTTCTTCGTGCGTGGCTGGGCCTCGGTCCGCACCCGCAACCTGAACATGTTCACCCTCATCGCGATGGGCACCGGCATAGCGTGGCTGTTCAGCGTCATCGCGACCGTCGCGCCCGGGATCTTCCCCGCCTCCTTCCGCGGCGACGCGGGCACCGTCGATGTCTACTTCGAGGCCGCTGCCGTCATCACCACCCTGGTCCTGCTCGGACAGGTCCTCGAGCTGCGCGCCCGCGAACAGACCTCCGGAGCCATCAAGGCCCTGCTGGATCTCACACCGAAGACCGCCCGCCGCATCACCGACAGTGGCGACGAGGAAGAGGTCGCTCTGGACATGGTCCAACTCGGGGATCGGCTGCGGGTGCGCCCCGGCGAGGCCGTGCCCGTCGACGGGAGAGTCGAGGAAGGTCGCTCAGCCGTCGATGAGTCACTGGTCACCGGGGAGTCGATGCCCGTGACCAAGACCAGCGGAGACACCGTCATCGGCGGCACCATCAACGGCAGCGGCGCCCTGATCATGCGCGCCGAGAAGGTCGGCCGCGACACCATGCTCGCCCGGATCGTCGCCATGGTCGCCGACGCGCAACGCTCCCGCGCCCCCATCCAGCGCATGGCCGACAAAGTCGCCGGCATCTTCGTGCCGGCCGTCATCGTCATCGCCGTCGTCGCGTTCATCGTGTGGGCGCTGGTCGGACCCGACCCCAAACTGGCGCACGCGCTCATCGTCGCCGTCGCGGTCTTGATCATCGCCTGCCCCTGCGCGCTTGGGCTGGCCACCCCCATGTCGATCATGGTCGGAGTCGGACGCGGCGCGGGACTGGGCGTGCTGATCAAGAACGCCGAGGCCCTCGAGCGTATGGAGAAGGTCGACACCCTCGTGATCGACAAGACCGGGACCCTCACCGAGGGCCGGCCCACCGTCACCAACATCGTCACCACCAGCGAACACTCCGAGGACGACCTGTTGCGCCTCGCCGCCGGTGTCGAGCGTGCCTCCGAGCATCCGCTCGCCCTGGCCATGGTCGAAGCCGCCACC
>JAKPQA010000180.1 GCA_029547025.1 Armatimonadota bacterium
CCGAACCCGTCGATCAGATGCAGTGGGCGCGAGATCCACAACATGGGACGGCCATCGATGCGAAGATAGTTCTCACGCGCCAGGTACCGCTCCACAAGCACCTCGGCCAGCCCAACCATGTGCGCGCGAGTGTAGTCCGGCTGGCCCGGTGACTCATTGCACCACATGAGGCCAAACCGCATCAGCGGGCCATACCGGGAGCGGAGAAACCCATCATCGAGCGCGGTGTTGTGGAAACTCACCGTACGGGTCGTGTGGTCATAGTACCAGTCGAACACGAAGAACCGAATGCCGTGCTCCAGCGCAAACCGGATGTGCCAATCGGACACCTCGGGCTCGCCGTCGCGGTAGTACCCCAGCACCGGCACCGGTTCGCCATACTCAACCATCGGCCGCCATCGAAGCGGGTTGAAGTGCCCGGGGAAGTAGTAGCAGCCCAGCATCACATCCCCGTGCACCGGCTCCGGCGGCGGCACCGGATACTCCCCCGCCGCCAGCGCAACGGCAGCCAGAAGCAGGCTCAGCATGACGCCCCCCCTCACAAGTTGCCAATGCCCGAGTCGCGGGGTAGATAGAGCTTCCACGCGATGTCGATCAGCGTCCGGATGAACGCTGACGTGTACTCCCCGGCCGTCATCCCGAGGAACAGCGGCAGGAACCGCAAGTAGAGCCGATGGCCGCCATAACGCAGCACGGTCGCCTTGAAGCACCACGTCAGGAACAACGGCACCCACAACCGCGCCAGGCCAAAGGTGCACGACATCACGTAGCCGCCCGGGTGGAAAGGCCAGTTCGCCGAAACCAGCCGGATCTGGTACAGCAGCCAGCAGAAGAACACACCCCAGACATACCCGCCCACGAGCCGGTAATCCCCCCGCGTCGGGCTGGTAATCCACGCACTCGCCATGTTCCACGGCTCCGGCCCGAAAGCCCACAGGGCCGGCCCGGCCACCTTCGAGGTCGCCACACCCACCCGCATCGAAACATCCAGCAGTGCCCACACCGCCGACACCACGCCGACCAGCGTCAGCACCGGCACCAGCCAGCCGAAGCGCGACAAACCGATCCCGCCCCGACTGGCCACCTCCAACATGTCCGTCTGAACCTGCATCGGAAACTGCCGATGGGTCCGCGTCAGCCAGTTCAGCAGCGCCATCGCCACCTGCTGCTGGCGGCTGAACGCCCGCGAACCCACACTCGAGACCATGATGCTCTCCGGCCCCTTGCGGAATAACTCATTCGTCGGCAGACCATACTCGGCCCGCAGCCGCGTCACCGCCACAACCACCAGCAGGAACAGCACCAGCCACACCGCGCTCGCCCCAAGCCCCAAACCCAGGGCGTTCATGAACCCGATCAGCGATGCCGAGCCCGCCACGAAGATCAGCAACGACCCCCGGTAACTCCACGCCTCGGCGCCTCGGGTCTCCCTCGGGTGGATCGCCTCGCGGATGATGAAACGGATGTGCCGCCGCGCGTTCAGCACCACGATCAGCGCCAAAGCCAGATGAGCCCCCACCGCCTGCTGCTCGACATAAGGGAAGCCACCCACCACGCGGTGACCGATCCACGCGCAAATGATCCGCACCGCGCACGTGAAGATGTAGAAGAACCAGCACGAGAACAGCAAGTCCACCGGCACCAGGTAGGCCAGCCCGAACGCGAACGGGTGGAAGCACACGGGGAAGACCCCCATGGCCGTCCACGGCTCCTCCCGCGGCTGGAAGTACCGTACCTGCACCGCCAGGCCAGGGAACGCCGGGTGGAAGTACTTGATGGTGTTCAGCAGCGTCGGCAGCATGCCCAGCGCCATGCCGATGACGAACTCCCTCGAGGCAAAGATCTGACCGCCGTCGCGCGTCAGCCGCAGGGGCACCTGGGCGATGGGGTAGTTGAGCCGCTCGTTCTCCCACTGCCGCCGGAGCAGGTTCACCACCGAGAACATCACCAGGCACAGCACCACCGTGAAAGCGCCCCACGAGAGCGACGGCAGCCGCCACGAGTCCCAGTTCCCGGGTTCGAAGAGGCTCGAGTTGCCCTCAAAGAACAACCGCAGCCCCGGGCCCTCGGATGGCACCGCCCAGGGGCGCAGGTAGGGGTGGAAGAACTCGGCGTACGAGTTCTCCGGCGTCGCCCCGTGCATCACGTGGCCCAGCGAGGAGAACAGCACCTGCATCATGTCATGCCCGGCGAGCTGCGACCCAATGCAGATGCTCACATAGCAAATGAGCAGCTCGCGCCGGCCGAAGGCCAGCCGCGGGGCGATGCGCCGCAGGCCCATGGACGCCGCGGTGAACAGCACCAGCACCGCCGTGGCGTGGGGAAAGAGCGCCTGTGTGGTGGCATTGTCGGTGTAGCGCACCCACTCGATCTCGGCCAGATAACGGGCCATGAGGGGGACGAACAGAAGCCCGAAAAGGACGGCCACAGCCAGGCGGATCCGGTCCAGCGCGGTGTCGTGCGACGGGCAGGCTGTCGGGGTGGGCTCGGTCACATTCGCCTCAGCACGGCGTGGCACGCCACGCGGACGTGCCCGAGTGCCCGTCCGTTCACCTGCGAAACGCGGATTCCCTGCCGCAGGCGTGCCGCCAGGCACTGCCGCCGCTCCGGCGCCCGGACGGCCTCGTCCGCGCCTCTGACATCGACGCTCCGCCGCTGCCCCCGGTCCATCCCCACGGGCGTGGGGAAAACCCAGTGTGGGGACCTATGCGGCAACGCGAGAGGGTCATGTCTCAATCCCTTGTTCATCAGGGCGTTGGTTCAGAGACGAGGAAGAGGAGGATACGTTCGAGGACGAGGACATGGAGGGTCTCAATCCCTTGTTCATCAGGGCGTTGGTTCAGAGGAGGTAA
>JAKPQA010000209.1 GCA_029547025.1 Armatimonadota bacterium
GGGGGGGGCAGCGTGGGGTAAAGCGCCCGAGGTCAGGATCATCGCTCCACCGGATGGCATCACCGTCTCCGTAGGCCAGGCCGTCCCCTTCGAGGCCAGTACCGCGACTGACGACACCGAACGCTCCGCACCCAAGGTCCAGTGGCTATGGGACTTCGGCGACAAGGCGACCTCCGACAAGAACCCCACGACCTACGCATACGGTGAAGCTGGCCTCTACAAGGTCACCGTCACCGCCACCACCGATGATGGAACCGCCACTGCCGCGGTCGAGGTCATAGTCACGAGCGGCGAGGGCGGCGGCGAGAAGGACGGCGCGGACTCGATCTACATCCGAGACGTCACTCCGCCAAGGCCCACCATCTCGCCGGACCAGGCCTGCGACTGCGTCCATGTCGTGTTCGAGACTACCAATCCTGTGATGGGGCCACCCGCGCTGTCGAAGCAATCGGTCCCCGGAGGCGACTGGACCAGCATGGGCACGGCGACCGAGGAGCAGACGGGCATCCCCGGCAAGCGCCGGTGGTGGTGGGCCTGGCCGACGTGGCCCGAGAAGAACGCGGACGTCAACTTCAAGGTCGTCTACACCAAGCCGATGCCGCCCACGCAGATCACCGCCGGACCGGTCACATTCACGCCCAACAACACGGTGGTGTCCAATGGCGACGGGATCCTCAAGTGGGATGGCACGAACGCGGTCAGCATCCCGTGGACAATCACGCACTCGCCCTACGGTTCTCCCGTGTTCAACGTCACAGTGGCGATCTACCCGGTGGGAAGCGCCTCTCCGGTGAAGACCTTCCTGCTCGAAGACCAGCCGCTCTCGGAGGATCCGAGCTCGCTCGAGTGGGAGGGTGAGACAGACGCGGCGGGCACGGCGCCACCGGGTATCTACGCCTACAAGGTCACGGCGGTGCATGCGGGTGAGGGGCCGGGGTGTGAGGACACGGACAAGTCGCCGTTCCTCACGATCTCGAACGTCACGCTCAGCAACCTCCTGTGGGTGCTGGATACGCATCCCCCCCAGGTCAGCGTGTGGCTAGAGTGGGACCTCTCGATCGATGCAGAGTCGAGCAAGCTGGAGGTCTACGCGCCTTGCCTGAACGATGTGACGATTCTGGACCCGTGGAACGGCGTGCTGGGAACGACCGCCGGGCACCACGCCCAGTGGGTGACCTTCCGCGTCTGCCCCGCACACATGGGCAACTACACATTCGTGATCTCCGCGGGCGAGACCGAGGCCACTGGCGATATGCACCGAGGCATGGAACCCAAGCCGGCGCTGCAGGGCGGTGCGATACTGCCCATCTGGCCGCGCGCGTACGCCGGGGCGGGGCACTCCGAACAGGGGGCCGAGATCGACTACTGGTGGGCGTGCGCGGCCGAGTTCGCCGCGCGCTACCTGGGCCCCGAGTACGCGCAGGATGGCGCGTACTGGGCCAGCGCGTGGGGGGCGGGTCCCCTTCAGTCCGACGCTGTGTTTGATCGGATGGACTCTGGGCCGTACTCCGTGCTGTTCGCTGATGCCCATTCCAACGAGTCTCTGCTCAACTTCGAGGACCAGAGCACGTCCGATCTTGAGTATCTACTTGCCTGCACACTACAAGATCCTGGATGGCACTCGCACGCCATTAGTGATCTCGATGATATCGATCTATGTGAGACACTGTTCATCTTCTTCCAGGGCTGCTCCTCTGCCAAGGAGGTCGGTGGGATTCGGGAGCTATGTGCAGCGGTCACCAACAAGGGAGCCCAGGCCTACGCTGGGTTCGAGGGGCACATCCTCTCTGAGTTCTTCAGCACGTTCGCGTCCGAGTTCTGGGAGTGCGCGTCACGGCAGGGCAACACGATCTCGGAGGCCCGGGTAGAGGCCGTCTGGGCTGTCGCGGACGCCAACAGCGGGGAGGATGCCGGGTATGCGTCATTCTGGTGCACCAACCCGTGGCTGGAGTTGTTCCCCCCACGGTTCTCAGACGCTTGCGTTGGCCCGTAGCGACGGAAGAAGCGCCTCGTCGTGCGACCTGGGAAGGGGTGCGGTATGCGTCGAATGTCATTGCGTCTCGCGCCGTCTCGATGGCGGCGCCTCCGGGTACTACTCGTTGTGGGGCTCGCGCTCGTCGCCGTCGCCACAGCCCACATCGGCCGCGGCTGGACCACGGAGAGTAACGCAGACCGTGGTGTCGCGCTTGCCACGAAGTTGCTACCCACAATCTACGCGCGCCCGATGAACGACCTGCATGCCGAGGTACAGCCGCGCACCGCGCGCCGCGAGGGTGACTGCCGCGTAGCGGCCAGGTGGACCGACGACGACGGGTCCAAGCGCAGGGCGTCGCTGACAGTTGATGTCAATCGCGAGGAGATCCGCACCTACGTGGGGCCTCCGCTGACGGACCTGCCCGACCCATCCTCAGACGGGCGCCTGAAGACTGCCGAGCAGTTTGCCCGGGCGCACCTCGGGCCGTTCACCGACGCCACCCAGCTCGTCTCCGAGAAGCAGTCGATGGACGTGCTCTTCATGTACACATGGGCGAACGTGCTGCCCAGTGGAGCATGGACGGGAGACTGGTGGTCCGTGGAGGTCGACACGAACCCGAAAGCCGGAGGCGTGCATGCGTTCATCCAGCAGCATGCGCCCCGATGCGTCACGGAAGACGAGGTGAAGCTGTCGCGCGACGACGCGATCGAGGCTGCCAGGAAGGCGCTGCGCCGAGATGGGGGAGGCACACAGGCGGTTGAGGTGCTGGAGACGCGACTGGTGCTAAGCTCACCCAACTCGCCGACGCAAGGGCCCGTGTGGCACGTGACGTTCTCCGAGGCCGGGGCGGCTCGTCGCGGCTTCCAGATCGACGGGATCACCGGGAAGGTGCTGCGGCCGTGAACGCGAGCACGGCCGGCCGGCTTCGGCGGCGCTCTTGGGCCATCGCGGCCGCCGCGGCCGCCCTGCTGGCTCTCGTGCTGTTCGGCCGGCCCCCCGAAAGTACCCGTCGCGAGGAGGCCCGCCTGCGCCAGCGGGTTCGGGAGGTGTCCGCGGCGTTGGCGTCGCCGGATGCGGAGGCGAGGATGAGGTGCCTCTGGGCTCTGTGTTCCTCGGACCTCGTTGCCGGGGACTCCATCTACGCCAATCTCGGGCCTGTGGACAGAGCGAGGGCTAGGCAGGTGGTCCTTGAAGCGCTGCGGTCGGAATCGTACGGACGGGCTTGGTCGGCCGCCTTGGCGATCTCCGGCAACATACGGACCGAGATGCACGATGAGGCCGACCAGGTGGGGGTGTGCCTGGAATCCGAGGGGGATCCCGGGATCCGCCACAGGATCGCCACCGCGCTCGCCTCGACAGGCAACACCGAAGCCATGCGGCGGCACCTGAGCACGGCCCTGATTGCTGAACCCGTGCGGCGCAACCGGCTCTGGTACGCCCGGCTGCTGTGGGAGCACGACCTGGGGCCGGTAGAAGCGCGGCTGCTCACAAGCCGGGCCGATGGGAAGGTGCCATCGAGCGATTCGGCGGCGATCGCGGAACTGAGGAAGGAGCTGGCGAACGGAGGCCAGGAAGCCGCCGATGCGCTGTGCTTCTCGGGGCATCTCGACCTGCTCAGCGCGGAGCAGAAGGCGGACCTGGCCGGGCGACTTGGCGAGGGCGGGCACGCGCGCATCTTCCCTCCCACGCCCGAGGCGGAACGGGGAGCTGAATGGGGGGACTGACCGCCATGGGACCAAGGACCAGTGTCACTCGAGCTCTCGTCGTGCTGTGGGCGGCCGCTCTTCCTGTTTCGGCGTGGGCCCAGGGGCCTCCCTTGGGAGCGGCCCCCCGCATGCCCACAGTCGAGGCCGTCGACACCTTCGCCGAGTTCCTGCACATCGACCCGGCGGGCATCGAGGTTGTCCGCGAGTCCGAGCCGGATCAGGAACATGAGCCCGACATCGCGTTCGCCGGCGTCGTGCGCCACAGGCCACCCACTGAGGACCCGTGGTGGGGACCGAGGGACGCCGAGGGCATGGCCACGTGCCGTCTGAAGGTCGGGCGGCTCCGCGAGGACGGTCGGCCCTATGTCCAGGGGGCTAGGTGGCAGGCCAATCGGATGCCCGGCGACATCGTCGTCGATGAGGCTCAGGCCGAGACCATCGCACGGGAGTTCCTCCGTACCTACTGCCCCTTCTACGACGAGGGGCTCCAGCCGGTTCCGCCGGAGGTACTCCGCCGAACGAGCCGGCCGTACTGGTCGAGCTTCTGGCACCGCGAGACCGACACGACGTCCCTCCGGATGAACTTGGGGATGCGGCTCGACGATGGCAGCATCGTCTACAACTGCTGGTACCGCACGGGTCTGACGCCGGCGGCCATCACCGAGGAGCAGGCCAAGCAGATCGCGGAAGAGCAGTGGCGTGCGAAGTACCCCGAGCAGGAGCTGGTCTACGAGAAGACCTCCAAGCTACTGGAATCCGAGTTCAGCCCGACGCGAGGGCCGGCATGGATGGTGACGTACCGTCGCGGGCCGGAGGGGGGCCGCACACGCGAGGGGGGTACGGAGCGCGTGTGGCTGACGATCGACGCCGTAACGGGCGCCATCACCAGGGCCCCCAACTTCACGCCCCCGAAGCTCACGCGCGAGGAGGCCCAGAGGATCTGCGAGGAGCAGTGGCTCGCCAAGTGGCCCGACGAGAAACTGGAGCTGGTCAGGTCTGCCGTGTGGCTCGACTGCGAGCTGAGCCCCTCGCATGGCCCGGTGTGGTACCTC
>JAKPQA010000214.1 GCA_029547025.1 Armatimonadota bacterium
AGCTTATGCTTTGTTACGGGTCGCGGCCAGTGCTAGCAGAAGCGAGGATAGTCCGACGAGCGTGGCTATCAGCCCCACCCAGCTTCCTCTGGTTCCGCTGGCCCCGACCTCGAGCGTCATCCCGGCGAGTTCGACCTCGCCGGGCTTCCCAAGCTGCAGCAGCCCCGCGTGGTTGATCTGGATTTCGATGTACTGAACATCGTCCTCCACAACCGTATGCCTGCTCCCGGGGACAAGCCATCCGACTACATTCTCGCCCCGATACCAGCCGTAGTGCAATTGAGACTCGCTGAAGTAGTAAATCTCAAGCGAATTGGCGTCCATGCCCTCCGGGACCGGAATCTGGATCGTCTGCGGCTCGTCGAAGACCCGGGACGGCCCAATCCGGTACACGGGCGACGCGGCGGTGGCCAGGATCTTCGGCAAGGACTCGATGCGCGCATCCTCGAACACGGCTACCTCGCCCGGTTCCTCGAATCCTGTACCCTCACCCACCTGGAACTCGACCGTCACCGGCTCGAGCTCAACGCCATCAATGGTCGAGGCACCCACAGTCATCGTGACGACTTCACCTTGCGGCAATAGCTCGGCAGGTTCGTGCACGACCCAGCCGTCCGACAGGGATTCGCCGATCGCCCTCCAGACCGCCTGTTCGGAATAGTAGGTCTCGCTCTGCACCACGGCCCACACCGTTGCCGGATCGATAACCTGACCGGTGTTCAACCGAACCGCCAGCTTGGCCGTGGGCGCCACCGCTCCGTTAGGACTCGCCGCCAGGCTCAGCGGCAGGGTCTCCTCGAACACCTCGGCCGTCAGGCGCTTGGTAGGCGAACTGCACGACCCGTCTTGTTCGCACACGACGGTCAGGGTGGTTGTTTGATCGGCTTCGATGGTCACTTCCTGTGAGGGGGGCTGTTTCCACGCATCGACATCGTTGAACGTCACCGTGTGAGTCCCGACGGCAAGACTGGACACCACGGCCCCGCTCAACTGCCAGGCGCCGCCGTCCACGCGCCATCGTATGCCGGCCGTGGTGGCCACTTCCGGCGTGAGTATTACCTGCAGTGAGCCGGTGGGAACCACTATCGTGTACACCCCGGCCGCAGTCAGGGTTTCCCCTGCCGTAATAGTGACCGTCTGGTTCGGCGGCGCGGTCCAGCCCTCGAGCGCCTTGAACTCGACCTCGTGCGAGCCCTCGGGCACGTCCTCTTCGGTGCTGCCGCTGTCGAACCACTCCTCGGTCCCCACGCGCCGCCATTGCGCGCCGGCATCCACCGCCGCCTGAGGTGTGATCGTTACCAGCAGCCAGCCGGACGGGATCTCGACATACGTCCCGGTTGCGGTGGCCGTCTGGCCACCGATGACCTCCACCTCTTGCGCGTCCGGCGTGGTCCAGCCCGATATGTCCAGGAACTCGACCGTGTAGATGCCCGCCGGGACATCGGTTTCAATATCCCCGCTGGCCAGCCAGCCGGAACCGGTATCCAGCTTGAACTCCGCCGATTCTGCGGCCACCACCTCGAGCACCTGCTCGCCGTCGGTGGCCAGGAGGTTTTCTATCACGAGCGGCGTCGACATATCCGCGTCCAGTGCGCACTCGAAGTACATGGTCGCGAGCACGAACGGATTCTCGCCATCCTCAGGATTGCCTCCCGCGCGCACATCGTCGCGGGTTGTGACCGGACCGCCGTTGGCGGAGTCCACGAACACCATCCGCACCCGCCCGGC
>JAKPQA010000237.1 GCA_029547025.1 Armatimonadota bacterium
ACCGGGCCGAGGTGCTGGCCACCGTTTACCGCAAACCGGGAAGGTCGTTGATCGCGCTGGCGCACTGGCCGTCGTCGGCGGCCCCGAAGCCCACGGGGACGGCCCCGCGTGCGGCGAGGGCCCCGATCGTCGATGGTGAGCTCGATGAGGCCGAGTGGAGCGGCGCGGCGAGACTCACGCGGTTCCATCGGTTGGGGACGGACGAGACGCCCCTGGCGGCGATCGAGGCGCGGGTCACCCACGATGGCGAGCGGCTGTACATCGGCTTCCGCTGCGAACAGCCCGGAGGCAAGCCGGTGGCGGCCACGACCGAGCGGGACGGCACCGTGTGGCTGGACGACGCCATCGAGCTGTTCATCGCGCCCACGCCGGGCGAACGGACCTACTACCAGTTCGTCGGCAATGCACGGGGCGTGTTCGCGGACCTGAAGGCGATGGATCTGACCTGGGACGGCAGCTGGATCTACAGAGTGCATGTGAGCGACGGGTGGTGGACGGGCGAGGTTGCAGTCCCGCTACCTGAGCTCGGAATCGCGTTCGCCGATGGCGTGGAGATGGGCCTGAACGTCGGGCGCGACCGCCAGGGCGGCGGGCACGAGCTCTCATCCTGGGCGCCGGTGAGGAACTCGTTCCATGACCCGGCCAACTTTGGGACGCTTCACCTGGTGGTCACTGGTCCGCACTCCAGCGATCCCGCACCTGGCGCGGCGACCGACGAACTGCCCGTCCGCCTCCAAATCGACTGGGCGGCCCTCGGGCTGGACCCGGCCACGACCATGCTCCGTGCCCCGGCCATCGAGAACTTTCAGTCGCCGGCGGAGTTCGCGCCCGATGACGCCATCCCGGTGCAGCGGAGTGGCGGCTGGCTACTCATCGCCGAGCCGAAAGGATAGCGGGGGCAGACTCCCTGCGCGGCGATCGTGCGGCGACCGCGTCCGGCGGGCGCGAGCATGGTGCGTTGCCTGCCCACGCCGGGCATCTGCCGCGCCCAACCCACCGCGGCAACCTACGCGTGTCCTTTGGCTGGAGGGGGTGTGAGTGATGGCACGAGCGATGGTGGCGCTCGGGGTGCTGTGGGTCGGCGCGTTCGGGTGGGCGACCGAAGACGTGCTAATCGACGAGTTCGGAGCGGAGCCACAGGGGTGGCGATTCGTCGGCGGGGAGGAGTTCCCGGGCGCCAAAGGTGCGCTCGACCGCGACGACGTGCTGGGCCACAACGGCACGGGCAGCATGAAGCTCTCGGCCGACTTCGCGGGAGGCGGCGCGTACGTCGGGGCCTGGAAGGACATGCCCGACCTCCAGGGCCGTTTCCTGACGGGTATCCGCCTGTGGGTGAAGTCGAGGGGCGTTTCGCAGATCGGGATCCGGCTGGCCGACCGCTCGGGCCAGTGCCACCAGGCCACTCGCGTGGCGGTTCAGCCGGATGACCAGTGGCACGAGCTCGTACTGCCTCTCACCGACCTGGTGGGTGGCGAGCACTGGGGCGGGGCCAACGACGGCAAGTGGCACGGGCCGCCCACGGGATTCGGGCTGAACATCGGCAGGGACGGGCTTGCCGGGGGCACAGCGGGTACCCTATGGTTCGACGACTTCTCATGCACCGTCTCCAACACCGCGCCCGGACAGCCGACCGTCCTTGCCGGCGTGCTCTCGCAACCCTCATGTCGCCCGGGGTATGGGTTCGATCTGACGTTCAGATGGCTCGCCGAGCCTATGGAGCGCGACTTCACCGTGTTCGTCCACTTCGTGGGGCCTGGAGGAGACACCGTGTTTCAGGGGGACCACGAGCCCCCCCTCGGCACGGCCGTGTGGACCGGAGCCGTGGAGTACCAGCACACGGTTGTCGTGCCAGCCGATGCACCGGCCGGCGAGTACCGCATCATGGTGGGCCTCTACGACCACGCGGCCGCCGGGCGCGGCTGGGACCATCAGACACTTCGGGTAGGCGAGGGCGTCAGGATCCAGGACGACGGGACGACGTACGAGATCGGCAGGTTCACCGTCGACCCGGCAGCCCCTGTGCCCAAGCTCCCTCCGCCAACACTGAACCTCGAAGGCTACCACCTGACCTTCTCGGAGGAGTTCGACGGCCCACTCGACGTGTCGGCGTGGGGGCCGGGGACGCGCTGGATTGCCCACACGCCCTACGCGGGCGACTTCGGCGATGCGCCGTTCGCCGATCCCGAGCCCGGGTTCCCGTTCACCGTGGAGAACGGTGTGCTCCGCATCGAAGCCAGGAAGGACGACCGCGGCTGGCGGGCGGGCCTGCTCTCGTCAGTCGACTCGAAGGGTCGCGGCTTCTCGCAGCAGTACGGCTACTTCGAGATGAGGGCCATGTTCCCCAAAGGGCCAGGCACGTGGCCCGCCTTCTGGCTGCTGGGCGTGCCCGAACTGGTGAACCGCGGCAAGGTTACGCAGATCGAGATCGACGTGGTCGAGCAGTACGGCATTGCGCCCAATGCCCTGCACACCACGGTACACCTCTGGTATCCCGGCGGGAAGCACTGGGCCGAGGGGAAGCCGTCCATCGTCGAGGGCATGACCGACGACTTCCACACGTATGGTGTATCGATCGATGAGGCCGACATTGTCTTCTACTATGACGGAGTCGAGCTGCGCCGGATGAACACCCCCGAGGAGGCGAAGGTGCCGCTGTACGTACTCATCGATCTGGCCCTCGGCGGCGGTTGGCCCATCGACCAGACGCCAAACCCGTCATTCATGTACGTCGACTACCTGCGGGCGTATGCGAAGTAGGCTCGCGCCTCAGGGCACCGGCAGCGCCGTCTTCGCGCGATCCACGGTGATCCCCAATGACTTGAACCAGGGGAACAGGTCGCGCTCCATGGCGATGCTGAGCACCGCGACGGCATCGTCGGCCGTGTAGTCGTCCACCTTGCCGGGATCGATGAGCTGGCGCTTGGCCTGGAAATACCGGGCCAAGATGTCCGGCCTCTCGGTGCGGAGCTGCTCGAAGATCCACATCGGCTTCGCCATGGCAACGCTGTGCGGCACGCCGGTACCGTGGGCGATATCCAGCTTGGAGAAATCGGGATCGTCTCTGCGTGCGTTGTCGATCCAGCCTTTGAGGGTCTCGTCGGCCGCTTCGGCCTCACCCATTCCGCGTCCGGCGAGGATGCCCACGTAGGACGCGATACCTTCGTTCCACATGGGCTCGGGGAAGGGCAGCACCCACGAGTGAGTGGCCTCGTGGGCCAGCAGCTCGATCATACCGTATGACTTCTCGGGGAAGCCGCCCCAGAAGACACCGAGGCCGATCTCTGTCCCGCTGGAGAACCCACCGCCGCCGGTGGGAAGGAGGATGAGGCTCGTAAGCATGCCGGACGCTGGGGGAACGCCGAGGATGGACTCAAGCACGGGCCGCTCGCGGGAGTAGAGATCGAAGATCGTGTCAGCATAGGGCCGCATGTAGTCGTTGTAGCGGATCCTGAGCCCGCCACGCTCGACAGCGTTCTCGGGCGGCATGCTCTCCGGTGGTCGATTGGCGTCGACGGCTTTCCCTGAGGCCACCTGCGCCAAGAGCGGCTGCAGCCAGCTCGCGTTGATGGGGTCGCTGGCATCCGGCTGACGGCCACACAAGCCGCGGGAACCCAGGAGCAGCGCCCCATGGCCCACGGGCCGGCGAGCGAGAAGCGGGCGCCGGGCGGCGTCCTCGATGAGTACATGCCACGCGCCGGGCTCAGTCAGCTCGAGAACGCGGCCCCCGTAATAGTCAATGGTGCCCGCTTCGAGCTCCTTGGCTGCGCGCAGGGGCACCTCGGCCGCATCGGGCACGAACCGGGCCCCAAAGGCCGCCGCCAAGTCGTTCAGGCGGTAAGCTTCCTCGCCGCGGAATGTGGCGAAATCGCCGAGGACCACCACGCCTCCGCCTGCCTCAAGATACGCCCTCACGGCCGCCACGTCCTCAGGCGTGTAGGCACAGGGCGTGGCGCCCGAGCTCAACACCAAGAGATTAACGTTGCCCAAGTCGAACTTGCTGAGTGTGCCCCAGACCCGGCAATCAGCGCCGCCTTGGGGTTCCACATACTGGGCTCCGAACCGCCCATCGAAGTAGAAGCTGAACTCATGCCCGATATCCGTGGCCGAGTGGATGGCGAATGCGCCGGGCGGCGCGGCCGTGGCGGAGCTGGCGAGACCGAACAGGATCACGAGGGGCATGGCAGACTCCCCGCTCGAGAGGCGATGGAACGACGACATGGTCGAGTGTACGGCGCGGCACTGCCTCCGGCAAGCGGTCGAGCAGCCCACGTGGCGTCGGAACGTGAAGGGGCTGGATGACGCGCGTTTGAAAGGGAATGCTTGCTTGACACACACAGGAAGGTGATGCCGCGTGATCGTAGGGGTCCCAACCGAGATCAAAGACGGCGAGCAGCGCGTGGCGATCACGCCCGATGGGGTCGCGACGCTCACGAGCGACGGCCACCGCGTCCTCGTCCAGGCGGGTGCCGGCGCTGGCGCGGGAATCGACGATGACCAGTTCGCTTCGGCTGGGGCCGTGACCGTGCCGTCGGCCGAAGAGGTGTGGGGCACGTCGGACCTGGTGCTCAAAGTCAAGGAGCCCGTGCCTCAGGAGTATCCCCTTCTCCGGCGCGGCCAGGTGCTGTTCACCTACCTGCACCTGGCCGCCGGGCGCGAGCTGACGCTGGCCTTGCTCGAGTCGGGCATCGTCGCGATTGGGTACGAGACCGTGCAGCTCGACAACGGAACGCTGCCACTGCTGGTGCCCATGAGTGAGGTGGCCGGCCGTCTGGCAGTCCAGGCCGGGGCCAGGGCGCTGGAAGCACATAGCGGCGGCCGGGGGATTCTGTTGGGCGGCGTGCCGGGCGTGGCGCCGGCCGACGTGGCCATCATCGGCGCGGGCGTGGTGGGCTCCAACGCGTGCACCATCGCCATGGGCATGCGGGCCAACGTCACCGTGCTCGACAAGAGCCACGATCGACTGAGGTATGTGCAGGATACGATGCACGGCAATGTGATCACGGTGATCGCCACTCCGCTCTCCGTGGCGCGGGCTGTCTCATACGCCGACCTGGTCATCGGGGCGGTGCTAGTGCCGGGGGCCTCGGCGCCACGGCTCGTGACCGAGGCAATGGTGGCCGCCATGAAGCCCGGCGCGGCCATCGTGGACGTCGCCATCGACCAGGGAGGCTGCGTTGAGACCATGCGGCCGACGTCGCACTCGAACCCGGTCTTCATCCACAGTGGCGTCGTTCACTACGGCGTGACCAACATGCCCGCTGCCGTGCCGCGTACGTCCACATGGGCGCTGACCAATGCAACGATGCCCTACGCGCAAGCTTTGGCCGCCCTCAGTTGGGAGCGCGCGGCCGCCCTCGACCCGGCCCTGAGACGCGGGATCCAAATCGTCGACGGCCAGGTCGTGTATGATGCAGTCGCCCAATCGCTGAACCTGCCGCTTGGGTCGTTGCCGGCATCGGTGGCCTCGTAGGTCTGGGGTGCCGCTGGCGATGGGGAGAGGGAGGACACGAAATGCCAGATCTGCTGGCGCGTCTGAGTGATAGGCCACTCGTGGCCGACGGGGCCACGGGCACGGAGCTTCAGAAGCGCCTGGGCAACCCGGGTGAGTGTTACGAGGCACTGAATCAGACCCATCCCGACGTCGTCCGTGACCTCGCGGCCGCCTATGCCGCCGCAGGGTCGGACATCATCACGACCAACAGCTTCGGTGGATCGCGCCTCAAGCTCGCCCGGGTGGGACTGGGCAGCCAGGCTCGCGCACTGAGTATCACCGCAGCGCGCTTGGCCCGAGAGGGCGCCGGGTCCGATGTGCTCATCGCCGGTTCCATGGGCTCCACGGGGCGCCTGATCGAGCCGCTGGGCGACCTGTCCGAGGAGGAAGCCGTGGAGTGCTTCTCCGAGCAGGCGGCGGCATTGGCCGAAGGCGGGGCCGACCTGATCCTCGTGGAGACGATGATGTCGCTCGAAGAGGCCCTCGCGGCGGTGCGAGGGGCGCGCCAAGCGGCCGATATCCCAGTCGCCTGCACCTTCGCATTCGTGATGAGCCACCGCACCATGTTCGGCGTGGGGGTGGAGGACGCCGTCCGGTCGCTGGAGCAGGCCGGCGCGGCCGCTGTGGGGTTCAACTGCGGCGAACTCACATTGGAGAGCGCGCTGACATTGGTCGAGGAGTTCGCAGCAGTTGCTTCGGTACCGGTGATCGCCCAGCCGAACGCGGGTCTGCCTGAGCTTGTCGCCGGCGAGACGGTGTTCCGCGAGACACCGGAGTCCATGGGGGAGTATGCCAGGCGGTTTGTGGCGGCCGGTGCCGCCATCGTGGGGGGCTGCTGTGGGTCGACACCCGAGCACATCCGCAGTATGGTGAAGGCGCTGCGGCCCTAGTGCCGCACTCTCTCGCCCGAGTAGGCCCCAGGATGGAATCGCACTCCCGAACAGAGATCGTGCTGCCCCTTCGCGTGGGGACCGACACCGATAACCAGAGTATTGCCGCGGCGATCGCGGCGGCAATGGAGCGGGATCTGCCTCCGGGCGCCGCGGCTCGGGTCGCCGTCGACGGGCCACCCGGGGGGCTGGGGACTGGTGATGGCGCCAGCATCACCTTGTGCATCTCGGGCGTCGAGGCATCAGCGATGCCGCTTCCACGCCTGGCGCCCCGCGGGCAGTCGGGCATGGAGGGCCGGCTCAGCCTGCTCCGGCTGCGGCTTGAGGATGTACGTCTGCCCGAAGGCGCGCTTGACCTCGTCGAGATGTCCTTCCCCGGTGCCGGCTACTGGTTGGGCGCCGATGGCGATCGCACACACCTGAGGCTTGTGAACCTGCCTGGCGGAACCGCGCGGGTCTTGCTCTCGACTGCCAGCCTGCGCCGGTTGGTGTCGGCGCGAGCACCTACGATCGCGAATCCAGAGATCCGCCTGGCCGATGGCGGCTGGGTGGAAGCCACCGGGGGAATCCGGCTCGGCCCGTTTCCGGCAAGAGCGCGCTTGCGCGGGCGGATCGTGTGCCGGACAGGCAACGCCCTGTGCATCGAGGACCTGGAGCTCAGCGCGGGCTCGCTGGCACTGCCGGCTCCTCTGGTGCGGAGCGTGGAGACGGCGGTGAATCCACTCGTGGACCTGGCGCGGGACGTACCGCTTCCGTTCGACGTGCGCATCACGCAGGTGACAACCGAGGACGGCAACCTGCGTCTCGATGCCCGCGTGAGCCCCCTCGTGGCGGATGGGGCCAAGAAGGATTGGTGGCAGTTGTCTTGAAATAGCCGTATCACACAGACGAATGTGGCGAACGGCAAACCGGATCGCCATGGTAGGCGTGTGTGGCGCGTGGGTCACAGAACCCAGCAAGTGGCCCGCGTGGGGAGGTGTGTGTTTTATTGCCTGAGGTGTCCCAGGAGATCCTGGAAGAGTGTGCATACATGTACGTCGAGGACCTGGTCCACGAGTGCATCCACAGCTCAGATGAACCGGTCCGCACGAACGTCATCGTTCTGTGGCTGAGGGAGCGGGGGCTGAGCGTATCGTCATCGTTCATCCGCGCATTCTTCCTCGGTAGCGAACGGTTCGTGTCGGATGGGCGCAGATGGGAAGTCGCGTGTCGCAAGGAAGCCGAGGGCGCGGCGATCGACGGCGCGGCTCGGGCCCTTCTGCGCGGCGTGGGCCGGCCCCTGCCACTGCGCGCCCTGGCCCACCAGGTTGCGCTTGCGAAAACCATGGGGCCCAAGGAGACCATGGTGCAGGTCGAGCGGTTGGTGCGCTCCCGCGACTCATACTTCGTCACCGAAGAGGGCATGGTGGGGCTGAGCGAATGGTTGCTCAGAGTCGGATCCGGGTCCCACGAGGATGTCGTGCTCGACAACTTCTTCGAGGACTCCTCCGAGGTGGATGCCATATCTGAGGCATTCGACCAGATCCGGCGCGACGACGACTCGGCAACCATGCTAGCGGCCATGGAGGTAGTCGGCTGTCCCCTGACGATCCGCGCGCTGCAGTACCTGTGCTGGCGCCGCGATCCCGCTGCGTTCGATGCACAGGCCCACTATGTGGCGCTACTGCGAAGCGATGACTTCCTCGTTTTCTCCGACCAGTCTGCGGCTCCCAGCAGCCTGCGTCCACCGATCATCGAACTTATCCAGGCTGCCGCGCAGGAGGCGGCTGAAGAAGACGGTGCGGCTCACGAGGGGCTCACAGGGGGAAGCGAGTTCCGCCTCAGCGATGAGGACATGGGTGAGGTCATCGCGCTGCTCGAGCAAAAGCGACGATCGATGTCTCCCGATGCGCTGGTCATGGAGGCTCTCGAGGTATTCCCCGAGGAAGAGAGGTTCGCGGCTGCCGTGGCCCGCCTCGAGGATGCGCTCGAGGGCGACGATCGGCTCATCAAGATCGGCGGGCGCTACACGCTGCCGGAGTGCGTCCCGCAGGGCCTGAACCACATCCCACCGATGCTTGTGCTCGATCGGCTCAATGTCGTCGGAGCCTCGGGCGAGGATGTGGACGTGGAGCTCGATGATCCGGGCCTGGACGGCGACCTCGCGGAACGGGTCCACGACCCCGAGCGCGAGGATGTGGGCGAAGAGGATGAGGTGCTGCTGGATCCCGCCGCGGTGGCCACTCCCGAGGCGGTCACTTGGGTGGTGCCGTACCACCACTTCCTGGCAGGCACTCTCAAGATCCGCAAGATGGATGGCGACTTCTATGGGGGACAGACCGGTGTGGTGGACTGCGTGTTCCGCTACGCCCAGAGCGGCGAGGTCTTCGTGACCTGGGCGAACCTCGACAACGGGCTCCTCTTTGGACTGGGCGACTTCTACCGCCGATATCTCCGCCCGTCGGGCTCCGTGCTGCGGATCCGGCCACTCCCCGCCGCGGGCGAGTTCGAGCTCTACCACGACGGCGAGACTGACCCGTTGACTTGGCTCGATGATGAAAGCATGAAGCGCCTGCTGGACCTCCGCACCGAGTGTGAGGCCCGGCGGATGTCAGTGCTCGATGTGATGTCGAGTCTCATGCCCTTCCACGAGGAAGGCGCCCCGTTTCTGCGCATCCACACCGAGGTCAATGCATGTCGCCGTACCAGCAAGCGCGTGGTGGCCTCGATGCTCTCGTACTACCAGTGCTTCCACCAGCGTAGCGCCCAGAGAGATCGATGGGTCTTTGACGACCGAAAAGTGGAGCAAGGGCGCAGCCGAAGCAAACGCAAGTACGTGCGGAAAGGAACCAAGTAGCCGTCGCCGGATGTGGCCGGCCCTGGGATGTGCACGCCTCAGCTGCCCAGGCGGCCTCCACGGCGGCGGCGGTAGATAACATGCCAGAGACCTCCGTCCGCGTTCGGTTCGCGCCCTCCCCAACGGGCGTCCTTCACATCGGCAGTGTCCGTACGGCCCTGTACAACTGGCTTTTCGCGCGGCACGAGGGAGGCACCCTCGTGCTACGCATCGAGGACACGGATCAGGAGAGGGGCACGCCCGAGGCACTTGAGTCCGTGTTCGGTACCCTGCGCTGGCTGGGGCTAGACTGGGACGAGGGACCGGACATCGGGGGGCCCTATGGACCGTACATGCAGTCCCAACGCCTCCCCATCTACCAGCAGGCTGCGGCCCGGCTTCTGGAGCGGGGCGCGGCATACCGCTGCTTCTGCACCCAGGAGGACCTGGCCCGCATGCGCCAGGCGGCCGAGGCAGCGGGACGGGTACCCCGCTACGATGGCCGGTGCCGCGGTCTGGACCCCGATGAGGCCGCGCGGCGCGCCGAGGCCGGAGAACCGTGCGTCCTCCGGTTCCGGATGCCCGACATGGAACGCCTCAAGGTCCCCGATCTCATCCGGGGCGAGGTCGTGTTCGAGGCCCGCGAGTTCGATGACTTCATCATCGTCAAGTCCGATGGCTTCCCCGTCTACAACTTCGCCAACGTCGTGGATGACGCGGGGATGAAGATGACTCACGTCATTCGCGGCGAGGACCTTCTCCCCAGCACGCCGCGCCAACTTGTGCTCTATGACGCCCTCGAATGCCCACCGCCGCAGTTCGCCCACGCCCCCATGTTGTTGACTCCCGAACGGCGGAAGCTCTCCAAACGAGACCTGCCCGAAGGCGCGCTCGCATACCGCGATGAGGGCTACCTACCGGTGGCGGTCGTCAACTTCCTATCGCTACTCGGATGGTCTCCCGGAGACGACCGTGAAGTGTTCACGCTGGACGAGATCGTCCAGGCATTCAGCATCGACCGCATCTCGCCGGCTCCTGCGGTGTTCGACAAGCAGAAGATGGAGTGGCTCAACGCTCAGCATCTGAAACGGACGCCAGGATCGGAGCTGGCTCCCCTGGTCAGGGAGCGGATGGTCGCGGCCGGGATGCTCGGTCCGGGCGAGCCGAGCGACGAGGAGGCCGGGTACCTTGTGGCAGTCGTCGACCTGATGAAGGAACGCGCGCGCACCCTGAACCAGCTCGTGGAGCACTCGCGTTTCTTCTTCAGCGACGAATACGCGTTCGATGAGGTCGGTGTGCGCAAGCGCCTTCTGAAGCCAGAGGGCATGGCGGACATATTGGTGGGGCTGGCCGGCTCGCTCGACGCTGTGGCACCGTGGACGGCCGAGGCCATCGAGACGTCCTTTCGGGCCAGTGCGGACGCCCAGGGAGTTGCGCACGGCACCGCCATCCACGGAGCAAGGGTCGCCGTGAGTGGACAAACCGTGGGGCCAGGCCTCTTCGACTTGCTGGCGGTGCTGGGACGCGAGCGGACAACTGCACGACTGCGTGCGGCGGCCGAGAAGCTGCGTGCCGGCGCATTCCTGTCGGGCTCCGGCACCACGGCGTGAACCGTTGGCCACCCCCTCGGCGACACGCCGGAGCGGGAGGATGTGCGTGGCGGCGCTGGCGCGGGGTCTGATACGCACCTGGCTCGTTCGGCTGGTAGTGGCGGCGGGCGCGGCCGGTGCGTGGGCGCAGAACGACCCCACGGAAGGCGCATCGCCCGGCGGCGGTCTCAGTCTGGCCCTCATCCTACTCCTCGCTGTCGTCGGCATCGGCATCGTGGCTCTCATGGCGTTTCTCGCGTTCTACTCGAACACGAAGCGCCGGGAGCAGGCCGGGCGATCAGCGGCCGCCTTGGCGGCCAAGCAGATAGAAGCCCGGCACCAGAGAGCTCTGGGCCGCCTCGCCCAAGAGCGGGAGCTGCTTCACCGGGAGCTCGAGAAAGCTCAGGCACAGGCACGCAAGGCCGACCGGCAGGTCGAGGGACGGCCCGATGACCCGGTTGACCGGGGCGAGGTCCGCGTGCGCGCATGGATCGACTCGGTTGTCGATCTCTTGTGGCATCCTGACATCCCCGGGGCGAAGCTCACGCGAGCTCAGGCGCTGGCTATCGACCGCGATGTGAGCCGGTGGGTC
Organism: Armatimonadota bacterium; assembly: GCA_029547025.1. GTDB lineage: Bacteria > Armatimonadota > Zipacnadia > UBA1398 > JAKPQA01 > JAKPQA01. The sequence goes on from JAKPQA010000237.1 coordinate 11,378, forward strand.
CCATACGATGCCGCGCTATCGGGACGACGTTCGCTGTCGCAGGATGAGACCGGTGTCCTGCCCCCGCAATCGAGACGACTTGCTGATGTGCTCCGCGAGACGACCCGTGCGGTGCTCATCGGTGGGCCGGGATCCGGCAAGACCATGGCGCTGCGCACCATAGCCCTCGCGTACGCTCGGGACCGCACCAAAGAGGTCTTCGGGTTCCGCGAGTCGCGGCTCGCGGCATATATCCGGCTCGGATCACTGGCCCCCGAGGACCTGACACGTCCACTCCCACAGGTACTGGCGGACCAAACCTTCCCCGAAGGCGTGGGGGCTGCCGCCTTCGTGGAGACGCACCTGAAGGCCGGTAGCTTCATCCTCCTGTTCGATGACCTACACCTCGTCCCCAGCCATGAGCTCCGCGAGCAGGCCCTCCGATGGATCGAGGCAGCCGAGACTGCGTACCGGAAGAACGTGTTCATCATCGCCACACGGCCGGGCGACTATGGCGGGCACCTTCGACTCCCCGTCCAGTTTCGGGAGTACTCACTCGTGCCCCTGGGCCCCACCGAGGTCGAGCATGTGACGGCAAGCGTCGCCACGGCACTGGCGCTCACGCATCATCCGGACGGAGCGTCGGCTGAGGAATGTGCGGGCGAAGTCCAGCGGATCTGCGCCACCATTACCAACGCCCTGGCAGACTGGGGGATCTCGCCGGAGGCGACCTCCCCGCTGGACATCGTGGCTGCCGCGCTGGCTCCCGTGGCGGGACTCGAGACGCCCCGAAGTGAAGCGGAGCGCCTCCAGCGCTTGGTCACCGCGCTCTGCGGGGGGCATGCGACGCCCGAGGCACCGCGGCCAGTGACCGATGCCGATACGACGGTGCGGCTCCTCGCGATGCTGGCGTACCGCTTGCACACGACCGGGCGATCGGATGTGAGTTCCGCCAAGGTCCTCGGGTTCCTCGAGGAGGCCCTTGTCGGGACTCCCATCGACCCCAGTGAGGCACGACAGGTCCTGCGATTCGCCATCGACGGGGCCACCGTGCTCCGGGCGGACGCCGGAGGACGCGTGCGATTCGTGATCCCCTCCGTCCAGGAGATCCTGACGGCGGTTCACGCCAGATACGCGACCGACCCGATGGCTCTGGTGTCGCGGCTGCATGAGCCGTTCTGGCACGAGGTAATCGTCCATGTGTGCTGCTTGCTCGATTCGAGAGACATGATCCAGCGGCTTGCCTACGTCCCCGAGGAGGAGTTTGCGGCCAACTGGCCAGTGGTGTGGCGATGCGCGTGCCATGTCCTCGGTGAGGGCGTCCGTTCACATGCCTTCGCCCGGCGTGCGCTTGAGGCGCTGTCGCAGGGGGCGACCAGTTCCGATCGCATCATCCGCGCCGCCGCGGTACGCGCGCTGGGAGACCTGCGCATCGCGGGGTGCAGCGAGGTACTCTCGCGAGCATCCGAGGATCGCCACAGCGTGGTACGACTGTGCGCCGCTCGGGCCATGGGCGTCATGCCAGACACGGCGGGCGCGCAGTCGCTCGTGGCGCTGCTCACCGATCGGGATGAACTGCCGGAGGTCCGATGTGCCGCGGCGTCGTCACTCGCCATGCTGGGCTATGTGGACGCCGTACCCCACCTCGCGTCAATGGCGGACGATCCGAACCCGAGGGTCTCCGAGTGTGCACGGCTCGCGGTGGCTAGCCTGACCCCGGCCGAAGAACCCTAACGCGGCCCCGGCGGGAGGGTGGACTACCGAGGGGTCCGAACACCCCGGCGCCCGTGCGTTCCGGCCGGCGCGACCGACAACCCAAACCGGAGCCGAGAGGGGGGTGTCCCGACGGCCCGCTGCGTGGCGGTGCCTACCGGGACCCGTTGCCGTTGGAGGCCCTGGACGTCAGCACTGCCGTGCCCAACGACCGCAACCCGTCGCGTCTCAGGTTCCGTGCAGTGATCGTGGGCTTGCTGCTCATCCCTCTCAACGCGTACTGGCTGGCGATCGTCGAGCTGGTTCGGAACACGCAGACACCGACCTCGGTCTCCCTCTTCTTCAATGTCATCTTCACCGTCGTCCTGGTGTCTCTGGCCAACGCTCCACTCCGGCGATGGGTGCCGGCGTTGGCCCTCTCGCGCGTGGACATGGTCGTCGTCTATGTGCTCACAACACTCGGATCGGCCATGGCCGGCATCGACATGCTGTGTTGCCTCATCCCCATCATGGCGTACCCCTTCCACTACGCGAGCCCCGAGAACGGCTGGAGTGAGGTGGTGCTCCCGTGGTTCCGGAGCGAGCTGATGGTCACCGATCGCATCGCCCTGGCCAACTTCTGGTCCGGGGGCAGCTCGCTCTATCAGCCGGAGAACCTATGGCCGTGGCTGATGCCACTGGCGCTCTGGCATGTACTCATCGCAGCGCTGGCACTCATGTTCATCGCCGTGACGGCTCTGTTCCGCAGACGCTGGATCGAGTCCGAGCGGCTGACATACCCGATCGCTCAAGTGCCCATGGAGCTCACACTTCGACCAGAGCACCTGAGCCGAGACCGCTGGTTCTGGCTGGCCTTCGGGACCGCTCTCTGCATCGACGTGCTCAACGGACTCCACGTGCTCAAGCCTGTCGTGCCTCAGATCCCCGTCCGCTCGTCTGCCTACCCCGGCTTCAACCTGGGGGCTCAGCTTGTCGATCGCCCGTGGAACGCTGTGGGGTTCATGGCCGTGTCGTTCTACCCGTTCGTTATCGGGCTGGGAATGCTGATACCGGCCGAGTTGTCCTACTCATGTTGGGTATTCTACCTACTCTTCAAGATCCAATTGGTGGTCGCCCAGCAGTGGGGCCGGCTGGAAACTAATGGCTTCCCGTTCACGAAAGAGCAGTCTTTTGGCAGTTTCGTTGGCCTGGTTGTTTTCTCGCTGTGGACCAGCCGCGGCTACCTCCGTCGCATCGGCCGCGCGGCGCTGCGGGGGGGTGGGACCCGGGAGGACGGGGAGCCCCTCTCGATGCGGGCGGCGTTCGCCCTACTCCTGGCGGCCACAGCGGGGCTCGTAGCCTTCGCCATCGGTGCGGGAATGAGCGCGTGGTATGCCGGAGCGTTCCTTGGCATCTACGTGCTCCTGGCCCAGTCGGTGACCCGCATCCGGGCGGAGATGGGAATCCCGACTCATGAGCTCTACTTCGTGGGACCCGGCCAGATACTGTTCAGAATGCTGGGCTCGCACTTCATTGGTCCCGCCAATATGGGTGCATCGTACCTGTTCTACTGGTTCAACCGGGCCTACCGGTCGCATCCGATGCCACACATCGCCGAAGGGCACAAGCTGGCAAGCCGAGCCGGACTGACGGCGCGCTCCCTCACGGCGCCCATGCTCGCCGCCATGCTCATCGGAAGTGTCGCCGCGTGTTGGTCCATACTGCACCTCTACTATCGCGATGGCGCCGCCGCCAAATGGGGGCCGTTCTACCACGCCCAGTGGATCGCCAGCGCGCCCCTGAGTGAGCTGGCGGGAGTGCTCCAGGCACCCACGCGCGCCGATCCCCGGGTGATCGGTGCAGTACTCATGGGAATCGGGGCCACGATCGCCGGGATGCTAGGGAACTCCCGCTTCACGGGCTGGCCGCTCCATCCGATCGGGTACGCCGTGGCGAATGCGTGGGCGATGGACCACATGTGGTTCTCGCTCTTCGTGGCGTGGTGCGTCAAGTCGACCTTGGCGCGCCACGGCGGCGCCACCGCGTTCCGCAAAGCCGTGCCATTCGCCATGGGGCTGGTCATCGGTGACTTCATGGCTGGCAGTTTCTGGTCACTCTACGGCACCGCCAAGGGCCTGAGGGCGTACAGCATCTGGGTCTAGTCCGACCCCACATCAGTTGCCCACGATGCCCACACAGAGCGCGGGGATGACCCAACCGTCGCCCTGGCGGACCACGAGGACGATCCCGCTCAGATCGAACGACATCTGGTCCGCCAGAGAGAGAGACAGGCTCAGGAGGGCCACACCCGCTCCACGCGTCGCTGCATGTCGCCGGACGGCGCCGTCCAGAGTGAGCCCCTGCGGCGCCATGGCCTGAGCCATGGTCAGAAGCTCCTTGGCATCCGAGAAGGCGTAGACCCCACCCGATGGGCCGCCGGCCAGGCCAACCACAGGACCGTCGGCCACCCGGGCGAATGCCTTGTCGAAGTCCCGCTCGTTGCCGGCCTTCACCAGCTCGGCGACGATGTCAGACACCGGAGGGACCTCAGCTTCCGGTGCCTCCGGGGACTCAGCAACCAGTGCGAGAAGATTCGCGCGCCACAAGCCTCGCTGCTGGCTGAGTACCGCGTACCCCGGCACGGGAGCGGCACCCTCGCGGCGGGTCGACCACGAAGCCAGCGCCAGCTCGCCCAGCACTTCGATCTGTACGTCCTCCAGCGCCCCCAGGCCGTCGAGCCGGTGGGCAAGCCCCTGCGCAACCATCCCCTCACGGTCGGTCCGCAGTGGCTCGGTGTCCCCGTCGGCCACAAGCCCAATGAACGCGCGCGGATCGGTCAACTCCTCTAGAGCCGCGCGGTCATGCGATACCAGTGCCTGAACGACTCCGCGTAGCGCCGCCTCGACCTGGTCACTTTCCTCACTCCATGCCGGCCGAGAGCCGACCAGAAACACCATGCAGGCCCCCACGAACAGCGTCCGACACAATGGCCCTCTGGCTCCATCCCAACACATAGCACGACACCTCCGTAGCCGGGCCGCGATACACCCGCCCCTCAAGGACGCCCGAGCGCGAGTACGGATCCCTTCAGGGCGGTAGGACACTAGGTCTGGGCCAGTATCTGGTCCATCCTCGCCGACGTCTCACGCAGCGTCTCGTCCGGCCCATCGACCTCCGAGATGACCGGCCCCGCATAGCCCACGTCGCGGAGGCCCTTCACAACCGCCGGCCAATTCACATCACCATCCATGAGCTGGACGAACTGGTAGCCATCGCGGCGGAAGTCCTTGAAGTGCACGCGCCGGATCTGCTGGCCCAGCACTCCAATCCAGTGCTCGGGGAAACCCCAGATCAGCATGTTGCCCACATCGAGGTACACGTTGACCCAGGGGGATCCCAGATCGGTCACGAACCAACGCAGCTCCGTAGGGGACATGAACATCTTGTTCCAGACATTCTCAATGCACAGGCGGACCTGACGCCGCTCTGCCTCTGGAGCCAACTGCAGCAGCCCCTCCCTGGCCCGCTGGTGAGCCACATCATCGCGGATGTCTGGCCCGACGTACCCGGGCACGCACAGCACGTGGCCGGCTTCCAGGGCCTCGGCCGCCTCCATGCACTTGCCGAACACGGCAACGGCCTTTGCGCGTTCCTCGGGGTCATTCGACGTCAGCGCGCCACCGCACAGGGGCAAGACGCTCGTGTAGGTCACTCCGAACTCTCGGGCCAGCGCGGTCAACCGCCGGTAATCATCGGGGGTCGACTCCGGCGTTAGCTCGCCCTTGGGCCTCATGCAGAGCTCCACGGCCTGATACCCGGCGTCGACGGAGAAGCGCAACACCTCGCGCAGCGGCCGGTCCTTCGCGAATACAATCTGAGAGATCCCTTTGGTCAAGTAGTAACCTTCCTTTCGCTTGGCACCAGATCGGGTTGCCTGCGCGGCGGAGACTCGCCCGACGACTTCCTCAGCGAGACGGCGGCTCCTGCACGTACCCCGCCCCGCGAAGGGCTTCGGAGTCGGCCCTGCGGTACTGTTCGATCAACGCAAGAGCATGGTCACGCGCATCGTCAAGCCTGACCGCGTCCGAGGCACCCGTGCCCGCCGTCGCCTCCCCAACTGCATGGGCCTCCGTGTCGAGGAGGACCCGAGCGAAGCAGGCTGTGTCGAAGCAGATCTCAGGGGGCTCGCTGTACCGGGCCTCGTGGACGTGGACCGCCGCCGATGAGCCCGCGGACAGCAGTATCACTGCGATGGCAGACGCCGTGGCCACAGTGCGCCAGTGGACCACGGCGACCGGCGGCGGGACGATACTCAGAAGGACCCCCAAGAGCCCGTGGCGGGTGCCGCGGCGCCAGAATAGACGCCGGGTGTGGGCGCAGGCGCCCAGGTAGACCAACACGGCAGGTGCCGCAGCTACACCGGCGCCGAGAGCCGGAGACCGGACCTCGACTGGAACCGACGACAGCCCCACGGCCAGGTCCCGATCCGGCGCCAGGAGCGCGCCACCGAAGGTGTTCGCCACAGCGAGCAGATCAGGGCTCAACCCCGCGGTCGCCAGTCGGGGGGAGAGCAGTGCGGCCCCGATGAGAAACGCCACCGGAAGCACCGATATGAACGCCATGAGGACCACGGGGCCGAGCCGGAACGGTGCCGCGGCTCCCCCGTGGCCCTGGTGGTCCATGACCCCCGCCCCCTGAAGACAGAGCCAGATCGCGGTGGCCAGACACATGGCCACCGCGAGGGTCCGAACTGGTACCACGGTGAGAAACAGCGCCCGATCCTGGGCCAGGTCGACCGTCAGGCTGGACAACGCCTCGTTGGCCTCGTCGGCAGCGGCGAGCCAGGCCGCGGCGCGCTCCACGACGGCACCGTCCTTGATCTCTTGGGCACGGCCCGCGTGGGCCAGAATGATCCCCCGAGCCGCCTGTACGCGCAGCTTCAGGAGCGCCGCCTGCCGAAGGTCACGCAGGACAACGCCAGACCGATTGGTGAGGAATGCCGCATACGCGTCCAGCCGCCGCAGGTCGCGAAGTGCCGAGGTCGGATCCCCGATCACGGCGTACTGCTCGCGTTCCTGACACCAGCGTCCAAAGTCCTCAACTGAGAACCAGCCGGCCATCGAAGGCTGCGGCAGCGGCGCCGCACCGTCTGCGGCTCGGGCACGCATCTGCAGCGGCAGCCAATCGGGGACCCGGGCGGCACGAAGCGGACGGGCCACCTCGAGAAAACGCCACGCATCGTCGCGGGCACCGAGGCTGAGCAGCGAGGCGGCGAGCAGGTAGTACCCCGCCCGCGAGTCCGGGGCCTGGCTCACGGCGCGCAGAGCGTAGTGAAGGGAGCCCTCTCCGGCGATCAGCGCCGTGTGGGCCGCGAGAAAGGCCGCGTCCCCGTTCCGCGGTTCGGCGTTCGAGCTCAGCGCGAACTCCCTGGCCCGGTCTGCGGCCGAGGAAGCCAACAGACCGCCCATCCAGTGCCGTAGAGCCGGCCGCTCGGACAGCTCAGCTTCGCGCTGCGCGGTGTGCAGGAATGCCCGGGGCGACATGCCGGCCGAGGGGCGCATGGGATCATAGTGGGTGGGAGGGAAAAGAGCGCACACCAATGCCCCTGCGACTGGCACGAGCAGGAGCCACGCGCGCCAGGAGTGCCGAGGCGTCCGTGCCCCAGCAACACCTGCCGGCGCAGCGACCACGTCGGGCCGAGACCGCGTGACTTGGCGCAACCGTGGACCCCTCCGCTTGCCAAGTGGCCGTAACGCGCCCACGAGCCCGACTGGCGACCTGTCATGGCCCTCGCTCTATTCGTTCCACAGGAGCGTGTCGGCGCACTGAGGAGTTGAGCCTAAGTGCGCTCAGACGCCGGTACGTCCGCCTTGAGCCAGGCCGCCAGGTCCTTGGCATGATAAGTGAGAATCATATCAGCGCCCGCGCGGCAGATACTGGTGGCAATCTCAAGGACGGTACGCCGCTCGTCCAGCCATCCCATCGCAGAAGCCGCCTTCACCATGGCATACTCGCCGCTCACGTTGTATGCGGCCAGCGGCAGGTCAAAACGCGCTCGCGCGGACCGCAGGACGTCCAGATAGGCGAGGGCGGGCTTCACCATGAGGATGTCCGCTCCCTCATCGGCATCCAGTGCCATCTCACGCATGGCCTCCCGGACGTTCGCCGTATCCATCTGATACGACCGACGGTCACCAAAACGGGGCGTGGACTCCGCCGCCTCACGGAAAGGCCCGTAGAACGCCGAGGCATACTTGGCGGCATACGACATGATGGGCACCTCGGAATGCCCTGCCGCATCCAGGGCCCAGCGGATGGCCCGCACCCTTCCGTCCATCATGTCCGAGGGCGCGATCACATCGGCTCCAGCCTGTGCTTGGGACACTGCCGTGCTGGCGAGGCGCTCCAGTGTCGCGTCGTTGTCCACGTCATCACCGCGCAGGACGCCGCAATGGCCATGGCTCGTATACTCGCAAAGACACACATCGCCGATGACCAGCAACTCAGGGAACCATTGCTTCACAGCCCTCATCGCTTGCTGGACGATGCCGTCTGGGTCGTCGGCCCCGCTTCCCCGCTCATCCTTGCGTTCGGGAATCCCAAACAGCATGATCGCAGGGACTCCAAGGGCCACCACCTCGGAGATTTCGTCCTTGAGGCAGTCCACCGACCAGCGGAAGCACCCGGGCATCGATGCGATGGGCATCCGCACGCCCCGGCCCGGCTGGACGAAGACCGGGTAGATCAAAGCATCGGGCGTCAAGCGCGTCTCGCGGACCATCCGGCGCATCGCGGGCAGACTACGCAACCGCCGCGGCCGATGTGGCCCGGGCAACGGGAGAGTAGGGGATGCCATCACAGATCACCGATGGGCCGCGTGTCCTGCCCGCCATCACCGGCAGGCGGCGGCGCCAAGCCAGGCTCCCCGCCGCTCGGCGCAGCCTCCTGCCCAGAAGCTCCAGCCGCAGGCGACGGCGGAGTGGGAGTTGGGGTAGCAGGCGAATGCGCTCCCGCCTGCAGTTCCCTGCGCAGCTCCTTGCCGATACGGGCCGCTTCCTCAGGGGTCGCCGCCGTGCCACCGCGAATCCGGTAGCCGACCGTACCGTCCGTATTCCGCGTCTCCTCCACGTAGGCCGTCCGCCCCTGACTCCTCATGCGCTGCACCAGCGAGCGTGCCTCTTCCTCGGAGTACACTCCCAGGTCGACGCCATGCCCGCCGGATGTGGCAGGACCGCCATCCGTGGTGCCGTACCCAAGCCGTCGAAGCGCGGCCGCACGCTCCGCCTCGGCCCGCTCGGCCGAGGCCGCATCGTTCTCCCCAGCCTTCGACTCCGTGTCCGTCTTCGCCTGGCCCGGGTCGCGGCTCCCGAACACGGCCGGTCTGCCCTCCGCAGCGCCCTCCGGGGTCAGATACTCTCCCACCGCAATCTGCACTTGCGCCTTATCAGGGCCCATCGGCCCGAAGACGCGCTCGAGCAGCCCCTCGCCTCGCTCGGCCAACGTGAACCCCTTGCCGGCGTCCCAGGTCTTGAGTTGCCGCACCGGCACGGCCTGAGACTCGAGCCGCCGCCCCACGCCCAGGCCCACGGCGTACGACAGGCCGAACACAACCAGCAAGCCAGCAGTGACGGTCCCCCAGAACCTCAAGGGACGTCCCCACGAGCCAGCGTTCGTCAGCGACGTCGCAGTGCCCATGCATCCTCCATTCGCGAAACCTAACACAGGGCTCGCTCGATGCGGTCCAGGCCCTCCTCGATGTGAGCCATGGACGTCGCGAACGACAGCCGCGCAGAGGTCGGCGCCCCGAACGGCGTGCCCGGCACCAACGCAACTCCAGCGTGCTCGAGCAGAAAGCCGGCCAGGTCCATAGAGTCTTGGATGGTCACGCCCGCCCGGGTGGTTCCCATGATGGGCGAGAAGTCGGGAAGTGCGTAGAACGCACCCCGCGGCTTCGAGACCCGGCAGCAGCTCATCGAGGACAGACGACCGTACATGAAATCCCTGCGCTGCTCGAACTCAGCGCGCATGGCCTCGACGCAGTCCTGTGGGCCCGTGAGTGCCTCCACGCAGCCTGCGATGGCGAACGAGGCCGGATTCGACGTGCAGTGATCCTGAAGGTCGGCCATGGCGCTGATCAATGGCTCTGGGCCCAGCGCCCACCCCAGCCGCCATCCCGTCATCGCGTACGTCTTCGACGGGCCATTGACGTACACCGTGCGCTCAGCCATCCCCGCCCCACACTCAAGGATGCTGCGGTGCGGCCGGCCATCGTAGGTAAGTCGATCATAGATCTCGTCGGAAACGACCATCAGATCGTGCTCAACGGCAATCGCCGCCAGGCCCTCCAGCACGGACTCACCATACACGCTGCCACAGGGATTGCTCGGGCTATTGACGATGATGGCCCGGGTGCGACCGGTAATCGCGGCGCGGACCGCCTCCAGGTCCGGCGCGAAATCATCCTCGACGGACGTCTCTACGATCACTGGTCTTCCGCCGGCCAGCGCGACCTGTTCAGGATAAGTCACCCAGTAGGGCGCAAACAGGATGACCTCATCGCCCGGGTCGATCAGGGCCTGCATGACATTGTAGAGAGTATGTTTTGCTCCACACGAAACCAACACCTGCTTCGGCGTGTAGCTCACGCCCGTGGCCTCGCGGACGGCCTCGCAGACGGCGCTGTGCAGCTCCGGGAGCTTGCTCGGGGCATACCGGGTGTCACCGCTCGTCACGGCGAGGGCCGCTGCCGCTGCGATGTGAGCCGGCGTGTCAAAGTCAGGCTCCCCCGCCCCGAAACCAATAACGTCGATGCCCTTCGACCGCAGCTCCTTCGCTTTGCGGCTGATCGCCAGGGTCGCCGACGGCGACACGTTGGTGGCGCGGGTGGACAGTCTCATGGCACGATCCTCCACTCGGGCCGACCTCGCGCCCGGCAGGACGCGGTGGCCACGAACCATACGGTGGCTAGCGTAGCCGAGGGCGCCCGCACCGTCAACGCTCTCCAGCCGCCGTTGACGCCTCTGGGCGGGCGTCCACATAATGCCCGCATGTGGGGACCCATGGTCGCGAGGGTGCTTGCACTATTCCTGTGCGGCTGCGCCGCTGTGGCCGCGCCGACAGAGCTTCGTGGCGTCTGGTCCCACGCCACCGCGATGGACACGCCGGAGAAGGCGGCGGCCCTACTCGCCAGGCTCGAGGACGCCCGCCTCAATGCCATATACCCCCTGTGCTTCTATTGGGGCGGGACGGCCTACTGGTCGAGCCGCATCGCACCGCAGGCCGAGGTCGTGCGCCGGGGATTCGACCCGGTGGCCCACTGGCTGTCCATCGCGAGGCCCCGGGGCATCGCCACCCACGTCCGGTTGGTCGTTGGGAACTACGGTACGAGTGAGGCAGGTGCGCTGTTCCCGGCCCATCCGGAGTGGCGCCTCGTCGACGTCTCGGGCCGCCCCGGCAACTGGTATGACCTGGGCAACCCCGAGGTGCGCGAGTTCATGGTCCGACTGGCAACCGAGGTCGCCGCGACCTACGCCGTCGATGGCGTCCAGCTTGACTTCGTCCGCTACCCGGGCCACGAGTGGGGATACACGGCTGCCGCCAAGCGCGGCTTCCGAGAGACAACCGGGTACGACCTCGATCCCCTCCTCGGCTCCTCGCTTCCCTCCATCATCTGCGCCAGCTCGAACCGCGTCGGTCCGGTGAGCACCGCACGGCCGCTGGCGGTGTTCGACAACGGGCACCCGGCCGTGTTGGTCAACGCGCTGGGCTCCGGGACGGCCGCCGTCCTGAACTGGCAGGCGTTCGCCTCGCGGACCCCCGCCAGTGATGAGATCCTCAAAAGGATTGCGACGAGCTTCGGCGCGAGCCCGGCAACGCTCCGCTACACCTATCCCGCCCAGACGCGAGCCCGCTACGGGCAGCGTGCGGTGGACCAGATGCAGGCGTGGCTCCGGTCGGTCCTGGGCTATGCAGCGCAGCCCGTTGACGCCCAACGCCTCGAGGAGCTCAGCCGCAGGTGCCTTCTCCTGCTTCCCGGGTGTTACCTCATGGATAACACCGCCGCCAACGGCCTCGAGCTGTTCGTTCGAGGCGGCGGCAGGGCCATATTCGTCGACGGCCCGGCACCCACCATGGGCAACGCGCATCTCCGGGCTGTCACCGGCGCCCAGGGGGGCCTGGGCTGGTCCAGCACCAGCGCCGTGCTCCTTCCTACCAGCCCGGATCCTCGGATCCCGTCGCGCGGCGCGCCCATGTCGCCCGAAGAGGCTGGCGCCCTGATCCGGGCTTGGGATACGTACCGCGAAAGCTGTATCACCGACCTCGTGCGCCAGACGGCCGCTCGGGTGCACGAAGCGCGCCCGGGCGCTCAGGTGACGGCGGCGGTGTTCCGCTCGCGTGCCTCGGCGGCCGAGCGCCTTCAGGACTGGCCCCGCTGGCTCCGCGAGGGCTTGGTCGATGGCGTCTTCCCCATGGCCTACACCACCGACAACAGCTCGCTCCGCGCGCTTCTGGACGAATGGTCCATCACCGACCCTGGGCTCACCCGCACGATCCCGGGCTTGGCCATCTACAACCTGTCGAACGAGGACGGCCCGCCCCCCGCGCCGGAGGCGGTACTCGAACAGATTCGCATATGTCGTGCCAAGGGCGCGAAAGGCGTCTGTCTGTTCTCGGCGAACCAGCTCAACGAAGCCCTCCGGCGCTGCCTGCGCGAGCAGGCGTTCGCCGCCGCGGCGACATCAGGTGCAGACTGGCTGCATGAGGGCGGGAGGTGACGGTTGGCTCGCATGGGAGTCGCACGCCCACAGCTGGGACGCCGCGTGGCGCAGACGGCCCGATCGTGCACTGTCGTGTGGGCGATCGCCGCGTGCGCCGCGGTGCTGCCGGGGGCGCCGGATCAGACTCCCGCGCTCGGATCCGACAGGGCGCTCACCGTGGCTGGACGCCACTCGCCCTCGTGTGCTCTCAAGGCCGACCTGCTGGCCTATGTCGAGTATGGCGTCGCTGCCGACGGTACACTCACTCAGAACCTATACCTGATGTCGCTCGACGGGCGCACCACCGAGCGGCTGTCCACGACGTCCATGGTCTGGGACCCGTGCGTCTCGCCCGACGGACGCAACGTCGTCTGCAGCGCCGTACGTACCGTCGATGGCGAACAAAGGGCCGGGCTGTGGGTGATCAACATCCAGTCCAGGGCGCCCACATTGCTGCTGCCGGCCACGCTCAAGTCGGCGCCGTTCGCGCCGTGCTACTCGCCAAACGGCGAGCTCGTGGCATATGTCCGCAGTGAAGACGATCGAGCCACTCGTGCGGGGCTCTGGGTCATGACGGTACTCCGGAAGCAGACCCAGCTTTTCGCGCTGCACGAGACCCTCAGCCTTTCCACGTCCTCGGGCCTCATGTGGATGCCCGACAACGTGACACTGCGATTCGTCGCATCCGCGAGCGGTGGGACCCAGGAGATCACCAGCCTGTGGGAGCTGAACACACGAACCGGCAAGATGAAACACGTACTCACCTTCCCCCTCGATGAGCGAATCTCCGACGCCGCATGCTCGCCCGACGGGACGCGAGTGGCCTACATCCGGACCCGGGGGGACAAGCGGGAGCTGGTGGTGCGCGATCCGCAGACTCCCGAGGGCCGAGTCGTCGCCCAACCAGTTGCGCCGCCGGTCCTGATCCCGCGGCCGTTCGAGAGCGACCTGAGCTTCACGGGTGACTCCGGGGCGATTGTGTACGTCTCGGGGACCGAGCTTCGGATGGTCGATGTCGTCGAAGGAGGGCATCTGGCCTCGCCCGCCTATGCCACCGAGTGTGCCGAGAACCTGACCGAGATCCTCCACGCCCTCGAACGCTATTCGCGCGGACACGAGGGCAATGTCCCAGCCCCAGGGGCGGACGCTACGCACCCAGAGCCGTTCTTCTGGGTGCCGCTCCTCCGCCCCCTGATGGACCGGCCTGAGCGGTTGCGGTGCCCGTCGGACGCCAAAGGAGAGGGGCCGACCAGCTATGAGCTGGCCCCGGGAGTTGCCGGGCGGGCATGGGCCGAACTCAGAGCCGAGCGGCAGATCGTTCTGCGGGACCGCGAGCCGTTCCATGGCGGGAAGCGGATGGTCATCTACAGCGATGGTAGAACCGAGCTCGTTGAGTAGTACCCGCCGCCTCGTCGGGCCAGCCGGACTCGCCCTGGCCCTCGGTCTCTCCGCGGCGTGTGCCCCTGCCGCGTTGGCCGCTCGCTACACCGTCTGGCGCCTGGCCGAAGGCCGGGCACCTACCGTTTCGGCGGACGGGCGCCTGGTCTGGTTCTGGAGCCGAACCGGGGCGCAGTGGCAGCTCCACCGATCTGAGACCGACGGCGCGAACATGGTGGCCCTGACAGGGCCAGGCACCGGCTGGCCCGATGTGCCGGGACAGACCAGCGCGAACGTCCGCGCCGTCTCCGTCTGCGCTTCAGGGTCTACGCTGGTGGCCGTGGCGCGCTACGTGCTGCACCCCGGGTCATCTCCGGTCGATTTGAGCGGGAGCCTCACGGAACCAAACGGTGAACTCCTCGACGCACTGGTCACGCGGGATGGTTCGCGGGTCGTCGCCCTCGCGAAGGGGATCGGCGCGCCCCTCGGGCCCGATGCCCGGCTGATGGTGGGTTCGCCCGCTGGGGCACCGTGGGTAACGGTGTGGGAAGGGCCCCTGGGGGCCGCTGACGCCAAAGAGCCACGGCTCGCAGCCTCGGCCGACGGCACAGTACTGGCGCTCGTGATCGGCGACTCGTCAGACGGCGGCGAGGCGCCGGGCGTGGGGCGTGTTTCAGTCTGGGCACTGCAAGAGGATGGCACCTGGGCGTCGGATGCCACGGATCCCCAGCCGGCCCGCGGACTGCCGTGCCTGAGTGCCGACGGCCAGCGCCTCGCCTATGTTGATGGCCTCGACGGCACGCGCGTTCTGACCTTTGACCGCGCCCGCCGCGCCGCGTCCAGCATCGCGACGGGTGCCACAGGGCCGATCACGTCACTCGCCATGGATGACTTCGGCCGACGGATCGCGGCCTGCGCGGCCGGGCGGGTGTACTACGCGGCATTCACGGGACACACGAGCCACGAGGTACCCGGCCTCTCCGGGGCGCGGTCAGTGAGCCTGAGCGCCGACGGCGATGTCCTGGCCGCAGAGACGAGCCGCGGTATTATGGTCGGACTGGCCCGTGGCGGCGGGGCGGTACCGGCCGTTCCATCGGCGCGCCCGGTCCCGGCAGGGCCGTCCGCTGCGGCAACGGCGCGCGGCCGTCAGATCCGGACCTTCGATGAGACTCTGGCTGACCTCTACCGTCTGGCGCAGAGGATCCGTCTCGGTCCTGCAGCCGCGCCGGACGAGGCGGAAGCAGAGGCGGCGCCCCGGCCCTCCGAGACGGGCATCATTGCCGCGGAAGCAAACTCAGGCTGGCAGCTCTACGAACACGCCGGGCTGAGTCTCCGCGTGCTCGTCCCTCCGGGCTGGCAGGTGCTCGAGGACAGCAGCGAGGACGGCATCGTGCTTATGGGCGCGGCGGCCGACACCGCACCCGGCGACGGCGCGGCGCCTGGCCCGGTGGGAATCCGCCTCACGCTGGCGCCGCCGGACGAAGACGACCTGATGCTCGTGGCCCAGGAAGCCATGTCAGTGGCCGAGCTGGACGCACCACCGACTCGCAGCTCCTGCCTGCTCTCCGGTGCCACCGCGGTCCGTCTCGATGCGAACGGGACCGTGGATGGCGTGAGCCAACGACTCACCACGATCGCAGCAACAATAGGCGGCCGCACATACTGCGCGGCCGCCCTGACACCGTCCTCCGCAGGCACCCAGACGCGCGCGTGGGTCCGGCGGTCACTCCAAAGTCTCACCGTGACCCCTTAGGCCGCTTCGCTCACCAGCTCGGTCACGGGGCGACGATCACGACGCTGGCATGGGCGGTCTTCACGCCTAGCATCACCGTGACGACTCCGCCGCCCTCGCCGCTGGCGGTGAACACGCCGTTCGGGTCGATCGTCCCGCCTGTTCCGTGGAACCCCCAGATCGGATGCGCGCCACCAAGGTTGTCGCCTTCGGCCACCATCTCGAAGGTCACCCGCTGGCCCGGTCTGAGGCGAGCCGTCGAAGGAGCCACGGCGAGCGAGTCGACGCGCAAGTCCGGCCGGACCACGTCAAGCCAGACAACGAGTGACAGAGCAGCCCGCCCGGACACCTGGATGGGCACGGTACGGATCCCGTAGCCGACATACTGGGCCGGCGGCTGTACCTGCAAGGTGGCGTTCCCCTCCGGGATGCCAGTGAACGTGTAGCGGCCATCGGCCGAGCTGACCGCGCGGTGAATGGTGCCCGCCCTGTCCGTCAGAGCCAGGAACGCTCCCACCACCGCCTGCCACGCCGTCTGCCGTGCACCTACGGCCTCGGCGACGACGGGACTGACCACCACCTGCACATCCACGTCTCCCCCCCGAGGCACGCTCCCGCCGCTCAGCCCATCACCGGCAACATCGGGCAGATTTCCGCCGCCCGTCTGCGAGCAGCCGCCCACAAGGGCCAGTCCGAAAAGGGTCAGCAACACCCGGGCGCTAGTCCGCATTCGGTTCACGTCCTCCCGGGGGCGTGCATGACGCCCCGCTGTCTCGAGGGATGAGTCCCAGCACATCCGTTGGCGCGGCGTCCCGCCACCTCAACAGCGTGCGGTCATCCACGTCGACCCCCAGACTCGAAGCCAGCTCCGTAAGAATGTACATCAGGTCGGGCGATCGGAGAAGGGTCGCTCGAATATGGTGACGCTCAAGCTGCGACGCCATCTCAAGTACCTCATCATGAGCTGCCGCCAGCTCCGCCTCGCGCTGGGCACCGGGCGGAAGAGCCCGACACAAGGCCGCGCGGGCGGCGAGCACCGGGAGGCCAAGCCCCGCGTTCTGGGCCTCCGACAGCGCGCGCCGCGCCGCCGCGATAGCCTCCTGACGCCGTCCATCGGCCAAAAACGCCGCCGACAGCACGCGCCGCGCCTCCGCCGATAGGTGCCGCGCCCCTGCCTCCTCCGCCTGCTGAACCGTCTCCTCGGCGATATGCAGCGCGCGATGGGGGGCCTCACGCAGACAGGCCACCTCGGCTTGCACCAGGCGCGCCCAGCAGGCATAGAGACTCGCGCCGACGCCGTTGGCGGCATGGAGCGCGCGCTTGGCCAACTCTTCGGCATCGGACAGGAGGTGACTCATCAGACATGAACGCGAGAGGGCCAGAGCCGAGAACAGCTCCGGCATCGCGCTGCGGACCCGCGTCGCCATCTCGAGACCCTCCCGTCCCGCCTCACGCGCCTCCTCCAGACGCCCCACCGCAGCGTACCACTCACATAAGCATGC
Organism: Armatimonadota bacterium; assembly: GCA_029547025.1. Classification (GTDB taxonomy): domain Bacteria; phylum Armatimonadota; class Zipacnadia; order UBA1398; family JAKPQA01; genus JAKPQA01. Next base: position 28,417 of record JAKPQA010000237.1, read on the forward strand.
CAGTGCCGCCGCCTGTCGGCTCTGGTCGGCCGAAAGCTCGGCCATCCGAAGCGTTCGGTCCAGGTGCACATGGGCGGAGCCCACCTCACCGGCTCTCAGGAGGCTCAGGCCGTAAGTCAGGTCCGCCTCGAGCCCTTGGTCGGGCAGCCCGGCCTCCCGCGCGCACTCGGCCGCCCGCCGGGCGTACCGCGCCGCCGCCCGGTACCGGCCCCACGCCATAGCCACGTTCGCGCGATTGGCGAGAACGTAGGTCCGGGCAAAGGCCCCGATCTCTCCCCCCTCCGCGGCCGCCGCCTCCTGCTCAGCCCGGGCCAGCTGTGCCCACGCCTCTCGAATCCGACCCATCTGCTCGTAGATGGCCGCCAGAGAGAGAATGGCCGCCCACCGGGTCCCCGCATCGTCTGAGGTCACGAGCTTCCCAGCGTGCTCCAGGGCCAAGGTGAACTGCCCGGTACTCTGGAGGGCGCTCACCAGGCTCTGCCGGCACGCCCGTGCCCCGGCCCGCTCGCGCAACGCCTCGAAAGCGGCCAGAGCACCCTCCAGTTGCTCGATGGCTTCCGGAAATGAGCCGAGCTGAATCAGGCTGTTCCCGCCCCGCAGACGAGCCCGTGCCCCCAGGAGGGGCTCGCCCAGCGACTCGGCCAGCTCAACGACCTCCGCGTACGTGGCCGCGGCCCGGGCATGGTCCGGGGGAGCCGCCAGGGCCGCGCCCAGACGCATCAACGATTCCACGCGCTGCTGCAGGTCCGTGCGGGCTCGGCCGAACAGTCGGCGAGGGCCGTCACCATCGGGTGAAGTGCGAGGAATCTCCGGATCGCCTTCGGAGTCCTCCGCGTCCTCGTCGGGCCCCTCGACGTAGAAGTAGGGCAAGCGGCGGTGTGTCAACCGCGCGATGCGCTGCATCACATCCAACGGCGGAAGCGTCGTGCCCTTGATGTAGCGGTAGACGAGTGCCCTCGAGCAGCCCAAAGCCTCGGCGAAGGCGCGCACCGACCCATAGCCGGCACTCTCGATGGCCGCCTGGATCCGTCGCCCGTGCTCGAGACGGCCCTCTGGAGTCGAGAAATCCCACATGCAGGTCCCCGCGCTCTGAGGATCAATACAGGGGGATTCTAGCATCGCGCGACAGCTGCGCCGCCCCGAACTCGAACGACTCGTTGGGAAAGTCAATGATGATGCGACAGACCGGCCCCGACAGCCAGCCACACCCGCCACGAGGTGCTAACGGCTGAAGCGGGAGAACAGGCTTCGGCTCTCGTCGTCTGGGCTCGAGTAGGGGAGGGGCATCGTCGGGCGGCGCGGAGGGTCATAGGCGGGTTCAGTGTAGGTCAGCCCTTCCTCGAACAGCACCGAGAAGTGCCCGACCTCGAGAGGCGGAGCCGTCCGCGTCCCAAGGGGATCCGCCGATGACAAGACCCGTGCTTCGCTCTTGAGTGAGATCTCGCCCCATCCGGCCACCTGTTCGGCCTGCGGGATGGTCCAGAAGCCGAAATAGGTCTCGGCCTCTCGTCCGCGCAGCAGTCGACGCAGGTGCAGGCCCTCTCGGGGGTGGGCCCACTCGTCGGGCAGGATGGTCGGGCGAAGCGGCTGTTCCACGGTAACGTAGCGGTGCGCGAACATGGCCCACGGCCTTCCCGAGATCGAGTAGACCGAGTATACGCCACGCCCCTCGGCATCCAGCCGCGTCACCTTCACCGTGCCGTCCCGGAGACGCAGGATCATGTACTTCTCTATTCCGCCCTCGACGTACTGCTCGAGGTAACCCAAGCCCTGGGTGGGGCCCACATCGACAACATCGCTGTTGGTGACTGGCAAGCTATTGAAGACAAAGTTCGTTGCCAACAGCACCCGGTTACCCTCGTGGGGAACATAGACGTTGAACGCCAGGAACGGATACAGACGCAGCTTGGGTATGACACGCATCGAGCATGCAAAGTAGCGCGGGAACTTGTGCTCCGCGAGAACAGGAACGCGCTCGAGTATGAAAGGACCCGTGTACAGGACGCAGTCTCCTGGTGAGTGGGCGAACTGCGCCTGGTCGGGATTGGCAAGGGTCTGAGGCGCGATCACACCCGTGACCGGCACATCGCCGCCACTGACGACCGGGATCCCCGTGGGCGAGGTCAACAGCGCCGGCCCACTCTCCGGATCGGGCCGCGCAGCCTGGGGCACGTAGCTGGGCACAGGCACCTCGATTGACGACACGGCGCGCGTGGGGGGCGGGACATAGGACGGAACCACGCCAGGCCCCTCCGCGACGGCCCCTCCGGTCGCGGCGCCCGCCCCACTGGTTTGGGGTTCCCAGGAGCCGTCCCGTTCTCCGGGACCCGGGCAGTAGTGGGTGGGGCTGGGGCAGGCGTGGGCGATGGCATAGGGCGGGATCACGAACCGGTCCCGGCAGGCCCCCCCGCGTAGCGCACAGCAGATCCCGCAGTGGTTGAGGCTACGGTGATCCTCCGGCCGAGCACCCTCTGCCGCCGCGGGCGACGCCATGGGTGCCAGGGTTCCAAGCAACCAGGCCATGAGCAAGAGTGGCTGGGAGTGCCGCAGTGATCGCGTCATGTCGGGACATCGTTCCTTGATACTCGGCGAAGATTGGAAGACTCACGCAAGCACAAGCTGCAAGCACGTCGCGCATCCCAAGCACATCGAAGCGAGCGCCATTACCGTCTCACACCGATTGACTTATTCAGAGGCCGGCAGGTTCGTCCCTCCGGCGGCGAAACCGCGACGCGACTGGCACGCCCTAGTCGGCATCCACCCGACCCCTTACGGTGAGCGCACCCGGATCGACCTCATAGAGGCGGTTGTCCTTCAGAACGAACAGGGACCCTCCGTTGGCGACCATGACAGGAAGGCCGAGCTTCGGCGCGTCCTCGAGCTTCACCACGCCTTGGCGGGCGAGAGTGGCCAGCTCGAACTTGTAGACACGATCCTCGACAGCCACGAAGAGGAAGCCATCCAGGGCCACCATTCCGGCCCCTGAGTTGCCGGCGGAGTGGTCCATGTCGGCCGAAGCCTGAACCTCCAGCGGATCCATTGCGACTCTATTCACCTTATCATCTTTCACCACGAAGACATCGTTGCCTACAGCCAGACTTGCCGACGTGCCGCTCTTCGGGACGCGGGGCAGGACCACGTTCCCCTCGGGGCGGAGTCCCCGGACGTCGAACTTGTACACACGATCGCCACGCACGACGTAGAGATCCTTGCCCGCGGTGACCATCGAGGGATCTCCGATGTTCTTGGTCGAGAGGCTATCTCCGATGTCGTCAAACAGACCGGCTTCCGCCATCGGCGCCCGCACCATCGAGATGTAAACGAACACGGCAGAGAGAACGACCACGAGCGACACGCGGCGAGTCAGCGGAGACATTGGGCACCGCCCCCTTCCACACCGCAGTGTACTTCGGTACACGCGCGGAGGCCAAGGGGCCGGGCTCGGTCGCGCCTCTCTCTTGGCCTTGCACTAGGCGGTGAGCCTCGACGGGCACGGATGGCCCGTCCACCGCACTGCCCTGTCGGGTGGAGGGCGCGCACGGAGGGGCGCCCGAAGGCCGAACAACCGTGGGGCTCACCCGAAGGCGCGGCTGGCTCGGACGGCCACGGAGGGCGCGATGATGGTCAATGCCGACAGGACCGGTCCGCTCGCGGGCAGTCGCCCGCAGCGTCAGCCTCGGCCCTGCACTGCCAGGTGCTCGAGCACTTGCTGGGCCGACGGGCGAGTCCGGAGAACCGCCGACCAGTCGGTCCGCTCCTCCACCGCCCTCTTGGCTTGCGCCGCGAATGACGTGTCGCCCAAAAGGATCGCGCCCACCAGGTGGGCATCTCGGAAGAGGAACTGGAAGTAGGTGGACTCGGACGCGTGATGCACGACCCGAAAGCTGGCGTCCTGAGGTTCAACCAGACCAACGCTGAACAGATCAATGCCCAAGACCTTGAGGGTGTTCGACCGGGGGATGCCGCCAAACTCGACCGACAGGCCGGCCGCGTTCATGCCGGCGATGCTGCCCTGGAACTGGGCGGGAGCCCAGAGACCATACACAGTGCCCCGATGCTCCGCCACGTCGCCAGCGGCCAGGATGTCGGGCGCGGAGGTCTTCATGTGATCATCGACGATAATGCCCTGGTTCACACCCAAGCCCGCGGAGCGCGCCAGATGGCTGTTGGGCCGCACCCCGGTGGTGATCACAACCAGGTCAGCGCGGACCTCGTCTCCACCCTCCAGCAGCACACTGCGAACCCGCTCGTCGCCCAGGATCTCCTGCACGCGCACACCCAGGCGTACGTCGATCCCCAGGGCACCGACCAGCCTCGCGAGGAGCCGCCCGGCCCCCTCACAGAGCTGGCGGGCCAGCAGCCAGGCATACCCCTCCAGAATCGTGACCTGGGCGCCCCGTCGGGCCAGCGCACCGGCCGTCTCCAACCCCAGAATGCCGCCCCCGAGGCACACACACCGGACGCCGTCGCCCACAGCGCCGAGGATACGATCCGCATCCTGGATCGTGCGTAGAGCCGTCACGCCCTCACGGCGAGACCCCGGAATCGGGGGGACGAACGGATGGGCGCCCGCGGTGATCACCAGCCGGTCATATGCCTCCCATGTTCCGTCGGACAGCCGGACTGAGTGAGTCCCGGGATCGATCTCCGCTGCCTCTGCACCTGCGACCAGGTCAATGGCTTGAGTCTCATACCAGGCGCCCGGGTGAATGGGCAGCGCCTCCGCAGGGACTTCGCCGGCCAGATAGCGGGTCAGGTTGAGCCGGTAATAGGGCAGTCCGGGCTCCCGACACACCAACAAGACCTCGGCCTCGGGAGCGGCCGCGCGGATAGCTTCCGCTGCCGATAGCCCGGCGATACCCCCGCCGACCACGATGGCTCTGCCGAGATCGCTCGCCCGGTCGGCCGCCGCTCCCGGCGCGCTCTGAGCGTCGAAACGGTCGCGCCCGGCGGCACAGACCGGGCACACCTCAGGCGGCTCGCCTCCCCCATGGACATGCCCGCAGTTGAGGCACCGCCAGGCGGTCGGCACGGACGCCGGCGCTGGCGCCGGCTCCTCGTAGAGCTCGAAGTCATCGCGATAGGCCCCACACACCGGGCACCACTCGGGCGGCTCATCACCACGATGGATGTACCCGCAGACCCCACAGCGCCACGCGGTGGGTGATGCCATCGGCCGACCTCCCGGAGATCACGGGGCCACTCAGCCCTTGAGCGCGCCCATGGTAATGCCCTTGGTCAGGTGTTTCTGGAGGAACGCATAGAGTAGCAGTGTCGGCATCATGACCATCACCAGGGCAGCGAACGCCTCGCCCCAGTCACTGCGGTACTGGCTGACAATGGTGATGTTGGCCAGGCCCAGCGGCAGGGTCCGAATGGTCTCGGACGCCTTGCCCGAGAGGAACATGAAGGCCAGGAAGAACTCATTCCACGTGGAGAGGAACGAGAAGATGGCGACGGTGATCAGACCTGGCCGAGCCAGGGGCAACATGATGGACCAGAAGGCTTTGACCTCGCTGGCACCATCCATGAGGGCGGACTCGTGCAGTTCGCTGGGCAGCGACTTGAAGAACCCCGTCAGGATGAAGACGGAGAAGGGCATGCCAAAAGCCACATAGACCATGAGCAGCCCGGTCAGGCTATCCAGCAGATGGAAGCGCTTCATCTGGAAGAACAGGGGCACGATCGCGAGTTGGAGGGGGATCATCAAGCCGGCCAGGAAGTAGAAGAACAGGGGCCGCGCGCCCCGGAAGTGGAAGCGCGACAGCGCGTAGGCTGTCATGGCCGAGAGAATCAGCACTGCCGCGACCGTCGCCACGGTGATGGCCACGCTGTTGCCAAAATACTGACCGAAGCGTCCATCGGTCCAGGCCCGTACGAAGTTGGGCCACTGCAGGTCATTCCAGGGCGGCAGCTTGAAGGGCTCGAGAAACACGTCCTTGTCACGCTTGAGTGAGCTGTACAGCAGCCACACCATGGGGTAGACCACGACCACGGTGTAGCCCAGCAGTATCAGATAGATGGGCGGGTCCCAGATCGAGAACCGCCGTCGGCTCTCCATGCGCTACCTCACTCAGTACTCAACCGTCTCGCGCCGCATGAGGCGAAGCGTCGCGGCAGTGCCGAAGAACACCATGAGGAACAGCAGCACCGCGATAGCGGTGGCCTCCCCGACCTTGTACTCGGTGAACATGTCCTGAACCATCAACGTCCCGACCACATGCACTTCGGTGACCGGCCTTTGGTTGGTAAACAACCATATTACTTCGAACGCCTTCATGCCCCCGATGACCATAAACACGATGGCGATAGACAGCACGTCCCAGATAAGAGGGAGCGTGATCGTCCAGAACTGGCGGAAGGCCGAGGCGCCATCCAAGTCAGCGGCCTCGTAGAGGCTCTGGGGAATGCTCTCCATGGCCGCGAGGAATAGCAGCATGTTGAAGCCGCATGCACCCCAGATGGACATGGGGATGAGGGCGGTGTAGAGGTGCTCCTGCGACGTCCAGGCGTAGCCTTTGAAGTAGTCAAGGCCAATGGCGGTCAGCAGGCGGTTGATAGGCCCTCCGCTGGGCTCATAGAGCTGCATCCACAGCAATGTGGCCGCCACGCTGCCCAAGATGTTGGGGAAGAAGAACACAATGCGGAACACCTTGGAGCCCCACAGGTTGCGGCTGATGCATGTCGCGAGGAACAGGGAGAGCGGCAGGACACAGGCGGGAATCACGAACATCAAGTACAGGTTATTCCGAAGAGCGATCCAAAAACCGTCGCTCTCAAACAGCATCCGCGCGAACTGCTGCAGCCCCACATACTGCATCGGCGTCAGGCCGTCCCAGCGGTTGACCGACCACACGAAGGACTTGAGGCTCGGGACCACCACGAACACCGTGTACAGTATGACCGCCGGGCCCACGAACAGGACAATGTTGAACCAGCTCAGCCCCAGTCGTCTGGGGGCGTCGGTCCCGGCGGCGCCCCGGGACTTCTCCTGGCGATAGCCGCGGAGGGTCACGGTGACCGTGTAGACGATCGCGGCGAGCAGGAGACCCATGAGCGTCAAGGGCTGCCACACGTGACGGACGGTGATCTGGTCCGGGTTGGCCTTGCGGGCCCGCACGGCGATGGCGCCGTTTTCGAGGTTCCTGGCCGCCTGGGCAGGGTCCAGCTTCCCGGTGATGACACCGACGCGCGCGTCGCTCCAGTACTGCGCGAACTCGGGGAAACCCTCGCCGGGAGCCGCGCCGTAGGCTGACTTGCTGGCGTTGGTGATGCGGACCAGATCGGCCAGGTCCTCGCTGACATTGCCTTCGGTAGCTCCCTTCACCGCTGCGACAATGTCGCGCATCCGGCAGAACTTGCCGGCCTGGGCGCGTGAGGTCATGAAGCGCAGGAAGTCGACTCCCTGCCTGGCGTGGGGCGCGGCCCGGAACACGAAGTAGTAGCTCGTGGCCGTATAGACGGCTGTCGGGTCGCCCTTCCCACCGGGTACGATCGGCAGGTTGAAGGCGCCCAGACGGAACCCCTCCGGAATCTTCCCAAGCATCTCGCTCTTGAGCCATGACCCGCACGGGATCATGGCCGTCTTCCCGTTGAAGAAGCGCTGCTGAGCCATGGTGTGGCTGTGGCCCATGCACCCTGGCTCGAAGTACTTGGTGGCCACCTCCTGAGTCAGGGTCAGCGCCTTGATGAGTTGCGGGTTGTCGAAGCTCCCTGGTTCGAGGTTCTGCTGGGCGTAGAAGCCGTCCCGCCCGACCTGGTGGTAGTAGGCGGAATCGATCAGCGACTGGGCATAATCAGGGTACTGTCCCTGGAACGCCAACGGATGGACCACGGCCTCGCCGGCCGAGGCGGGATGCGAAGCCCGGTAAGCCTTAAGCGTCGTGGGCCGCATCTCCCCGGCATCTACGAACGCATCAAGGTCGTACCAGCCCGCCGGAAGCTTGGCCTCCTCGATGGTCTGGCATAGAGCGAGGAACTCATCCCAGGTCGTGGGGGGCCTCCAGCCGTTCTCCTCAAACATCGTCTTGTTGTACCAGATGGCGAACACCGAGTACAGGAACGGGATCCCGTAGGTCTTGCCCTCCCAGGTGTACCGCTCGAGGCTGCCCGTCAGAAACGAATCGCGCCACGTCGAGTCGTTCTCCCAGTTAGGACCATCGAGGAACTCATCGAGGGGGAGGATGTCGCCATTGCGGATGAGCGCCCAGTAGTTCAGTCCGGCGTTGGTCACATCGGGGTAGCTGCCCTCGAGCACACGGACCCGCACCTTGTCGGCGATTCGCGGGTCACCGTAGAGGTCAATACTGACCCCGGGCACCTGCGTCTCGTAGTCGGCGGCGCACTGGGTGAAGAAGTCCAGGCCCTCGCCGCCTTCGAAGACAGGTACATCGACGGTCACCCGCTCAGGGGCACTACGGGAGTCCTCCTCGCCACCCGCCATCGGCCATGATAGAGCCCACATGGCCGCCACCAAAGCCACTCCGGCCACCTTAGCCTTACGTGCGTACACGTTGCGCTCCAGTCCGCGTCATGCCGCCCACCACGTACCGGCGGCGATGCTGGGTTCGGGGCGCGGAGGCGAATGACCTACTCCGCCGTCGCAACCGGCGCCCCATCCTCGGGCTCCGTCGATGAGGGAGGGCCCGAGGCCTCCAGGAAGTCGAGCATGCGCTTCCGGGCATCGTGGAAGCGCGCCGGGTCTGTATCATAGTCGCTAGGGCTGCGGGTCAGCCCAGTCAGAATGTCGTAGGCTCTCCTCGGATCGCGCTCCGCCACGGCACAGAGCAAGGAATGGTCCACGAGGCCGTCTCGGAACGCCAGCATGCGCAGGGAGAGCCGGGGGCCGTCGGGACCCGGGTACAACATCCAGTCCTCGCCGGGGCCGAAGCTCGCACCGCGCGGACTGTCGGGCCGCGGCCCGATCGAGGTCCGGTAGGGGTTGGCCCCCCGGTACGCGTTGCCCCCGTAGCACACGTAGCCCTGCGCGCCCAGGCCAAACGCCATCCAGGGGTAGAGGCGGGAGTTGGCCAGCGGCTCATCGAGGTGGCGGTTCGGAAACGGGGGCAGTGGGACCGCCCCCGTGAACAGCCAGTTTGCAAGGCCCTGACGATGACGATCGGCCGCCAGGGCCTGCTCCGCGGCCAAGACAGTCACGGCAAAGACCTGCACGTCCACCAGCGGCGACAAAGCCGCCGGGGACTCGTTGATGGCATCCATGGCCGGCACTCCGGGCATGTTGGACCGAAGCATCTCAGACAGGAGCCCATATACCCCAGCATCTTTGGGCTCGCCCAACTGCTGCTGGATGTACACCCCGGTCCATCCATGGGCGTCGAGATGTGCCTTGAGGGCCTTGTAGAAGACGGGGATGAACGAGAGCCACCGCTCGAGCGCCTCGGGCTGGGCGGGGTCACATAGCCGTTCCCGCTTCCGGGTCAGCTTGTCGATCACGTAGGTCCCATCGGGCGCCTCGCCCGCCGGTAGGAGTGCGATCGGCTGACCCACCATCTTTCGGAAGCCAAGGCCCAGGAACAGGCGCATCCAGCGGTCGAAGCGGGCGAAGTCGAAGGCAAACTGGCCATTCTCGTCGCGCGCCACACGAATGAGGGGCTGCTCGTAGTTGACGAGCGGCGTCAACATGTGGGTCTGTCCAGCCGCGCGGAGCCGGCGCCCCGTGATCTCGAGAAGTCTCCAGTGTTCCTCGCTCCACCAGTCAGGCGCCGCCCTCGTCGTCAGAAGGTCAGGGTCTGGTCGGATCTCGAGCAGGTAGTCGAGAGCCGGGTAGTCCTCCAGGCAGGTGGCGCGGACATCCAATGTGAAGGGTAGCTCACGCGCTACATGGTTCGCGCGCAGCGCCATGTGCCCGGTGTATCGTCCCGGCGGGCAGTCGGGGGCCACGAACACATCAACGAGAGCGGCGTGCCACAGCCCGTCCGACAGGTCGAGACGGTCGGCGGGAACCAGTACCTCGGCAACATCGAAGGGAGCCGGCCGCACGAGCGCTTGCATCCAATCGGGGGGCGGTGGGGACGCCGGCGTGTCCCGGTTCGGCACGTTCGTGTTGGCCTCGATGTGGACAGGCAAGACCTCATACAGAGCAGATTGGGCCACGATTCCCGTGCCGTCTTCCTGTCTGGGGGGAGATACCGATAGCGCACAGATCTGGCCGGGGGTCATCATCGCCGCGAACACGAACGACACCGAGGCGCCACGCGGCACGCTCACCGGCTGAGCATATGCCGCGGGCGTGGGGGTCCGGTCCGGGTACACGCGGCTGAGGCTATCGACCCGTATGACGTTGAGGGATGGGAGCGCCTCGGCACACGCCGCCATCAAGAGCACGGCGACGGGAGCTAACACCGCTCGCATGGAGCCATACCGCGCCATGCGGCAGCGGCCTCCTCAGATGCCCGGTGTCCGATTACGGCGGCCCGGACCGTCATCGAAAGAAGGACTTCGCGCCCCAAAGCCAAACGTCCTACCCGAGACCCGCGTGGAGCAAGCACCGAACCTTGCGCGGGTACTGCCGTTGGTACCACGAAGCCCGGCACCGGCGCCCCAAGCGGCGCTGGGGCCGACCGACTGGAGGCGTCGTCGTGAAGGCTCTGCCCTGGAAACCCATCGCCATTGCGGCGGCCGTCGTCGTGGTCGTGGGTGGCGGCGCCACGTCCCTGTTCCTGATCCAGCCGTGGAAGAAGGCGACCCGCCCTGCGGCCGGTGCAGACGCCGCAAAGCCTACTCAGCCAGCGCCCAAGCTCGTGGCCGAGGTCGGCAAGGTGCCGATTACGCAGGAGGCTTTCAACGAGGCCTACGAGTCTGCCGTGTCCACCCAGAAGCGGCCACCGTCGTGCGTCGAGGTCATCCCGCTGAAGTACCGTGTCCTGGTGGACCTTGTGCGCACCGCCGCGCTCGAGACCAAAGCCAAAGAGCACAAGATCGCGCCCACTGAGGAGCAGGTGACCGCGTTCGCCACCGACCTCGCCAAGGCCAAGATCTCCCGGCGCCACCCGACCCCGGAGGCCCTGGCCGCCTATCTCAACGAAGAGGGCCTAACCGAGACGGCCTACATCGAGCAGGTCGCCAAGGAGCTCCTCGAAAAGGACCGCAAAGCCGTAGAGCGTCAGTGCCTGGCTGAGGAGCTGGCGAAGGTGGTTACGGCGGACGTGAAGGTGACTGCCGAGGATCTACCTCGATACTTCACGGGTGTTCGCATACGCCGGATTACGGCAGCCACGGGTCATACGGACCCCGGCAAGCCCGCCGTCACCGACGCGGAGGCCGAGAAGCGCATCCGGGCTATCTATGAAGAGCTCAGGGGAGGTGCGGAGTTCGCTCGACTCGCCCGGGAGAAGTCCGACCACCGCGAGTCTGCCGCGCAGGGCGGTCTCTTCACCCTCCCGGACGGAGGCCGGTACGTCCTGTACGGTACGTTCGGCAAGGAGTTCGACGACAACGTGTTCTCGACGCCTGTCGGGCAGTACACCAAGCCGTTCAAGACCGACACGGGGTGGCACATCGTTCGCGTGGAGGACAAGCAGACCGAGCTGCCCAATGACCTTCCTCAGAAACGTGAGGAATACCGGAAGCTCGTCGAGCAGAAGATCAAGCAGCAGACCTTCGATGAGTGGTTCGGCAAGCTTCCCGAGACCCTGGGTTTCACCGTCCATGACCCCGAGCTCGAGGCCTTCCGCCTCCAGGAGGAACAAGCGGACTACCGGGGGGCCTTGGCCAAGTACGACGAAGCCCTCGCCGCCAACGACGAGGATCGGGCGGCCATTGTGCACAATCAGGCTGTCTGCCACTTCTCGCTGGAGGAGTATGACGAGGCCGAACGACTCATGGCAGAGGTCATCGAGCTGGCAGACTGTGTTGAGGTGCGGGCGTTCTACGGCGAGCTGTACCTGATTCGGGGCGAGAAGGACAAGGCGAAGGAGCAGCTCGCCAAGGCCTCCGATCTCGCATCCAAACTGCCGGCGGAGGACGAGATCCTGTGGCACCGGAAGCTCGCCAAGACCTACGAGGACATGGGCGAAACTGAGCTTGCCAAGGGCGAAAACGCCAAGGTCGAGGCCGTCAAGGCGGGCGGCGCCAAGGGGGGCAGCACCCCGTCTCCTGAGCCCTCCGTCAGCAAGGCCGCCGCGGAGCCGACGGGCGCGCGGCCGAAGGCGCCGGCAGCTCCGTCCACGCGGCCTGCGACTCGCCGCCCCAGCCCACCGTCTCGCACACCACCGGCGCGCACGACGCAGAGCACGGCTCCGAAACCCAAGCCGAAGTTGCCGGACTTCCCGAGCAATCCCTACGCACAGCCCCAACAACCCTAGCGAGCCCCCTGGGGGCAAGCGCACTCAGCTATCGGAGGACGCAACAATGGCGAGACTGTTCGGCCGTTCCTACTCCCGAAACGAGCTCATGCGTCGCACGGGCAATGCTGACCAGTTCGGCGGAGTGCGGCTCAGCCGCCTCGAGGACGGCAAGGCGCATGATGTGCTGGTCGCCGACTTCCGCACGGGCTCTGGCCTCAGTTTCACCGTCGCCCCGGGCCGCGGCATGGACATCGTGCACAGCGACTACTGCGGCATCCCGCTGTGCTGGCGGTCCTCGACGGGCGATGTTGCGAGCGAGTACGCAGAGCCAGAGGAGTTCGGGTGGCTTCAGGGCTTCTTCGGTGGCCTCGTGGCGACGTGCGGCCTGACCTACGCCGGCGCACCGTGCGTTGATGAGGGCAAGCCGCTGGGGCTGCACGGCCGCGTGAGCAACATCCCGGCCACCAATGTGCTCGCAGACACCGCATGGGAGGGTGATGAGCTGCTGATGTGGTGTCAGGGCAAGGTCCGTGAGGCCAGTGTGTTCGGCCCCAATATCGTGCTATCCCGGCGTGTGAGCGCCAAGCTGGGCGAGAAGCGGCTGTTCATTAACGATGTCGTGGCTAACGAGGGGCATGAGACCCAGCCCCACATGCTTATCTACCACATCAACATCGGCTACCCCGCAGTCAGCGAGGACTCCGTGTTCATGGCGCCCAGCGCCAGACAGACACCCCGCGACGAGCCCTCAGTTCGGGCGCTCGACCGCTGCTTTGGCTTCGAGGCGCCCGAAGACGGCGTGCCCGAGCAACTCTTCCGGCATGACATGGTCGCGGGGCCCGATGGGCGCGTGCTCACCGCTATCGTGAACAAGACCCTGAACTTCGGTGTCTACCTGCGGCACCGCCTCGACCAGCTTCCTGTGTACTCGCAGTGGAAGATGTGCGCCAGCGGGCACTACGTGTGCGGCATGGAACCGGCGAACTGCGAGGTCACAGGGCGCGCCCGGGCGCGGCAAGAGGGTAAGCTGCAGTTCCTCCAGCCGGGCGAGGCCAGGAGCTACGACCTCGAGCTCGGCGTGGTATCCGGCGCCGACGAGGTCGCCCAGATCGAGAGCGAGATCCGGGCCACCAAGGGGTAGGGGAGCGAGAGCCAGGCGGCTTGCGGGCAGTCTGTGCAGAGACCGGGGGCCGGTTCGAACGGTCCGCCGCCAAGGCCAGACCCGGCCCGAGGACCTCCGCCATAGCACAAGGCCAGGGTGTCATCCTGGGCGTAGCATCTGCGGCGCGAAGGGTCTCGGCTAGAACGAGCCGGGCACCGATGGCACTGGTCTGTGCCGGCGCTTCGAGGCCGCTGCAGGCCGAGATCCTTCGTCGCTGGCGCTCCTCGGACACACCCGGCGGCGTTTCGCGCCAGGCTCCCGGGGTCGCCGTGGCTCCGTTCCGGCGCTGGATGCGCACCGGTCCCCAGCCTGCCCGTCGAGTTCCCGCGGCCGTGACGCTACTTCTCCACCTGGTCGATCTCCGCGGCCTTGCCGGCGCGAATGCCCAGCTGGAGGAACTCGGGCGTCGCCGGCAGGTGCAGGCTGAACTGGGCCTTGGCGTCGACCGCGAGGCTCGCGCGGCCAGCGGCCAGCGCCAGGAGATGGCCACCGAACCGTCGATCTGCTGACAGGAAGTGCAAGTGCCAGCCGCCGACGTTCACGCCCTCGACGAAGCGCGGGCACCAGAACCCCACCACCGTGCCATCCACATCCTTCGTCTCGAACTCGGGCTGGTTCTGGGTGACGGCCGCCAGCGGCGGGAACGGCTTCTCCTGGCGAGGCACACTGCGCGTTCTCACGGCGGCGAAGTGCCCGTCAACTCGTGCCGCGTAGAACAAGTTGTCGGAGATGCGCAGGCCATCGAGGGCCGCCTTGATAGCGTCGAGGTCAGCCGGCTGGTCGAGCTCGGCCGAGGCGTCGGTGCGGAACGTCGTTGCCGAGGCGAACGGAGTGGTTGCCGTGTCCTCCACCGACCGGACCTCGCCAGTGGCGAGCACCTGGTACGCGTGACCTTCCAGCAGGACGAGCTCGCCATCGAGGCAATCGAAGGTGCCGATACCCGTGTCACCGTGTTGGCGTAGCTCACCGATGGACAGGCCGCCCGTGTACGCGCCGTCCAGCAGCGCGTTGATCGTCGAGACCTGGAAGAGGACGTCGGGCGGGGGGCCGACATCGTCGATGCCAAGTGCAGGCCAGAAGGCGACAGCGAGTAAGAGGGCGAGTAGCGGAGCACTGAGAGGGTGGCGGCGCATGTGCGGCCTCCGTTCGCGGCGGAACCCGCGGCAACCCACCGGGGTTGCGCGGTCACGCCATCCGAGTGCCATTGATGTGAACCTCGAAGCGGCATCCGAGAGCCTTGGCGGCCTTGCGGCTGAGCGCCATTCGAGTGAGGAAGATCTCGAAGTACTCGAGTGGCTGCGCCATGGACGTGTCGATCTCGACCAGCAGGCGGATGACCGCCGCTTCGGCATCCACGACCACGTTGGAGCCGGTAGCGGACCCGTTGATGCGGTCATGGATATCGGTGGCAATGCTCCCATTGGCGCGAACGCGCGTGTGATGCACGTCGGCCTTGTCCGCCAGTATCACGGCCGCGCAGAGGTCGAGGGCAGGCACCAGGCCGCGAGGGTCCTCGTGGCTGCCTATGGCGGTCATGATGTCGCAGACCTCGTCCAGGGGCATGCCCATCTCGCGCAGCATCTGTCCGGCAAGCATGGCTCCGGCGGCCTCGTGCCCGGTTCGGCCGACGACATTCCCCACGTCGTGCAGCAGTCCGGCGATGGCAGCGAGCTCGCATCGGCGCGGGTCGTGGCCCAAGCCCCGGAGGACCGACTGGGCGGTGTCGGACACCAACAGCGCGTGCCGCATTCCGTGCTCCGTGTAGCCGATGGCGTCCATGACGGCGTCGGCCTTCTCGATGAGGGTGCGCACGCCCGAGTCCTGGCGCACTTGGTCAATGGTAATCAAGTGATCTCCTTTTTGTGCCCATGCGAACCGGGTCGGATCCCGTCGCAGGCGATGAGTACAAGTCTTCCATCTCCGAGACGAGTTCCGGGAGCGTGCACTGAGAGATGGCATCCCGGGCGCGTTCCATTAGCCGCAGATAGTAGTGGATGTTGTGGTAGGTCAGCAGTCTGGAGGCCAGAATCTCCTTGGCCATGCATAGATGGCGCAGGTAGGCCACCGGATACCGCTGGCATGTCGGGCAGTCGCATCGGGGGTCCAGGGGAACGTCGGCCGACGTGTAGTGTGCGTTGCGCAGGTGCTTTCGGCCTTCGGAAGTGTAGGCGGCGCAGTTCCGCGCAAGCCGCGTCGGAAGCACGCAGTCGAACATATCGATACCCAGCGCAATACACCGTATGAGATCGGCCGGTGTTCCGACGCCCATGAGGTACCGAGGGAGATGGGCTGGCAGTAGTGGCGCCGTCTCGGCCAGCACGCCGAACATGACCGACTTCTCCTCGCCGACGGACAGCCCACCGATGGCGTAACCGTCGAACCCGATGTCGACGATTCGCCGTACACTAGCGGCGCGCCCCTCGGCTGTGAAACCGCCCTGGACGATCCCGAAGAGGGCCTGGTCGCGTCGTCCTCCGTCCCGCAGGTGGTGGGCGCGAGCCCGAGCAGCCCAGGCATCGGAGCGGTCGGTGATCGCCCGGGCATCCGCCGGGGAGGTGCCCCAGGGGACAGGCTGGTCCAGCGGCATCATGATGTCGGAACCCAGCGCCTCCTGGATCTCGACCACGCTCTCGGGTGTGAACAGATGGACCGCGCCGTCGATATGGGATCGGAAACGGGCCCCCTGATCATCGACCCGCACCAGCGGCTGCAGGGAGAACACCTGATACCCGCCTGAGTCGGTGAGGATCAGGCCCGGGTACCCCATGAAGCGCTGGAGGCCACCGCAGTCGCGAATGACATGGGAGCCCGGCCGCTGGTACAGGTGATAGGTGTTCGCGAGGATGATCCGCACGCCGAGGCGCTCGAGGTCCTCTGCCGTCAGCGACTTCACGGTAGCCTGAGTTCCCACCGGCATGAATGCCGGCGTCTCGAACTCGCCCCGCCTCAGGCGCACGCGGCCCCGGCGCGCATGCGTGTGCGGGCACGCATCGGTTGTCTCGAAGGTCAGCCGGTCGAACGAGCTGCTCATGGGCTTAGCGACGCCCCTGCCGCGCCGGAGGCGCCTGTGCCGTGATCGCGCGCAGTATGGCCCGGAGGCGCTCCATGCTCTCCGGCCAGGGGGCCACCAGGGTCAAGCGCTTGCCCGTCCTCGGATGAGTGAATGAGAGGCTCTCGGCGTGCAGTGCCTGACCCGGCAGGGCGTCAACAGCCGCCTTGAGGCCCCCTTCCCACTCCCCCACTGAGATCTCTCTAGGCCGGCTGCGCCCAGACCCATAGGTGAGATCGCCCACAACGGGATGGCCCACATGGGTCATGTGGACCCTGATCTGATGGGTCCGTCCGGTCTCGATCTCGACGGACACACTGGCCATGCCGAGGAAGCGCTCGACGGTGCGATAGCGCGTGATCGCCTCGCGGCCACGGCGTGTGTGCTCGGCGATCGCCATCTTGGTCCGGTCGACTGGATGGCGTCCGATCGGCGCGTCGATAATGCCCGAGTCCCGTGGAGCCCCGTAGACTAGAGCCGCGTACACCTTGTGGAACGCGCGGGCGGCGAGCTGGGACGACAGGGCATCGTGAGCCTCATTGTTCTTCGCGACCACCATCACCCCGGTGGTGTCCTTGTCAAGTCGATGGACGATACCGGGGCGAAGAAGGCCCGCCGACTGCGACAGATGCCCAAAGTGGTACAGCAGCGCATTCACCAGAGTGCCCGAGTTGATGCCCGGGGCGGGATGTACCACCAGACCCGCCTGCTTATTCAACACCAATATATCACGATCTTCATACAGGATGTCGAGCGGGATGTCCTCTGGCTCGACCGTGACCGGCTCGATGTCTACGGGCGGCAGGGCGATGACCACCAAGTCACCTTGGCGAAGGCGATAGGACGAGCGCTCCTGATTCTGATGGACCAGTATGTAGCCGTTTCGGATGGCTTCCTGGATGCGCGTTCGCGACATCTCCGGCATCACGCGGGAGACGAAGCGGTCGAGCCGCTCGCTGCCATCGGGCCCGTCGAATGGGAACTCGAGTCGCATAGGCTATCGCTTGGGGGTGGGAGAGCGCCGGCTGTGCTTCTTCGGTTTCTTCTTGACCGACAACGCGGCGGCCCTGTCGGCAGCCTCGGCGACGGGCACGGGGGGAATGGGCAACCTCTCCTTGGGGGCCTTCCGCAACTGCCAGATCAGGATGCCCGCCGAGATGGCCGCGATGGCGATCGACGCCCATTGCGCTTCCGTGAACGGCCAGGCAAAGAACGAGGAGGGCTGCCCCGTCGCTGGGGAGGAAGCGCCGGCCAGCATGATCTTGGCGCTTACCCCCTTGCGAAACCCCTCAATCACGAACCGGATGGCAGAGTAGGTGACGAGGTACAGCAGGAACACCTGGCCGTGGAAGCGTTTGCGATAGAGCGCTGCCACCATGACGAAGCACAGCAGGATGTTGGCAGCGGAATCATACAGCTGCGCCGGATGGCTGGGGGGAGTCAACGCCCCCTTGACGAAGGGGTCGGGGAACCGGCATCCCCAGTCGTGGCCCGTAGGACGCCCGATACAGCACCCGTTCAGAAAGCAGCCGATCTTAGTGATCGCATATCCAATAGCCAGTGAGGGCATGAACTGATCGGCCATGCGCCAGAACGGCACTCGGTAGATGCGAGAGAACAGGACCCCGGCGAGAAGCGCCCCCAGCAGCCCACCGTGGAAGCTCAGGCCACCCCGGTTCACATAGAGCATCTCGAGGGGCGTCTCGAACTGACCCATATTCAGCAGGACATACATAACTCGAGCGCCGATGAGACTGCCGATCAGGACGAACAAGGCGACGTCAATGATGCGGTCCGGCTTCAGCTCCGGGGTGAAACGCGCGTGCCGATGAAGCAGCGCGATGCCCACCAGGAAGGCGATGGCCAGCATCGTGCCATAGGAGTGGACCGGCACATTGCCCACACGGAACAGGACAGGATGCATTGACAGACCCCCGCGACGCAGACTAGTCAGAAGCAGGAGAAGAAGCGGACGGCTCGGCTTGGTGCGGTGCCAGAGCGGAGGCCGCGGCGTCGACTCTGGGTACGTCATCGTCCAGCAGGCTGGAGTCAGCGATCTGCTGCGGGACGGCTTCCTGGCCGTCTACGTGCTCGTCCCGCCATTGGGAGTCCGGGTCCTCGACCGGCTGGTCATGGGGCAGACCGAAGTAGAGATACCCCGCGACCAGAACGGCGCCGACGGTGACACCAATGTCCGCCACGTTGAAGTCGGGCCAAGCGAAGCGCCCGGCATGGAGCTTGATGAAATCGACCACATGGCCACGCGCCAGTCGGTCCACCAGGTTGCCGGCGGCACCCCCCAACACCATGGCTAGCCCCACGGCCAGATAGCGGCGCCGGAGTGTGCCCCGCCAGCAGATGTAGGCAACCACCAGGGTAGCCAGGACCTGGACTCCCACAAGAACAGCGGGGTACGACCGCAGCCAGCCCAGCGCCGCTCCTGTGTTGGTGGTGTGCGTGAGAGTGAAGAACGCCGTCTGAGGCCGGGCGCCCCCCAAGGGGATCGCCGCCGCGACCCACAGCTTGGTCAACTGGTCCAGCGCGAGCGTGGCCCCCGCCAGCGCAAACAGCCAACCGCGCCCGACCGCGCTGGTGCGGGTCCCATGGGTCGTCTCCATGGACGTCACATTACCACCTCGGCGCACCGAGCGCATAGACCCTTCCCTTCAGCGAGCCCCGGCACCACGTGCCAGCAGCGGGGGCACCGCTCTCCCTCGGCCCGGGACACGGCCACGCGCAGTCCGGCGATGCGGTCGCTCTCGTAAATGGGGTCGTCGACGGGATCCGTGCCGCAGACCGCCCTGGACACGATGAGGAACTCGGCCAGTGGAAGTCCCTCGGCCTCAAGCTGATCCACGAGCAACGCGTACTCGGCAGGCGCCTCGATCGCGACCTGGCCGTCGAGCGGCTTCTTGAAGAGGTTGGACTCCCGGGCTCGCTCAATGCCGCGGTAGACCTCGCGGCGAAGCTCGAGCGCCCGGTCAAAGCGAGCCAGGAGCTCGTCATCGCGCCATTCGGGTTGGGACTCGGGCCACGCGGCCAGTTGGACGGTCGGGAGGTCGTCGGTGCGGAAAAAGGTCTGCCAGATCTCCTCGGTGGTGAATGTGAGCATGGGGGCCAACAGGCGGGTCAGCGAGCTGAGGACCGCGTACAGAGCCGTCTGAGCCGCACGCCGGGCTTTCGACGCGGCCGGCTCGACGTAGAGGCGGTCTTTCAGCACATCCAGCACCACCGTGCTGAGATCCACGGCGCAGAAGCTGTGAACGTCCTGGTAGACCTGATGGAAGTCCCAGGCCTCGTAGGCTGCGGTGGCCGCATCGATGAGCACGGCGAGGCGCGCGAGGACCCACCGCTCGAGCGCGGGCAAGTCGGTGTAGGGCACACCATCGGCGACGGGATCGAAGTCGCCCAGATTGCCCAACAGGAACCGGCAGGTGTTGCGAACGCGGACGTAGGTGTTGGCCACTTGCTCCAGGATCTGTGCCGAGCAATGGAGATCTCGCTTGCAGTCCACCGAGCAGACCCACCAGCGGAGGATATCGGCGCCGCTGGTCTGGCAGATCTCCTGCGGGTCGATCGTGTTCCCAAGCGACTTGGACATCTTCCGGCCCTGCTCGTCGACCACAAACCCATGGGTAACTACCGTGCGGTACGGTGGTGTGCCTCGATAGGCCATGGCCGTGAGCAGTGAGCTCTGGAACCACCCCCGATGCTGGTCGCTGCCTTCGAGATACACGTCGGCAGGGAAACCAAGGTCGGGGCGCACGTCGAGCACACCAGCGTAGCTGGTGCCGGAGTCGAACCACACGTCCATGATGTCGGTCTCTTTGCGGAACGCCGACGCGGCGCCTCCGCACTCGGGGCAGACAAAGCCCTGAGGCAGGATCTCGTCGGGATTGCGCTGCCACCAGGCATCGGAGCCCTCACGTCGGAAGAGCTCAGCCACAGCGTCAGTGGCCTCCCGGGTGAACACGGCGGCACCGCAGGGGCAGTGGAAGATCGGAAACGGAACGCCCCACACCCTCTGCCGCGAGATGCACCAGTCGGGTCGGGTTGCCATCATGCCCGTGATCCGCTGCTCGGCTTCGGATGGAACCCACTGGACCCGGCTCACCGCTTCGAGCGCGGGTGCCCGAAGCCGCTCCATATTGATGAACCACTGTTCTGTCGCCCGAAAGGCTATTGGATGGTGACAACGCCAGCAATGAGGGTACTGGTGGAGCGTCTTCCCACTCTGGACCAGATAGCCATGGTCCCTGAGCCATGCGATGATGTCCGCGTTGGCGTCCTCACAGTACTTGCCCGCGAAGATGCCAGCAGCCTCCGTGAGTTCGGCCCGGTCATTGAGCGGGCTCAAGACCGGCAAGCCATATTGGCGACCGGTGTTGAAGTCATCCTCACCGTGACCCGGAGCCGTGTGGACACACCCGGTGCCGTCTTCGAGGGTAACGTATTCGGCCAGGACGATGGGAGAAGAGCGATCGGCGAAGGGATGACGGCAGAGACACCCTTCGAGTGACTTACCCGCGTGTGTGGCGATGATGTCTCGCTTGGGGGCGCCCCAGAGCTCGAGCACACGGTCGAGGAGGGCCTCGGCGACGATGATGTACTCGCCCTCGACGAAAGCCACCACGTAACGCGCATCGGGATGGACGGCGATGGCCATGTTGGCCGGTAGGGTCCACGGGGTGGTGGTCCAGATGACCACCGAGACACGGTCGGATTCCGAGAGCCCAGGGGACAGACGCGAGCGGTCGTCGTTCCACGGGAATCGGACATAGATGGAGTCGCTGGTCTTGTCGGTATACTCGATCTCGGCGTCGGCCAGGGCCGTCTCGCAGTGCCCGCACCAGTAGACGGGGCGCAGGCCACGATAGATGTGGCCCGCCCGGGCGATCTCGCCAAACACGCGAATCTGCTCGGCCTCATACTCCCCCCGGAGCGTGAGGTAGGGGTGGTCCCAGTCACCACGAACTCCCAGGCGGCGGAACTGCTGCCCCTGGCGTTCGACATAGCGCAGAGCGAGCTCGTGGCACTGCTGCCGCCACTCGAGGGCTCCCACGTCGCGCCAGTTCCGCCCGGTCTCGCGGTAGAGCACCTGCTCCAACGGCAGACCGTGGTTGTCCCACCCGGGCACGTAAGGGCAGTCATAGCCACGCATTGTTCTGTACTTGACGCTAATGTCTTTGAGGATCTTGTTCTGTGCTGTGCCGATGTGGATATCGCCGTTGGAATACGGAGGCCCATCATGAAGGATCCACTTCGGGCATCCTTCTCGATGACTGCGGACGAGCCGGTAGAGGTCCAGGTCCTCCCATAGCTTCAGGATGTCTGGCTCCCGAGTCGCCAGGTCCGCCTTCATTGGAAAAGCGGTCTTCGGCAGGTTGAGCGTGTCGGAGTACCCCATTCAAACCACCCCATCTAGTGACGCGGGACCTGGAACCTTCGCCTCGTGGATGCGTCATAAAGGTATGAGATTGTCTGCCGGGGCATTGCCCCGGCGTCTGGAGTGAGCGACGGATGCTCAAGACGTATGCATTCACGGCGATCGTCCTCGGTGTGGCTGCCGCGTGGACGGCCGGCTCCACGCCGGCATGGGCCCAACTTGTCCTCATGCCTCCGGACGCCAGCGACAACGTGCCGGCGGATAAGGACTCCGTGTGGGAGGTCATCGAGCTCAAGCACATCGGCGCCGGAAGCGTCGCCCAGATCCTCGGAGGCAGCGTCTTCAGCCTGAACTCTGACCTGATGCTGCTCGGCCGTCAGGGGACGCCTGGCCGCGGCGGCCGCTCGTGGAACAACGGAGGGTGGGGCAACGGCGGTTGGGGAGACAACGGCTGGGGCAACCGCGGCTGGGGAAATGGCGGCTGGGGCAACAACCGCTGGGGGAACAGCGGCTGGGGCGCCAACGGCTGGACCCAGAACGGATGGGGGCAAGGCGGATACGGCGGACGCGCCTGGTAGGTGCGATGGCGGCCAAGGAGCTGCGCCTCGGGCGGCGAACAACACCCCCAGCTGGTTCGGCACTGCGGTGCTGGCCGTGGGACGGGAGTGGTCGCCCATGATGCTGGTGAAGCTCACCGAGATGGACGACGGCACGGTCAAAGCCGAGACGGCAAGAGCCGTGCTCGGGTTCTTCGAAGACATGACGGTGTCGGATGTCGCCGCCTTTCTCGTCAAACGCGCGGAGGATGTGGGCGAGACGATCCGTTTCGTCGACAAGTTGGATGAGCCCACAGAGCACATCGACTTCCAACGCCTCATGAAGCGCAAGTTCTAGCAACCACGGGCGTCAGGCGGGTCCTCCGCCTGACGCCATCTCGCGTGAGCGCGCCCGGCGCAGACCGAAGGTGAGGCTGTCGACCAACGCCTCCCAGCTCGCCGCCAGGATGTCCTCCGATACCCCCACGGTTCCCCAGCTCTCGTGTCCGTCAGTGGTCTGGATCAGCACCCGGACTCGGGCGGAGGCCCCGGCCTCGCCGTTGAGCACGCGGACCTTGTAGTCGGTCAGGCGGATGTGCTCCAGTTCGGGGTAGAAGGGCACGAGCGCCTCCCGCAATGCCCGTGCCAGGGCATCCACCGGACCCGTGCCCTCTGCGGCCGTGTGGCGGACCTGGTCACCGACCCGGACGCGAATTGTCGCCTCCGTGTAAGTGTCTCCGGCCCCATGCCGGCCATCGAGGACGCGATAGTTCTCCAGCACGAAAAACGGGTCGCGGGGCCGCAGAATCTGCTCGGCCAGAAGATGGAAAGAGCCCTCGGCGGCCTCGAACTCATACCCCTCATACTCCAGGTGCTTGAGGCGCTCCAGCAACCGACCCACCGCGGGGTCGCGCTTGTCGAGGTGGGGATAGGTCGTGTGAAGCTTCTCGATGATCGTTGCCGTTCCGGACTGCTCCGAGACCAGGATGCGACGCTCATTGCCCACGAGCTCGGGCGCGACGTGCTCGAACGACACGGTCTTCTTGCGCACAGCGTCGATGTGAGCCCCGCCCTTATGGGCGAAGGCGGAGTTGCCGACATACGGCTGGCGCTCGTCCGGGGCCTCCATGACCATCTCGGAGATGAAACGCGACACACTGCTCAGGTGCGTGAGCGCCTCTCGCGAGAGCGCAGGGATGCCCTGCTTCAGGACCAGGTTCGGGATGACGGAACAGAGGTTGGCGTTGCCGCAGCGCTCCCCGTAGCCGTTGATGGTGCCCTGCACTTGGCTGGCCCCCAGATGGACCGCCAGCGCCGCGTTGGCCACGGCACACCCTGCGTCATTGTGTGTGTGAATGCCCCATGGTACCGCGATGTGCTCGCGGACCTCACGAATCATCTGTTCGAGCTCGTGCGGGAGCGTGCCCCCGTTGGTGTCGCACAGCACGACCCATGCGGCACCGCCGTCTTGGGCGGCCCTCAGCGTGGCGAGCGCATACGCGGGGTTGTGCTTGTAGCCGTCGAAGAAGTGCTCGGCATCGTACACCACCTCGCGCCCGCGTTCGGCCAGATAGGCGACGGACGACCGGATCATCTCGAGGTTCTCGTCGAGACTGACGCGCAGGATCTCCTCAGCATGCAGATCCCAGCTCTTGCCAAAGATGGCCACAACGGTCGTCTCGGCCCCGAGCAGCGTCTGGAGGGTAGGATCTGTCTCGGGGCGATTGCCGCCGCGACGCGTACTGCCAAAGGCGCTCACCTTG
Source organism: Armatimonadota bacterium (assembly GCA_029547025.1). Lineage (GTDB taxonomy): Bacteria > Armatimonadota > Zipacnadia > UBA1398 > JAKPQA01 > JAKPQA01. Next base: position 52,618 of record JAKPQA010000237.1, read on the forward strand.
GCGTGCTTGAGGTTCAGGGCGCCGACATGGCGGAAGAAGGCGACGTCCTTGGGGTTCGTGGGGTTCGGCCACCCGCCCTCGATGTAGTGAATGCCCAGATCGTCGAGGCGCTGGGCGATGCGCAGCTTGTCCTGGAGCGATAGGGCAATGCCCTCGCCCTGACAGCCGTCGCGCAACGTCGTGTCGTAGATGCTCACGCTCTGGCCCACGGCAACACCTCCACCCGTGAGGGTCCTGTGGCCCGGAAACGGAAAAGTCCGTCTCCGTAGCCGGAGACGGACTGGTCGGTCCGCGGTACCACTCCGCTTCCGATGCGCAATGCACCGGCTCTCTACCGGCCACGGGCTTTGGCCCCACGGGCACCCGCCGATGGCCTGCCCCGCTAACGGTGGGCTTCCGGCAGCGTCTACTCGCCCACAACAGGGGCTTTCGGGCTGCAACTCGCGGGCGATCTTCGGCTGGGCACCGCTCCCGGGCTCGCACCATCCCCGGTTCGCTGAAGCAGAACTCCCAGCGTACTGTTCCCGGTCGTCGTCTTTGTGGGAACGGACTGGCTATGCAAGGAACAGGCGGCTGCACCGCGCTAGAGAGGCCGGTGCCGAGGAGGGGAGTCGAACCCCTACGAGGGAACCCTCACTGGACCCTGAACCCAGCGCGTCTGCCAGTTCCGCCACCTCGGCACGCTCGACAGCGAAATGCATGTTAGGCACTTCGGTGCCCCGTGTCAAGGGCCGGGGGCGGCGCGACTGCCGCGGCGTTTGACACCCCTGTGAGGCACCGGTATACTTCACGCTTCGAGACGGTTCCGGACCCTGCTGGCGCCCGGCGACGGCAGGGCTGTCGTGGTGCGTGACACGCGCCACGGCGGGTACCGCTGTGAGGGCGGAGCTACGCCACCGCGAGCACGGGGCCAGAACGCCCCGAGGTCGGCTGAGTTCGGCGGCCTCCCGTGGGTTGCCGGACCGGCCTGGAGCCAGGGCGCGCCGCCCAAGGCTCCGGGAGCTCGTGACATTCCCCCGAGGCTCGCCTAGGGGCGGGAGGCCACCTGACGTATGCGCCTACGCAGGCTATCGCAGGAGACCAGGAACATTCTGTACGTGATCGCCGTCGCGCTGATCGCGTTTGAGGTGGGTTTCCAGCCCATCCCGCTCAGCGTCAAGGAGAAGGTGGCCGAAGCAGAACCCGAGTTTGTGCGGACCCTCACCTACGAGTTCGCGAGCAATCTGGTTGGGATCCCGTCGGACCAGCCTTCCGCGGAGAAGAAGGCGGAGCAGAAGGCTACCTCTGAAGCGCCCGATAAGGCGGGGGACTCCAGCAAGGCCGGCGAGTCCAAGAAGACGGAAACGAAGCCCAAAGAGCCCGCCAAGCCGCTGACTCGGGATGACCTCGTGAAGGAGATCAGAACCGAGCTAGAGAGCAAGGGCGTGCTCATCGCGGAAGACCCCAATGCCATCGCATTGCCCAAGGACAACCGGGTCGAGGTGAAGGTTCAGCTGCCTCCGACTCGGCGGGGCACCCGGCTCATCCCCGACGAGGGCAAGTTCAAGGAGTTCGATCGGGACGCCGCTGCCGCGCTCAAGGCGAAGTATTCGGGGCGGGCCGGTGCCATCACTCGAGTGGTTGCCAAAGTCCCCCGTCCGACAGAGGCGGAGCCCAACGTTCTCGTGAAGATCGGGCCGGTCCTCGGCCGGTACCTGGTGGTCGACCGGCCCTATCCACGCGTGAAGTTGGGCCTGGACCTGCAGGGCGGGGTGCGCAAGGTCTACGAGTGCGTGCCCGTGAGCACCTACCGCTACACTGACGAGACGCTCCCCACGGCGAAGAGTGGAGGCGGCACCGCGGCGAAGACCGCGGAGCAGCCGGCGACCGCGGCGGGCAAGGGGGAGGCCAAGACGGGCGGCGAGCCGGGCGCCCAGACGCCTGCCGAGGACACGCAGGCGATCTGGAGGACCGTGGCGGACGAGGTGAAGAAGGCGCTGACGGCCGAGGGAGCACGGGTGCAGGACTCGGCCCCAGTGGCTCGAGGCGTCTCAGTGACGGTGCGCACGCAGAACGAGGATGAGGCGAAGGCCTATCGTGCCATCATCGACCGCGTGGTGAAGCAGCACGTGCCCGCCGCGACGCTCGCCGATGAGTCCAACATCTACATGACGAAGGACACTCTGCGGATCGTTCGCGATGTTATCCAGCGTCGGGTGGACGGACTGGGCCTCACCGAGCCCGTGATCCAGGTCGAGGGCGACAACCGTGTCGTCGTCGAGATACCCGGCAAGCCGCAGGGCGATATCGGCACGGAGGAAGCCCTGCTCGAGTTCGCGGAGGCCGACACTCAGAAGTTCCAGTTCAGCCAGCGTGAGGAGACTCTGCCGGGAGGCCGGAAGGTCGAGAAGGTCATCATCACCGACATGCGCACCGGCAAGCCGGTGGACCACAAGGTCTTCCTGAGCGATCCCACGACCCGGATCGTGTTCACCGGCGCCGACCTGAAGAACCAGTGTCAGGCCCAGCCCGATCCCTACACCAACTCCTGGCAGGTCGCCTTCCAGATGAAGCCTCAGAAGGCAGAGGACTTCCGCCGCTACACGGCCAGCCACGTGGGCGAACCCCTGCTGATCGTGCTGAACCGGGAAGTCATCATGTATCCGCAGATCAAGCAGGCCATCGGTGGGTCGGGTGTGATCGAGGGCAACTTCTCCTCCGCCGAGGCCAACCAGCTTGCTGTCTTCCTGAACGCGGGCGCCCTGCCGATCCCACTGGACGTCATCGAGACCCAGCAAGTGAGCGCGACACTGGGGCGCGATGCGATTACCAAGAGCGTTTGGGCGGGCGCGCTGGGCTTCGCCTGCGTGGCGCTCTTCATGGTGTTCTACTACCGCCTGCCCGGGGTCATCGCGGCCGTGGCCCTGGGGATCTACCTGTTGCTCATTGTTGCGGCGAATGTCATGCTCGACGCCACGCTCACCTTGCATGGCATCGCCGGGCTGATCCTCACGATCGGTATGGCGGTGGATGCCAACGTGCTCATCTTTGAGCGGCTCAAGGAAGAGCTGCGCTCCGGCAAGTCCATGAGGATGGCGGTGGAAGCAAGTTTCGCGCGGGCCTGGACGGCCATTCTGGACGGCCATATGACGGCGATCTTGGCGGCATTGGCCCTCCTGATCTATGGGACCGGCGGGATCCGAGGGTTCGCGATCTCACTCATGCTCGGGACGGTGTGCAATCTGATTACTGCCGTCACCATTACGAAGCTGCTGATGATGACCGTTACGCAATCGAGGCTCGCGCACATCAACTGGCTGTTTCGCGGTGCAGAGGGGAGGAGCTAGGCCGTGCAGCAGGCGCTACGGACCGGCGGGAAACACCCCTTTGACATCGTGGCGACCCGGTGGTTGTGGTTCACCCTGTCGGGGCTGGTTGGGGCCGTGGGGCTCGTGTTCCTGTTCAGCCGGGGGCTGAACCTCGGGCTCGACTACACCGGAGGAGGCCAAGTTCGCTTCTACACGGGCGAGGGCAAGCAGCTTCCGCCTCTGGGTTCACCGGATCGTCCGAAACTCGCTGCGGCGATCCGGGATGCGGCGAGTAAGGCCGTGGGTGGCGCCGTCGACTGCCGCCTATCGGGTGAAGATCAGATCGTGCTGCAGTTCCCGGCCCGAACCAATGAGGAACTCGAGTCACGGACGGCCCGGTTGCGTGATTCGCTCAACCAGGCGTTTGGTGACCAGCTCGGCACCGTTCGGGGGGGGGACAAGGATCACCCCGACCGCTTGGATACGACGTTCATTGGGCCCAAGATCGGAGGCGAGCTGCGGGCCAATGCGGTCAAGGCCCTCATACTGGGGTCCCTGCTGATCTTGGGGTACCTCTGGCTCCGGTTCGAGTTTCGTTTCGGCGTCGCCGCGCTCATCGCCATCCTGCATGACGCGGTGATTCTGGTGGGCGTCTTCGCCATCGGCTACTGGCAGATCGACCTGGCGTTCATCGCGGCGATCCTGACCGTTCTCGGGTATTCGGTGAACGACTCGGTGGTCATCTTCGACCGCATCCGCGAGAACATGGGGGCGCGGCGCAAGTCGGAGGACTTCGCGACCGTCGTCAATGACTCGCTGTGGCAGACGATGCCACGGTCGATCAACACGACGGCCACGACCCTCTACACGCTGGTGTTCCTGTTCCTGGTCGGTGGAGAGACCATCCACACGTTCTCGCTGGCACTGCTGGTGGGCATTTTCTCAGGCGCCTACTCGTCCGTGTTCAACGCCGCGCCCATCGTGGTGCAGTGGGGCATCTGGTCGGCGCGCCGTGCGGAGCGGAAGGCCGCCAAGGAGCGCGAGGGCGCGGCGGCTCGGCCGGTAGCCCGCCAGCGGCGGGCACCCGCCTCGGCTACGGTGGCGTCGGCCGACGCCTCGGCGGCAGAGGGTGTGGACGCCAACGGCTCGCCGGTTTCCACACCGGCCTCGGCTGGTAACGGTGGGGATGCGCCGACCAAGGCGCGGGCGCAGGCCGCCAAGCAGAAACGTGCCGGGCGCCCCCAGAAGAGCAAGAGGCGCTGGTAGTCCCGTGACACGAACCGGAAGCCGGGGGCGACGCCTGTCTCCGAAGCGGGCTCCGTCGGCGTGGCACTTGCTGTGCTTCTACTGGCTTCCCGCAGTGGTCTACGCGGCACTCATCCTCAGGCTGTGCACAACGCGGCTCGATCTGCCATTGCCAGTGGTGCGAGGTATTGACAAAGTGGAGCACGGCGCCGCGTTCGGCAGTCTTGCCCTGGCCTTTCTGCGCGCGGTATGGGCCACATGGCCCAGGCGACCCCTCTGGGTCGCCGTGCTGGCCTCCGGCGTGGCCGCAACAGGTCTGGGGGCCCTGGTCGAGGTGTTGCAGCGGTCGGTTCCGGGCCGTCGCAGCGACTGGTTCGACCTGGTCGCCGATGCAGCGGGTACCGTTCTGCTGCTGGGACTCGCCTACGCGTTCCTTGGGCGCTCGCCACGGACGCGAGTCAGGCCAATTCCTCGGCGCAACGTCTGATCCGCTCGATGGCGAGCGGGATGTGCTCCACGGGTACGTCGTGATGAGTCACCAGGCGGATCCGGTCTCCGGCCGCATAGCACAACACTCCGCGGGCACTAAGAGCCGCAGCCATCGTCTCGGCCGCCGCCCGCTTGGAGCGGAGCGCGAAGTAGACCATATTGGTCTGAACCAGCGCGCGGTTGAGTTCCAGAGCGGGACACTCGGCCAGGCCATCCGCCAGACGAGTGGCCTTCTCATGGTCCTCGGCCAGACGGTCGACCATTCGCGTCAGGGCGACGAGGCCCGCAGCGGCGAGCACCCCGGCCTGGCGCATCCCACCACCGAGCATCTTGCGCTTCCGTCGCGCCTCTGAGATGAACGCCGCGCTCCCGGCCAATATACTCCCCACGGGCGCACACAGGCCTTTGGAGAGGCAGAACATCACCGAATCGGCCGGTGCCGCGAGCTCGGCGGGTGGGACGCCCTGTCTGACGGCGCTGTTGCATATGCGGGCCCCATCCAGATGAAGCCACAGCCGGCGGGAACGACACAAGTCGGCCAGAGCCTCGGTCTGCGCTCGTGTCGTGCAGGTTCCTCCCGCGCGATTGTTCGTGTTCTCGAGTATGACCAGCGTCGTTCTCGGGTGATGCACGTTGTCCGGGGTGATTCCGGACTGCACATGCTCCGGCAGCAGCACCCCGTCGGGTGTCAGGGGGACAAAGCGTACCGAGACCCCTGCCACGGCGGCGGGAGCGCCACCCTCATACTCGGCGCTGTGCGTAAGGTGACCGCACACCAGTGCGTCACCGGGCCGCGTCGCGACCAGGATGGCGCACAGGTTACCCATGGTCCCGCTGGGAACGAACAGGGCGGCCTCCTTGCCGATGAACTCCGCCGCCGTCGCCTCCAGCCGGTTCACGGTGGGGTCATCGCCGGCGACATCATCACCGACCTCGGCCTCGGCCATCGCCCGGCGCATTTCCGGCGTCGGCCGCGTCACGGTATCGCTTCGTAGGTCCACCACTGGCTCCATGGCCGGGGGCTCACCATCCTCAACCTTCCCCGTGGCGGCGACCAGACAAGCCGCGACGAGCGAAGGGACTCGCGCGCAGACTGGCGCACATAGTAGAGCATCGACGCGGCTGTGGTCACGCCGCGTCGACTTGCGATGAGGCACCTCGGGGAGATGGGGAGAGGCGTCGATGGCGGACGAACGGATCGGCTTTGCCATTGCGGGCTGCGGCGTTATCGCTCCGTGGCACGCCTACGGGATCACGCACTCAGGGCTGACGGAACTTCGAGCCGTGTTCGATGTGGTGTTCGACCGAGCCAAGGGCCTCGCCGCGGACGTGGCTTCGAAGTACGGTGTGCCCGAGCCGCGCGTGTGCCGGACCCTGGACGAGCTGCTGGAGGACAGCTCGGTCTCCGCGCTGAGTGTTTGCACGCCCAGCGGCCTGCATGCAGAGATCGGCATCGCGGCGGCTGGGGCTGGGAAGCATGTGCTGTGTGAGAAGCCCATCGACATCACGCTGGAGCACATCGACGCCCTAGTGCGCGCCTGCCAGGACGCCGGCGTGAAGCTTGGGTGCATCTTCCAGCGGCGCACCTCGCCGCTCTGGCAGGGGATTCGACGGGCCGTTCGGGAGGGCGCGCTAGGCAAGATGCTTCTGGGTGATGCATATCTCAAATACTACCGAAGCCAGGCCTACTACGACAGCGGCGACTGGCGAGGCACGTGGGCCTTGGACGGTGGCGGATGCCTGATGAACCAGGGCGTGCACTGCATCGACCAGGTCCAGTGGATCATGGGGCCAGTGAGGTCCTTGTACGCACAGACCGACCACCTGGCCCGAAGCATCGAGGTCGAGGACGTGGCATGCGCGGTGCTCCGTTTCGAGTCGGGCGCCATGGGAGTGCTGGAGGGCACGACTGGCATCGCACATCCGGGTGTGGACCACCGGCTCGAGTTTCACGGGGAGACGGGCACGATCCGCGTATTCGAGGAGTCTATCGTTGAGTGGAATGTGCCGGGAGTCGATCAGGGCGAGTTCATCCCCCGGGGCACGGCTGGGCAGGAGGCGGCGACGGCCGATCCCACTGCGATCGGCATGGAGGGTCACCTTCAACAGATCCGCGACATGGCTGAAGCCATTCGGGACGACCGAGACCCCATGGTGACCGGTCCGGAGGCCCGCAAGGCAGTGGAGATCATTCTGGCGGTCTACCGGTCTTCGCAGCAGGGCCAGCCGGTGTCATTCCCCCTGGAGCAGTAGCCGATGCCGGACGAACCCATTATCGACTGCCACGTACACCCGGACCCGGTTGACCTTCCCGAGGGGCTCATTCGCGAGGCCAACCGCTTGGGCGTGACACAACTCATCGTGGCCTCGCTCGGACGCTCGTGGGACTATGAGCCCTCTCACGAACACTGCGTGCGAGGCAATCGGGACACCCTCGCCTTGGTGGATCGCTATGGGGGCATGGTGCTTGGTTGGGCCTACGTCAATCCTCGCTTTGAGGATGAGGCGGAAGCGGAAGTCCGCTGGTGTGTCGAGGAGGCCGGCTTCGTCGGGATAAAGCTCTGGGTGTCCGCCCTGGCCTCGGAGTCCTGTGTCGGCCGTATGATCGATCTGTCGGTTGAGCTGCGCGTCCCCGTCCTGATGCATGCGTGGCACAAGGCCACGGGCAATCTGCCTCTGGAGAGCACCCCGCAGATGCTTGCCGGCCTGGCGCAGGCCAAGCCGAGAGCGCGGATCATCATGGCCCATGTCGGTGGCGACTGGCAACTGGGGAGCCGGGCGGCCGAAGGCAGCCCCCTTCTGGTGGACACCAGTGGCTCCATCGTGGAGAACGGTATGATCGAGGAGACGGTGGCTCGGCTGGGCGCGCACCGGGTGCTGTTCGGCTCGGACGCTGCCGGCGTGGACTTGGCCACCGCCCTCGCCAAGATCACAGCGGCAGAGATTCCCCACGAGGCCAGGCGCCGAATCCTGTATGACAACGTTGTTGAGCTTCTCAGCTGGAGGCGCCAGGCGGCATGAGACTGGACGTGTGTGCCTGGTGCGGAACGTGGCCCTTCCACGGCGTACCCCACTCGGATGTGGACGGCCTCCTTCACCTGATGGACCGTGCGGCGATTGACGGGGCGTTGGTGGCGCCGCTGGACGCCGTGTTCGACCGGGACTGCCGCGGCCCCAATGCGCGGCTCGCTCGGGCGCTGGCGACCCGCGGCGACCGGATGGCGTTCTGCGCCATGGCCAACCCCAGGTACCCCGGCTGGCAGGAGACGGTCCGGATCGCGGATGAGGATTGGGGCGCGGTGGCGGTCCGCGTGATTCCGACGTACCACGGGTATCGCACCGATGACCAGAGCCTGGTTGAGTTGGCCGAGGTCCTCGCCGAACGGCAGCTGCCACTCATCGTGACCACTCGGCTCCTGGATGAGAGAAGCCATCCCCCCGCGTTTCGGGTGCCCCCGGCCGCCATGGAGGGCGTCAATGCCCTGCGCGCGCGTGTTCCCAGGGTGACGCTGGTGGTGTCCTGGGCGCGTGTTGCCGAAATCGCGGCCCTCGACGATAATGTCGCAGTAGATCTCTCGGGGGTGCAGGGGCCGGGCGGCTTCCTGGAGAGCCTCCTGGAACCGCCAGGGCAGCGCCGGGTCTTGCTCGGCACGGGCGCGGTGCTCCAGGTTCCGGAGTGTGGTCTAGCCAAGCTCGGCTACCACAGCCTCAGCCGACGCCAGGCCAGTGATGTGGCATGGGGCTGGGCCCGGGAGCTGTTCCCGCGCTGGGGCCCATCGGCGGGGTAGGGGGCCGCACTCCCGTGGCGCCACGTGGGGCAGGGGGCCAAGGGATGCTGGTGGAGATGGTGGTCCACGCCATCGCCGTGGACCAGGGAGAGCAGTACATTATCGTCCTGCGAGACGCGACCCACACGCGGGCTCTCCCCATCGTGGTGGGCGCGGTTGAGGCCCGGGCCATTGACAACGAGCTGCGTCGCCGGCGGCCGCCTCGCCCCCAGACGCATGACCTCCTACGTGACATCGTGATGAGCATCGAAGCACAGGTTCGTGCGGTGATCATCACCGAGCTCCGTGACCAGACCTACTATGCCCTCGTCGAGATCGAGAGGCATGGCGAGACCTACCAGATCGACTCCCGGCCTTCGGACGCCATCGCGCTCGCGTTGCGATGCCGGGCTCCCATCTATGTATCACAGGATGTAGTGGAGGACACCACGGCTGCCGCCGAGGAGGCCGCGCGGAGCGCCGGTTCGTCACCGGAGATCGACGAGCGTTTCCAGCAGATCATCGCGGACGCCGGCCTCAACGACGCGGAGTAGCCCACGCCCATGCGCGGCGCTCGGGCGCTCATCCACCATCGGACCGCTTGGTCTGTGGGCATCGCCGCCTTTGTCTCCGGTCTCTCCGGGGCGGTGACGCCGGGTCCCCTCTTGGTGGGTTGCGTGGGTGAGGTTGCGCGGTATGGCTTCGTGGCCGCGCTGCTGGTTGTCGCGGGGCATGCCATGCCGGAAGCCTGCATCATGTGGCTCGTTCACCGCCGCCAGGATGTAGTGCGGCGAGCGCGACGGACCCGCAGAGTGATCACGGCTCTCGGCGTGGGCGCGCTATGCCTGCTGGGCATTCTGCTGTTGCGCGACGGTCTGGCCGGGGGGAGCAGTCTGGATCTGGCGGCGCGGGGGGCGTCTGGCGGCCGCTCGGTCGGGCCGCTGATCGCGGGGCTCTTGCTGACGGTGACCAATGCCTACTGGTGGATCTGGTGGGCCACCGTGGGCGCCGCCCTCACGGCCGCCGCTGCGACTCACGGGCGCGGCTCACTGGTCGCCTTCTTTGTGGGGCATGAGAGCTCCGACCTCGTGTGGTACGCCCTGGTCGGAGCGCTCGTCGCCACAGGCCGCGAGCGCGTCTCTCCCACCGTCTACCATGCGATGCTGGTCGCCTGTGGCGCTGCTATGTTCGTGATGGCCGCCGTGCTCCTGCTCGGCCTGTTTCGTCGCGAGCCGGCCGAGCGGCCCGCGCCCGTTCACTCGTCAAACTGGTAGCTGGGTAGCTCCGCAGCGGCCGGCGGCACGCGAGGCGACTGTGGTTCGGCCGGAGCGCGATCGGGTGGTGGGGCGACCGGCGCCTCGCCGGGCGAGGCACCGCGCAGCTCGGCGGCCGGCGAGGGGGTTGCCGCGAGATCCGTCGATCGCAGGTCGGCACCGGTCAGCTCCAGGCCGTCGAGGGCGGCTCCCCTGACGGCCATGCCGCGACAGTCGGCGCCCCTCAGAGTGGCGCCGGTGAGTTGGGCACCCTCGAAGTCGGCATTGCGGAGATCACACTCCCAGAGAATCGCCTCGCGCAGGTCGGCACCCGCTGCCCGGAGGCTCCGGCAGTCCGCACCGGTGGCCACGACGCGGTACCCGGAGACGCCGGAGAGGTCCGCATCGCGGAGATCCGCACCCCGCAGATCCGCCTCCACGACCTTGGCGTCTCGGAGCTGGGCCGTCCGCAGATCGGCGCGCCGTAGGCGCGCATGCGAGAGATCTGCCGCTGCAAGGTCCGCGCCCCGCAGATCCGCCTCCGCCAAATCCGCCTCCGCGAGACTCGCACCGGCCAGATTGCAGCCCCCGAGACCCGCCTGCCGTAGGCCCGCCCCAGACAGATCCGGGCGAGCCTCCGGGTTGGCTGCGCGCCACGCATTGAAGGCCTCCGCGCCTTCCCGAAGCCGATCCAGGTGTTCCGAGTTGGCCATCGTGCTGCCCCCTACTCCCGGTGATTGCGCCAGGCTATTGGCCGCCAGACCCGCCCTCCGGAGAATCGGCCGACGAGTCCACCGCCGCGAGCCGCACAGCGGCCGCGTCGGCCACATCGGCGCAGGCCAGGGCGGCGCCATAAGCTGTCCGTGCCTGGCCCGTACGGCCCAGCGCCTCGCAGACCATGCCCAGGGCCAGGTGTGCCGCGCCGAAACCGGGATCACACCCGGAGGCCTCCTGGAATGCAAGGCGTGCCGACTCCAGATCGCCCATATCGTAGTAGACTCGACCGATGTTGTAGTGCCACCGAGGCCGGCTAGGATCAAGGTGGACCGCGCGCCTCAGGTGCTCGAGGGCCTCCTCGTGCGCGCCCCGCGCCGCCAATGCCGCTCCCAAGTTGGCGTGGGCCGACGCGAGACCATCGTCGAGGCGAAGCGCCTCCCGCCAAACCGACTCGGCCTCGGTTGGGTTCCCCGCACGGGCGAGGGCCAGCGCATCGCGAGAGAGCTGCTGCGCCCGAGCGGCCCCCTCGATCGTCGGACCCGCTGGCGGCGCCACTGCCTCGGCCGTGTCAGGCTCCAGTACGGGTTCAGGTTCCGGTTCAGCCTCCGGTTCGGGCACGGGTTCCGGTTCGGGCACGGGCTCCAGTGTCGGCATGGGCTCCGGTTCGGGCACGGGCTCCAGTTCGGGCACGGGCTCCAGTTCGGGCACGGGCTCCGGTTCG
>JAKPQA010000238.1 GCA_029547025.1 Armatimonadota bacterium
CCCGGGCCCTGATGGAGTCCCTCCTGCACGTCGACGCGATGGCTGCGTGGCAGCCCTGGACCGGCTTCTCCACCGCTGACATCACCGACGGCACCATCGCGACCGTTCTCGGAGTGATGGGCTTCTTCCTCATCTTCGCCGCCTTCGGCCACCTCCTGGTCATGCTCACCCGCGCGGGCGCACTGCTCGTGCTCGCCGCGACCAACCCGATCGCCGCCGCAGGCCTGGTCTGGGAAGGTGGCCGCTCCTGGTTCTGGAAGGCCTTCCGCTGGTTCCACGCCGCAGCCTTCACCCCGGTGATCATGATGCTGATGCTCGGCTTGGGCGTGCAGGTCACCTCGCACGTCGCGCTCAGCGCCACTGACACCCTCCAGAAGGCCATCGGTACCGCCGTACCCGGGGTCATGCTCATCCTCGTCGGCTGCTTCGCCCCCTTGGCGCTGTTTAAGCTGCTCGCCTTCGTCGACCCCGGCACCTCATCCGGGGCCGCGATGCGCGCCGGGCTGGCCGCTCAGGGCGGCCTGCAAGGTCTGCTGCGCGGCGGTGGCGCCGACGAGTCCTCCAACGCGGCCTCGAGCAGCGAACCCAGTGGCCGCTCCGGCGGAGAAGCCTCCACCGAGGCCGCCACCAGCCAACGGTTCGCCAACAGCGCGGGCGGGTTCATGGGAGCCCTCGGTGCGGCCGGCCACATCGCCGCAACGGGTCTCGGGATGGCCGTCGGTGCCGGCACGCGCGCCGCCACCCTCGGCGCAGACCTGACCAACCAGATGGGGGTCGGCCACAACACCTACATTCCCGACTTCTCCTCCAGCCGCTCCCGAGGCCGCAACAACGCCGGCCCCAGCGATCAGGACAACCCCGAAATCAACGGTTCAGGACCCGACTCCGACGTGGCAACCCCGAGCGCAGCCCCACCGACTCCGCCCACCCCACCCATGCCTCAAGCTCCGGCCGCGCCCGCTGCCGGGGGCGCCGGAGGGGCAGGTCCCAGCGCTGGCGCAGCC
>JAKPQA010000257.1 GCA_029547025.1 Armatimonadota bacterium
CCGAGACGGCCCGTCCGGGTCTGGCGGAGGGGCGCCATGGGGGGAACCACGCGTCTCCCAGCGTGGTGGGCCCCCAACGCGCCCGATCAGGAGGCCGGGATGCGGCAGGAAGCCGCATCCTGGGCCGCTCTGTCGTCGTCCGGCCGACTGGGCCGGTCAGGGGCCCCGCGCCCTCTGGGCGCACCCCTGTGCGGCCCCTCCACAAGACCAGGCGGGCGTTCGGCGCGATATTCGCGAGACCCAGCCGCCCGGCCAAGGGCCCTGTGCGAGTGTCTATGGGACGCGCTCCCAGTAACGTCGCCGCCGCCAGCACCGGGCTCAGCACGGGTGTCACCCCTTGCGGAAGCCCAGAACAGCGCGGCGAAGCCCGAAGCGGCTGCCCTACAGTGGGTACCGGCCATACCGCAGACACGAGCGCGCCATGGCTGCGAAGTTGGCCACGGGCACGTAGTCCGTCACGCTGTTGCTCGAGCCCAGGCAGTAGCCCCCGCCGGGACCCACGGTCCGAATGCGCTCCCGCACCTCGGCCTCGACTTCGGCCGGCGTGCCTCTCGTCAGTGTGTACCCCAGGTCGATGTTGCCGATCACGCACATCCGCCCCTGGACGCGGCGCTTCACCTCGACGATGTCCATGGCCTTCGGCTCGATGGGATGCAGTCCATTCACCCCGCACGCCATCAGATCGCCGAGCACATCCCACAACTTGCCGTCCGAGTGGAACACCAGAGGAACCGGTGGCATCCGGCGTCGGCACAGGTCACCGAGACGCTCGATCCACGGGAACAGGTGTGCGCGATAGATGGACGGGTTCACCATGAAGCCCTCGGTGTAGGCCAGGTCGTCCGAGAACCACAGCACCGACACGCGGGGGAAGCCCAGGCATCGTCGGGCGACCTCGTACCACACCCGGCCGGCACGCTCCATGGTGACCGCCACCAGCTCCGGGTTCTCGACCGTGGCGGTCATGAAGCCCTCGAACCCCATGAGGTACCACGCGCGTTCGAAGATGCCGCCCCCCTTGAGCGCGGTGATGATCCCCATGCCCGGCGGCGCCAGTTCGGACGCCAGCTCGAGGTCGGTCACATCGGCCGCCTCGGGATCGGGCCAGGGGTACGCTTCGACATCATCCAACGCGCGAATCGGGCCCAGACCGAGCTGCTGCCATGTGCGCTCCTGTTCGGCCTCGGTGTTGGCGCTGTAGTGATGGCGCTTCTTGTGGCCCGTGGCGCCATAGTCGACCTGGGCCGTGGCGCGTACGGCATCGTAGCCCGCCGCCCGCGCGAACTCGACGTCGGCCGCCATGGCTCCCCGCCGGTCCGCCGGCCACTGATCCAGGCCCAGGAACGCCGCCTTGACCGTGTCGTCGACCTTCAGCTCAGCCAGCGGAACCCGATCGGGCTGCCGGCACCACAGAGCGGCCTGCAGCCGTGACACGTCGGGGCTCCAGCCTTCATCGCGCGCTCGCCAATCTGCGACCTTCATGCCTGGTCGTTCCCCCGTCGGCGCATGACTCTCGTCAGGCCGGTTCCTCGATCACCGCGTCGGGCGCCGGCCGTGCCTCACGGCGGGGCGGCTGCTCCGGCAGTGTGGCCAGGGCTCGAGCGGCCTCATCGTACCCCAGGGCCGCCGCCCGCCCCAGGAGATCACGGGCCATCCGCCGTCGCCCGGACGCCGCGTGCGCAAGACCTGTGTAGTACAGTGTGGGCGCATGATCGGGGTACAGAGCCAGGACGCTCTCGAACGCACGGATCGCTCGATTGTGGTCCCCCTTCTCATAGGCCGCCACGGCCAGCACGCGCTCGATGCCCACCCACACCGCGATGGAGAATCGGTGCAGGCCGATCCGCCGGGCCGTCGAGAGCTCGTGCACCGCCTGGTCGATCCGCCGGAGGTGGAGTAGGGCGAGTCCGAGGCCGATCCGCGACTTCACATCCAGCGGATGCGCCCGGAGTGCCGTGCCGAACCCCACAGCCGCCAGCTCGAAGTACCCCGCAACCAGAGCGTCGAACGGCGATGTGGCCCGCGTGAGCGTCGTCCACAGCAGGCTCAGCGCGGTCACCACGAAGACCCCCAGACCCATGCCGAGCAGTAGGAGCGACTGGGTCATGAGATAGAGCACGATCAGGATGGCGGCCAGCACATAGCATGAGACCCGGGAGCTCGAGGATGCGCGGCGGTCCTCGGCGAGAACCGACGCGATCAGGCCCCCCTCTGTCAGCACCGAAGTGTCCAGGTCCAGCGCATCGACACCGGGTACCGCTGCCGATCGCCGAGCCAGTGTCCCCGGGTTCCACCGCGCCGACAGGAGCCGCTCGGCCACCTCACGGAGCACGCGGGCTTCGCGCCGCTGACGCGCGATCGACTGCCCGAAGGCGGCGAACAGGCTCGTGACGGGAACGACCAGGAAGCGGGTGGCATCGACCGGAATGCCAAAGTCTAGGAGGACACCCACGGACTGAGCGGACACGTACAGTGCCGCACCCAGTCCCGTCCAGAGCCAGGCCCGCGGCACACCCGTGACGCCCATGAGCGTCCCGTAGGCGAGAGCAGGCAGTATCAGGCGCTGCACCGCCCATTGCCCGGAACTCGGCGGCCCGGACAGGTACTCCGCGCCCGACAGGACCAGCACGCCGGCGCTCAGGATCGCCAGCACTCGGTTCACGGAGGCTCCCAGGCCACCTCACCTCGCGGGGGCACGGCCACTCCCGATGCTGGGGGCGACTTCGCCCGCGCCCTCGAGGCCACCTTTGCCGGATGCTCCGCTGCGGCCGCTCGATGGCCCGCACACCGCGAGGGAGGCTACCCCTGCGTGATGTGCGCCAGTCTCTCGACGGCATCGGGCATGATGGCGGCAATGCGCATCGGGTCCGCGCCGCTCATGCCCAGCGTGATCAGGCAACTCTGGTGAAATGTGTAAGATACCCCGTCGATGCCCAGCCCATAGCCGAGTGCCACGGCCAGAGCATCGCCCAGATGCACGAGCGCCGCCAGAACCGCGTGCTCGGCGCGGCCGGGCTCGTGGTGCCACCGGATGGACTGCGACAGTGGCTCGGGCAGGTTCCACGACAGCGCGACGGCCTCCCCCGCCTGAGCGTGGTCGAACCCCATCACCTCGCGCTCGACCGCGTTGAACGCTCGCTTGCCGCACGCGGCCTTGGCCAGGATCTCGGAATACATCGACTGGATGTGGACCGAGGCTGCCAACTTGCCCACGTCGTGGATGACCCCCGCCACGAACGCTTCCTCGGGCTGCGCGTAGCCCGTGCGCTCGGCGGCCAGCCGCGCGGCGCAACCCGCAGCGATGGAATGCATCCACAGCCGGCCAGGGTCCAGACCGTAGCCCTCGGCTGACTGGCCCAACACCTCGGAGAACGACGCGGCCAGCGCCAGGTTCTTCACGGCCTCGAACCCGAGCATGGCAACAGCATGCGTGAGGGTTGTCACCCGCTTCCGCATGCCGTACATGGGTGAGTTGACGACGCGCAGGAGCTTGGTTACCAGCGCCTGATCTGTCGAGATGACATCCCGCACATCGCTGGCACTGGCCCGGGGCTGGTCCGCCACCCGAATCAGCGCGGCCGCCACGTGTGGAATGGTCGGCAACTGCAACGAGTTGGCCAGCATGGCGCGCAGCGCGGCGTCGGTTCCGGTTGCCGCGCCGCCCGCACTTCCCTCTCCGGCCCCGCAGGCCAAGAGCGGTGCGTGCACGCTACTCGGGGTCGACGACGACCCTACCCTCACCGAGTCGAAGTTCCACACAGCGGCTACCCAATCCCCCCACAGAGCGTTGGGTCACGTCGATTCGTCGTGCTCTCAACAGCCCATCGATGGCGTCAACGGTCCGGCGGCCGAGCCCTCCCACCGGGTCATCCGCCGTGGCACCGATGAACTCGGCCCCACCGGCCATGGTCACCTTCAGGTGGGTGGGCTGGGCCCCTTTCTCCGTCATCGCCTCGATAAGCAGCGGCACCGCGCGATCGGCGAACACCGCCGGGCGTGTCGGGCCGTCCTGGATGGTACTGCTCGGGAGAACAACGTGAGCCAGGCCGCCGACGTTCGCGATGGGGTCAAACATGCAGATCGCGACGCAGGCCGCCAGGTCGCGAGCCTCAAGTACGTCCCCGGGATCATTGCTTACGGCCACTTCGCCATGTTCCACACGTGTTCGACTCGGCATCTGCTTTCCCTCCACCCGGGCGCCGGTATCCATGCGGCATCACTGGGCGCCTCGGTCACCTCCGTTGGCTGGTGTGTCAGGTCCGGCTTCCCGCGATACGTCTCACCGCGCGCGGGACCGCCGCCATCAGG
>JAKPQA010000293.1 GCA_029547025.1 Armatimonadota bacterium
ATGGAGGGCACGAACGCCAGACGGCGGATCGTCATCCTTCGGCACGGCGAGACCGAGCACAATGCGGCCGGGATCTGGCAGGGCCAACTCGACTCGGCGCTCTCCGAGCGCGGGATCGCCCAGGCTGCGGCCGTCGGGCCCGCGGTGGCCGCGCTCCGGCCGGACCGGATCGTCTCCTCCGACCTGGCCCGAGCGGCACGGACAGCCGAGAGCGTGGCGGAAGTGGCCGGCATACCCCTTGCCTTTGATGAGCGCTTCCGGGAGATCCACGCCGGCCAATGGCAGGGGATGAACAACGCCGAGGTGGCGGCCCAGTTCCCCGAGGAGCGCGCGGCTGTGCTGCGCGGTGAGGACATCCGGCGCGGGATCGATGGGGAGTCGATGGGTGACGTGCTCGTGCGTGTGAGCGCCGGGCTCGACGACTTGATCGCGGAGATGGAGCCGGGGGAGTGCGTGGTCGTCTCGACCCATGGCGCCGCGGCGCGCGCTGTGGCTGCGGCCCTGCTCGACCTCGATCTGCAGGTCGCCTGGCGCATCCTCGGCGCCTTCGGCAACTGCCACTGGGCCGAGTTGGAGGAGGGCAAGCACGGCTGGCGACTGCTCACCTGGAATGTCTCGGCCGGCGTCGTCGAGAGTGTCGAGGGTTCGCCCCCTCCGTGAGGTGGCGCGGATTTGGCCCCGGGCCGTGGAGTCACATAAAGTAACGCAGTCCCCACCGGGGACACCGGCCCTCACGGGCTCGGGGCTGTAGCGCAGTTGGTAGCGCACCTCCATGGCATGGAGGGGGTCAGGGGTTCGAATCCCCTCAGCTCCACCAATCAAAATGGACTGGCGCCCGCCGGTCCATTTCGTTTGGGGGACCCGTGTGGCCCATCCCTCAGGCGGGCCAGACGCCCGAGGTGCCACGGCGATGCGAACCCATGAGATGGGTGTCCACGATCCCGACAGCCTCCATCAGGGCATACATCGTCGTCGGGCCTACGAAGGCGAAGCCCTTGCGCTTGAGCCCCTTCGACAGCGCCACGGACTCGGGCGAGGAGGTGGGGACCTCGGCGATCGTCCGCGGCTCCGGCGTCCGGTCCGGCTGAAACGACCAGATGTATGCCGTGAGGTCGCCATCGGAGTCCTCGCGCAGTCCCAGCGTGGCCCGGGCGTTGGTGATGGTCGCCTGGATCTTGGCGCGATTGCGGACGATCCCCGCATCGGCGAGCAATCGGTCGACGTCAGCCACGGCATACCGGGCAATGACCTCGGGATCGAAGTCGTCGAAGGCGGAGCGGAAGGCGGGGCGTTTGCGCAGGATCGTCGCCCACGA
>JAKPQA010000306.1 GCA_029547025.1 Armatimonadota bacterium
GGCCAGGCCCGTGAGCGGGGAGAAGGCGAACATCCCGAGGATGTGGATGCTGATGACGAAGCCGATGACCTCGAGGTCGGCGCCGCCGTGGTTCATGTGCAGCGGGGTCATGACCATGACGCTCACCATGACGACGTGCCCCAGCGCCAGGGTGAGGATGCCGAGGCGCGCGTTGGGGATGCCGGCCGCCACCCTCAGGCCCCGCGTCACCGAGCCGTGGGTCGCGCCGGAGTCGTCGCCGTCGGCCACCCGTCGCTGCCGGGCCTCGATGAGCGGGTCGGGCCGCAGCCGCCAGAGCAGGACCGCGATGGCGAGCAGGAGTCCGAGCAGCGAGAACAGGAACGGGCCGGTGAGCAGTGGGAGACCGAGGGCTCGCGCGACCGGCGCGCTCGGGCCGACGAGGTTGGGGCCGACGACGCTGCCGATGGTGGTCGCCCACACGACGATGCTGAGGTCACGCGCACGGTGCTGCGGGTGCGCGAGGTCGGCACCGGCATACCTCGCCTGGCTGTTGGATGCCGTGGCGCCGCCGAACAGCACGCTCGCGACGAGGAGCAGCGGGAAGTTGCGGATCACCCCGGCCGTGATGAGGCCGATCGCACCGGTCGCGGCCAGCACGTAGCCCAGGACCAGGCCGGGGCGGCGGCCGTGGGCGGCCATGACGCGGGACATCGGGATGGCGATGAGGGCCGCGCCCAACACCTGGAACGTGCCGCCGAGGCCGGCGAACTGCGCTGAGCCCGAGACGTCCTCGGCGAGCAGGGCGCCGACGGCCACTCCGGCGGACAGGCCGACCCCGCCGAGGACCTGGGTGCCGGCGAGGGTGCGCACCACCCGCTGCTGGACGGGGTCGTGGGTGGGCGCCGTGGTCATTCGGGGAAGTATGCCCGGTACCCTGTGGTGGCTCGCGACCGTGGTCGCGTGCGCCCTCGTAGCTCAGGGGAAGAGCACTTCTCTCCTAAAGAAGGTGTCGGCAGTTCGAATCTGCCCGGGGGCACGCACGAAACCCGCTCTGAACAGCGGGTTTTTGCGTTTCATGCCCCACATGGTGGGGGCACTGGTGGACACAAATTGCCCCTTGTCTGGCACACTTCTGGCACGGATCTGGCACGTATCTGGCACGCCGAGGGGCCTGCCGCGGACCGTGGAGGGTGGGCCATGGCGGGTCGTAGTGGGTTTCCCTTCGCAGAGTCAGGAGATCGCAATGGCGTCTGATCGGCATATCGTCGGGCAACGCGATGACCCCGAGATGCCGCGCTTCGCGGGGATTGCGACGTTCGCGTTGCTGCCCAGGCTCGAGGACGTGGAGCACGCCGACCTGGCCGTTGTCGGCGTCCCGTTCGACTCCGGCACAAGCTTCCGGCCCGGGGCGCGGTTCGGGCCGGCGCACATCCGTGAGCACTCCCGCCAGCTCCACCCCTACCACCAGATCCATGACGTGTACCCGTTCCGGAACCTGCAGGGTGCCGATGCCGGCGATATCGGCGTGGGTCCATACGACATCGCGCAGGCGGTTCAGACCATCCAGACCAGCGCCCAGACGCTCACCTCCTCGGGCACCAGGATTCTCGCGCTGGGCGGCGACCACACCATCGCCCTGCCCTTGCTACGCGCCGCGGCTGCCGCTCACGGCCCGCTCGCCGTGCTGCACTTCGACGCCCATCTGGACACCTGGGACGTATTGCACGGAGCCACGCTCTGGCACGGCTCGCCGTTTCGCCGGGCCGCCGAGGAAGGGCTGCTCGATCTGGATCACTGCCAGCACGTCGGCATCCGCGGCGGCATCTACGGACCCAGTGAGCTCGAGGACGACCGAAGAGCAGGCTTCGAGATCATCCGCAGCGAAGCGTTCCAGGAACGCACCGCCGCAGACATCGCGCAACAGATGCGGGCCCGGCTGGGCCCGGGTCCGGTATACGTCTCCGTCGACATCGACGTGCTCGACCCAGCGCACGCCCCGGGCACCGGCACCCCCGAGGTCGCCGGGCTCAGCACCCGCGAGTTCTTCACGGTGCTGCGCCTGCTGCGGGGGCTCAACATCGTCGGCGGGGACGTCGTCGAGGTCGCACCCGCATATGACCACGCCGGCCTCACCGGCCTCGCGGCGGCACACACGGCATGGGAGCTCCTCACCCTCATGGGCCTCGCAATGTTCCAGCCGTGATGAACGCCCCTGCCACGTGCCTGCCATAAAGGGCTATGGCGGCGATGAGACGCGGGTCGAAAGCAAGCGCGTCACCCATCCCAAGCGGCTCCAGTCTCCTCGTGCGTTGGGTCAGGCTCCTCGCCGTCGTCTTGCGCGGACAACGACGCCAACGACGAGGACGAACATCGCGGCCAGGGCCGTGGTGTCGACGGCGGGGACAAAGCGGACCTGGCCATTGCTGATGGAGTAGGCGCCGATGCCCCGGACCATGCCGCCGAAGCCTCCGCCGCTGCCCTGGTCTTCGGGAGCGTTGCCTCCGCCTCCGCCGCCGATCGAAACGGCGACCGGGACGACGGTGACTCCGTCGCGGTCAATGGGTTCACCGAACACCCGGCGGATGCCGAGCTGGTCGCCTACTCGGGTCAAGATGTCCTCGGGCGTCATCACGCACCTCCTGCGGCTGGGTCGCCATTGGGCTTTCCAGCAGAACACACAACTGCCCTGGAGCGTCAGATAGCCCTCGAACTCTCAT
Source organism: Armatimonadota bacterium (assembly GCA_029547025.1). Taxonomy (GTDB): domain Bacteria; phylum Armatimonadota; class Zipacnadia; order UBA1398; family JAKPQA01; genus JAKPQA01. Next base: position 2,679 of record JAKPQA010000306.1, read on the forward strand.
GGTGCCGAGTTCGACACGCGCCGACTGGCGGTGAGACGCACGTCGATGTTCGCGCTCATGCCGATGAGCGGACGTCCTGGGATCTACCCGTCTGCGACTTCGCGTGGGGCTAGCACTACGCTGCGCAACGTGGTTAAGGAGAGGCTGCACGTGGCCGCACTCGGCGCATGAGTTCACCCCTCAACGGTGGGTTATACCTACTGGCCAGCCGGGCGCTCTCGGGGCGCGAGATCTGGCCGATGGAACGCAAAGTGGTCAAGGACCAGCTCTCTGGCGCGAGCCCCGCTGATGGCCTGTTCAAGTGGCTGGCGTTGGCGTGGGCCGTGGCGTTTGTTCCGCTCGGCTTGTTGTCCCTCGCCGTGGAGTGGGCGGCTGAGCAGGTGTCTGTAGACGCCGTAGCAAACAACGCGGGTGCACTCATGGGGATTGCCATCACCGGCGTGGTGTGGGCCCTCCTGCGGTACGCCGCAACGGCCGGCGCTGGTCGACCTCGGCTGATTGACGACATAGTCGTCCTCGTCGGCGCTGCGTTTAGCTGGACTCTGCTGCCTGGATAGACGAACGCTCATGCCGCCGTGCGTGCTTTCACTCGATCGGCTGCCCTCATGGCCCGGCGGACTCCCCAGGCCAGTGCCCCCAAGGGGACGAACACGCCCAGCGCAGCGCCAAGGGCGGATGACCAACTCGCGGTGACCCGATCCCATTGGCTGACGGTCTGACCGATGCCCACAATCACGAGAAAGGCCAAGACGATTATCACGAGCCAAGTTCCCGAGGGCGTCGCCCGGGCCCTGGCGAGCCCCTTCTCCAACACCCGGGCAGCATAGCGGTACCACCGCGTCCCACCTTGGAGAACGTCCGGACATGCCGCTGAGGGCGTTTGGGAGCAGCGCTCGGCATATGGTCCAGCCATGCCGTCACCACGCCGCGGAGCGATCAGCGCGACCGATCTCAAGCAAGGGCTCGAAGACCGGTATCGCAGCGATCCGGAGTACCGGGCAAGCGTTGACCGTCAGGAAGCAGAACGTCGGGCCAGGCGCGACGAACTGGAGCGTGCCGAGCGGCCGTTGGTAACCGATCTTCGGGCGGCTGGGATCCCGGTGGACTCAGCTTGGGACCTGTACAAACACCCCGAACTCGGCGAGACCGCGTATCCGCTACTTGTGAAGCACCTTCGACTCGCGTACCCCGATCGGATCCTCAACGGCATTGCCCGAGGGTTCACCAAGGACGTCGCGCGAAAACACTGGCCGGAACTACTCAGCATCTACCTCACCGAGGATCGACCAGAGGCCTGTGACGGTCTCGCTGCCACGCTGAGCGGCTGTGCGGTCCGAACCCACTACCCGGACCTAGTCGCGATCCTCGAGAACGAGGCATTGGGCGAGACGCGGATCTACTTCCTGCGACCCGTGCACCGCATTGGCAATCGAATGTGCGCTGGCGCAGGACGGACGGTCATCGAGAGTTTCGCGAACGACCCTCAGTTGGGTCAGGAAGCCAGCCGAATCCTGCTGGGACGCGGACGGAACGACTAAGTCCCATGTGCACGCTCATGCCGCGAGGCGGTGAACGCTACTCCGCCGTTCTACCGGTCTGACGGCGTCGATCGAGCTGGTTTCGGATGGCACGCCGAATGGTCGCCGCCGCTAGCCCCGTCAGAGCCAGCAAGCCCACGATGAAGAACGAACGCGT
>JAKPQA010000320.1 GCA_029547025.1 Armatimonadota bacterium
CGGAGGGGCCGCACAGGGGTGCGCCCAGAGGGCGCGGGGCCCCTGACCGGCCCAGTCGGCCGGACGACGACAGAGCGGCCCGGGATGCGGCTTCCTGCCGCATCCCGGCCTCCAGATCCGGCGCGTTGGGGGCCCACCACGCTGGGAGACGCGTGGTTCCCCCCATGGCGCCCCTCCGCAACCAGGCTGATGGGCCACGGGAGCCCTCAGTTACCGCCAATGCCCTATCCGGCCCGGTGTTCACCGGTTCCGTCCGCCCCTCGCTACCCTCGCCTCGCGCGGACCACCTTGTACCCGCTGCCGCGCCGGATGACCTCGCAGTTGCCGAAGGCGCCCTCGATGCGCCGCACCAACGTGTCGATGCCCTGCCGCGCCCGCCCCACGGCGAAGAAGGTGCCGCCCGGGCGCAGCATTTCAGGGGCGCCATCGATGAGAGGGAACACGACTCGCCAACCCGCCCGAATGGGCGGGTTGGTCACGATCACGTCGAAGCTGCCGGGCCGGAACGCGGTATACCCGTCGGCCTGCAACACCAGCGTCCTGGATGATGGCTGGGCCGCGAGGTTCATCCGGCACAGCTCCACCGCCCGCATGCTCACATCGCTGGCCACGACCCACCCACGTATCGCAAGCCGCGCCGCCGCCACCGCCACAGCGCCGTAGCCGCAGCCCAGATCGAGAACCGTATCCTCCGCCCCGACCTCCATGGCCGCAACCAGAAGCTCAGTGCCTCGGTCCAGCCCGCGGTGCGAGAACACGCCGTGGGCCGACACGAGATGCGTCTCGATCCCCCTCAGCCGAGTGCGCACAGGGATAAGCTGGGGTGACGAGTGTGTCTCCCGGGCGAAGTAGTGCTCCTGTGGCACGCCGTGTCCCCGCATCATACGAACCCGTCTGGCACGAAGAGGCGTGCGTACAGATCGCACGCGAACCGGTCCGTCATCCCGGCCACGTAATCGGTGACGGCGCGCGCCCGCGCCAAAAGCGGCTGGTCACGGTCGTCGCCGATCGGAAACTCCGCCCGCTCGGGGTGCTCGATGTAATAGTAGAACAGCCCACGAACCACGGCCTGAGCCCTGAGTTCCTGCGAGCCCACCCGATTCTGGCCCAGGTAGACGCGCTCGAACAGGAAGTCCTTCAGCGCGTTCAGTGCCTCGCACACGTCGTCACTCATGGCCAGGGTTGGCCGGTCCTCACTGTGCGCGATCAGATCGGACACCAGGGTATCGATCCGCTGGGAATGGCTGTCGCCCAAGACATTGAGCACACTGCTGGGAACGTCCCCCATCTCGATGACACCCGCGCGAATCGCGTCGTCGAGGTCGTGGTTCGCATAGGCGACACGGTCCGCCCACTTGATGATCTGCCCTTCGACCGTGAGCAGGTCCTCACCGTCCATCTCTGGGTTCAAGCTCCGTTCGCCCTTGCTGTGATGGCGAATGCCGTTGCGCGTCTCGAGCGTCAGGTTCACCCCGCGACCGTCGTTCTCGATCTCGTCCACGACCCGCAGGCTCTGCTCATAGTGTCGGAACCGGAGTTCGGGCGCGATGCTCCGCAATGCGCGGTCCAGCGCCGCTTCGCCCGCGTGCCCGAACGGCGTGTGCCCCAGGTCATGGCCGAGGGCAATGGCCTCGGTCAGGTCCTCGTTCAGGCGCAGCGCCCGGGCCACGACGCGCCCGATCTGCGCGACCTCCAGCGTGTGCGTCAGCCGCGTCCGCACATGGTCCTGGCTCGCACCGATGAAACACTGTGTCTTGTAGGCCAGCCGCCGGAAAGACTTGCAGCCATGGATGATCCGGTCCCGGTCGCGCTGAAACTCGGTCCGGATGTGGCACGGCTCGTCCGGCATCCTCCGGCCTCGCGACTCGGCCGACTTGGCCGCGTACCGGCTCAGGTGGGCCCGCTCGAACGCTTCTGCTCGCTCTCGGATCGTCGTCTCCGCCATCGCCACTGACCGCCCTGTCGTTCCGGGTGGCACACGCGGCTCGCCTGTGCCACCAGCCCCCTACCGCGGTCACCCCTGCTCCGGCAACTCGAGCCGAGAGAACTCCGCCACCGTGCAGAACAGCCGGTGTGCCCGGTACAGCATCGCCAGCCGATTCGCCCGGAGCTCAGGCTCCTCGGCCATGACCATAGGGCCATCGAACAGGGCATCGATGGCGGGCGCGACCTTGGCGAACAACCGTACACGCTCGGCGAACGCGTCGGCCGACACCGTAGCGAGTGAGGACTCGAGATCCCGAATGGCCGCAAGCAAGGGTGCCTCGGCAGGGTGTTCGAACAGCGCGGGATCCACCTCGATGCGGTCCGACTCGCGCTTCGAGACGATGTTCCCCGCCCGAGTCGCCGCCCGAGCGGCGTCGAGGAACTCGGCATCGCGCGCGGCAAGCATCGACTCCAGTACTCTCCCGCGTTCAACGGCAGTGTGCAGCAGACCCCAGTCGCAGAGCACCGCTTCCCGCACGTGCCTCGGCAGTCCGTGCCGCTCGAGCACGGCGTGTGCCCGCTGCTCCAGCAGCTCCATGAACTCCCCACGGATGCCCTCGGCCTCGATCGACAGCTCGACGCACGCTCGCTCGAACAGGGCGACGAGGTCCACCGGCAGCCTTCCGTCGATGACCAGAGACAACATTCCCTGCGCGCGTCGGCGAAGCCCCTGGGGATCTCCGGCCCCACTGGGCACGAAGCCCAGGCTCAGGCATCCGGCCACGTGGTCCATCTTGTCCACCAAGCTCAGCGCGCGTCCAACCACGGTCTCCGGGAGTTCGTCCCCCACCGCCACCGGAAGGTAGTGATCTCGGATCGCCCCCGCCACCAGCGACGGCTCGCCGTCCGCCTCGGCATAGAGCCCGCCCACGATCCCCTGCAACGATGGGAACTCGATCACGAGCCGACACGCCAGGTCCGCCTTGCACAGCTCCGCGGCTCGCGCCAGCGCCACACTATCGCTCGGGCCAAGGCCCAGTTCGGCCGCCACGGCCTCGCCCAGACGGACCAGGCGCCGCCTCTTGTCGTCCAGCGTGCCGAGTCCCTCAACAAATGTGATGCGACCGAGTTGCGGCACACGGTCGGCCAACCGCTGGCGGCGATCCTGTTCGAATGAGAACCGTCCATCCTCCAGCCGGCCCACCAACACCCACTCGTTCCCCCGCCGGACGGTGTCGGTCCCCTCGCTACCGCCGTTGCGGACGGCAATGAAGTACGGAAGCAGGCAGCCCGAGGAATCGGCCACCGGGAAGTACCTCTGATGTTTCCGCATGACCGTGGTCAGGACCACGTGGGGGATGCCAAGGTAGGTCTCCGGGAAGCTGCCCACAAGAGCCGTGGGCCACTCAACCAAGTGCAGGTTCTCGTCGACGAGGTCGTCCTCGTAGAGCGCAGTGCCACCAAGGCCCGCAGCGAGCTCGCGTACCTGACGCGTGATCTCCGCCCGCCGCCGCCGGTGGTCCACCATCACGTACTGGGCTTCCAGCGCCGCCACGTACTCATCGGCCGACGCGATGGAGAACTCGGGCGCGCCCAGGAACCGATGGCCCCGGCTCACCCGGCCCGACACCAGGTCCTCGACCCCGAAGGTCACGACCTCCGCGCCAAACAGCGCCAGCAGCCACTGGATGGGCCGCCCGTAGCGCACGCGCCGATGCCCCCAGCGCATCGTCTTGGGGAACGGCGGGGCGAGTACCGCATCCGGCAGGATGTCAGCCAGGACCTCGGTCGCTGTGCGCCCCGGCACATGGACCCTGGCATACGCGTACTCCCCCTTCGCGTCCGCACGGAACACGATGGACTCCACGGGGACGCCCTTGGACGCCGCGAACCCCACCAGCGCCTTCGTCGGCGTCCCCTGCCCATCGAAGCACGCCGACCGGGGCGGCCCACGGTCCTCCCGCATGGCGTCGGCCTGGCGTCCCGCCAGTCCCTCGATGAGAACGGCCAGGCGGCGCGGTGTTCCCATGGTCCGCACGGGGCCATGGGCAAGCCCCGCATCGGCCAGCCGCCGACACAGGACCTCGCCGATGGCATCGAGCGCCGGCTCGACCCACGCCGTTGGCAACTCCTCAGTCCCGACCTCCAACACGAAGGTGCGCTGCGACACGATGCGATCTCCCTGCATACCAGTGAGGGGCCAACCCGTCGCCAGGTCAGCCCCCGATCTCCGTTCCGTTGGGGCGCCGTGGGAGAGACCGCCAGGTCGCCCCCGTCTACCCACCGCGCCCTACGCCGCGCCGGGCTGGCGCAGCAGAGGGAAGCCGAGCGCCTCGCGTTGATCCACGTAGGCCCGGGCGCATGCGCGCGCCAGCCGCCGCACCCGGTCAATCACGCCCATCCGTTCGGTGACGCTGAGCGCGCCGCGCGCATCGAGAAGGTTGAACGTGTGCGAGCACTTGAGTACCAGGTCGTATGCCGGCCAGGTCAACCCCCGATCGAGGCACGATCGGCTCTCTTCCTCGAACAGACAGAACAGCTGCCACAGCCGGTCCACGTCGGCATGCTCGAAGTTGTACGTGGATGCCTGGCGCTCTTCCATCTGTCGGATATCCGCGTACGTCAGCTCGTCGTTCCACTTCATCTGTGCGTAGTGGTCCACGCCTTGCAGATACATGGCCAGGCGTTCGGGGCCGTACGTGATCTCCACACACACCGGGTGGCACTCAATGGAGCCGGCCTGCTGGAAGTACGTGAACTGGGTAATCTCCATGCCATCGAGCCAGACTTCCCAGCCGACCCCCGAGGCTCCAAGCGTCGGCGCGTCCCACTCGTCCTCGAGGAACCGAATGTCATGCACCTGCGGATCGATGCCGACGGCTTTGAGACTCTCAAGATACCGCTCCTGGGCATCATCGGGCGATGGTTTGAGTAGCACCTGATACTGGAAGTAGCGCTGAAACCGATAGGGGTTGTCGCCGTACCGGCCGTCGGTGGGCCGCCGCGACGGCTGGACGTAGGCCACGCGGTACGGCTCAGGACCCAATGCACGGAAAAACGTAGCGGGCGCCATGGTGCCGGCGCCCATCTCCACGTCATATGGCTGTTCAATGACACACCCCTGCTCGGCCCAGTAGCCATGTAGGGCCAGGAGCAGTTGCTGAAACGTCATCTTACGGCAATCCTTCTCTCCGTCTCCAAGCGCTTGGCGATCGCCGATAGGCGATGCTCCCCCAGGTCGTCGCCCTCGTCGCCCTCGAGCACCACGCGAGAAAGCTTGCGCCGGATCCGCGTGAGCGCGTTGTCGATGGACTTCACCTTGCAGCCCAGGCGCCCCGCCACCTCATTGTAGGACATGCCCTCGAGATACGCCTTGAAAACCTTCCACTCGAAACCCGATAGCCGCTGCCGTATGCTCCGCTTCAAGTGAGTGGCCGACTCCGCGTCCGTCCAGACCTCCTGGGGATCCTTGTTCTTCAGGCAGGGCAGGAAGTCGCATAGGCTCTTCTCCGGCGAATCGGGGTAAACGTGAGCATCGAGCGAGAGGGATGAGTTGAGGGGAGTCTGCCGTTGACGGGTCGCCGCCTTGATCGCGGTGATGAGCTCGCGCTGAACGCACATCTGCGCGAAGCATCGGAAAGAGACCTCTTTGTCCTCACGGAAGTCCATGATGGCTTCCCAAAGGCCGAGCATCCCAACCTGAACCAGGTCCTCCTTCTCTGCCCCAAGAAGGAAGTATGACTTTAGCTTCGCGCGAACAAGGCCCTGATACTTATGCAGAAGATACTCGGTCGCATCGCACTCGCCTGCCTGAGCGTCCCGAACGATCTCTGCATCGTCCATATCCAAGTACTTGAGCCGCTTCTTCGGTGTCGCTGGCCGAAGGGTGTCGATCATGGCCATCGAGATCTCTCCTGATACCTCGGTTCGGGAATGCACACATCCCCCGTTGAGCTAGGATACAGATGCTCTCATTGGCCAGCTCGGCTGCGTCGCTGCCGAGCCCCTCCGGCGTCTCCTATGTCACGCGTGCCATCAACCTAACCCGGCCTCCCCAATGCTCCTGACAAGCTGTGTGCCAACCATTCCGAACCCACGCCCGGAAACCATCGGGCACGGCCTACACCTACCGCGCCGACACCCCCTCGTTCTCTTCCAGAATCCTCTCTTCTTCGCTCTCACGCGACGACAGCCCGTAGATCGCCTTCGTGAGCTTGTGGTAGGAGCGGAACGTGGCCAACTCCTCGCCCAACACCGAGGTCCTCACTGACTCAGGGCGCTCGCCATTGTTGGCAAGCGTCAGACCCGTTGTCAAGGCATACCCGATCGTGCACCCAAGAACGGCGCCAAAGCACACGCCCAGGAGGGGATCCCACGACTCGACCGTGAAACTCGTCGTGGCGTACAGGAAACGGCTTGCGAGTAGGAGTACCACGAGGCATGGGACGAACACGATCACGAACCCGAGGGCGGGAGCGACCGAAGGAACACGAGGACCCAGAGACTTGGCTCCCAGTACGGCAACAATGCCCGCCACTGCATCCAGGGCGCTCTGCAGGAAGCCCCTCTTGGACTGCACAGCCACCGCCACAATGAGGACAACGACGATGACCGGGTCCACCCAAGACATCAGAGCCCTCCGGCCGTGGTGACACCAGCCCTTCAGACCCAGCGGCGCGTCTGAAGGCCCCTCAACCACCCGGCGCCCGCCGACCCACTTGCAACCGGCGAGCTGCGCTTCGTCTCCGGTAGCCCCGCATTATACCTGTGCGTTTTCGCCGCACGCAAGGCGCGTTTGGCAAAAAGAGACCCAAACCTGCACAGACGCCCAAAGACAAGACGATCACTGCAGCTTCACACGCCGCGAAGACCCATTCCCCTTCCTCACTCCGGGTACTCGGGCGTGCTGAAGACTCTCCATCCCTCCTCGGTCCGCCTCAGCACATAGCCCTGCTCGTCGTTCTGCACCTCGTAGCTGTCACTCGGCGACCACTCCACCCGCACAATGAACTCGACGGTGTTCTCGTCCCGCGTGTCGCCGCCGGTGATGACCTTACTGTGGATCGTGATATCCTCTTGCCCCTGCACCTCGGAGTTGAACCGGGCTGCTGCCTGGCCTCCGAGGTACTTCGCCATCTCCCTACCGTCATGCCTCAGGTCCGCAGCCAGGTACTTCTCGAGCACAACCCGCGCCTCGGCCAGTGGGTCGTCGACCGGTTCCGGCGCGGGCGCCGCCTCGCCCTCCGGCGCCGCTGCCACCGGAGGCGCCACGACCCCACGCGCCACATCGCTCGGGGTCGCCGGCCGCGCCTCCTGCCCACCCGAGCCGCCCCGAGCCCACAGGACGGCCGCGACCGCCACCGTGACCACGAGGAGCACGTACGCGGCGACCCGCGCCGGAGCCGAGCCGCCGGGCGCGGCTGACGTCAGCGGCTTGCCGCAGGACCGGCAAAACCGCGCCGAGTCTTCGGACTCAGCGCCGCAAACAGGGCAATACATGCGTGTCACACTCCCGGTGTTAGGGCCCGTCGCCGGAATACGCCGCGCAGCCCCCCGTTCACCTCCCTGCCCAGTCGCCCACGACCAACTGCCCGCCGCCCTTCGTCACGCCGGGTGGACGCGGCGGCTCAGGAACGGCGGGATTGGAGGCTTCGGGGTTCGCACGCCCCCACCCACGGCGGCGGTCCGGGTGCCCGGGCCGATCCTGGTCAGCGCGCCCCCTGGAGGCGGACAATCTCCTCCGCCATCTTCGCCCGCAACTGTGTGGCGCGGTCGTTGCCCCAGTCCAGTCCCGCCTCGGCGCGCCAGGGGATCCCGGCGAGCACCTCCTCCAGCACCCGCATGCCGCGCTCGCGGTCCGGGCCGGTCGCGTTCGCGACGGCTTCCTCCAGTGTGACGAGGTAGCGCCAGTCGGTCGCTCCGGCTCGGATCCCCTCCCAGGTTACCGTCGGTATGAGCTCCCCGTCGGCACCCCGATAGGTGAACAGGCAGTGCTTGAACTCCCCACGGAGATCGTCGTACTCGTCGGTGAAGGGGGCCGGACTGTAGTATGTCCAGGCGGTCATGCCCGTCACGCCGGCTTTGGCCGGCAGAAGCCCGGCGACCTCCCTCGCGCGCCAGAAGTCGTCCCACATCGCCGGCCAGTCGATCCCCCAGATCTCGCCACCCGCGCGGCGCACGTAGTCCTGCGCCTCCTGGCGCGCTCTGGCGTCGGTGACCAACGGAACGACGGGACACGCACGCACATCGAGCCATGGATCGAGGCGCTCCATCATCGGTATGGAGTAGACGGTGCAGAACGTGCGCTCTGTCGGTACGGCCTCCCGCGTCAGCCGGTACTCAAGCCGGGCGGCGGCGGGGCGCCAGTCGGCGGGCTCGTTGGGCTCGTCCACCGGGAAGAACAGCGTCGGTGGCCACTCCGCCTGCCTGGCGTGTTCGTAGATGTCCACCACGACCTGCCGGTAGGTCGCGTGCAGCGACTCGGGATACTCATCATCCCTGAACGTGCGGATGGTCTCGCCGTAGTTCTCGACTGCCGGGAACTGGTCGGCCAGCCCGAATAGGTCGAGCAGGATCGTCGCCAAGCGATCGTGGAATGGGTTGTAGACCAGCGGATCGCTGAAGCCGACCTTGCGGTAGGCGTCGACGAAGGCGTCGGAGGTGGTGAAGTCCACGACGGCGCGGTCGCCCTCGCGCCGCAGGGGAGCCTGCACCTGGGCCAGGATCACCGAGGTCATGCCGTGCTCGCGCATGTCGCGGAAGTAGAGCTCCGCGTCCTTGGGGTTGCTCTCGTAGAAGAACAGCATCCACGGCCTGCTCCGGCCCAGACGCAGGGCGGGAACGCGCAGGGTCAGCGGAAGAGACACGGCGTTGCCATCGGCCTCGACCCGCACCGCCCCTGTGTACTCGCCGGCGGCCGCCTCCGGCGGGACCCTCAGGGTGAGCCAGTAGAGCTGCGGGCGCTCCGGGGCAACCGCAACTGCGGCACTCCTGATCAGCAGCTTGGGCACGATGCAGTAGTCGGGGCTCGTGTACCCGACGCGCTGGATGACGTACCGCCCCATGCGCGCGTCGAAGGCTGCCTCGGGGATGACCGCTCCCGCGGGCCCCACCAGTGGGCTCGCCGCCACAGTCACCTGGTCCAGGGGACGCAGGGCGAAGACGGCGAAAGCGACCGGCTCATACTGGCCCGGTGCGGCCAGGAGCTGGAGTGAGTCAACCACTTCGCCGCGCGAGGGCACAGTGCCCGGGAAGAGCGCCGACGGGTTCTCTGTCCGGAACACGGCGAATCCCCTGGACTCCTCGTCCGGGGTCGGCTCGAAGGACGTGGGCGCGTGCGCAGGCCGCATATCCACCTTCGTGAACTCGCGGCCATCCACGTGCAGGACCACCCCGTCGTCATACACCTGCTCGTCCACGCCCCCGGCCACGAGCTCCTCGGACGCGAGCTCACTCTCCGTGAGCACCACGTCGTCGAACCACACGGTGCCCGTCGTTGTGTGCATGCCGAGAGAGAGGGTGGCTGCCGTGCAGTCCTCGCCGATGGGCCAGACCACGTCCACATTCCGCCAGTCGAACGTGTAGAGGAAGCCGACCTCAGGGTTGTGCTCTCCCTGCCCATCCCTCCACACCAACGTGACCTTCGCCTGGGAGTACGGGTAGGTCCCGATCGTCACACCCTCGGCCTTCATCCGCGCCCGAAGCCGCACGCGCTTCCCCCTGATCCGCTCAGGATCCACCGCCTGGGTCAAGTAGGTGGAGCCGCTGCGGTCGGATGAGCTGAGGCGCGCGCACCCACCCCGTGGGCCCGGCACGACCTCGATCGTGCCTCCCGGTGGCTTGAGGCGCTGCCAGCCCTCCAATCCCTGCTCGAAGTCGCCGTTCGCCAGCAGGTCCTCGGCGGGAATGGCCTTACCCGAAGTGGTCGCCGCCAGGCAGAACACCACCAGCACCAGCTCCGGCTTTGCCATCGTTCACCGACTCCTCCTGGTGGCCCGTCGAGCGTGCGGCGGTCGCCGTCTCGGCTCCCTCCCGCCCCGGCGAGCGCTCCCCTCCGCCGCGGCGTCCAGACGCGCGCCCCCGCCGCAGGCGGTGCCAGGCCAGGGGCCGAATGCCGATCATCCGCCCACGGCCCGAAGGGGGCGAACCACGGCGACTTTCGCGAGTTCTGGGTGCGCATCGTGGATCACGACCACCCCATTACGCGCGGCCTGGCGGCCTTCCTTTGGTCGGACGGGCCGTACCACAACCTGATCCATAGAGACGGCGTGCCGTGTCACGTGCGTGCGACCGCCGACTCCAGCCCCGACCAGCGTGGCACCGGCACACCGACAGGGATGAGCCGATGATGGTGGTGACGCAGTACGGCCCGGGGCGCGTCTTCCACATGGTGCTCGGCCATGGGGCGAGGGCCTACCCTGAGGGTGACACTATGGCGGCATTCGAGAGCCCGACCTTCTAGCGGGCGCCGCAGTGGGGCTCCGAGTGGGTAGCCACGGGCGAGATCATGCTGTGAGGCCGTGGGTTCCGCTCCGCGCTCAACGGCCCTGCCGCGTGCTCCCCATGCGTTTCAGGCGCCGACGACTCAGTGCTCGCAGGCAAATGGCCCCCCCGCCGTCAACGGACCGCAAGCGAAAACCGTGACAGTCACGAATGGCATGCACTTAGGGTCGGCACCCACGCACACCCAACCGTAGGCGAGGCTTCAGCCTCGCGCGAAGTGGCTCTACAGGCCATTGTGAGCCGAGGCTAAAGCCCCGGCTACAGAGGTGATGCAACATACGCCTCTGGCATTGGGCTTAAGTGCGGACCATTCGGGACGGTCACCGGTTTTCGGCCGCGTGCTGGCCGGGGCTTGCGGACTCGCCCAAGGGGTCTGCGCCTGCCGGTAGAGCGCCGCCAGGTGCTCCGGGAGCACCGGCACGTACTCCGGCCCCAGTTCATCCAACACCTGCTTCAGCAGCGTCGGCGAGACCGGGTAGCACTGCACGAAGGCGTTGAGGAATGCGGGTCGCGTCGTGGGCGTGAACCGGCGGATGTCGGCCAGGAGCAGCTCCCTGGCTCGCTCCGGGCCGCCCTTCGGATCGAAGCCGCACACCGCGTGGAAGGCCGGCACACCGCCGACCAAGCTGTTCGCATTGGCCACCGTCGTGTCGGGCTGCAGGCCGTAGTCCGGCAGGAAGTACTCGGCTGCCGGCAGCGCCGCGGCGTACCGCCTCAGCGTGTCCTCGCCGGCCGAATGGGTCCACAGCCCGCGCTCGTCCGTCCGCTCCATGTACTGGCGGGTCAGGTCGAGGAAGCCGTCGAACACGCGGTCGGGATGGTCATAGCGGCTCGCGTACGCCTCGGGGTAGCAGTACCCGACTCCGGAGCACGCGCACACGAAGGCGTCATTCGGCCCGGCCTTGCGGTAGTAGTAGTCCATCACGTCTGGCATGAGGTCGAGCCCAGTTGGCCCGAAGCTCCAGGCCAGCGGGAAGGTGCCGCGCGCCGGGTCGTCCCAGTAGTTCGTCAGGAAGAAGCTGCACCAGTTGATCGGCGCGTCGCCGTCCGAGACCATGAAGCTCAAGTACACTTTGGATCGGTCGAGCGCCGGTGGCGGCGGCACCTCGTGGCGAAGCGCTCGCCGCCTCGTGCCCGAGTGGACGCTCAGGTTGCCTGTCTCGGCCGACCAGACCATAAACTTGCCGTACTCAGAGAGCAGCCCGACACCGGGGGCCTCCTGGATGCCCACCAGATCGCCCGCCCACGGCGCCCCGATCGTGCCGATGTTCACGGGCGCCTTCGCCAGCAGCCTCGACATCAGCGCAGCCTCCTGCAGGGGCGAACCCACTCCCGGCACCGCGTCTCTCACTCCGGTGATCCAGAAGCAGAAGCCCTGGTGCGCGATGATGTAGTCGCGCGGGAACACCCATCCGGGCCACATCATCGCCACAAAGTCGTGGTTCAGCTTCGGCCACAGATCGGCGATGGCCCACTCGTATGCCGCCACGTTGGTCTTCCATCGGCCCCGCAGGTCAGCAACCACGGGGAGCTTGAGTCGCTGGGCCAACGTCGGCGAGGCCATGATCGCCCCTTCGAGCCCGCACATCATCGTCGCCACGTTGACGGACGCGGGCAGGTCGGGGTCGGTGATGATCATGCCCCGGATCTCGTTCGGCCACCGGGCGGTCAGCGACCACGGATCGGCGACGCGCTCGACTTCCGCAACGTCCCCGCGCTCCCTGAGCCATTCGAGCCAGCGCTCCTGGGGCGTCGGCTTCGCCACCATCCCGGGGCGGTCGGTGATGAGGTACAGCCGAGGCTGCCTGCCGTTGATCACCCCCTCGAGCGACACCAGCGCGAGCTGCTGATCCAGCGGCAGCCGGCTCACATCGGCCGCCACGATGTGCCGCGCGGGCGCGGCGCTCTTCGGGAACACACCATCGCGGCTCCGCCGCGTCCCGACAGGCGCCGACAGACGCCCCGGCCTCGACGCCCTGTACGCCGCATCCGCGCGCCGCAGGAGGGCCGCGTACCCCGGTAGGGCGCCCTTCTCGTGCAGGATGTACAGTGCGCCCCGGCCGTACAACTCCACCTGCGCGAGCTGCTCCTGGAGGTAGCCCCCTCCATAGGAGAAGAGCGACACGCCGGCCCACACATCGATCGCGCCGGGGAACTCGGCGCACCGGTGTCGCACCACGGCGACGGCCGGCCAGGCACCGGCCGCATCGCTGACTTCCACGATCGGCGTCACCTCGTCGCCCGGCGGCAGCGTCCTCGGGTCGAGTGCCTGCGTACGCGCCGTGGCACCGGACGGGTACACCTGCCCCCACCGCGACCAGCCCAGCACAGCCAGCTTCATCGGATCGGCCCCGGCGTGGTAGACCAGATCCGTGCCCATGTCACCCGATCCGTAGAACCCGCCGGTGCCCATCTGGTCGTGACCGAAGTAGGGGGTGTGCCCCAGGTCCTTCCATTCGCCTCCGAGCTGCTCGAAGCTCGCGTTCGGTAGCAGGTTCGTCGCGGCGGGCGTCAGCTCCCCACGCACCAGCGCCAAGTCGTCGAGCCACACCGTCGCCGGCGGT
>JAKPQA010000335.1 GCA_029547025.1 Armatimonadota bacterium
ATCGCCCGCCGCTGTGTTGCGCGCGATGCCGAGGGCCACTTCAGGCTCCTGAAGGAGAACGAGATACCTCAGCCCGGGACCGAGCTGCCGAACGAGTTGCTGCCGTGCCGCCTGGAGGCCTTGGACGACGGCCAGGTGCGCGTCCAGCTCACCGATGAGGCGACGACCACGAGCATCTACTACCGCGGGGACCCCAGGGCCCACGAAGCGGCCCTGCGAGAAGCATTGCCGGCGCTGTACACGTCGTTCCAGACCGGACCAACTCCCAGCTAGGCTTCCTTTCGGAGGTGACTGGACATGCCCAGACCGGGCGGGATCATGCACCGTGAGATCCTCGAGCAACCGCAAGCCGTCGAAGAGACCGTGGCGGCGACCAAACCCGCCATCCAGGACCTGGTAAAGCGGCTCCGCAAAGTGGGGATCGAGCACACGTTCATCGTCGCCCGCGGCACATCCGACCACGCGGCGACCTACGGCCTCTACATGCTCGGGGCCATAGCTGGCAGACTGGTGGGCCTGGCGGCGCCATCCCTCCTGACCTGCTACGATGCCGACTTCGACCTCCGCAAGAGCCTCGTCATCGGTGTGACGCAGTCCGGCGCCGCCATCGATGTGCATGAAGTGCTGGAGGTCGGCAAGAGGCGCGGCGCCGTGACCTGCGCGCTCACCAACACCGAGGACTCACCGATCTGCGCCGTCGCAGAACATGTGCTGCTGACCCACGCTCGCGTCGAGCGGAGCGTGGCCGCCACCAAGACGTACACCACCGCATTGGCAGTCATGCACCAGCTTGCCACGCGGTGGGCAGGCCGCGAAGACCTGGCGGACGAGATCCACCGAGTGCCTGAGTGGATGTCGCAGACCCTGGAACTCGACGAGGTGATCCGGCACCGCGCCGAGCGGTTCCGCTTCATGGACTGCTGCCACTGGCTGGCACGAGGGCTCCACTACTGCACGGCCAAGGAAGCAGCGCTGAAGATGGCCGAATGCTGCTATGTGGTGCCCTCACCCTTCAGCACGGCGGACTTCATGCACGGCCCCATCGCCACCACCGAGCCGGGGTTCCCGTGCTTCGTGGTGGCCACCCGCGGCCCCGTCTTCGGCGCGGTCTGCGACGTCGTCCATGCCCTGCGGACGCGCAAAGCCGAGCTGGTCATCTTGTCGGACGACGACGACCTGCTGGGACCCGCCCGGATCGGGCTGAAACTGCCCGCAGTGCCCGAGGAGTGCTCTCCGATGGTCGCAGCGCCCGCCATCCAGCTCCTGGCACTGCGAATCGCGCTGGAGAAGGGCCTCGATCCCGACCATCCCCGCGGGCTGAAGAAGGTGACCCTCACGCGGTAGACCGAGTCGGATGCCTATCGGTACAGGATCGGCTCGGTCCGCCAATCTCGGGCGGCGTCGCGGGCCCACTCCTTCACGCGGGGGCGGCGTTCGCGGAGCCGCACGGCCTCAATGCCGAGCAGGTACCCGCGCGACGCCGGGTTCTTGCCCACGCATTCAAGCCGCAGCGTGTACTGCCCCGGGTCGGGCCAGAAGTCCAGCAGATGCCACTCCCACTCGGACACCGACGGGTGGTAGAGGTCGATGGGTCCGCCCACCTTCACCCCGTTCAGGTAGGGCTGGTATGTGCCATAGTCATCGGCCCTCGTGCCGCGGATCAGCAGCCGCCGCGGCTCCTTCACCGTCACGGCGAACGGGATCTCCACCCACGCGCCCTCCCGAGCGTCCGGGTGGTACAGGAGCTGCCCCTGCGGGAAAAAGCCGAGGTTCTCCTGCACCACGGCGTCACCGATGCCGTGGTGGGCAGCGTCCGCGAAGTCGCGAGCCGGTACCACGATGTCCAGATTCGGCAGGGCGCGCTCCCGGGCGTGGGGCGCCCGAGACTCGAAGGTCGGTGTGCCCGTCTGATACCAGAACGCCACGCTCGAGTAGTCATCCTGCCGCTCATTCCAGCTATGAGTCTCGCCCTTGGCGTTCTCGTCGGGCGAGATCCAACCCCAGTGCTCTAGCGTAACTCGGATGGACTTCTGGAACACAAAGGGGTCGTTCAGGTGCCACCGATAGGCGCTGGTGTGCCCGCCGACGATGCCCCACTGATCGAAGTAGGGCGTCCCGAAGTAGGGCGTGCTGGTCGTCTGCAAACCCCAGGCGGACAAGAAGTAATCCTCGGTACCCGTGCCCCAGATGGACGCCGTCGGCTCACCGTCGATGTAGACCTTCTCGTCGCCCTCACCGAACCATGATGGGCTCCGCGTTCGTACCGACAGCACCGTACCGACGTAGTGGCCTCTGCCCCTGGTATCCAGCACGACGTAATCCTTGTCCGGCTCGACGGGGTACTCCTGGCGGTACTGGGCGTAGAAGTAAGGGGTGTCCCGGTCGAGCCTCTTGAGCTGGATCCAGTCGATGTTGTAGTAGAGCAGGCTCAGAGGCTTCGTGCTCTCGTTCACGATCTCCGCTCGAATCGATCTCCGAAACGGCATCCGCCAGTAGCAGTTGTAGGAATCTGCATCCTCCACCACCACGGGGATGCTGATGACTGGGACGCGCTTCCCGAACGAGTTGGCGAAGAAATCGCCGAACGGGGCCTCGACACCCGGCCGGTCGGAACCGTCGTAGAAGACGCGCAGCAGCAGCTCCTGATGGTTCGCCGAACCCTCCGGCGCCCACGCCTGCTTCTCCGGCCCGAGAAAGGTAAACCACATGTGCGTAACCATGCCCGGCCCCTTGGCATCGAGCACGACCTTCGTGGCGCCGGGGGCGACGTTCGAGTTGTCCCAGTTCCCGTGGGCGTAGGATCCATCCTCGTTCCGCTGTGTCGACGTTGAGCGCATGCTGCGGCCATCCAGCGGCCGGGCCAGATCCCCAAGGAGGTCGGCGGCGACTGGGGCCCCGACCAGGACCATGGCCGCCGCGACGGCAGCAAACCGGACGCAGCAGGGCCCGGTCCATCGTACCATGGCATTCGGCACGCGATCACCCGCTGTCACGGTCTTGTGGACCCGAGCTACACCGCCAGTGACGGGCGGCTGCTCGATCGTTCCTAACGAGCCCGGGCTGTCCCTCCCGGCGGGGGAGGACGACGACACGCCGCGGTGAACTGGTCATGGGTCGGGAACGAGGAGGAGCGTGCATGATGCGGATCGCGCGAGGCGTGTCGGCGTTTGTGCTGTGCTCGGCTGTAGTGGCCTCGGGGCTATGGGCGCAGGATGAGGCCGAGGAAGGCTGGGTCAGCCTCTTCAACGGGCAGGACCTGGAGGGCTGGACGCCCAAGTTCGCCGGATCCGACCTCGGCGTGAACTACCGGAACACCTTCCGCGTCGAGGATGGTCTTCTGCGCGTCGCGTACGACGAGTGGGACCGCTTCTCGGGCGAGTTCGGCCACCTCTTCTACAAGGAACCCTTCTCGCACTACCGGCTCCGGATCGAGTACCGGTTCGTCGGCGAGCAGGTAACCGAAGGGCCGGGGTGGGCCCTCAGGAACAGCGGCGTCATGCTCCACTGCCAGCCGCCCGAGACCATGGGCATCGACCAGAGCTTCCCCGTGTCCGTTGAAGTCCAGTTCCTGGGGGGCGACGGCACCAACGAGCGCCACACGGCCAACCTCTGCACTCCCGGGACAAATGTGGTCATGGGCGGCGAGCTCATCACCCGCCACTGCACCGACTCCGCCTCGAAGACCTACCACGGCGACCAGTGGGTCACCGTCGAGATCGAGGTCGACGGCGGCACGACCATCCGGCATCTCCTGGACGGCCAAGTGGTGCTCGAGTACGACCAGCCGCAGCTTGACCCGAACGATGGAGACGCCAAGCCGCTGATCGAGGCTGCCAAAGGCGAGCTCGCTCTCACCGGGGGCTACATCGCGCTACAGGCCGAGAGCCATCCCGTCGAGTTCCGCCGGGTGGAGATCCTGAACCTGGAGAAGTAAATCACTCATAGATCAGCATCGCGGTCGCCCGGCACGCTGCGCCGACGCGGAACCTCACCCAGTGCGCCCGGAACCCGCGCGGGAAACGGTGCACCTGCGTCTCACTCGGCGGCACGGACACTTGTCCGTACTCGCGGAAGCCCATGTGGTCGAAGTTCACTTCGATGGCGAAGCTAACCGCCGTAGGGGCATCATGCGATAGCTCGACACGCATTTCGTCGTAGTTCGCCATGAGGTACGGATCGGATGCCTGGTCCGCTTCGACGGACGTGTGAAACCACGGTCCGCCGCGTCCCACGGGTTTTCCGAGCTTCCACAGGTCGTCAATGGCCCCGAACCACAGGCCCGAGCCGTCCGGGCCCGAGAAGCACTGTCCGTCGCCCGCAGCATGCCGCCGGACGCCACTGAGCACCAGCAAGCCCCGCCACGTGCAGAAGTCCGTGATGACCTTGCCGTGGCTGGCCACGGGCTTCATCCGCTCGAAGTCGGGCTCGTGCCCATCGGGCCCGGGTTCGCGCGGCACCTCGTAGAAGGTACCGTGGATGTTGGCGAGGTACCGCTCCGAGACCACCTCACGCACTGCCCGCGGCCATCCGGTCGCGAAGGGCCGGTCAAACGCCGGCGGCCCCTTGGGCAGGCGGAACCGCTGTCCCGTGCGGTCCGTGACGATCACCGAGGCCTCACCGACCCTGAATCGGCGGCCGATGGCGCCAACCCGCTCGACCTCCGCACCACGGTCCTCGACGGGCAGCTCGAAGGAAAGCGTTCCCTCCGGGCTGAGATTCACCTCGACATAGCGGGGGCGCATTGCTGTCCCGCTGCGCTCCACGTCGCGGGCCCACCACTGTAGGGATCGATTGTGCGCGGCCGGGCGGATGATGCCGCCGGTGTAGTCCCGCGCACCATCCGCGTCCGCCAGGCCGTCGAAGAGCCGCTCCTCCCCGTCCTCGCCCTGCCGCGGAGACCAGCAATGTAGGTAGGCCGTAGCCCGGCAGTCGATGCTAGGGGTGACCCGAATCCACTCGGCTTTCAGGTCTTCGGGAAGCACGGCGGAACGGTACCCGGCGACAGGCACCTGGTATGAGGCCAGCGGCACCCACTGGCCCCGTCCGTCGAGGTCAACCTCGGCATTGAAACGAACCGGCTCACTACCATCGTTCGCCAGGTGAAGCACGCGCTGGTCGTAGCCCGCGATGAGGAATGGGTCGGATGGCTGCCCGGCCTCGACCTCGTCGCCTAGCCACACACCTCCCCAGCCGGCGCGTGGGCCGAAGTGGGCCAGCTCCTCCTCGTGGCCGAACCACAGGTTCGACTGCCCCTGGCCGCACATGGGGTTCTGCATCATCGAGGCATCGTCGGCCCCGAGCACCACGCGGTGGCCCCAGTAGCAGAAGTCGGGGATGTAACGCAGATGGATACCTATGGGGCGGATCCCGGACGTGTCTGCCGCGCGAAAGCCGCTTGGGAAGTCGAACATCCCGCCGTGCATACACAACATGGGCCGGCCGGGCGCGATCTCGCGGATGCGAGGCCACTCGGTGTACCACCCATGATCGGGATCGAAGCTATGGCTGGCCTTCGGCAGCCGGAAGGTGTGCCACTCTCCGCCGTCGAGCAGCTTGAGCACGACCGAGCGCTTGTCCCACCCGACGGCCCATAGCGGGCTGTCGTCGCTGGGACTACCCGAGATGCCGCCCGGCCCGGTCACATCGGTGAACTTGGCCCGTTCGACGATCCGCCACTCGCGCCCATCCCACTCAGCCAGCACACCGGCCTCGTCGCCGCGCGCCGGACCGCCCACGAGGAGCTGGTCGTAGCCCCGCGTGCCGCCCGACTCGCCGTTGTTCGCGATCACCACCCGCCCCTGCGCCGTGTAGCCGCCTTTCCCATGCCACCCGGGCACCGGCTTGGCGAAGAGCAACCGCACGGCCAGCGTGTGCACATCGACCTCGTAGAGGGCACCCTCCATGTCGTAGTAGTAGACCTTGTTCGCCGGGTCGGTCAGGTGGCGCATCACTGCGGTCATGCGGCCGCGAAGCTGCTGCAGGTCGACGCTGCGCACGCGCCCGTAGGCGTCGATGAAGTAGGGGCCGATGATGAGCTGGTTCGACTCACGGTGGATCATCCGGCAGGCGTGGGTCCCGCCGACGCTCTCGGGCCGGATCGTCACGCTCATGTCCGGCGCGATCTCGTAGAGCTTGTCGTTGCTGCCCGTGACCTTGTGCTGGGGATAGGTGATGACCCACAGCTTCCCGACCCAAGGCACGATGGCGCCCGTGCCGCACTCGCCGTGGTTCGTCCGGTCGGCCACATCGTCGGGCTGATTGAAGACCGCCAGATGAGGGTAGATGCCGCTGATCTGCAGTGGCTCGGGCCTCGCCGGGTCCACGGAGTCGCTCCGTTCGGCACTGGTGGGACAGGGAAGCGCGACGACAAGCAGTACCGCAGCGAACCGCACGGGCACGCCCTCCTATCCTGCCGCGAAACGCAGCGCCCAGTCATCGCCGTCGGGCGCGTGGTAGCTGCCGTCCGCATCGGGCGTGGCGTCCGTCCACTCGCCGGTTCGAGGGTTGAGCCAGCGAGCAGAGATGCCGTCTGTCAGGGCACCGGGCTTCACGCGCACGGAACCGCCGGCCGGGAGGTACACCGCGGCCAAGTCACCGGCCGGACTGCGCATGCCCATGGCCCGTGGCAACGCGTTGGGGGCGCCCGGCGTCGCGACCGAAGGCTCCCCGTTCGGCGACGTGTTCGTCGTCCGGAACCGCACCTCATAGGCGGCCGCAGCCTGCCCCAGTGTGAAGTTCCGATGCCCCGTGTCCCTTGACAGCGTGACGATCCGCGCCGGCCCCGCCTGCATCGTGTTGGCCGGCTTCACCAGCGCCTCGAGTGTGAACGCGCCGGAAGCCTTGATGGCCTCGATCACCTTCACCGCCGGCCCCTCCGACGCGATCAAGGCGCTCTGCCTGACGGCCAGACCGCCGCCCGGCAGCCACTCGACGGTCCCGGCGTCGGCGATACGCAGGTCGAGGGGCTCGCCAATACCCGAGGTGTCGTGGACGAGATCGCCGCCCCCGTCATCGAACTCATACCGCAAGATCGCGCCTTCAGCCCCGGCTCCGGCGGCCGCCCGCACCTGGTCCGCGCTCAACGCACGGTCGTAGATCGCCACCCGGCGGTACTCGCCGAGCCACGTTCGGTCCCGCGTCAGCTCGTTCGCCAGGGCGAGCCGATATGAGACATCCCAACTCGATGGGTCGCCGGTCACCGCTCCCGTCGCTACGGGTTCGCCATCGACGTAGAGCGTCGCGTTGCCCTCGGCATCGCGCGTGTAGACGATGTGCGACAGCTCCGTGCGGACCGGGCTGTCGCTGCCCTCGAGCAGGAAGTCGTTGTCCGGCTCGAGCTCCCACCAGGGCATCGAGGTGAAGAAGCTCACAATGTGCTGGTATCCTCGGAAGAGCACCATCTCGTCATCGCCGCGGCCGTTAATCCAGCCGCCCCCCGTATCGGGTCCGGCCCCGGTGCCGCGGTCGGCCCGCTCGCCGGCCGTCTGATAGCCCCCGGCCATGTACATGCCCCACGCCAGCCGCCGGCGATTATCGGCCGACCGGGCCGGAGCACGGCGGTTGCCGCCCCAACCCGTGGGGTAGTGGTCCTCGTAGCCATACTCCTCGTTCACCTGGGGCATCGGCCGACCCGTGGCCGCCTGCTGCTTCCGATTCCCGAGCATGAACGCGTACCCGCCGCCCTCGTCCCACTCCTGGTACATGGCGAAGTCGACCCAGGGCGCGGTGCGGAAACGGAAGTCGCCGAACCCGTGGATCGACGTCAGGTGGTCATAGGGGTCACACTGGCGCAGAAGGGTGCCCATTTTCTCCGCCCATGCGTCGTCGCGAAAGAAACGGTACTCGTTCGAGATGTCCCACATCACGTTGGAGTAGGGTGCCAGCCGCGCGGCCGCATAGCGGTAGTAGCGCTGCTCGTCCGGTCC
>JAKPQA010000347.1 GCA_029547025.1 Armatimonadota bacterium
TCTGAGCCGCCTGCTTGGTGACACCCAAGGCCATTCCAATACTCAGCCAGGAGTCCCCGGCCTCACGCGCAGCGCGGACCGCGTCATGAAGCTCACGATCGGCGCGGGCCACACCGTGTTGGGCCGCGATGATCCGCCGGAAGTGCACCGCATCGCGGGCCTTGACCGTCGAGGGATCGAGGTTGTCGAGCAGGTCCTCGACCTCGTTGATGTTCGTGGTTGCCATGTCAGATCACCTCACTTCAGGAATTCATAGAACTTCGGTCGGAGCCGGTCGGCGTGGATGATCCGATCGGCCTCGTCGGCGGGCATGGCCACCAGCTCCAACCAGTTGCCTGCCCGGTCCGGCCCAATGACGATGAGCCGGTCCTCGCCGTACTGCTCGACCTCCACTAGTCGCACGGCATTGGTGTACGCGTGCAGGATGTCGGCTTCGGCGATGCCGTGCTTGAACGCTGAGTCCGTCACCCTCACCCCGTCAACCCTAGGCTGACAACGCACGAGGGGTCAACCTCTAGTTGACGATGTTTCTTCCACCCGCTCTGCCGCGCCGGGGAGTGGTTGGCATCGTCGAAGAGGAGAACGTCTCACTCTGGCCGCGCATCGGTCACGTCCCTGCTTTGCCCGCCATTGATGGGCATGCCACGTCGGGACCGCGTCTCGCGGGGTTAGCCGGCGCCCCGGCGGCCCTTGCCCTTTCGACGTTTCGGCGGCTCGGCCATGACGGACAGCAGCCGTGCAATCTCGGCGTCTCGGCCCTGGGCGGCGTGCTGGTAGCGCAGTGCGGCGCCGGGGGTCGAGTGCCCCAGCCTGGCCATGAGCTCGGCCAGCGTGGCGCCGGTCTGGGCTGCGAGGGTGGCCCCGGTGTGGCGCAGGTCGTGAAACCTCAGGTCGGGAAGGCCCGCCGCCTCGCGCGCCGGCATGTGGAACCGGCCGTAGTAGCGCGCGTGCGTCATGTGGCGCTTGGGCTCTGCGGCGCTGTGAGGGAACAGCAGGGCCTCACGCCCGGGCCCGACGTGCTCGGCCAGGTGCGCAGTGATGACCGGCACGAGGTGGGGCGGGATGGCGACGACTCGCACCCCCGCGGCGGACTTCGGCGTTCCCACGACGTCCGCCCCGTCGACACGCACCACACCACGGGCCACGGCCAGCCGGCCCCGCTCGAGGTCGAGGTCTCGGCGGCGGAGCTCGCTCACCTCCCCGAATCGCAGACCGCACCACGCGGCGAGCAAGGGCATGAGGCGCAGCCGTTCGGGCATCGCAGCCACGAGGGCGGCCAGCTCGTCGAGGGTCGCCGGCTCAATCCGTCGCGCCCGCTTCGTCTGCCCTGCCCCGCGAATCGTGCACGGGTTGGACGGGATGACCTCCTCGGTGACGGCGGTGTCGAGGATGGCCCGCAGCAGCGAGTAGGCGTGGGCTCGGCGCGTCTTGCGTCCTGGGTCGAGCGCGGCGTACCAGGCGCGCACGTCGGCAGCGCCGATCCGCGTCACGGATGTCTCCTCGAACTCGGGGAGCAGTTCGCGGCGAAGGATGCCGCGGTACAGGGCTCGCGTGCTCGGCTTCAGTTCTCGCGCCTCGAGCCAGTGACCCGCGTAGGCCTCGAACGTCAGACCCTGGCGGCGACGCTGCCCGGGCGGTAGCCAGTCGTCAGCGGCGAGGAGACGACGCTCGGCCGCCAGCCAGGCTTCCCCGTCGCCCTTCGTCTCGAATGTGTCCGGCGCGTTGTGCCGCCCGAGGTCCGGGCCGATGTAGGAAGCCTGCCAGCGCTTCGAGGGGAGTCGTCGCAGGTAGCCGAAACCGCGTCGTCTGCCCATCGGTGGCCCCTGTCATCGTGCTACTGGCGTGCGACATCAACGATTCCGCGTGTTCACTTGTGCACGCTTGCCTCCTGCGTATTGTGGCGTTCAGCAGGGCAAACAGGCGTTTCGGCAGGTCGAAAAAACTGACCACAAGCCTATGGGTGAGAGTTTCGATTCCTACCCGGGGAGCCACGCGGGCCGAGCCCGCGAGGCCGCGTGGCTCCCCCGGGCAGGAATCTTGGGAGCGACACCGCTCGACCGACGAAGGAGGTCGGGCGGAGGCGCGGCTCCTACCCGGGGAGCCATGTGGGCAGAGCGACGCGTGCCGAGTCCGCGAGGCGGGCACCCAGGCCGGCCGGACGGCATCCGAGCCCACGAGGCCCGCTGTGTCA
>JAKPQA010000350.1 GCA_029547025.1 Armatimonadota bacterium
AGGAGGCCCGCAGGCACGAACCCCGGGGGATGCCCGCGACGCCACCGTACCGGCGGCCGTCCTCGGCCGCCACGGCAGAGACGCGGGCCAGGAGGCCCGCAGGCACGACCACCCAAATGTTCGTTGTTACTGTCTCACGTAGACCCTGTACTGGTAGGTGATGTCGCGGGCTTGCTGGGGCTCGACGGTGAGGTCCCACACGAGCTCGGTGGTCGGGTTGGCGAAGGTCAGCTTGCGGGCGACCTTTCGGGCCTGGGGCTCTGTGTCCGCCCGGATCAACTCGCCCTGAAGTTCCCGCCGGGCGCTAAGCCGGACGGCCTCGGATTTATGGTTGGACACGTGTAGCTTGCCTTCCACCGTCACCAGGTCGTAGTGGACGCCGTGGACCGCCATGGCGTCGCGCTGCCGTGTGGTCTCGCTCTCGGCGCTCTCGGCCAGTATGTCGGGGGCCACCGTCGTTTTCAGGTCGACCTTGGCGCCCGCGGGCGTGTACCGGAGCAGGTCCTGCCCGACGGGCTTGCTCTCGACCATCGCCAGCGCGGGCCCCGTGGTCCAGGGCACGTCACTCTGGTTCGTCAGCCTCAATGCATGCCAGACGCGGCTCGCCGCGAGCTGTGCCGCGAGCTCCTCGGGCGAGAGCCGTTCGGTGGGCCTAGCGGCATCCTCGCGGTAGTCGAGCACGCCCTGCAGGATGTCCCACAGGTAGACGTCCTCGCACGGGACCTGCATGTCGAGCAGCGAGAACGTCCCGCGGGCGCCCTTGGCCATGGTCACGTGGTCGATGCGGTAGAAGAACAGCTCGTCGGCCCCGGCCCCTGACACGTCGGTGGCCTCGAGGGCGCTGTCGTCGAGCGGGTTGTAGACGGCGCCCTCGCCGCCCATCATGCCGCCGCCCATCGCTGACTGCGTCATCATGGCGTTCGAGTAGGCGTCACGCCGGCGCCCGTCCTGCGGTGCCATCTGGGCGAAGTAGGACGACAAGCCTGTCCACGCTGTTTCAAGTGATAGGGGCGATACCACATCCTGCTGGATGAAGTTGGGCACGCCCACGGCGAAGTGGACGGTCGTATCGGCCAGCGCAACGGCCTCGTTGATGAACGTGGCGTGCAGCCGCAGACGGACGGCCCCGTCGCCGCCGCGATGCACCGCGTAGGTCGGGATCCAGCGGATTCCCTTGGCCATGTAGCCCATTCCGAAGGACACGTCGCCGGACACGGGCTCGTCGCCGCGCAGCAGGTGGGCCGAGAGCTTCTTCTGCCGAGATGGCCGGGCGAACTCCTTGGGGGGCTCGTTGCCGAACTGGACGGTGGAGACGGTTCCCACCGAGACCGTCGTTGTCTCCTGGCCCGATTGAACGACGAGGTGGGTCACCGGTCCGCCCGGGGCCACAGGGACTGGGCCGTAGCCGTAGCGGTAGGCGTACTCCGGTCGCACCAGCGAGGGGACGGGGTCATTCGGGCTCGTCGCCGGCGGCAGGGCCGGCAACACGGCCACCAAGGTGCCCTCGACCGCCTTGCCGTCGGTCAGTCGGACCTTGACCTCAGAGCCGACATTGGCGCGCAACAGGTCCTCATAGGTCTGAACGGCCGCCGACTCGGTGCCCTGGTTCTCCTCCGTCATCGCGCGGTCGACCCGGACGCCCTCGTCGGTCGAATAGAGCCAGAAGGTGCCGAGCGAGGCCTGGGGGACTTGGCCGGTGGTGATCCAGCCGTCGGTCGCCCTAGTGCGCCCCTCGGACAGCACGAACCCGTAGCCGTGCTTGTAGG
The DNA here is from genome assembly GCA_029547025.1 of Armatimonadota bacterium. Lineage (GTDB taxonomy): Bacteria > Armatimonadota > Zipacnadia > UBA1398 > JAKPQA01 > JAKPQA01. The sequence continues at coordinate 1,767 of JAKPQA010000350.1, forward strand.
CCACGAGCTGCACCGGTGCCGCCAGGCCGTTGGCCTGGGCAGCCGTGCTTGAGGGCCCGACCGCCATCAGGGCCCACAGCATCACGCCGCATGCACTCCTGCGCATCGTCTTACTTCCTCTCGCCGAGATGCCATCGGGGCCCGAGCGGGCGTCCGACCCGCTGTAGCCCGGCACGGCTTCTGCCGCTACACTGTTCGAATGCCTCGGACTTGGGTGGTGCGTCCCATGGGTTTGTCTGCCGCCAGGCGTCTCGGGTTCCAGCTGATTGCCGCTGTGCTCATGTTGCTCGCAGTCGCTGGGGCCGGCTGGTGCGTCCTCCCCGTATCGATGCTCGAGCCGGGGATGCGCGGCTATGGGAAGACGGTGCTTGCGGGCACTGAGGTCACGACGTTCGACGTGCGCATTGTCGATGTCGTCCGTAGCAACGGCCGGGTACCTGACCTGATCCTCATCAAAGTGGGCGGAACGGCCATCGAGCAGGCGGGCGGCATCTCGGCGGGGATGAGTGGCAGCCCCGTGTACATTCGCGACCAGCTCATCGGCGGGATCGCCTACACGACGCCGTTCGCCGACACGACCTATGGCTATGTCGCTCCGATCGAGTACATGCTTCCGCTACTGGACTGGCCGGCCGAGCGCGAGGATCCCTGGGCGGTGCGGGGGCAGCTCACCGGGTCGCTCCTTGACGATCTGTCCCGTGCCAACAGCCCGGTGATGGTATCCGGTCTTTCGTCGCGGGCCTTCGAGCGCCTGAGCGACCGTCTGGCGGGCCGCGGGCTTCGGGCGGTCCAGGGCGGCGCCATGGGGGAGTTCGCGGGGGACCAGCCGCTGGTGCCGGGGTCGAGCGTCGGCATCCAGCTCGTCCGCGGCGATGTGAACGTCACTGCCGTGGGTACCATGACCCACGTGGATGGTGATCGATTCATCGCCTTTGGCCACTCGTTCATCCACCAGGGCCCGTGCCAGTTCCCTATCGTGGCTACCAAGGTGGCGGCCGTGGTTCCGAGCACGCAGCTGCCGTTCAAGATGGCAAGCCCGGGCACGCGGGTGGCCGGTACGGTGACGCAGGACCGCCAGATGGGGCTGGGCGGGCGGTTGGGCGCCGCGCCCAGCATGGTGAAGCTCGACCTGACGGTCTCGGGCGAGCATCTGGCCCAACCTACGCCGGTGACGATGGACCTCGTGTGGGATCCCGAACTCACGGCCGAGCTCGTCGGCACCGCCTCGCTGGGCGCCATCGACTCGTGCGCTGACCGGGAGGGTGTGGGTTCGGCTTTGGTGACTCTCCAGGTCTCCCTTGCCGATGGCACATCGGTGACGCGGGCCGATGTGGTGTCGACGCGGGAGGATGTGGGGGGCTATGCCGCACTCGAGGCGAAGGATATCGTCGAGGCCCTTGTCCTGAACTCCATCGGCCCGGTGCTCCCAAAGCGGATTAGCCTCGGTGTGCACATCTCGCGGCGTCCGGCGCTGGCGCGCATCGCGGCGGTGAGGGTTGAGCCCCCTACGGCCTCGCCTGGCGACACGGTGTTGGTGACGGCGGAGCTGGTTCCCTTTCGAGCGGCCGCCGAGACGGTCCTGTTCTCGCTGCGCGTCCCTGCCGATGCCGCGCCGGGATTCCCGCGGATTCGTGTGCACGGCAAAACCGCCCAGTCGCTTCTTGTCTACGATGATCATGAGACGGTCACCCCTACCACTCTGCCCGAGTTCCTACAGATGGTCGAGGGGAGTGGCAAGCGCCGCAGCCTGGTGTGCGACCTGGTTTTCTCGCCTTTCGACCGGCTGCCGCTGAGCTTGCCATTCAGTGCCTTCGTGCCCGTGCAGCCGGAGGACGCCGAGTCGCTGCGCGACTTGCCATCGCGGCCCCCGGTGTTGCGCGACATGGCAACGCAGGGCCTGCTGCAGCTCATCCGCGTTGGTGCGCGAGTCGTGCAGGACACGGCCTACGTGATCGAGGGGGATGTTTCCGTTCCGTTGCGCATCGTGGCCCGATGAGGGGAGGAGCCGTGCGTGACGTGTTCCAACTGGCGCCGTTGGTGGCGCGGGTCTCGGCCGCAGTGACCCATGGCATTGGGTTCACGGGCGAGGCCGCCCTGCTCGGCTGGGCAGCCATGGGATATGCCTGGCGCCGGCGCGTCGACTGGCGCGAGGTGCTTCGCCAGCTGTGCGTGATCGGATGGAGTTCGCTCCCCGCGGTGCTGGTGACCGTGTTCTTCTCGGGCGCCGTGGCGGCGCTTCATACCGCCGACCAGTTCGTGCAGTTCGGCCTCTCCCAGGTCATCGGTGGCGCGGTTGCCGTGTCGGCGGCGCGCGAGATCGCGCCGGTGCTCGGGGCGGTGATCGTTCTGGCCCGGGCCGGCGCGGGGATGACGGCCGAGATCGGCTCGATGAAGGTCACCGACCAACTCGATGCTATGCGGTCTCTCGGGGTGAGCCCGACCGAGTACCTGGTGTCGCCGCGTCTCCTCGCCGGCATGGTGGCGTTGCCACTGGTCTTCGTGCTGGCCGTCTATGCCGGATGTCTGGGCGGCTACGTGGTCGCGCAGGGGTCTGGGGTGACGCTGGGCGAGTTCAGTGATTCGGCGGCACGGCTGCTCGAGTTCCGGGACCTGCTCGGGGGCGCACTGAAGTCGATCGTGTTCGGGGCACTGATCGTCCTCGTATGCTGCGCTGCGGGCCTGAGGGTGACGGGGGGCGCTGCGGGCGTCGGCCGCCAGACCAATACGGCAGTGGTGATTGCCCTGATGAGCATCTATATTGTCAACTACTTCCTGGCGGAACTGATCTGGTAGGCCGGTAGACGCGAACACCCGGGGATACTCGAGACGCCACCGTGCCGGCGGCCGTCCTCGGTCGCCACGGCAAAGGCGCGGGCCAGGAGGCCTGCAGGCACGAACACCCGGGGGTACCGGGTACGCCACCGTGCCGGCGGCCGTCCTCGGCCGCCACGGCAAGAGCGCGGGCCAGGAGGCCCGCAGGCACGAACACCCGGGGATACTCGAGACGCCACCGTGCCGGCGGCGGTCCTCGGCCGCCACGGCAAAGGCGCGGGCCAGGAGGTTCGCAGGCACCGGCACCCGGGGATACTCGAGACGCCACCGTGCCGGCGGCCGTCCTCGGCCGCCACGGCAAAGGCGCGGGCCAGGAGGCCCGCAGGCACGAACACCCGGGGATACTCGAGACGCCACCGTGCCGGCGGCCGTCCTCGGCCGCCACGGCAGAGACGCGGGCCGGGAGGCCCGCAGGCACGAACACCCGGGGATACTCGAGACGCCACCGTGCCGGCGGCCGTCCTCGGCCGCCACGGCAAGAGGGCGGGCCGGGAGGCCCGCAGGCACGAACACCCGGGGATGCTCGAGACGCCACCGTGCCGGCGGCCGTCCTCGGCCGCCACGGCAAAGGCGCGGGCCAGGAGGCCCGCAGGCACGAACACCCGGCGGCACCCGAGACGCCACCGTACCGGCGGCCGTCCTCGGCCGCCACGGCAAAGGCGCGGGCCAGGAGGCCCGCAGGCACGAACACCCGGGGATACTCGAGACGCCGCCGTGCCGGCGGCCGTCCTCGGCCGCCAGTGCGGATCCGATCACAGCGGTACGGCCGCAGAGGTCGCAGTCTAGATGAGACTGAACTTCTCATGCGGATGCTGTGCGGCGCTCTGTTGCCGACAGGAGGGCGGTGCTGTGAGGGGGCGCGACGTGCTTCGCACTTTCGAACGGCGCCAGAGGCACTTGCCGCACTGGGAGCAGCCCGGCTCCGTCTATGCTGTCCGCTTCTCAGTCAGACGGGGATGTCCGGTTGACCTGACTGATCCGCGCATCGGTCGCATCGTTGTTACTTCGCTCCGGCACTACGACGGTGTCCGGTACGGTCTGTACGTCTTCACCGTAATGCCGGACCATGTGCACGCGGTGCTTCGCCCAACGCCCCGGGACGGCGAGGTCGAGTACCTCTGGCGCATCCTCGGATCCATCAAATCCTGGACCGCGCGCAGCATCAACTCCGTGCTTGGCCGCCGCGGCCCGGTGTGGCGGGATGAGTCGCATGACCGCATCATTCGGGACTTGGACGAGTACCAGAGGTGGATTGACTACATCTACATGAACCCTGTCGCGGCAGAGCTCGTGCGCGACCCGGCTCAGTGGCCTTGGTCGGGCGTAGGCCGGTGCGGATAGCGGGCTGCGGACGCACGAACACCCGGGGATACTCGAGACGCCACCGTGCCGGCGGCCGTCCTCGGCCGCCACGGCAAAGGCGCGGGCCGGGAGGCCCGCAGGCACGAACACCCGGGGATACCCGAGGCGCCAGCGCAAAGCCTTGCGGGGAGAGACGGACATGTCTCGGGCGTTGAACCAAGCGCGGACCATGCTGGGCCGGCCCGCGAAGGGAGTGTCTGCCGTGGCGGACGCGATTGTGTTCTACGGCGCCGACTGGTGTCCGGACTGCCTGCGCAGCAAACGGTATCTGGAACACCACGGGGTAGTGTTTCGCTTCGTCGATACCGATGCGGACCCCGGGGCCAATGAGGCTATACGGCACCTTCAGGGCGGCCGGGAGAGGATCCCGACCATCGTGTTCCCCGACGGGAGCTTCCTGGTGGAGCCGTCGAACTCGCAGCTTTCGAGCAAGCTCCAGGAACTGGGCCTGCTGGTCGCGAGCTAGCCCGCGGCCTCGGCCTGCCACTGTGACAGCACGCGCTGGACGCAGGCGAGCTGCCAGGCGACTTCGCGGTACTCGTTCTTGGCCGTGTGGTGTTCCACACCCCAGTAGCCCGCGTAGCCGGCCTCGCGCAGGATTCCCATGTGCTCCTCGAGCCGCGTGGCCGTGATCCGGGCATCGACGTGGGTGTGCGCCGTCCACGGGGCCATGCGGCGGTCTCCGCCCACTTCGTCGCCGTCGTCCCAGTGGCCCAAGTGCAGCAGGATACCGTAGTTCGGCCGACCGACCGCATTGGCTAGAGTCTCCATGTTGTCGGCGAGTAGTGAGAACCCCCAGTGGTTCTCGGGGCCAACCGTGAAGCCGTGGCTGGCGCCGAAATCGCAGTAGTCCTGGTACGCCCGCGTGATCGTGTCGAGCTGCTCCGAACCGAAGGGCACCTGTGTGCCCCCCGTATCGATGCGGACCGTCTCGGCGCCGAGGATGGCGGCTGCTCGAAGGTGCGCCTCGGCCAGCTCGCGGTTGCGCTTCCGGGCGTCGGGATCGTCCTCCCAGATGTGGCAGCCGTCGGCGTGGTAGTTGGCCACGGTCATCTCACGCTCGTCCAGTGTCCGCCGCAGCTTGCGGAGGAAGCCCTCTTCCACACTGCCCACCAGGCCATTCCACAGGTCGGCCGCATGGATCCCGTAGCGGTACTGCACGGTCTCGAGATATCCAAACACGTCGATGCGCCCCTCGGCCAGCAGGCCGTGGAAGCTGTACCCGGCAATGGTGATCCGCATGGCGTCCTCCGTTGATGTCCCAGGGAATGGGGGGCTGCCAGGGCCACAGCCCGGCGACCTGGGTCGAGATGGCGTTCGCCCGGAGACGCCGGTCGCCAAGCGGAAAGGGCGCCGCCCGGGCTGCCCTGAGGGGCGCTCCCCCTACTCTCCGCGCTTCCACGCCCGCACGTACTCGATGCTGTACGTGGACGGCAGGTCTTCGTCTTTCGGGAGCCCGAACCAGTCGGGCATGGTCTCGCTGTCGAAGTTCAGCGTCAGTGGCTGGTGCCAGTGCGTGTTCGGGCCCCAACGGACCAGCACGCCATCGAGGTAGAACCGCAGCTCCCGCTCATCCCACTCGAGCCCATACACATGGTAGTCATCGACCAGGTCCCATGGCGTTTCGTAGGCGCCGCCGATGGCGATGTGTTGCCTCTCGGCGGGCGTTCTCATGACGTGAACGGTCATGTTGAGCTTTCGCTCGTAGCCCGGGGCGCGGCCGCCGATCTCGTAGACGTCGATCTCGGTCCACCAGTCATCGGTTGAGTCGTAGAACCAGAACGAGCTGGAGCCCGCTGACTTCATTGGCTTTGCCTTGACCTCGAAGTAGCCGTAGCGGACCGTTTGCTTGCTCTTGACGGCCGCGCTCGTGTAGGTGTGATAGCCCTCCTCCTTCGACGCTTCGGCCACTTCCTGCTTCCGCATCGCCAGGTGGAGCTTCCCATCGCTCACGGTCACGTTGCCGGCATAGAAGAAGGCCGGCTGCCGGCCCTTCCAGCCCGGGTTGTTGGGCCACCACTTGGTCGCATCGAGTGTGTCGCCCTCGAACTCGTCGGTGAGCGGCTCATAGGGCACCCATCGGCCCTCGTTGGCCTGGTCGGAGAGGGGAAGATCGTCGCGGACTCGCTGCACCCCACCGCCGCTCAGATCGGGGGTGAAGGCCTCCCAGGCGGCGGCCCACTGGCCGACGTCTTCGGCCTGTGGCTCGATTCCCGCCGCGCCGAAGTCATCGCGCGCCAGCGGGCTGACACGTGCGGCGTAGTCGACGGGGTCGGGCGGGATGGCCACGGCGCCGACGGCCAGGCCGGCGGCCACATCGAATGGGCCGGCGTAGCGCCGGGACAGCGAAGACGCGCCCGGGCCGATGAGCCAGTAGCGCAGCTCGCACCCGCGCGGCCCGCTGAGTACGACGTTGCCCGCCGCGTCGCGGCTGATCTCCGGGCTCGGCGTCCCCTGCCCCGCCAGCGGTACTACCGAAGCCGCCAGCACGGTTCCCGCGAGCATGCATCGGTGGATCGACATGGGTGTCACTCTCCCTATTGCTCTTCGTGCCCGCGGGCCTCCCGGTCCGCGCCGTTGACGTGGGTTCTGCTATGGCGGGCGAGGACGTTCGCCGGCACAGGACCATAGGCCCTACTCCAGCGCCACCTCGATGCTCCCCTCGCCCGTCCACGGCCGCCGTAGTATCGTATGCCCGTTCGACAGCACCGAGACCTCCGTGCCCTGTCGCTGCCGCGTGACGACGATGCTGAACTCGCGCCCAAAGGCGCGCACGTTCCGCAGGGCCATGTGGTCCCAGCGCGACGGCAGCTTCGGCGCGCAGCGGAACGAGCTCAGCCCGGTCGGCACGATGCCGAACAGCCCCTCGGTGACCACCCGGCAGTACAGCGCACTCTCGGCCGATAGGTGCGCCTGGTTCCCCTCGGGGTAGGCCTCGACGGCGTAGGGCACGTGGTCGCCGAGCAGCCGTCGGCGCGAGTACTCGGCGAAGTACCGCAGCGCCCGGTCCGTCTCGCCGACGAAGAACACCCCGCGCAGGGCGTAGAGGGTCGACCGATCCCAGAAGGTGATCTCGCCCGCCTGGGTCGCCAGGCCGTCCACGGTCCACAGCCTGGGCGAGAACAGCGCCTGCAGCGTGCCGGCTTTGCGCTCGTCAATGCCCATCGTCAGCGGAACGCAGATCCAGGCGCGAAGCACCGTGTTCCCGTCGTAGTACCGGTAGGTGTCGAACCCCTCGACCGTGGCGCCGAAGTAGCGATCGATGTCGGCCCGCAGCTCGACCGCCCAGCGGTCGTACTCGTCCGCCGAGGCCCCGTCGCCCAACGCCCGCGCCACGTCGGCCGCTGACCGCAGCGCGCCATAGGTCAGCGTTGAGGTGTTCAGGTTCGCCCTCCCGGCCGGGAACCGGCCCTCGAGCTCGTCGCTGTCCGACGCGATGACGCGCTCGGCCGTGGTGTGCCTCCTGCAGTACTCGAGGCACCAGCGGATAGCGGGCCAGAGTTCCTGAGCAACGGCGCGGTCGCCGAGGGCCAGGGCGTAGCGCGACGCGCCGTAGGCCACCATCGCTGCGTCGCCGCGGTCACCCGCGCCGCCCCAGGTGTCGACCCCTTCGGCGATGACCGATGAGGGGATGGCTGTGTACTCGGGCGTCATGAACCGAGCGAAGTGGCGGAAGCAGTTGAGCGACGCCTCGTTCCCGCCGGCGTCGCCGAGGAACGGGAAGAATGGCGCCGCGTACTCGGCCTGGTCGTTCGCCCAGATGGCCGCGTAGTACCGCCCCCCGCCCGGGCCATGCATCAGCCCGCCTTTCGTGGCGAAGATGCTCTCGGCCGCGCGGAGCTTCGCCAACTCGAACGCACGGTCGAGCACCGGGTCGGGCGTCTCCAGCCTCAGCGACCGCGATAGGCCGTGGACGAACGCCCGCCGGTCGCGCTCCTCGCTCTCACCGTCAACCTGAGGCGGCGCCTCGGGTGCCACCCGGCCGGTGTAGACGGTGTCGAGGCCGACGGTGGCCCCCGGCGCCAGTTCCCGCGGTCTCAGCCCAGCCGACCGTGCCTCCATCACGTACTCGCCCGCCACGCCCGTGGCGCGGTACTCGGTTTGGAGTGGCGAGGCGGCGACCGTGACAGCGGTCGTGTTGGCGTTGCGGAGCATCCACCGCTCGATCACATAGGGGCCCTCGCGCGACGGAAGAAGCGTCCGCGCCAGGTCGATCCCTCCGGCCGTGTGGCTCTCAAGAGTGAGTGTGCCGTCAAACGCGACGCGGAAGGGCTTCTCCACGCCAATGGGCTGTCCGTCGACCGTGACCTGCGGGCTCGCGTCGATGCCGAAGTCGTGGATCAGGCTCGCGTGGGTGTCGTTGGGGATGGTTCGGAGCATCGGCCATACGACCCGGCGCGAGAGCACGAGTTCACCGCCCTGGTTGGTGCCGTAGGTCACGATCACCGCTACACGACGGCCACTCATCTCGATGTGGTCCGAGTGCGGTGAGTCGCCATTGTCGATGATCCACTCGATGCCGCTCTCGGCGAGCCGCCATCGATCCCGGGCGGCGGAAGGGTCAGCCAGAGCGGCCATCAGGGCACACCCGGCGGGGAGAACAGGGGCCATGTGGGGCACCTCCGGCCCGCATCATACCACGCGGTCTGGCCGTGCACCGCCAAGGGGAACCCGCGTGATAGGTCGAATCATCGGGCGGTAGCGGACCGACAGGAGGAGTGGTCGCCCATGGCTCTCGACCTCACGGCGGAGGGCACCGTCACGGAACTCGTCGACCACCTGGCGCAAGTCGAGGCCGGAGACGCGATGGCCGAGCGCGCCAAGAAGCGCAGTGGCTGGGGCATCTTCCTCTGCATCCTGGTCGGTATCGCCGGCCTGGCGGTGCTGCCGCAGCCAGCCAACTTGGTCGTCGGTGCGCTGGCCCTGGCGGGATTCGTGGCATGCATTGTGTGGTACCTACGTCAGTCGCGAGTCGACTACGAGGACCGCAAGCTCGACGTGGCGCGGCAGCTCCTGCAGGTACTCGGGCAGGACATCCCGCGCAAGGCCAAGTGCCATCTGGTGATTCGCGACGGCGCCTTCACGCCCCTCGAACGCGAGGAGCTTGGCGGGCGCCGCAAGGAGGCAGACACGCAGCGATGGCTCGAGCTGAGAGGCGGGCTCCATGATGGCACCGCGTTCGGCATCGCCATCGACCAGACCGAGCGGCGTCTGCTGAAGCTCAAGCCCGGCAAGGGCTGGCGCCAGAAGCGGTGCGCCGTGCAGGAAACGGTCACACTGAAGCTCAGGCTCGACGCCGGCTGCTATCCTGCGGCGCCCAGTCTGGGCGCGCTGGTCGGGAGCCAGGTCGAGGGGGGGCTGACTGTCAGCCGGGTGCGGATGCCGTCGGCGGAGTCGCCTGCCCTGTCCATCGAGGCGGAAGGGCCCATCGGCGCCCTGGCGGCACAGGTCTACCGGGCGGGGAACACTGGGTTCCACCAGGGGCCCGATCCGCGGCTCTCGGCCGCGCACGTCCTCGGTCTCATGGCCCACGTGTGGACGCACCTGGGGCAGTCGCGGGTGGCGTAGAGGCCGGAAACCGGTGACAGTCACGAATGGCACGCACTTAGGGTCGGCACCGACGCACACCTAACCGTAGGCGAGGCTTCAGCCTCGCGCGAAGTGGCTCTACAGGCCATTGTGAGCCGAGGCTAAAGCCTCGGCTACCGAGGTGATGCGACATACGCCTCTGGCATTGGGCTTAAGTGCGGACCATTCGTGACAGTCACCGGTTTCCGGCTCGCGTCGGTAGTCCTACACCATCCTGATCGCGAACATCGGGCAGTGCGGCGCGCAGTACCCGCACAGGATGCACTGCTCCACATCGACCACGGCTTTCCCCTCAACGACGCTGAGGGCGGCGTTCTCGCACGCGTCGACGCACTTCCCGCAGCCCTGGCAGACGAAGGTGAGGATGTTCAGCCGCTTCGAGTGCGCCGCCGTCCGCTCACTTAGCTCCTTCGGGATGGCCATCGACTGCGCGAACCGCAGGTTCCACTCGACCTCATCGGGTGTCACCATGCCGACCGCGATGGTATCGAGTACGTCGAGGCCGAAGGCGTACTGGAGGGCCTCCTCACGCCGGGGGACCAGATTCCCACCGGCCAGGGCTTTCATGCCGTAGACGAACTTGCCCGCGTCGTGCGCCTCGGCCGTGGCCGCGATCATCTCGTCGACGGTCCCGTCGACGATGCCCATGCCCGTCAGGTTGATGAGCGGGTGGACCACGTCGATGTCCGGGTGCCGGGCGGCGATCCGGACGCCCTCCACTGCGTGCGAGCTCAGCCCGACGAGGCTGATTCGGCCCTTCGCCTTCGCCTCGAGCAGCGCATCGAGCGTCGGCCCCCATTCCTCGCGGGTGAGCAGGCTGCGCGCGCAGTGGCAGAGCATGATGTCAATGACGTCCCGCCCGAGCTCCCGCCGGGCCATCTCGATGTGCTCCCGCGCGGCCGCGCCGTCGGCCCGGGCGTGCGTCTTGGTGGCCACGGTGACCGTGCCCTGCCAGCCGAACAGCCCCCGGGCTACGTGCTCGTAGGTACCGTAGGCCGTGGCGGTGTCGATGAAGCTGACGCCGCCTTCGACGGCCGCGCGCACGACTCGAGCCCCCTCCTCGACCGTCAGCCCGCGCTGCAGCGGGCCCATGGGTAGAGCGCCCAGGCCGAGCCGAGTGACGGACCGGCCGAGCTTTGGGACGTACCGTGTTTCCAGAGCCATCGGGTCCTCCAAGACGGGTGACGCGGCATGCGTGCCGGAGACAGCCACGGATGGACACGCACTTGGGGTCCGACGGTGCGGGCCGGGCCCGTGGAGTCAGTAGGCGTGCCTTCCGCCTTGCGTGGGGCACTCCCCCCGGCCATTGTAGCCAACGTTGGGGTTCGGGCCAGAGCGCCCAGCGCTGAGCGCACGGCGCCGGAGAGCCGGCGCGAGCGCCATCCCCAGCCGGTCCCTGTTTCGCACATGGGCATGGGCCCCTACCGCACGCGCGGCCAGTAGCGGTTACCGGACTGCTCGAGCCTGAGGGGCAGGCCCAGGGCCTCGGACAAGATGGCGTCCGTCAGGACCTGGCTGCGCGGTCCTTGGGCAACCACAGCCCCGTCGCGGAGTACCAGCGCGTGCGTGAACGACGGCATGATCTCCTCGACGTGGTGCGTCACCAGGACGAGAGTGGGCCCGTCGGACTGCCCCGCCAGCTCGTCGAGTAGGGCGAGGAACCGCTCGCGAGCGGCAAGATCGAGGCCCGCGCATATCTCGTCGAGCACCAGCAGGTCCGGGTCGGCCATCAGAGCCCTTCCGATCAGGACTTTCTGCTGCTCCCCCTGGGAGAGGGTCCCGAACTCGTGGCGGGCGCGGTCAGCGCAGCCTACGACGTGGAGCATGAACTCGGCTCGGGCGACCTCGTCCCGCGTGCGTTTGTTCCGCATGCCCACGGAGGCGTCTACGCCCGTCAGCACGGTCTCGAGCGCCGTGGCATGCGAAGGCACCCGGTCGCGCAGCGCGGCGCTGACCCACCCGATGCGCTTCCGAAGCTCGCGCAGGTCCGTGTTGCCGAAGGTCTCGCCGAGGAGTCGCACTCGGCCCTCACTGGGCCACAGGGTACCGCTGACGATGCTGAGGAGCGAAGTCTTGCCGGAGCCGTTGGGCCCCAGCACGGCCCAGTGCTCCCCACGGTCGATGCACCACGACAGGTCGTGGATGATCGTGGTCTTGCCGCGGAAGAGGCGGATGTGGCTCAGCTCAAGCACGGGTGCCGCAGAAGCCAGAGCGGCAACGCGCGCCATGGTGGTGGGAGCGGATTCAGGCACTAGGTCTTCACCAGGGCTCCGGGGCACATGCCACGGGGCCCGCAGTCTGGCGCGGGCCCCGCAGGTGCCATAGTTATGTGTGGCCCACCTTAGCCCGCCGGCAGCCGCATGTCAACAGCCGCGCATGGCGCACTGCCGGGCTAGCGCCGACCGCCCATCATGCCAGGGCCCATCATCCCCGGCCCGCTGCCCATTCGGCCCCCCCCGGGGCCGGTGCCCCCCATGGGGCCCATGGCGCCAGGGCCGCCCGAGCCACCGGCCGCGCCCATCATGCCCGGACCGCCGCCCATCATGCCGGGGCCCATCATTCCGCCCATCATGCCGCCCTGGCCGGCCGCCGTGCCGCCAGAGCCGAGGTGGGCCTGCTGGAAGATGCGCCGGGTTCTGGACTGGTCAGTCGGCGGTGAGGATGGCGCCGACCGGTAGAACCACTTGTGGGTCCCGTAGTAGGGCGAGGTCAGCTCTGTTGGCGTCCCGGACTGCATCCGTTGGCGCTCTTGGGTCAGCCATGCGGCGATGGCAGCGTATTGGGTTGCTGTGGCCTGGTCGCCGTTGCCCAAGGCCTCGGCCTGGCGGGCGCATGCCTCGGCGATCTGGGCCGAGTAGACCTCCTGGGCGTTGGCGCGGGCCGTGGCGATGTAGTCATCCTGCCGTAGGCGTTCGCGGTAGATGGACGGCACACTGGCCATGGCCTGGGCGCCCAGGCGGCTCAGCTCGGCTTCCATGGCGGATCGAGTGCCCTCACGGTTGATGTAGATCGGCGCCGGAGGGATGCCGGTGGTGCCGCCCGATACGCGGTAGTCCGACCCCTCCTCGGTCTTGACTTCGGTCCCCGAAGGTGGCGCCGCGCCTCCGGGCGCGGGCGCTGCGGCCGATAGGCCACCCATCGGTGGCATGGCCCCGCCGGCGGCACCGGGAGGCATTTGCGCGTGGATCGTCCCCGAGGGCGCGAACGCCACGTAGGCCGCCAAGCCCAGGGCAAGCACCACGATCGCCAGACCGGCGATATTCAGCCCGTTGCGCACGATCTCAGCAACTCCCTTCGCTCCCGAGCCGCCCGAGGCCACGGGGACAGCCCGGCTAGCGTAGACCACGGATGCGGCGTGCGGCCCGGGGGCCTACCGCGAGAGATCCTCCGGCGATGGTGGCCGGTAGTACGGCCTCTGGACCGCTGGGGCCGCCGACGGACCCATCACATAGATCACCGTCAGGTCCTGCCGCTCCTCTTCGACACGACTCGCCCAGCGCGTGTCGTCGGGCTTCAGGCGGGTGGTGCGGCGGACTGCCGCCTCGGCGCTGCGGAGTATGTCTGCCTTCACCGAGTCCGGCAGGTTCTCGCCGAGGGCCAGCCCCTTCTGCACCGCTTTGGCGTGGATTCGCCGCACTTCGGCCCGATAGTGTGTGCTCTCCCAGTCGCCGGGCGACAGCCGCGCTGCCGCCCCAGACGCCACCTGTCGCAGGCTCGATGGCGACAACCGCCGCTCCATTCGTGCTTCGATGGCACGTGTCGCCCCCGCGAACCGTGGCAGCTCCCTGGATTCGATCTGGTAGCGAATGGCCCTCGTGGACCCGGGGCGCAGCTGGCCCAGCGTGGGGTCGGTGAGTGCTGCGTGGCGCAGTGCCGCGTCGGCCAGCTCGGCGTGCAGTGGCTTCCATCGCTCATGAGAGGCCACGGACCATTCCAGCAGGGCCAGCTCCTCTTCGGAGAGCGGTCCCGGCTCGGTCGCCGGAGTGCTGGGCGCGGGGGCAGCCGGCGCGGCCGCGCCGCCACCCATCCCCCCCATGCCACCCATGCTGCCCATCATGCCGGGGGCGCCGCTGCCCATCATACCCGGCCCCATGGGGCTGGAGCCCTGGGCAGAAACCAGGTAGGGTCTCCCGACCAGGCAGACAAGGCCGAACAGGCCCAGTGCCACCGCTCCTGTTGCGATCCACAGTCTTCGCATAGGCCACCGTTCCAATGCCAGTTCCCGGTTCGTGCGGGAGACTCTGTGCGCCTAGAACTCGCGCATCCTCGGGCTGACCATGTTCTCGATCTCCGGGTCGAAATCGGCGAATGTGCAGCAGCGGAAACCGCGGGCGCCGCCGCCCGTGACCGTGGCAGACACCGTGTTGGTTTCGTCCCGGAGCGCGAAGGCGCCGCACGCGGCGTCGGGTCCCGAAGACAGCCACGACCCGCCCCGCGTGTCGAAATCGACAGAGCCCGGCCGCGTGGTTACGCCGGAGCCCCAATGGCTCGTGTCATACAGAAGTCGGTGCTGAGTGAGCATTTCGCGGTAGGCGTCCGGACCGCTCGTGATGTTGAACACGACGTCCGCCTCGACCCACTCGGCCAGGTTGCCGCTCATGTCATAGGCGCCGAAGCTGCTCACGCATTCGGGGAAGGCTCCGCTCTTGGCGATGCCGCCGCCGCGCGGGTTATCGGCCGTGTTGCACTTCGAGGGGTCGTACTGGTTGCCGTATGGGAACAGCCACGAGGCGGGTCCCGAGCACGCGGCAACCCACTCGGTCGCGGAGCACAGGCGCTTGCCCTTGGCTGCGCACAGACTTCGGGCCTGCTCTAGCGTGGCCGCCACCGGCGTGGCGCCGGGGAAGTTGGGGTACTCGTACTTGTCGATGCAGAAGTTCATCCCACTGACCGCGTCCCACTGGAGGACGTAGTCAGTGAACGTGTCATCGAGTGGGTTGGACTTTCGTTTCCCCTCCGCGTCATAGGCCGTGATGAAACCGGGTCCGCCGCCGCCGCCGGCAGCGCCGCCGCCCATCATACCCGGCCCCATCATACCCGGACCGCCGCCCATCATACCGGGGCCACTGCCCCTCATCGCTGCCGGCGGAGCGGAGGACCCCGCTCCCGGTCCCTGCATCACGCCGGCGGGAGCGCCCTGCATTCCGCCGCTGGCGGGGCCGCCTTCCGGCGTCATCCCGCCGCCCATCATGCCCGGCCCGCCCGCCGATGTGCCCGACCCCGTGCCAAAGAGCAGAGGGCTCCCCTGGTTGACGCGCTTCGCCTCGCTCGACCGGCTCAGGTGGGTGGCCACGACCGACGCCGCCTTGTCCAGTTTCAGCACAGTCCCACCCGCGTCGACGATGACGGCGGCACGCCGGCCGTACGGGTCGATCCCGTCGGGGCGCCAAGCGGGATCGCGGACGACGGTGTTCGGGGTTCCCTCATCGTGCGGCTGAGAAAATGCGTACTCGCCGGGCGCATTGCTCCTCTGAGGCACCCACACCATGCCGTCGGGGCACTTAGGCCGATCCGTGAGCAGGTCCGTTGTCTTGAATGCGGCCAGAGCAGTCCCGCCCGGAGGCACAAACACGACGCGCTGCCCGACGACTTTGACCTTGTCGGGCTGGCGCACGGCCCTGACCTCAACGATGTGCGAGCCTGCGATGACCCCCTGGACGCGGCTGGGAGTCGAGTCGCTGACCAGCACATCGTCCACGCGAACACTGACGTTCTCAGCGGTGAGGTCCGCGCTGATCAGGATGGTGCCCAGGTGCTCGCCGCCACGCAGCGAGACCGTTGTGGTCTCGCCCGCCCGAACGGTCACCATGTCACGGTAGGGCACGGGAGTCAGGCCCAGTATGATCTCGTGCTCGCCCGGCTGTATGTTGGTGAGGTGAAAGGGAGCCGTTCCCTCTATGGGCCGGCCGCTCAGCTGCCCCCACTGGATGGGCAGGTCGCTGGTGATCTCGATGGTCCCGGCATGCTGCTTGGCGGCGATGTCGACGATGGCTGGCTCGCCCTTGGTGACGCCGAACTCTCTGGTGACCCGGAGCCACGGGCCGCTCAGCGTGACCACATGGCGGCCGATGGCCAGGTCCTGACGTTCGAAGGGGGTGTCGGCCGACACGGTGCCCGCGGCCTCACCGTCCAGCGTGATGGCGGCCCCGACCAGATCGGACCGAAGCAGGAGGCTGCCCCGGGCTGGCTTGAGCTCGAAAGCCACCGAGGCCAGCTCCTGGGCCTTCACCTCGATGCTGTCCTGCGAGGCATCGAGGTACTGATCGCTGCGCACTTCGACGCGGTACTTGCCGGGCGTCAGGTTCTCGAGCGTCAGCGGAGTCTTGCCCACGAGTTTGCCGTTGACGAACAAGTCCTGTCCGCTGGGTTTGGAGGTGACGAAGAGCGCCCCCGACTCGAGACTCCATGCGGGGAGCATAGACGTCGCGAGGAGCACCGCGATGGCGACCCAGTAGGTCCGGCCGCTGCCTGTCGACTTCATGACGTCACTTCCTCCAGCTCAACGCGCCCGCCGGTGGTGACCGTCCACCCCGGCGGGATTACCCGGTGTGGCTCTGGCCTGTGGCCAGGTCCCGCCGAACACTCGCGCCTACATGGCTCCGCCCGGCGCCGAGGCCGTCGACCCGCCGCCGCCACTACCTGGGGCAGAGCCGCCGCCAGCCGGTCCCATCATTCCGCCGCGCGGTCCCATCATCCCCGGGCCACTTCCGCCTGCGGGGCCGGGGCCCATCATGCCCGGGCCGCTGCCCATCATGCCAGGCCCCATCATCCCGCCGCCGGCCGGCATGCCCGCGGCAGCGGTGGTGCCGCCACCGCCCGACCCGCTGGGGTCGATGCACTCACGGCAGGCTTCCAGGTTCCAGCGGTAGAGGTCGCTGCTGCCCTGCAGGGTCACCGCCTGCTGAAAGGCGGCCTCGGCCGAGAAGTACTGCCGATTGCGCATGTAGGCCATGCCCAGGTCGTTCCAGGCGGCCGCCGAGCCCGAGTTCGCCATGACGGCCTGTTCGAGGACCGCGACGGCCGTTTCGAGGTTCCCCTTGGCATTCCGAGGATCCACGCTACCGTGGACCGCCGACTGGGCATCCGCCCCGGCGGCGATGTGGGCCAGCCCCAGGTTCCCGAGCACCATGGCGCGGGCCTGCTGGGCTTTGGTGTGGTCATCGACGGTGGCTGCCGGGTCGCGCTGTTCGAGGAGCACCAACCGGTCGGCGAGCTTGGCCGCGGCCCTCTGGTGTTCCAGGGCATCCTGGAAGCGGCCTTCGGCCTGATAGATGGCGCCGAGGTTACTCAGCGCGGCACAGCCGGCCGCCAGGGTGCGGCGCTGACGGGCACGGAACTGGCTGTAGCGGAAAACCTTCTTGTCGGCGTCGGCCACGAGCTGGGCGTCCGCTTTCTCGATCAGAGGCAGCATGGCTTTGAACTCGCTCTCGGCGGCCTGGGTCTTGCCCATGCGCATCCACGTCACGCCGAGGTAGTTGTGGGCCACGAGGTGGGCTTCGAGGGTATCGACGAAGGTGTCTTCCGGGTCGATCAGCAGGCTCTGCCGCAGGGCCTCGATTGCCGAGCGGTATTCACCGAGGCGGCAGTAGACGAGGCCCAGGTTCGCCCAGGCCACAGCCGAGCCGGGTGCCGGCGCGAAGGCACCAGTGGCTCCCGGCATGGAGACCTGTCCCGTCAGCCACTCGAGCCGGCGCACGGCATGGCCGTCATGGCCGAGGAGGATCTCGACTTGGGCCAAGTGAGCCATCGATTCCCGGTGGGGCACGGCGAGCCCGGGTTCCTGAACGACACGAAGCAGCGTGGTCCGGGCCTCCTCGAACTGGCCGGACTCCATCTGAACCACCGCGAGGGCATCGAAGGCGAAGGGCAGGATATTGGTAGCGAGCCAAGCCTGTTCGGGAGGTGGGAGGTCGTCCCACTCGGCCATGCGCTGCCCGCGGGCGCCGCCGGCTTGCTGGCCGCCCATCATGCCACCCATGCCCCCCCCCATCATGGGTCCGCCACTGCCGCCGCCCATCATCATGGGCCCGCCGCCCATCATCTGGCGGCTCATGGTGCCGGCGGCCATGGGGCCACCACTACCGGCCATACCCGGGCGGCCGGCGCCCATTGGGCCGCCCATCATTCCACCCATCATGCCCCCGGCGCCGCCTGTGCCCCCGGGAAGCGCGGCGTCCGACGGGCAAGGCAGGGTCGCCAGCGCTTCCCTGAGGACCGCCTCGGCGTCGACGAGCTGGTCGCGCTTGCGGTACTCCTCGTGCATCAGGTAATAGGCCTGCCACACCTTGGTGTAGAGGTCACTGCGGAGGTCAAGGTCGAGGATCTTAGCCTGGATCTTGGGGCCACTGGGTTTGGCTTGGGCGCCACCGCCCATGGGGCCGCCCATCATGCCGCCCATCATGCCGCCCTGGCCACCCTGCTCTTCCTCGAGTTCGAGAATGGCGAAGGCTTTGAGGTACTGAGTCAGGGCGTACTGCAGCTGCTCGACGGGCTTGTTGGGGTCGGGCTCCTTGTCCTCCTGCTGGCCCATGCCACCCATCATGCCCCCGCCGCTACCGCCACCCATCATCATGGGGCCACCCATCATCTGGGCGAACGCCGGCGCCGCCAATGCGGCCATGGCGCCGCCGAGGAGGAGCCAGCGGATTGTGTGCCGGGTCATCGACATCTCTGTGGACCGTTCCCTTCCCTGTGGCGTGAACAGCACCACGCGAGAGCGGTTCTGCCGAACCTACATCGCGCCCCCTGGGCCGCCCGCCACTGAGCCGCCGCCACCGCCGCCGCCGCCCATCATGCCACCCATCATACCGCCCATCATCCCACTGCCCATCATGCCGCCCATCATGCCGCCCTGGCCCTGTGAGGTGGTCCACGGGTCGAGGAACGTCTCGGGCGAGGCCATCAGGCCCTGAGCGATGGCCAACCAGGCATTGCCGAGGCCGCGCAGGGCACGACAGTGGATTTTCCGCGCTTCGAGCAGCAGCTTCTGGTTCTCGGGGGCCAGATCGTGGGCGATGAGCCCGCCGCCCCCCATACCGCCGCCCATCATGCCGCCACCCATCATGGCGCCGCCACCCGGCATCATTCCGCCGCCGGACCCGGCGGCGCCCCCGGCCATGGCCCCAGCGCCCATCATCCCAGGCATGGCGCCGCCACCCATGCCGCCACCGGGACCCGCCTGCGACTTCGACGACGTGCCGCGGACCTCGTCCATCTTCTCCTTGGCCTGCTTGTAGGCATCGCGGGCGGCCTGGAGGTTGCCGTCCTCCATTTGCTTGTCGGCTTTCTCGAGCAACGCGAGGGCCTCGTTCATGAGCCGGCGGGCCTTCTTGGGGTCGGCCGTCTGCTGCATGCCGGCGCCCATCATGCCGCCCATACCGCCCATCATCATCCCGCCGCCCGAGCCGCCCATCATCATGGGGTTGATGCCACCGCCACCAGGGCCACGCATCAGGCCGCCGCCGGCGGAGCCCCCCGCGGCGGCGCCGCCCCCTTGGTTCGGCACAAGCTGCGCCCAGGCGGTTCCGCCCAGCATGAGTGCCAGGCCCACTGCGGCGCAGAACATCACTCTCGAACGCATCGGCGCTCCACCCTCTCCCGGCTGCCGTCGGTACGGCAGCGACCCAAGTCAGCCAGCAGAGGCAGACAGCGACACAGACACCGGCTGTCGAGCCAGGCTCTCTGCGCTGCCCGCACCATCTTGTCCAGCACGCTCTCGCGATCGTACCCGGCTGCCCGCCGTGCCTTTTTGGACTCCTAATCGGGCTTGCCGGTTCCTGCTACGGGGAGGTTCGTAGGCTTATGGCACGACTCCCCGTGTCCGGATATTTCAAGGTCCGCATCTGGCGTTCCTTCTCGGCCAGGACTAAGGTTTCCCGGGTCCAGGCCGTTCTATGCACCGGATGGACTGGCGTCTAGCCTGACCCACGCCCCGGTGTGGGCAGACTGTCGTGCCGCTTCGAGGACGCGCACGACCTCGCGCCCTTGGGCGGCCGTGACCGCGAGCACCGCTCCCTCGTGCAGCACCGCGGCGATGTTCTCATAGTACCGCACGTACCCTCCCGGCACGGTCTCGACGAGCACCTCAGCCGGTTGGCCTCCCACGTCGACATGGAGGAGCGCCCGATGCGCCGGATCATCGCCCGGCCAACCGCAGTCGCCACGGGCGAGCGCCGCTTCTTGCGGATCTAGACCATACTTAACGAACGAACCCAGGTCGCCCCTTGCCCAGAACCTTGGCTTGGGCGCGCGGTTCAAACAGCCCGTCTCGACACAGAAGCGCAGGCCGCTGGCGAACTCGATCCGGGCGTACCCGTAGGTCTCGATGTCCACGGACGGGTCGGTGAAGAGCATATCACCGAACACGCGCCGCGGTGTGCCGCCGATCTGCAGTGCCTGGTCGACCAGGTGGGCTCCCCAGTCGCGGAAGTATCCGCCACCGTGCGCGTCGGAGAGCCGCCAGGCCGTGCGCCGGCTTAGGCCCCATCGGCCCACGCACGATTCGACGACGCGCAGACGCCCGAGCAGCCCCTCGTCGACGACGCGGCGCAGGGTGAGGAAGTCACCGTCCCATCGCCGATTCTGGTAGACGCTGAGAAGCCGGTTGGCGTTCTCCGCCGCTTCGATCATCCGGTCGGCCTCGGCCACGGTCAGGGACATGACCTTGTCGACGATCACGTGCTTGCCGGCACGGAGCGCCTCAACCGCCAGGGCGCAGTGGGTGTCGTGCGGGGTGACAATCACGACCAGGTCGGTCTCAGGGCTGTTGGCGAGGGTGGAGAAGTGGTCGAAGGTTCGAACGCCCAGTTCCTGCTCGGCTTGGCGGCGCTTGTCCTCGCTGCGCGACATGACTGCGGTGAGTTGGAGGCCCGGCACTCGGCGGATGAGCGGAGCGTGGAACACGCGCCCGCCGAGCCCGTAGCCGGCCAGGCCAACGCGGATGGGCCCACCGCATGCGGGGGTCATTTGGCCACCGCCTCGGCGGCCGCGGCGCAGGCGTTGGCGTACCATGACGTAATGGCTTGGGGCGCCGTGATGGCCGTGCCCACGACGACGGCGAAGGCGCCCTCGATCAGCGCTCGGGCTGCCTCGGCGGGCGAGTGGATTCGGCCTTCGGCCACGACGGGACGTTCGCACACTTCCGCGATCTCGCCGATGAGTTCGAAGTCGGGGCCGGCGATCTGGCGCGAGTAGGGGGTGTAGCCCGCCAGCGTCGTGCCCAACAGATCGGCACCGGCGTCTTGGGCGAACCGGGCGTCATCGACGGCCGAGCAGTCGGCCATCACAGGGACGCCGCAGTCGTGGGCCACGGTCACGATGTCAGCCAGGGCGCACGCACCGGGCCGGGGCCTGGGTGTGGCATCGACGGCCAAGAGTTTGGCGCCGGCCTCGATGACGGCCATGGCCTCCGCAACCGTGGGCGTGATGTAGGGCTCGAAGCCTTCGTAGTGCTTCTTGTATATGCCGAGGACCGGCACGTCCACGCGGCCGGTGATGGCCCGGATGTTCTCGGGGCCATCGGCTCGGATGGCGGCCGCGCCACCCAGGACGGCACACTCGGCCAGAGCCGCCAGTGTCTCGGGCTTGCCCAGGGGTGAGTCCGGTGCTGCCTGGCATGAGACGATCAGCCTGCCGCGCAGCGAGTCCATGAGCTCGGGCATCGGATGGCACCTCTCTCAGCGCGTGAGTGCATATGGTGTGTGCCACGCAGGGCCGTATCCCCGCTAGCGTATCACTCCGAGCATGGATCGGAGCGAGGGTTCGTCGGCCGGAGCGGTCAGTCGGGGCAGCGCCGCGATGCGGGTTCGAGTCGCGGGCCACTGGTCCAGCACGTGTTTCTGGGCGTCTGGCCGGCCCTCGAGAACGAGGAGCACGGCGCCGGCCACCAGATCGACCTCAAGGATTCGAGCCTCGGCGCCCGGGGCCGAGCGTGCCACGCCGTCGCGGAAGGCATGGGTGAGCGGAGGCCCGGCACGGAAGACCCCTCCGAGGCCGCCGACGCGGGGGGGGCGGGCTTCGGACCAGCCTCTGAGCAGACTCTCGGCATTGAGCGCCAGCTCGCGCCCAGCGGCCTCGAGGATGCCGCGCGCCACGGCGTCGCCGGCTGCGGCCGCTGCCGACACGGCGGGGGCCAGTTCGGCCACCTTTGCGCGGCTTGATTCGAGTGTTGCCAGCCGGATGCGACCCGCGAGGTCGCGCCGGTGGCTGCCGTCGATGCCGCTGTCCGGGATCGGATCCGCGTGGCCCAGGAGGTGCCGGCAGACGGCCGTTGCCAGCAATGTCGCGGGTGCTCGGCCGTCCAGCGCGCGCATGGTGGCGCGAATGGCTTCCCAGCCGAGGCTGAAGCCGCTGCCCTCGTCGCCCAGAAGCACGCCCAGGCCGTTGCAGTACGCACGGCCGCCGTCGGGCAGGCGCCGCGAGGCGATGGTTCCGGTACCAGCCAGGACGAGTACGTCCAGGCCGAGCGCTTCGCCGATGGCGTCCGCGGCGACCAACTCGCCCACAACGTCAGGTTCCTGGCCGTCGAGGGCGGCCGAGACGGCCTGGCGGGCCTCGTCGGTGTTGCCACCACCGAGCAGGACGAGTGCCCGATGGATCTCGGCAGGCTCGAGGCGCGCGTCCGCCAGCGCAGCGCGGACGGCCTGGTGGGCCGACCGGCGCACGACCTCGCCGCCCGACCAGACGAATGCCAGCGGTCCTCCCGCGCCGCATCCCACGATGGCGCCGTCCTCCTGGACCACAAGTGCCAGGGTCTTGGTGCCTCCCCCGTCGACGCAGAGAACGGCCATGAGAGCCCCCCCGTCCTGCCGCATTCGGTCGCCGTGCCGTGGTAACCTCGCGGGTCGCGTAACCAGCGGCGGCGCCCGGAAGGCAATCTGGCGCGTCCGGCCGGAATCCGGAGCGTCTGCAGGAACAAGAGACGCGTTCGCTCTTCGATGGAGGATCTGGTGCACGACACACTCGTCTACATGCGGAGCCTGTTCACGGTCCGCGATAACCCGTTCCTGTTCAGGGCGCTCCGGCGCGACCTGAGGACTGCCACGTTGGTCCGCAACCACGCCATTGTGCTGGTGTTCCTGGCTGCAGCCGCTGTCGGCGCCTTGGCGCTCGCCGATGCGATCCGCCGCCCCATGTCGATCGTCGGGCTGTCGCCGGGGTACGTGCTGGCCATGGCAGTGACGGGGCTTCACGGGTGGATCATCGTCTTGGCGGTGAGCTACCGCGCGCGGGACAGCATCGACCTCGAACACCGGATGGAGACCCTCGATCTGCTCCGACTGACGCGGCTCTCGCGGCTGGAGATCATGGGCATGAAGGCGACGTATCCCATGCTCTTCGGCGCCGCGATGGTTCTGCCTGCGCTTCCCGTGTATGCCCTCGCCGTCTGGACCGGAGGGTTGGGTCTACCCGAGATGGCAATGGTGTGGGCGATCTACGCGGTGGCGTCCGTCCGGCCCTCGGGCACGAGTGGCGCCTGGTACACCGCGCAGCTCCAGCCGACGGACGAACGGAAGAAGAAGGCCCGGCAGCGAGGCGCCGCGTGGGCCATCTACGTGCAGATCCTCGTCCAGGCGTGGGGTCGCCTGCTGCCGCGGCTGGCGCGCGGGCACGCCATCACGACGGCGCTACTGCCGGTCTCATGGGTCATCGTGGCGGCTCAGGCAAGCTGGCGCTGGCGTCCATTCTTCGGGTTCGAGTTCCCCATCTGGATTGCGGCACTCCTGGTGCTACCGGCCGCCTGGGCCAGCGCGGCCTGCGCCGCCCATGATCGCGTGGTGACCGAGGAGGGTTCGAGGCGCCTGCGGACCAACCCCGCGTGGTTCATCTGGACGGTGGGTGCGGTGGTCGTTGTGGCCGGGTTCATCTGGCCCTATGGAGTCACGACCGGCGCGTTCGCGCCTGCGGTGGGCGGCAGGCCGGGCGACGTGGATGCCTCGCTGGCCGCCCTGTTCGCTATGTTGCTCTGGTTGTGGTCGGTGCCCGTCAGCTTGGGCCTGTTTTTCACCGGCGCCACAGAGACAGGGGTGCTGCCGGCCGGTGGCCCCGTGAGCACGGACCGCTCGGCGGTGACCCGGGTCGAGTTGTTGGGCGCCGTGGGTGCCGTCTCGGTGCTGGCGTTTCCGCTGCTGGCGCAGGGGTTGATCTGGCTGTTGGGCTGGCAGGTACCCGACGCACGGTGGTGGACTGCCATCGGGGGGTCGGCATGGGTCGCAGTCGTGTCGCTAGTCTACGCTTATGGTCTGGGCCGGCTCGCCGCGGTCTACGGTGCTGAGGAGGTGTGGCTGGGCGACAAGGCACCCACGAGGAAGCGCTCGACCGCCTTCCTGGCGACGTTGGGGCTGTTCATCGTCACCGGTGCGGGTCTGTTCCCGAGCAGCGGAGTCCCCGAGTGGGCTTTCGCGCTCAACCCGCTGTCGGCATATGTCGGGTTCTCGCAGCACTTCCGCGATTGGATCGTGCACTCGCCATGGATGACCAAGACGCTGCCCGACTGGCGCATGTGCGCAGGGGTTCAGGTTACCCTCGGTCTTCTGGGTACTGCCCTGGCCGCCGTGTGGGCAAGGGCGAAGGTGTCCCACCGCCGGCTGCGGACCGTCGAGGAGCTTCCGCCGGCGCCGCCCACCTACAAGCTCTTCCTGGAGGGGTACGCGGGGCAGCGCTGGCTGAGGGGTGCCCTGGCCGTCCGGCTGATGCGCTCGCGCGCCGTGCGGTCATCAGCAGCGGCCATGTATGTGGTCCCGGCTCTCATCGGCGCATCGGGCCTGGCCTTGGCGCTGTTCGCGCCCGATGGCCTGGGCTCAGCCATGGCCGACATGGGGTTGGTGGCGCGTGGGCTCACACCGGCTCGGGTGGCTTTCATGGGTGCGTTCGTGATCTCCATGGGCATTGTGACGGGGTATATGTCACCGCTGCTATTCGCCGCAATGGCGACTCGCTTCAAGACCGAGTGCGACCAGGGGACGCTGGGCCAGCTTCTGCTGACGCCCTTACGCCACCGCGAGATTGCACTCGGGTACCAGACGACGGGTCTCTACTACGCCGCCGTCTCCGCGGTCATACTGCTGCCGGTGGGAGCGTTGGGCGTTCTGATCAGCGGCGCTTGGGCCAATGCGGTTGTTTGGCTGATCGCAGTGGCGGCGTTCGTGGTCGAGTGCTTCTTCAGCTCGATGGCGGGAGGGGCAGTGGGTCTTCTCGCCGTCACGCGCCCCACGGCGGCGGGTTTCCTCGGGGCTGGATGGGGGGTGTCGCGCATGGCTATCGTCATCCTGACGATGGTCGGAGCCCTCGGTCCGCTGGCTCGTCACGGGGCGGGGACCCTTTTGGTCGAGCACCCCGTGTTCTGGACGGTGCTGCTGGCCGAAGCCGTCCTGGCGCCGGTGTTCGCCGTTCTGTCCATCAAGCAGGTGAGAGTCTTGCGCGAGGGCGATACGCCTTTCCTGCCGGGCGAGGCGCCCGCGAAGTCCAAGAGGCGGGACAGAGAGCGGCGGCGCGGGACTGTGCCCGCCTAGTGAGGGACTCATGGCTCGGTTCGACACTCGAGGCATCGTGTTGTGCCCGGATGACCTGACGTGGGCCGACTGGCCGCGGCGAGCGGCAGAGGCGGGGCTGAACACCATCGGCCTACACCTGATCGGCAATGAGGGGCTGGCGAAGCTGTGTGAGCTCATCCAAGGGTCCGCCGGCCAGCGCTTCCTCGCCGATGCGGCAGAGCATGGACTGGCGGTTGAGTACGAGTTGCACGCCATGCACGACCTGCTGCCCCGGGAGCTCTTCACCGAAGCCCCCGAGCTGTTCCGGGTGGACGATTCCGGCGCGCGTGTGCCGGAGTGGAACTTGTGTCCCAGCTCGGCCGATGCCCTCCGGGTGGTCTCTGACAACGCGGTCCGCCTGGCGGGGGCCCTGAGACCCACGACGCACCGCTACTTCATGTGGGCCGACGACGGATGCCCGTGGTGCCGGTGCGCGGCCTGCCGCCAGCTGACCCCATCGGACCAGAATCTGGTTGTCATGAACGCCATCGCCGTGGCCCTCCGCCGACTGGATCCACACGCCAGGCTGGCCGCGTTGGCCTATGACAACACGCTGAAGGCCCCGCGATCGGTTCGGCCGGAGCCCAACGTATTCCTCGAGTACGCTCCGATCCGCCGCGACAGCAGCCGGCCGCTCAATGATCCGTCTTGCGAGGAGAACCGGCGGCATGCCGAGCTCATCGACCCGCTCCTCGAGGTGTTCGGCACTGAGGGTGCACAGGTGCTCGAGTACTGGATGGATGTGTCGCGCTTCTCTGGTTGGAGGCGTCCGGCCGTGAGGCTGCCGCTCGACTCGGTCGTGCTCGAGGCCGATCTGGCTTTCTACGCCGAGAAGGGATTCCGGCACGCCACGAGCTTCGGGTGCTACATCGATGCCGAGTACGTGCGACGGCACGGCATTCCGCCGGTCGCGGAGTACGGCGCGGCGCTGTCGCGCTAGGTCGAGGAGCGGCGCGGAGACACCGGGCCCGATGGCGCGGTCCGGCTCGGTGGGCATTGGCGGTAACTTAGGGCTCCAGTGGCCCATCAGCCTGGTTGCGGAGGGGCGCCATGGGGGGAACCACGCGTCTCCCAGCGTGGTGGGCCCCCAACGCGCCCGATCTGGCGGCCGGGATGCGGCAGGAAGCCGCATCCCGGGCCGCTCTGTCGTCGTGCGGCCGACTGGGCCGGTCAGGGGCCCTGCGCCCTCTGGGCGCACCCCTGTGCGGCCCCTCCGCAAAACCAGGCGGGCGTTCCGCGCGACCTTGGCGAGACCCAGCCGCCCGGCCAAGGGCCCCATGTTACCGCCAATGGGCTCGGTGGGTCCCTGTCCGCCCGAACGCCTACACGCAGATGGGCACACCGCCCTGCTCGGCCGACGCGTGGATGGCCGCGACCACGCGGGTGACGTGGGTCGCTTCCGCTGGGCCGGGCAAGATGGGCTGGGCGCCTTCGAGGATCCGGACGAAGTGCCGGATGCTGTCGATGGCGAAGCCTGCCGGTCGACCGTGGATGGTAGGGGCACACATGATGTCCGGCGCCGCCGCGCTGTCGGGCAGGTACTTACGGATCAGTGTGTTCTGGAGCGCATTGACTTCCATGTGTCCCTTCTCACCCACGGCTTCGAGGAGGAAATGCGCCACACTGGGCATGGAGTCGGCCAGGATCCAGCAGTTCTCGACCACAGCCACCTCGCCGTTCGAGAGTTCCAGGGTGGTCTGGAAGAAGTCGGGCGTGTCCAGTCCGCGCGCCTTGAGTACGCGGCTCCGGCTGATCGAGTAGACGCGGACGACCTTGGAGCCAGAGAGCCACTGGATCAGGTCGACACAGTGGCAGGCGAGGAACCACGCCACCGTCGACTTGGCGCCCCAGCTCAGCATGCCCGTCGGCACCCAGATGGCATCCGAGAGTCGCACGTACATCATCTGCAGCGCGCCCAGTTCCCCGGCCTGCAGTGCGTCCTTCACCACAACCATGGGCGGGTTGAAGCGATTGTGGAAGTCCACGAACAGCTTCACGCCCGTCTGCTCAACAGCTTGGCGGATGGTGTCGCACTCGGCCTCGGTGGTCGCCATGGGCTTCTCGAGCAGGATGTGCTTACCGGCTTTGGCCGCGGCAACGGCGAACTCACAGTGGAGGAAGTCCGGCGTGGCGATGGAGACGGCCTGGATGTCATCGCGCGCCAGCAGTTCCCGGTAGTCTGTGTAGCGGCTGGCCACGCCGAACCGGTCGCCGATCTCGTTCAGCCGCGCCGCGTTGGCGTCGCAGATGGCCAGAAGCTCCGCGCCCGGGTCATCCGCATACGTGCGGCAGTGGTTCTCGCCAAAGACGCCGACTCCGATGACACCCACTCCGATACCCGCCATGGTACGCGCCTCCCGTTGTCGTCAGTCCGCGCGAGGGTGTTCCGCGGCGGCGGTGGGAAACCTCGTGGCAGCCCGGGTCACTCGCCCAATGGGTCCGCGGCGCCCTCCGCGATGAACCGCGCCAGTCCCCAGACTGCGTGGTCGCACGCGTACCCGTCCCCGCCGTTGAGCACCCGTAGCGTGACGGTATGGGCACCGCTGACGGGCACCACGATCCGGTGCATCTGGCGGGGCGTCAGGTTGGGTGACTCGGCGGCGACCTTGTCATCGACCCACACCGCGAACTGCACGCTGCCCCCGCCACTCCGGTCATCGAGCCCGACGTCGGCGACGAAGGCGCCGTATCCTTTGCCTCCGATGTCGATGACTACGTCGGCCGGTGTGGCGTCGTCGAAGGCGTGGGTCCACAGCCCTTTGGGGTACTTGCGGCCGCCGATGGCCAGCGGCCGGTCGTAGTAGTTTCGGTCGCGCCGGACAGGGTTTCCGGCGCCTGCCGTGGCCTTCGCCCATTCCATGTCAGAGAGGAAGGCCACGCCGGGTAGAGGCGTCACTGGCGGCACATCCAGTCGCACAATCTGGCCGTCCCTCCGGCCCCCCCAGCCGATCGCGGACACGCACCACCACAGCGGCTGCCCCGCGGGCAGGTCCTCCAGCGTCGTCTCGGTGAGGATCCGTATGGTGTCGACCATGGGCGTGGCCAGCTCCGGGTTCCGCGCGACTCGCAACCGGTAGCTGCGCGCGTTTGGGCTTGCCGTCCAGCGGAGCTTCGCCGATGCCGAGAACGCGCTGGAGTCGGTCTTCGTGGGCAGGATGCGGAACGCGCCGGGAGGCGACAGATCCGGCGCCGGGCCGGCGGCGGCGTCCTGCACGTAGACCAGGTCGCTGGAGTACCGGGCCGGCAGGCTGAGAACGAGCCCCTCGTCCATGAGCTCGCGGCCGGTGTGCTGGCCCGGTGCCGAGATCGACCCGTCCTCGCACCAGATCCAGTAGGAGCCGTATGGGTCGAGGCCCCGCAGGCGCACGGTCTGCCGGTCCTCTGGCGAGTCGGGGCGGAAGACGAACAGCGTGCCTTTGCGCCGGGACGCGCTGAACTCGAAAAGCCCGTCCCAGTGGACCCCATCAGGACGCGGCAGGATGTGGTGCACCTTCGCGTCAGCGAGTAGGGGGCGTATCCACTGCTTGTAGATCGCGGCCGATCGGCCGGCACATGCGATCTGCTCGGCATCCCACCGTGTCGCGTCGGTGGGATCGATCTGCCACGCGCCCATCATGGCGCTGCGCCACAGGAATGACCCCGGGTCATCGCCCTCGACCGGGTACGCGTTGTTGTAGGTGTAGGCCTGAAGCACCAGGGGCGGCAGCGCGAAGGTCGAGTCGTAGATGCTCTGCCGGTCAGGCAGGTTCGAGAGGGTGTCCGTGGTCACCACGTAGTGGCTGCGCCGCACGGCGCCGAAGTCCTTGATGTGCCCTCCGCCGGAGCAGTTCTCGAGCAGGAGACTCGGGAAGCTGGCCAGCAGTGATTCCATCACCCGATAGTAGCCCAGCGTCGCCCAGTAGCTGACATCGGTGGTGTGGGCATGCGCGTGCCCTGTCTTGTTGCAGCGGGTGACGATGGGGCTGATGTCATGCTTCAGGTAGTCGAGTTTGAACTCGCGCATGAGGCGATGGGTCTCCGCCACCGCCCACTGGCGGGCCTCGGCGCATGCGAGGCACAGTCGAGCCCCCCAGAACGCGCCGACCTGCCAGCCGGGGCCGTAGTCGTCATGGAACCAGGACGGCCTGGCCTGCGGGCCTCGCACGCTCAGCGCTCCAGGGTACTCAGAGGCTCCCCCGTTGGTCCACGCGCACCACAGGCCGAGGCGCATGCCCGCCTCATGTACGGCACGCTCGATGGGGCGGACGCCACTGGGGAACCGGGCCGGGTCCCACCGCCAATCGCCGGTCTCGGGGAACCACATGGCATCGGGTACGAAGACCTCGAAGCCCATCTGGCGGCACAGGTCGGCGCTGCGCAAGACGGCCGCTTCGGTCGCCTCATTGCCTCCGGCGTCCAGGTAGAGGTTGTAGGCCAGCACCGGGTCGGGAATGCCCCGAGCGACCGGCGGCCGTAGTTTCTCCAGCACGAACCGATGCAGCCGGTAACTGCCCTCGTCGATGTCGCCCGCGTAGCACCCCACGAAGGCGGGGGGCACTTCGAGCGTCGTGCCCGGGCCAATGTCCGTGCGGAAGTCGGGCCGGTGGCCGATGCCGAGGGCCAGTAGGCCGTCGTCCCCGACGGAGGCCCGGATGCCTCCCAGCCCGCTGAACTCCCATCCGACGTAGAGTCCCTGGCACTCGTGCTCCTGAATGGCCAGCCAGGGCACGGGACTCGCGCCATCCTCGGGGTCGCTCACCAGGTCAAGAGAGAGGCCGGGCAGGATAGGGTCGCGCCATACCCCGCCCTGAGTGGACGCGTTGCTTCCGCCCCGGCGGATCCACCACGCCTCCCCACCGGGCTTCACCGCGAGGGCGGGCAGAGCCAGGCTGTCGTGGTGCCCGACCGTAACGGTCTGGTTGGTCCGGTTCTCGATGGCTGCCCAGGTCTCCACCGGCCCCGGTCCTGGTTGTCCGCGCCAGGTGGATAGGACTCGCAGGCCCGGTGGCGTGCTCGCAAATGTCAAGACAACCACGCCGGTGTTCGAGTCGTGCTCGGCGCCTTCGAGACGCCACGAGACCGGCCACGACTCCCGGCCGCGCCAGAGACCGGACGGGAGCGCGATGGGCGCCTCGGCAGCGACCCAGTTGCGCCGGGCTCGGGTCGACTCGAGCCGCTCGAGCACCACCTGCTCACCGTGCTGGCGGAGCGTCACGTGTGTGTCCGTGGTGGCCAGAACCCACTCGCCCGGTTCCGTCTGGGGCGCGACCGATAGCGCGGTGCCCAACAAGGCAGAGACGAGAAGCGCGGGCATGGGTGCCCCTCCCGGCGACGAACCCCAAGTGGCGCGACCGAGTGTACACCTCAGTCGCGCCACGCGGGTAGCGCCGTGGGGACGCGGTGGCTATCGCAGGTCGTACAGGCGGTCGTCGGGCGACAAGTCGGCGATGTAGGGATCGTTCGGGCTCACGTTCGACTTGCTCGAGAGCGCCTTGGCGTGGCCGTCGCAGAAGGCGACGTTGGCCGTACCGTTGTGGCGGAAGTGTACGTTGGGGCCAATCCACGAGTAGAACGGATCCTGCGGCGCGCGCAGGTAGTTGGTCGCCGCCACGCCAACGGGATTGTAGGTGCTCCAGTAGGCCGCATCGCAGAACAGCACGGTCTCGCTCGGCGATTGGATCGAGCTCAGCGGCGCCGGCCGGATGCCTGACATGGGGTCGCCGCCAATGTAGCTCACATTGTAGGCATATCCGGTGTAGGGACGCCCCCATGTCTCTGCGTGGAACGACGGACACTGGTTGATCTGGTTGTTCTTCGTGTAGGAGCCCAATAGGCCCAGGTTCGCGCTGCCCGCGCCGTAATCGACGATGAAGTCCCACGCATACTCGACCATGAAGTCGGCCGAGTAGTAGTACGAGAGGCAGGCGGTCTCGTCATAGTCTTGGGCGTACATCTGCCAGGCGAGTGCGAGCTGACGGACGTTCGAGGCACAGCTGGCCTGCCGCGCCTTCTCCCGAGCTTTGGCGAAAACGGGGAACAGGATCGCGGCCAGGATCGCGATGATGGCGATGACGACGAGTAGTTCGATGAGCGTGAAGCCTCTTTGGCGGTCGGTGACGCGTCGGAGCACGGAAGCCCATCCTCTCGGAGACGACAAGAGGGGCGCACCCGTTGCGTGCCCCGACCGCAATGGGTGGCCCCTCTGAGTAACGCGGATGTGGCAGCCAAACAAACGGCCGCTCCCCTTCCCACGAAGGAGCGCTGGCTGACCGCCGGCGTGGTCGTCTCCTGGCTCCCGGATCGCCCTACTCCCCGCGCCTTCCCAGGACCACCAACGGTCCCAGTGGCGTTCCGTGCGGGGGTTCGTCCCCGGTTACAGTTGCGGGGCAGCGACGGCATCGCACCGTCTTCCGGATGGCGCAACCCGCAGGGCCGCACCACCGTGCCACGCCGGCTCAAGTGCATTCAGCTATGCCAGGATTGTACTCGGTGAGTGCAGGTGCAACAAGGGGTGAGCGGGTGATGACGGCGCCACTGGCGTGGTCTGGGTACCGCCTCGTCTCCGGGCAAGGGTCATCGCCGCCCACTCGGCGAACCACCCTCTGGTCGTTATCAGGCCCCGGGGGGAGTGGGTTCCGTGCCGCACACTCGCGCCTGCTGGATCTGGGTGGTGGCGCTCTGCGCGGCCGCCGCGGGGGAGGGCGGTCTCACTGCCCTACCGTACGTCGGCCCTGACCCGGCGGAATGGACTACGGCCCGCGACGCCGCGCGTCTGGCCGAGGAGCTGGTGGCCTTCGGCGTGGAGGCCGTTGATGATGATGCTGAGGGGCGCGTCCTCCGCTGGAGCTTCGAGATGCGACCCGCGGCACCCCGGTTCAACGACCTGTTCTGTATGGAGCCCATCGAGCGGCGCTTCGCCGCCCTGAGGATCCACCTCCGCAATGCCGGCGCCGGGTTCGCGCTGGCCGTGAAGCTTCTCGAAGCCGATGGCTCCGAGTACACCGCCCGGCGCGTCGCCCTCGACACGAACGGCGACTGGACCGACGTCGAATGGCCGTGGACGGAGTTTGTTGTGGCTCCATGGTCCCGGGATGATAACGACACGCTCAACCCACCATTGCGTGGACTGGCGCTGATCGCCTTCGACGTGAGCCCTGGCAAGCAGTATGACCTGCGCGTGACGGGAGTGGAGCTGATGCGCGAGACGCCGCCAATCGTGGATCTGAAGGCCTCAGGCGTGCCGGAGCGGGTCCGTGCGGGCGATGAGTTCGGTATGGATCTATCGTTGACTCCCCGGTCGCCCATCACCGAGGACGCCGCTTGCGCCGTCGAGCTCGCGCGCCATGGTCGCCCGGTCTGGTCCCACCCGGTGCGTCTGTTACGCCCCACGAGCGAGTGGAGACCCGGCGAGGTCATCGAACTACCGCGCCAGACGCTCCGGGTGCCGTTGTACCTGTGGGGGGGCGAGTACGACGTTCGAGTGGTGCTGGGCGACTGTCATGTGCGGCGGGAGGGGCATCCGGCGGGCCAAGTCGCCACACTGGAAGTCCAGCAGCGTCACCCGAGGCCATGCCAAGCCCAGGTGAGGCCGCACAACGGCGTGCCCACGCTGTTCATCAATGGCCGTCCGAACTCCGCCATGTCGTACATGACCTACCAGCCGACGCCCAGGTACTTCGGCCAGTTCGGCGAAGCCGGGGTGCACGTCTACTCCTTCCCGTCGACGTGTACGCGCCACACCTGGCAGAGCTTCGCGCGCCAGGCGTGGCTCGCGCCCGGCGACCACTTCGACTTCTCCCAACTCGACGAGCAGGTTCTGCGGATCCTCGAGGCCGACCCGGAGGCGTACGTGTTCCCGCGGGTCTACGTGAACTCGCCCGACTGGTGGGACAAGGA
This sequence comes from Armatimonadota bacterium, assembly GCA_029547025.1. Taxonomy (GTDB): domain Bacteria; phylum Armatimonadota; class Zipacnadia; order UBA1398; family JAKPQA01; genus JAKPQA01. The sequence continues at coordinate 34,955 of JAKPQA010000350.1, forward strand.
GCACCCCGACGACCTGGTCATGTATGACGACGGCACCGGAGAACCGAAGCTCTTCCTCGAAGCCGAAGGCAAGCCATGCCCCTCGTGGGCCTCCCAGGCATGGCGCGATGACGCGGGCTACGCCTTGCGGCGCTACATCCAGCACGTGCGGAGCTCCCCCTATGCCGACCGAGTCCTCGGCTACCATGTCGCGAGTGGCACAACCGAGGAGTGGATGTACTGGGGTGCCAACGAGGGACGCTTCTGTGACTACAGCCCCGTGGCCCGGCAGGCCTTTCGCCGGTGGCTCCGGGACCGCTACGGCTCCGATGCCGCCCTCCAGGCCGCATGGGGACGGGCCGACGTAACGCTCGACACGGCCGACGTGCCGTCCTTCGCGCGGCGGTCGGCCACCGAGCACTTCGCCTTCCGTGACCCCACGGCGGCGAGGGATGTCATCGACCTCCATCTTTTCCTGGCGAACATCACGACAGAGGCCATTCGTGCACTGGCGCGCGTCGTCAAGGACGAGACGGACGGCCAGGCGCTGATGGGCACCTTCTACGGCTACGTGCTCCAGCTCGTCGGCGAGCAGCGCCAACAGAACGCGGGCCACCTCGATCTCATGGGCGTCCTCGACTGCCCGGATATCGACTTCGTGACCAGCCCCACCAGTTACGCATTCCGCACGCTGGGCGACGGCTATAGCCACTTCATGTCGCTGCTGGACTCGGTGAAGCTGCACGGCAAACTGTGGTTCGACGAGAACGACATCCGGACGTGGCTGGTCGACGCGCCGGCCGGCCAGTGGGGGCGCTATGACACGTTCGAGGACTCGCTCCGCATGCAGCAGCGCGAGTTCGCGAACGTCATCGGCAACGGATGTGGCATGTGGTGGTTCGACATGGGAGGTGGCTGGTATGACGACGAGCGCATGCTGGCCGCCATCGAGCGGATGCGCGCCATCGCCGACGAGACCGTCCACTGGGACCGTTCGCCGGTCGCCGAAGTGGCTATGGTGGTCGACGATGCCAGCCTGGCCGCCATGCAGACCGGCAACGCGATCTCGTGGCCGCTGTTGATGCAGCAGATGCTGGAGCTCGGCCGCATCGGCGCGCCCATCGCCACGTACGCACTCGCCGACATCGGGGCCATGCCGGACATGAAGCTGTACCTCTTTGCCAACGCATTCGCGCCCACGGAGGACCAGGTCGAGGCCATCCGCAGGAAAGTCAGGCGTAACGGCGCGTGGGCGGTGTGGATCTATGCGCCGGGCGTGGTCGACGGGGGCCAGCTCCGGCCGGAGGCGGCTGAACGCCTGACGGGATTCCGGCTGGGCATGGTCGATGAGCAGGCCCCGCTGACGGTGAGCCTGACGGCCGATGGCCACGCGGCGACCGGGCTGCGCGATATGACGTACGGGCCCGCCACGGCCTTCGGCCCAGTGTTCTTCGCCGACGATCCTGACATCGAAGCTTGGGGCACGCTCGGCGCGAACGCCAAGTGTGGGCTGGCCGCGCGGCGTTTCCATGACTGGACGTCGGTCTACTCGGCGGCGCCGGCGCTACCGACCGCCCTGCTGCGACGACTGGCCGCGGCTGCGGGAGTTCACCTCTACGCCGACGCCGGCGATGCCGTCTACGCCAACCGCAGTGTGCTCGCCGTCGCCTTTGGTTCGCCGGGCGAGAAGGTCATCCGCCTGCCCCACCCGGCGACGGTGACTGACCTGATGACGCGCCAGCGTATTCCGGCAGGTGCCGCCGGGTTTGCGGTGACCGTGCCCGACGTTAGCGCGCGGATCTGGCGGCTGGAGTAGCTCGGCCCGCGATCGCGCGACGGAGCACGCCCTCGACGGCAGCGGCGTTGGCCTCGGCGGTGAAGTAGCGCGCGATGCGCTCCCGGGCATTCGCCGCCAACCGTCTCCTGAGTTCGCCGTCTTCCGCCATGCGCCGCACGGCGGAAGCGAACGCACCGAAATCGTCGGGCGGCACCAGTAGTCCACTCTCACCATGCACGACCAGTTCGGGGACGCCCCCCACATGGGTCGCGATGACCGGGCAGCCCGCCGCCATGGCCTCGAGGAAAGCGATGGGCAGTCCCTCGCGCGTCGATGGCGCCACGAGGCAATCCGCCGCGGCGAGCAGCGGTGCCGTGTCCTGCCGGAAGCCCAGCAAGGTCACCCGGTCGCGCATATCCGCCTCTTGGATGTGGGTGATGGTGGCCCCAAGCAATGGGCCCTCTCCCGCCATCAGGAAGCGGATCCGCGGCTCGCCCCGCAGCTCCCGCGCCGCGCCAAGCACCCAGTCCGGCCGCTTCTCAGGGATCATGCGCGCGAGGAACAGGAAGACGATGGTGTCCTCCGCAATCCCGAGCTCAGCCCGCGCGGCGGCTCGGTCCAGGCGGGTGAACCGCTGGGCCTCGATCCCGTTGCGGACGGTCGTCAGGCGTTCGGGTGCGAAGCCGTGGGCGAGCAGGTAGCGGCGCGAGGTTTCGGACACGGCGATGATGTGGTCCGCGCGGAGTAGCGAGGGGTGCGCCCACCGGCGCAGCGGCCGAGGGGCGAAGCGCGCGAGCGCCGGTGTATCCGAGAAGATGGGCGTATGGAAACTGACCACGACCGGCACTCGCGCACGCCGGCAGCCGAGGCAGCACCCCAGCACACCGTGCGCGCCGTGTGCGTGGACGACATCGAAGCCCCCACTCCTCAGGAATCGCGCCATGTGCCCCGAGGCCGCGGGATTCAGATCACCCGAGATGGGCAGTTCAGCCACCTCGAGGCCCCGTTCGTGCCCCCAGTCCACCATGGGCGAGGCGGGCCGCGTCACCAGGATGACCTCGTGTCCGCGCGCGACCATGGCGGAGGACAGGGCCAGCACGTGCGTCTCCGCACCGCGGACTGTGCGGCTGATGCGTACCATGGCGATCCGGAGAGCACTTCCAGCCACCGGTGCGCCCCCCTACGCCCGAGCCCCGAGCTTCCGGCGGATGAACGTGCCCGAGACGTAGTACATATACCGGTGCCTGCGCAGCCGCCGCACGACGGCCCGCCAGTCCTCAGGTGTGCCCGGTTCGCACGGACCCTCGGTCTTCTGTGCCAGGATCTGCGCGGCCCCCGGGCCGTCCAGCAGCCGCGTGGTTTCGATGCGGAACCCGGCCGTCTCGACCATCTGCCGCAGAGTCGCCGGCGTGAAGTTCGTCCGGTGCGCCACATGGAAGATCCGGCGGCTGGAGCAGCGGGGCTGGAGCAGGTTCGGCACCTCGACGAACAGCCAGCCACCATCGGTCAGCAGGTCGCGCAGCCGGCGGATGAAGGCCCGGGGGCTGTCGGCATGTTCAACCACGTGAGAGGCCGTGACGAGGTCAAAGGCTCCGGGCGGAAGGTCGGCCTCCTCCAGCAGGCACTGGTGGACCGTGAGCCCACACTGCTCGCGCGAGTAGGCAGCGAAAGCGGGCTCGGGCTCGATGCCGGTAACCTCGCACCCGCGGTCGCGCAAGGCAACCAGAAGCGTCCCGGCCGCGCAACCCACATCGAGAGCCCTCATCCCCGGCCGAATGACCGGCTCCAGGACCTCCAGTGCACCCTCAGCACGCCACCGGTTCTTCATCAGATACTTGGCCGATGGGCTCGCAGCTGGCCGGCGCAGACGTCGCACCTTCTCCGCGTCCTCGGGCGAGTAGTCCTCCAGCTCCAGGACCGGGTCGGTGTAGACCAGGCCGCACTGGCGGCAGATCACGGTGCGCACGGGCAGCCCCAATCGCCCGGTCTCGGCGATGACGGCGCTGTCGTCGGCGCCACACAAGTCACAGAGCACGTGCCGCAACCGTCTTCCCCCCGATCAGCGGCAGCAGCCGGTCGACTGTGCGCGCGACCGCGCCCTCGTTCTCGGCCACGGCCTGACGAGCCGCCCGGCCCATGCTCGTCCGGAGAGGCCCATCGAGCAACAGCCGCACCATGTGCTCTCGGAGTTCGCCAACCGAGCGCACGCAGATGCCCCCGTCGAGTTCGAGCAGCCGGGCCGCAATGTCGGCGTTGTTGAACAGACTCGGGCCGAAGAGCACGGGCTTACCGTGGACCGCAGCCTCGATGAGGTTGTGCCCGCCCTTGTTGACCAGGCTCCCGCCGACGAAGCAGACGTCGGCGAGTCCATAGGTGGTGAGCAGCTCTCCCATGGTGTCGAGCACCAGTACGTCCGCCGGCGGATCGAGAGGCCCCGAACCGTTGCCGAGCTCCGTGCGGCGCGCGACGCGCGCGCCGGTGCGCCGGAAGGTCGCCAGCACTTCGTCCGCTCGCCCGGGCTTGCGGGGCGCAACCACTAGCAGCAGAGACCCGGCGAGACGGGGGGCGCTGCGAACCTCCGCCAGGTAGCGTTCCTCCCGCCCGTATGTGCTCCCGGCCACCATGACCACTCGTCCGATGAGGCGAGCCCCTTCGATGAACTCGACGAGTGGTCCTCGAGGCGGCGTCAGATCCAGTCGTCCCACGTCAAAGCGGCAGTTGCCGGAGACCCAGGCGTGGCCCCGGTCGACCCCCAACTCGATGGCGCGCTGCGCGTCGGCCTCGCTCTTGAGGGCCAAGAGGTCGAGGGCCTCGAGCATCTGCTTCTGGCCCTCCCGGTGCCCCCGGTGGCGGGCCATCTCCACGGGCGATAAGCCGGCACTCACGAAAGCGGTGGGGATGCCTGCCTCGCGGGCCCCCCAGACCATCGTCGGGCGTAGGTCACCCTCGAGGATCACGAGGGCCAAGGCGCGGCACCTCTCCAGCGCGCGCCGGACAGCCTGGGTCCCGTCGAGTGGTGCGTACAGCACGGCACACGGCTCGGGCAGGATGCCCGGTGCTGCTTCGAAAGCCGCGACGCTCTTGGCCCAGACCACGTAGCGCAGCATGGGATCGCGCTTCCGCAGCCCGACTACCAGGGGCAGCGCGGTACGCGCCTCGCCGATGTTGTGGCAGTACAGGACCAGGTGCCGGCACGATCTGGGGCACATGCAGCCCGGCGTCACGTGGCCTAGCCCTGCGGACAGGCGCTGACGGCCCTGCGGGCCCCTCGTCAGCGCCTTCAACCGCAGCCAGGGCAGGAGCGCCCGCGTCCGGCGGGTCCGCCAGTCGGCATAGGCGTGAAGGGCAGCCAGGTCGCGGTCAGGCATGGGCCGCACCAGGCTCTCCAGGCGTTAGCCCGATGGACGACAGCCGCGCCCGCAGCAGCTCGGCCCCCGAGAGGATCTCCATCTCGACCCGGACAGCCACGAAGTCGACACGGCGCAACACTGGGGCCAGCCGTGGGGCGTCCTTCGCGGTCGTCACGACACACGACACTTGGCGGGACTCCACCTCGGCGGTGATGTGGTCGGCGTCGCGCGCTGAGAACGCGTGGTGGTCGGGGAAACGGAGGTGTCGCGCCACCTCAACGCCGAGCGAGGCCACAGTCCGTCCGAAGGCCTCGTTGTTCCCGATGCCACTCACTGCCACGACGCGCTGGCCGGCCAGTTCCCGGGCCCCCAGCCGTTCGCCGGTGCGCCCGTCGACAAGGCAAGTGGGGCGATGGGCGCACTCGACGAAATCCCCTTGCGCGCCCGCGCTCCGCAATCGGGCGCGCATCCGGGCGACTGCTTCCGGCCCCGCCTGGTCGCACCGTGTCAGGCCTACCAGGTCCGCGGTGGCGACATGGCTCAGAGGCTGGCGCAGCATTCCCGCGGGGAACAGGCGATCGAGATGCCGGGGCTGAGTGCAGTCGAACAGAAGGATGCGGAGGTCCTTGGAGAGCTTCAGATACTGGTGCCCATCATCCAACAGGGCGACGGTGGCACCTTCGGACCGCGCGCGGGCTGCCGAGGCCACTCGGTTCCGGCCCTCGAGGATCTGAACCGCCTCCGGCAGTCCTGCCCGGTAGACCTCGTACTCGTCGCAGTGATCGCGGAGGCCTCGCTTGTAGGCCCGCAGGAGGATGGCGGGGCGCTGACCGAGATCCAGAAGCTGCCGGGCCAGCATCTGCGTGAACGTCGTCTTCCCGGTGCCACCCAGTGTGAGGTTGCCGATACTGATCACCGGGAGGCCCGCTGGGTGTCGCTTCAGTATGGCCCGCCGGTAGAGCTCGAGGTTGGCATCAAGTGCCAAGCCATAGAACACCGACATGCCGCGGAGGCACAAGTGCGCCAGCCGGCCTTGGGCGTTCCGCGGCCCCTGTTCCACCAGCTCGACCCACTGCATAGCCAGGTTCACTGTGCCTCAGTCCCACACCAACCAAGCAAGCCCGCCAAAGCCTCAGCATGGCGGCCGGCCGCCCCCGCGTTGTCCGCCAGAAATGCCGGTGCCCGCTCCGCAATCCGGGCGCGCTCGTCCGGTGACCGGAGCAAGCGGCAGCAGACCTCGGCCAGGTCGCCCGACGACGCCACCTCGAAAGCCAAGCCGGCCTCGAGCGCCGACCGAGCCGCCTCTCGGAAGTTCTCCATGTGAGGTCCGAACACGACCGGCACGGCGAATCCAAGAGGCTGAAGCAGGTTTCCTCCGCCCAGAGGCACCAGACTCCGGCCGATGAAGGCAACGGCGCTCAACGCGTACAGAGTGGCCAGCTCCCCGAAGGTGTCGAGCACGACAATGCGATCGTTGTCGCCGTCGGCGGGGAGCTGTGACCTCAAGATCGTGCGGAATCCGTGCTGCTCTGCCGCCCGAACGCAGTCGGGAACGCGCTCGAGGTGCCGCGGTGCCATAATGAGGCGCGCGCGCGTTTCCTCGGCCCGGATGACGGCGAAAGCGTCCAGTAACGCCTCGTTCTCCTCCGGCGCGGTCGATCCGAACACCAGCACAAGGTCGCGTTCGTCGAACCCGAGCCTTCCTCGCAGCTCCCGGCACTGGTCCTCGGACACGTCGGGCCTTGCCTCATCGAACTTCAGGTTGCCCAGCACCTGCACGCGCCCGGGCCGTGCGCCCAGATCGAGGAAACGTTGGGCGCACAGGGGGGACTGGGCGGCCACAAGATCCACGTTGGAGAGCACCCAGCGGTAGAGCCACCTGAAGCGCAGGAATCGGCCGAAGGCTCGGTCGGAGATCCGTGCGTTGGCGATCATGGTGCGGATCCCCCGCTCTCGAGCCGCGGCCAGTAGGTTGGGCCACAGCTCAGTCTCCATGATCACGAGAGCATCCGGAGAGACGGCGTCCAGGGTGCGCTCGACGCACCAGGGCAGGTCGTAGGGCAGGTAGAAGAAGGCACAGGCGAATGGCAAGCGCGACTGGGCCATCTCACGCCCGCTAGGGGTCGTGCTCGAGACCACGATCCTCACCGAGGAGTCAATCGACTGGATGGCGGCGGCCAAAGCCTGGGCGGGAACGGCCTCTCCGACCGACACGGCATGAATCCACACCATCCGGTCACCCGGCGACCGGCGGCAGGCCGCAACCACGCTCTCTGGAAGCCAGCCGAGACGTTCTCTGAGGCCGACGGTCGGCTTGCCTCCCAGCGTGATCCGGTGGGCGAAGAAGCCACAGAGGGCGGGCGCGAGCGCAGCCAGCCCGAGCCGGTACCACCACTGCGCGCCACCCACGCGCTGCGGATGCTCCGCGCTGCCACTGGAGCTGTCTGCCGTCATGGTTGCATCGAGCCGGGCGACGGGACCCGGCGGTCTCCAGACTGGATGCGCCACAGCGCCGCATACTGCCCGTCGCCCGCCAGAAGGCTCTCGTGTGTGCCCCGCTCCACGATCCGCCCCTGGTCCAGCACCAGGATCTCGTCGGCTCCCGAGATGGTCGACAGCCGGTGGGCGATGACCAGAGTCGTTCGGTCCGCCATTAGTACCTCGAGTGCCGCTTGGACGACCGCCTCCGATTCGGAATCGAGGGAAGAGGTTGCCTCGTCGAGGATGAGGATCCGCGGGTCGCGTAGAAGGGCCCGGGCAATGGCCACACGCTGGCGCTGACCGCCGCTGAGCGTGACCCCCCGCTCTCCCACCGGCGTGTCGTACCCCTGGGGCAGCACGCGAATGAACTCGTCGGCATGGGCGGACCTCGCGGCCTCGAGCATCTCTGCCTCCGACGCCTCGGGCCGCCCGACGAGGATGTTCTCACGGATCGTGCCGGAGAACAGGTACGTGTCCTGCAGGACGACGCCAATCTGAGACCGCAGGGATGCACGCGTCACTCGCCGGATGTCGTGGCCGTTCACGACGATGCGCCCCTCGGTGACCTCGTAGAGGCGCGGCAAGAGGTTGGCGATCGTGGACTTGCCGGCGCCGCTGGGGCCGACGACAGCCACCCGCCGACCTGGTGGCACCTCGAAACTGATGCCGTCGAGTATGGGCTCGCCGGGCGAGTAGGCGAAGCGCACCTCCTCGAACGCCACGTGCCCGGGGCCCTGGGGCAGCTCGACCGCATCCGGCGGATCCGGCTCCTCGGGGGGCGTGTCCAGCAGTTCGAACGCCCGCTCGCATATGGCGCTCGCTTGCTGGAGCATGGCCGCGCCCCGCCCGGCCTTGTTGAGTGCGGTGGCGACGCGCTGTATCAGCAGAGCTAGCGGGACCAGTTCGCTCAGAAGCAGGCGCCCCGCGGAGATCTCGATCATGCCGGTCATGACCACCGACACAAACCCGGCGATACCGACGTACTCGCCGAGCGGCCGAAAGATGCTGCTCACGCGCGCCGCGCGGAGGCCACGCTGATACAGCCCCTGGTTCTCCCTCAGGAACCTCTCGGCCTCACGACGCTCCATGCCGAAGCACTTCACCACTCGAACGCCCGACACGGACTCCTGCAGCACCGACTGCAGGTCGCCGACCTTGGCCTGAATCTCCGCGACGATGCGCCGCATCCGCCGACCCAACTGCCACATCAGTGCTGCGATGACCGGCACGACGAGTAGGGCCACCGCCGAGACACGCCAGCTCAGCATGAACATGCCGACGAGCCCCGCCGCCACCGCTACCGGCGCGGCCACCAATGATGGGACATCCACCGACAGCGCCGTCTGCAGAACGTAAGTGTCGTTCACCAGGCGCGACATCAGCTCGCCCGAACGCGCCCGGTCGTAGTAGGCCAGTGGGAGCGTATGTAGGCGGTGGAACATGGCAGTCCGCAGATCGCGAACCGCCTTCAGGGCGACGGTGCTTGACAGGAAGATCTGGCCGAACTCCGCCGCGGCCAACAGCAGGCCCACCGCGAGGATCGTGAGCGCGGCCGACCGCATCCCGTGGAGGGACTCACCCACGCCACGGCCGGTGACGAGCCCCACATCGAGAATCGTCTTCGACAGGTACACGACGGTCATCTGGAGCCCGGCGGCAAGACCGATGCTGATGACCGCAGCGACGAGAACGTGTCGGTACGGCCGTACGTACTGATAGAACCGGCCAAGCGCGTCCCGACTGAGCCGATCAGCCGCGCGAGTCGAACCGCCTTGGGTGGCCACGAAGTCCTGCGCCGCGGCCATCTGCCGGGACATGGCTACCGTCTCCAGGGATCTGCTACGGATGCTTGGCGAGACCGGGCGTTGCCCGCAGTCCTCGCTCGCTGGGCCTGATCGAGCATCGCCTCGACAAGATCGGCCACGGCTCGGCTCGCGCCGGGCTGTCCGAGCTGGGCGGCGAGGCCGGCATAGTCCGATCGGACGGCCTCGCGTCGAGCCGGATCATCGTAGAGGGCCAGAACCTCGCGCGCAAGGTCGGGGGGGCGCCCTTGCGCACCGTACCGCTCCGGCACCACCTCGCGGTCGGCCAGAATGTTCGGGATCGCAATGTACTTCACCCGGCGTGCCGCATGGAGATGCCACTGAAGCGCCGCCACGGGTGAGGCCGCATAGGTGACCACCATGGGCAGCCCGGCCAAAGCCGCCTCCAGTGTGATGGTCCCGGATTTCACCAAGCCAACGTCCGACGCACGCAGCAGGTCGGCGGTGCTCTCGACGAAGCGCGCCTCCGGCAACAGCTTCGACGCCGCCCTCTGGAGCGGGACCCGATCACTCCCCGGAGCGTGGGACACCAGTGGAACGAGCTCCGGCCTCTGTCCCCTCGCCAGCGCGGCCGCGCGGAGCATCAAGGGCAGGATGTGCCGGATCTCATGCCCCCGGCTCCCGGGGAGGATCGCCAACCCTCTCTCATCGCCCCCCAGACCGACTCGGTGGCGCGCCTCCTCTCGGCTCGGCTGGCTCTCCACACCGTCGAGCAACGGGTGCCCGACGAAAGTCGCATGGGCGCCCGCCCGGGTCAGAAGCCCGGCCGACCACGGGAATGGCGTGGCTACGTGGTCGGTCCAGCGGGCCACGCGCTCCGTCACCCGCAGCATGTCTCGCGCCCAACAACCCGGCGGGATGTAGTACAGCACCGGGACTCCCACCGACTTGGCCGTGACGGCCAGCCGGAGGTTGAAGACGCCGTAGTCCACAAGCACCACCAAGTCTGGGGGTGTCGTGTGCAGGATCTGGCGCAGCGCGGCGAGGATGCGGTGCATGCGCGGTACGAGGCGAAGGCTCTCGAGCACCCCAATGGCCGAGCACCCACGGTTGTCATGGGAGAGCACGACTCCGGCGCTGGCCATGCGGGGGCCGCCGAAGCCAAACAAGTAGATGTCGCTGCGACGCCGTTTGAGCTCCGCCGCGACCCGCGCCGCATGCACGTCGCCCGATGGATCCCCCACCGAGAACAGCACGCGATAGGGGGGAGGAGCCAGATCGGGTCCAGCCGCCCCCGAGAAGTCACTCATACTGAGCCCCCGGACGCCGGCCGGAGGACGCGCGATCCGGTCGGGCTATCGGGCGTGGTCGAGCCCGCGTCCCAGCCGCCCATCTCTCTGCTGCTTGAGGAAGCCCACCAGATACTCGACTTCGGCCGAGGGAGGCACATCGAGCTCCACGCGCTCGATCGCCTGCGTGGTGTTCAGTGCCGACCGGAAGAGTAGCTTGTAGGCGGCCTTGAGGGCGTTCCTCGACTCCGAAGGGACCCCCGCGCGGCGTAAGCCGGTGACGTTCAGGCCCACCACTCGGGCCGTGCGCTTGTCCCGGCCGTCCACGATCATGAACGGCGGAACATCCTGCACCACTTTCGTGTACCCGCCCAGCATGGCCAGCTTACCCACTCGGCAGAACTGGTGCACACCCGACATCGCACCGAAGAAGGCATGGTCCTCCACCGTCACGTGGCCCGCCATGCCCGCATGGCTGGTCAGCACCACATGGTTCCCGACCCGGCAGTCGTGAGCGATGTGCACATACGCCATGATCATGTTGTGGTCGCCGATCTGCGTGACAGCGCCCTCGCCGAGCCCCCGGTGCAGCGTGCAATGCTCGCGGATGATATTGTGCTTGCCGATGACCAACTGCGACCGCTCGCCGCGATAGCCCGTCGACTGCGGCTCGCCACCCAGGACCGAACCCGGATGGACCTCAGTACCCTCGCCGATCCGCGTCCCAGCGCGGACCACGACATGCGACAGGAGCCGGACGCCTCGGTCCAGCACCACGTCGCCCTCGACTACGCAGAACGGGCCGATCTCGACATCTTCGGCGATACATGCCTTCGGGTCGACGACCGCCCGGGGATCGATCCGGCTCATGTTGCCTCTCCGTCTTCGAAGGGATACCCCGGCGGCGCGAGAGCGTACATGATCTCACCCTCGCAAGCGACTTCGCCGTCTACCCGGGCATAGCCAATCACTTTTCCCACGTGACCGCGCTGGCGAACCATCTGAGTCTCAATCAGCAGCTGGTCGCCGGGCACCACCGGCTTCCGAAACCGCACGTTATCGATCCCTGTGAACATGGCGAGGCGCTCCGCGTAGCCCGGCAGGCTCTTCACCATGAAGATCGCCACCTGGGCCATCGCCTCCAGTATCAGCACACCGGGCATGATCGGCTGGCCCGGGAAATGGCCTGTGAAGAATGGCTCATTCACCGTGACGTTCTTCAGCCCGACGGCGCGTTTCCCCGGCTCCACCTCCAGGATCCGGTCCACCATCAGGAACGGGTACCGATGGGGCAAGCTCCCCATGATACCCACGGTGTTCAGCGAGAGGACTGCTGGGGGCCCGTCGCCCTGTCCCTCCATCGCCTCTCCCGCGGATGCCGCAGGTTGGGCTGACTCACTCAACCAGGCTCACCGTCCCTTGTATCTCCCGCACGAGAGCGCGGTTCAGCGCATGTCCACCCATCATGGTGATTACACACGCATGCAGGCGAGCCCCCAGTAAAGCGAGGTCGCCCACCAGGTCGAGGGCCTTATGCCGCCCGACCTCATCGGGCCATCGAGGAGGCACACCAAAGTCGTCCTCGAGGACAACCAGCACGTTGTCTTCGGACGCCCCCAGCGCCAGTCCTGCCCCCTTGAGGGCGTTCCACTCGTCGATGAACCCGGGCGTCCGCGCCGCCGCCAACTCCGACCGGAACGACTCCGGGTCCAGTACCAGGTCCACCGCCGAGCGCCCGACGGGGGGACGAAAGTCGGTGCCCACCGACAGTCTGAGCCCTTCGCCGGGCACGGCCATGGCGTGGCTTGAGCCCGCGGCAACGTACACGGGCCGGTCCAGCCTCAGCTCCCGGCGCGGTGCCGCGCTCTCCTCCACACCCACCTCGCTGATCGCATCCACCAAAGGCTGACACGACCCGTCCAGTGCGGGAGGTTCGCCACCCGTTACCACCACGAACGCGTTGTCGATCCCCATGCCATAGAGTGCGGCCAGGAAGTGCTCCACCATGTCGACACGGTGGCCGTCCTGGATCAGGGATGTGCTCCGAGGGCTCTCCCCGGCATGAGCCAGGCTGGCTGGGATGTCGACCCACTGCGCCCCACGCCCCGGCACCCGGAACACGACGCCGGTCCCCGGCGGAGCGGGCAGCACTTCCGCCGCCGCGTCCACACCCGAGTGCAGCGCCACACCGGTCAGACGCACCGGTCCGCGCAGTGTTCGTTGGCACGCCAAGGCTCGAGCCCACCATCCTCTGCCCCCCCCGACAAGCATGGCAAGACTCGCGACGCGCAGACGGGGAGTGAGGTCTGCCTCGGGGACGGGCCATCGGCGCTGCGTCACCGGAGGCACCAGCGGATTCGGCGGCGACGGAGTTCAACCCCGGGGCTGTCGAGAGCGGCCGGAGTATAACACAACCTCCTGGCAACGCCAACGCAACCGGACGCACCTGTCGGCGGCACTCATGGCGCAGGTTGGCCTCGGCGCTGGACCGAACGTGCCCCCGATGGGCAACCCTCTGGCCGAGCAAGTCGATGGCTCGACTCTCTCGCGTGTCGAGCTGGCGGTGATCGCTGCCGCGTGTGTTTCCGTCCATGCGGCAGTCCTGCCTGGGCCGCTCGCGCGGGCGGTTCCCCTCCTGATCGTGTTGCCGGCCCTAGCCGTGTGGGCCATACCTCGGGCATGCGGCGCACCCGGGGCCAGGCAGTTCGATCGGCCAGCTCTCATCGCGGCCGTCTGGCTGGTCTGGTGCGCCGTCTGTGTGCTGGCGGCCGGAGACAGGCACCTCGCCGTCCACCGCGTGATCGGGCACGGAGTCGCCGCCTGCGCCTGGTTCGTCGCCGGGCGCTCCAGCCAAACGGCTGCGAAGCAGATCGCCAGTCTGCTGGCCCTGTCGGGAGCCGCGGCGGCGGCCCTCGGGTTGGCCCTGTGGGCTCTTGGCGTCACGCCGGGCCAGTTCTGCTACACGCTGCGCGACCAGAACACACTGGGTGCACACCTGGCTCTGGTGACACCCTTGGCCGTCTGGCGGGCATGGCGCGACGGGCCCCGCAGGTGGCTGCACAGGGCGGCGGGGTTGCTGTGCCTGGGCGGCACCCTAGCCACGGGCTCGCGCGGGGCAGCCCTGGCGATCACACTGGCAGCGGCTTCGGCCTGGGCGCTCGTCGGCGGCACGGCTCCCCCGGACCGACTGGCCCGGCTCCGCTCCGTGCTGGCCGCCCTCGCCGTGCTCCTGGTGCCCGCTCTGGCCCTTGCGGCCGTCTCTGACCCGGCCCAGTCCAGCTCGATGCCACACCGGCTGTTCATGTGGGCGACCTGCGCCCGCATAGCCCAGGAGTCCCCGGCATTCGGTGCCGGGCCCGGCAACTTCCAGCTCGCGTACCTCTCCCACAGGCCTCCTGACTCCCGCGAGTCCTACGCGCTGGCGATACCCGCCGACGCCCACAACGACGCGATGGATGCCCTGGCCGAGACGGGCGTCCCCGGGCTCATTCTTGCCATCGCCCTGGTCGGCACATGCCTCATGCCGGCGATCCGCCGGAGCGCCCTCGAGGGGCGCGGGCTGGCCGTCGCGGTCTCGGCCGCCCTCATTGGCTGGTGCGCCAACGGCCTCCTCAACAGCTCGCTCGCCAACCCGGCCACTGAGCCGGCGTGCCTGCTAATACTTGGCCTCGCCGTATCCGCTTCATCGGAGCGTCGACCGTGGGCCGTGCCCCGCCCATTGGCCTGGTTCGCCCCGTTTCTGGTGCTGCTGCCGCTGTCCTTGGCCGGCCAGCGAGTCATCCGCACCGTGTGGGCATGGTCCGTCGTGTCTCAGATCGGGCTGGCATCCGAGCAGAGGGCCATACTCAGAGAAGGCGGCGAGCCCCCGTTGTCCCGCGGCTCCGCTGGACCCGGTGCCGCCGCGGCGCTCCGCCGAGCCATCCGCATCGACCCAGCCTACAATGCTCTGTGGCAGCTCCTCGCGGCGGTCACCGCGGCCTCCGAACCCGGCGTGGCCCGGGCCGCGCTCCTGCGCTCTATCGAGCTCGTGCCCTCCTACGCCGGCTCACACCATGCCCTCGGCTTGCTGCTGGCCGCCGAGGGCCACGCCGTGCGCGCACGGGAGGAGCTCCGCACCGCCGTGAGGCTCGATCCATACAACCCGGACTACCGCATCGACCTGGCTGAGCAATTGGGGCCCGACCAGCGGTTTGCGGCACTCCGGAACCTGGCCAGAGCCGCCCAGCTCCTACTGATGACGCAGGAGGTCGTTACGGCCCGGTTCGGCCCGGCCAGCCGCGAGGCCGAGGCAGTAAACGAGGGCTTCGAGCGCGTCAACCGCGTGCGCAGGCAGGTCATGGGGGGCCGCTAGACCCTGTGCTATAATGCCGCCCGTTCGTCTTACCGCCTCCGTCCGCACTCACGGGAGGGACCCCGATTGACTGAGAGTTTCGAGAATCTCGTTCTCACTGGCATCATCCATCCTATGGCATTCCCAGCCGCAGCGAAGGGTGACGGTCCCGTCCTCGATACCCTCGCGACCATCGCCCACGATGACTTCTTCACCGCCGTCGAAGTCCGCCGGGCGGCGTCACCCGACATCCTGGAGGGCGAGAGGAAGCTGCTCTCCGAGGCCATGATGGAGGTCATCGTTGCCGGCCAGCCCCCGCTCCTGGGCGCCAAGCTCAACCTCAACGCTCTCGACGACTCCGCCCGTCAGGCCGCCGTGGCTGATGTGCGGCTCTCCATCGACGAGGCGTACGCGCTGGGTGCGCCCATCGTCGCTGTGCTTTCCGGGCCCGATCCCGGCGATGCCGACCGCGAGGCCGGCATGGCGGCCCTCACGCAGTCGCTGGTCGAACTCGCCGACTACTCCACGTCTCGCGCCGCGGGGAAGAAACCGGTCTTCATCTCGCTCGAGACCTTCGACCGCGCCATCGACAAGCGCTGCCTCATCGGCCCAACCGCACTGGCGGCCGAGCTGATGGATCGCGTGAAGCAGTCTGTCGCCAACGTCGGTCTGACCGTCGACCTCAGTCATCTGCCGCTCCTCGGCGAGACCGCCGACGAGATGCTCGAGACCGCCGCGCCGCACCTGATCCACGTCCACATCGGCAACGCCTACATCGACCAGACCGACGACCCGGCCTACGGCGACCAGCACCCGCGCTTCGGCTATCCGGGTAGCCTCAACGGTGTCACGGCAGTCACGCGGTTCCTGCGGGTGCTCAAGCGCATCGGCTACTTCGAGGCCAAGGTGCCCACGCGCAAGCCCGTCATCAGCTTCGAGATCAAGCCCGTACCCGGTGAGAGCTCCGAGGCGATCATCGCGGGCGCGAAGAGAGTGTTCAAGGAAGCCTGGTACGCCGCTTAGCCGCGTCCCTGCGGCTTGCGATATCGGAAGAGAGACAGGGGGACACCGTTCGTGCAGATCGGTATTCTGACCGCTCCATTCGGCAATGAGCCCGTCGCCAACGCCATCCAGTTCGCCGCCAAGGCTGGGGCCGAGGCGCTGGAGATCACCACCGGCCGCGGCAGTGGCCACTTCGACGCCGTGACGGCGACCGATGCGGACATCGCCGCTCTCGGCAAGCTCGTGGCGGACAACGGCCTGACCATCAGCAGCTTCGCCCACTACCGTCAAGTCTTCAGCGAGGACCCCGCCGATGAGGCGGCCGCCGCCGCGGACCTCAAGGCCGTCATCGACACGGCGGCCAAGCTCAAGGTCGGCGTCGTCTGCGTGCTCGCTGGCATGCCTTACGGCGGCAAGTCGAAGATGGAGATCATCGAGACCCGCGCGCCCGAGTTCTGGCCGCCGGTCCTCGCCTACGCTCGCGAGCGCGGCATCAAGCTCGCCATGGAGAACTGGTTCGCCACGCTGCTTCAGGGCCTCGACACCTTCCAGCGCATCTTCGAGGTCGTCCCCGACGAGAACTTCGGCCTCAACTTCGACCCGTCACACCTCTACTGGCAGGGAATCGACTACCTGGCGGCCGTCGAGCAGTTCGCCCCGCGCATCTTCCACACCCATGCCAAGGACACGGAGATCAGAGAGCACAAGCTGCGCTACGTCGGCAGCCTGGCCAGCGGCTGGTGGCGCTATGTGATCCCGGGCTATGGCGGGATCGACTGGGGGCAGTACATCGCTCGCCTGCGAAGCAACGGCTACAACGGCGTGCTGAGCATCGAGCATGAGGACTCGGCCGTCGGCCGCGAAGAGGGCTTCATCCAGGGCATCAAGTACCTTCGCCAGTTCTGCTCGTAGGTAGCTGGATCGGCACCGGGGCGCCGTCGGCTCAGCCTGGCGGCGCCCTGCGGATTCCACCCCCGCCCCGCACCCCGCTGACATCGAGCCGCCGCGTCCACGCGGCGTGACGCCCTTCGACAGCCACAGGAGGCGCCGCGAATGACGATCCCCTGATCTCTGACCCCTGACCCCTGCCTTTCCCGCTACCCTTCCGGCGGCGCCTCGGGGATCACCTCATGCAGCGCCTTCGTGCCCGCGTAGGTCGTCTCGAGGTACTCGATGTCCGCCTCAAGCTCGGGGTACGAGCCCCGCTCCCGCGCCTCCCACTTCATCGGTTCGGCGGCGAAACGCCCCAGCATCACGCCCAGGGCGTCCAGCAGCTTGTTGCGCTTCTCTCGGCTGGCGTGGAGCCCCATGCACTGGATACGCCACCGCACCGGCAAGCCCGTCTTGGCCGCGGCAACGGCGGCGGGCGATACGCGATACGGCCACGTCTCTGGCACGAACCCGATGTTC
Source organism: Armatimonadota bacterium (assembly GCA_029547025.1). Taxonomy (GTDB): domain Bacteria; phylum Armatimonadota; class Zipacnadia; order UBA1398; family JAKPQA01; genus JAKPQA01. The sequence goes on from JAKPQA010000350.1 coordinate 52,336, forward strand.
AGCAGCAGTGCGTCGATGACTCGCGGCGTCAGCGGCCGGAGCTCGCCCAGCGCCTGGATGCACTCGAACCGTCCCTGCTCCGAGAGCTGGGTCGGCGGCTCCTGCCCGGCCGGCCACTGGGTCACGACATAGGACACCGGCGCATCGGGTGGGCGCTCGCGCAGGTCCTTGATGATGTTGCTGTCGCCGGTGGCCAGCGCCTCGGCCAGCCATTGCTCCGCCTCGCGCAACTGCCGAATCAGCCGGGCCGCGGGGGCAAGCCGGACAGCCGGGTCCTCCGAGTTCAGCAGGTCGACGAGATCGCCCTGAACGGCCTCGTTCGGCTTGACGCGCGACGGCAACAGGTAGGGGCCGTTCGTGCAAGACTGGTCGGCATGGCGGACAAGCTGCGCGGCCTCCTCTGGGGTAGGCGCCACGTCCCACGCCTCCTCGGCCATCGGCAGTATTGCTGCGCCGGCGACCCACCCGAAACGAGCCAGGTCAGGCGCGTCGCTGCGCTCAGTGCCTGCCACCAGCCACGGGACGGCGGGCAGTCCTGCCTCGAGGAGCGCGGCCTCCGCCGCGCGCACCTCGAACGGGTCGATGTGACGGGGTCCCGTGACGAAGCCGACGTGCTCCAGCCGATCAGCACGGTATGCCCACAGCAGCTCAATGGTTCGCTTGTCTGCCGGGCGTAGGATGCCCAGCAGTCGATACGCCTCGAACCGGCCCCTGTCGGTGAGCTGCTCGGTTCCCGGTAGGTCGAGCACCTGCCGATGCAGTGTCCTCCGCTCCCTGAGCGCGAGGTCAGCCACCGAGCCTACCAGGGCGGGGTCGGAGAACTGCGCCGGAGCCCACAGCGCGGTCGTGGGCTCCCACGAGGGCGCCGCCATCGCCAACGGCAGAGCGACCAGAACACCGGTAAGCACGATGCCAACAGCGAGTACGCTGATGGCAAGCCACAACCTGG
>JAKPQA010000360.1 GCA_029547025.1 Armatimonadota bacterium
GATCGGTGGTGCGCGCCCTCTCCAGGAGGGAAAGCAATGCTGCCTTGGCGGGCTCGACATCCGCGTGCGCCACCAGTCGTTCCTGGGTGAGGTTGATCGGGGTGCCGGTGACGTTCTCGGGTTGCGCGGCCGCCGCGAGTCACCGTCGGCCACGTGCTCGAGGGCGACCAGGCGGCATTCTCTCCCGCGTCGGGGTCTGGCGGCGATCAGTCAGGCCCGCGGTGCCGCGATGCCGACGATGGCCAGGCCTCCCACGAGCCACGGCGACACGGTGAGGAGAAGACGCTCCACGTCCTGCGAATGTGGACCCACTTGTGGGTTCCCGGGTGACCTGCCGGGTGACCAGCGGCCTGACCTGCTTGTTGTCGCGAACGTGGCGGTGCCGCGTTGCCAGACTCTTGTCGAAATGATCCTTTCCGGGTCTGTGGGTCTCCAACCGCCGCCCGCAGCCCCGGTCGCCTCGTGGATTCACCCAGGGCTCGCCCATTTCCGAATTCATGATGCTCGCCGCCTCAGATGGCGAAAGCCACGACCCAGATGACATTCTTCCTGACTGAGAGAGTCGGACAGATCCTTGGCCCAAGGGCCGGGGTTTCGAGCGTGCCGGGGTGTCTGTCCGCGCTCTGGGGGGCTCACGGTCCGGGTGCTGTCGGAGTTCTTGGGTTGAAGTTCGAGGTTGTGGCAAGGCGCTCGAAGAGGTCCCGTTCGGCTGATGTCAGCCTGGTGGGTACGAGGATGTGAGTGTGGGCGTGCAGGTTCCCGAAGGGTCCGTTCGGGTTGGGGATGCCATGGGCGGGCACGGTGAGGACTCGGCCGGAGCACGTTCCGGGGGGCACGTCGATGCTCACCGGCCCTGCCGGTGTGTCGAGGGTGATGGTGGCGCCGAGTGCGGCTTCCCATGGGGAGAGCGTCAGTTGGACGTGGAGGTCGCGGCCATCAAGCCGGTAGCCCTCGGGCGGCACGAGCCGGACGCGCAGGACGACGGGCGGGGTGTTCCCGCCGCCGCGTGGAGAGATGGTGGGGACCTCGATCCGGTCACCGTCGATCGTGCCGGGTGGGACGACGACGTGAATGCTCTCGCAGCTGTCCTGGCTGGTCACGGTCACGGTCCGCGTGGTGCCCTGGTAGCTCTCCTGCAGTGTCAGCTCGAGCTCGGTCTCATCGTCCCGGGGGGAACGGACGGGCAGGTCGGCGTTGAGGTGGAAGGGCGGAGTCAGGCCTGCGGCTGCCAGCCAGAACGCGTCGTGCGGGATGCGGTCGGGACGGACCCGGGTGGCGGGCCACGGGGGACAGGATCCGCGGGAGTACCCGGCGTCGGAGGGGGGCCCGGCCCGGCGTGGTATGCGGCCGGCGTCGTAGCGGGCGCGGGCCTTCGGATCGGCCAGCACCCGGTAGGCCCTGGTGACCTCGGCGAACCGCGACGCTGCGCCGGGCGTGGTATCGACGTCCGGGTGGTAGTGCCGGGCCAGACGTCGGTAGGCCCGGGTGATCTCGTCGCTGCTGGCGTTTGGGTCGAGGCCGAGAATCTGATAGGGGTCGGATCCGGGCTGCTCGCTGTGTCTCGAAGCTGTCATCAGCTGCCTCCGGCGCGTGGGTGGTGCGGACGCCGCGGCCACGGGTGAGGTGGCCGGGTGGTCGATATATCGCGGTGTCGAAAGGACTGGCCGGGCCCTCGTCGGGGCCCGGCCAGCCGGGATCGGTGCATTGACCGCTGACCCGGCGCGCCCGGGGGTACTCCCGCTTGCCTGGAGGGGCCGCTCGTCACCATGGGACGACGAAGGTACGAGATGAATGGCGCGCGGAGCCAGCGGACGCTCCCATGCTCGAGTTGTCTCGCTGCTCGGTCACCTCCTGAAAGTCAAAGCTCGACGGCGGCGTCTCGGTCCTGTGCTGGAAACGTGCCCACCCGACGAGGCGGCGAGCGCTGTCGAGCCCACTCGCCGGTTCCGGGACCCCGCGGCCGCTGGCCCGGCCAGCCACGGACGTCCTCGCGCCATCGTCCGTGTCCTGGGGCCGGGCGTGGGCCGACCGAGCAGCGCAGAGGGGGGCAGGCGGGAGGCAAAGTCGGCCGTTCCGCCGCGATGATGGCTGCGAACTCCGCAGCGACCAACTCCGGGTCGGAGCAGACCAACTCGATGAACTCCTCCACCCAAGGGGGATCGAGCGGGTTGCCAGAGTGCTGGATCGTGGTCATGGCGACCTCCGAGACGAGCCCTAGGCGTCGATGGCCTGTCGGCCGGATCCAACATTGGTGATCTCGATCTTGCGCGGCTTGGCCTGTTCGGCCACCGGGATCCGCAGCGTGAGCACGCCCGCGTCGTAGCCGGCCTCGATGTGCTCGGTGTCCAGATTGTCGCCCAACACCAGCTGGCGGCTGAAGGTCCCGCGGGCCCGCTCGGCGGCGAGCATCTCCTGGGTGTCGCTTCGCGCCGGACGCTCCGCCCGGACGGTCACCACATTGCGCTCCACGTCGAGTTCGATCGCCTCAGGCGCGATACCCGGCAGGTCGAACTCCACCACGAAGGTATCCCCCTCGCGCCACGCGTCCATCGGCATCGCGCCCGGGTAGGCCAACGTGCCGTTACCTCGGAACAACTGCTGGGCGAGCCGGTCGAACTCGCGGAACGGGTCGGTGCGCATCAGCAACTGAGCCATGGTCGAACACTCCTTCCTGATCCTGTTGAGTGACCACTGACCTATCGCAGTGGCTATGAATTTCGCATAGCGCATCTGGCAGCATGTGTCAAGAGTCAACGACTGGAACCGTGGGAGCCGTCCGCACAGGCCAAGAGATGGTCCGGAGCGTGCCGCCGCTGCACACCCTCGTCGAGGCCACTGAGCCAGAATGGCTGACTGGCGATCCCCGCCACCGCAACGTCGAAGTCGGCCAGCAGGACCCGGTCCCGCTCCAGCAGGCTCTCGTAGCCCACGAGCGTCCCCGTCGTCGCCGTCCACAACCACCCCGGGTAGTTGCCCTGGCGAG
>JAKPQA010000365.1 GCA_029547025.1 Armatimonadota bacterium
GCCCCATCCGCGTCACGCCCAGGATGAAGAACAAAGTGCCCAGCGTCCATAGCGTGCCGCATGACACGGACAGCGCTGTGTCGATGACCTGCGCACGGGGCGTCTGGCCCGTCGCCGCGAAGACCGCGGAGAGCGTGATCACGACTCCCACAACCATCGTGAGCAGGAACTGCATGCTGCTCATGGTGCACATCTTGCGTGGGGCCATGTACAGCCCGAACAGCACCGAGCAGCCCAGAGCCAGACCCAGCCCAGCCGCATCGCTTGGCGTTGACATCGCGCACCGCTTTCGGTTACTGCTGGATGGCACTGCCTCGAACAGGAGCGCCGCACTGCCGTTGGAACATACGTTGGATCCCCTCCCAGTCGACGCCGACGGTGGCGCACGCGCGGGGCGGGGGCTGAGTCAGCGCCGCGTTGGCCGATGCGTGGGCGCACTGGGGGGTTGGAGTAGGCAGTGAGTGTGGAGAGGCTTTACGGCGTTGGGTCGCGACACGTCTGCGTCCTGCTTTCGCTCGTGGTGGTCTGGACCGCTGTAGTCCCTGCTCAGGCCTATGTCGGCAATTATATGGCGCTTTACTGGAGCGCGCGACGGAAGCTCGTGCAGGGCCACTTCGGCGCCGCCGAGCGCTACACCAAAGCGGGCATGAGCGAGGAGAAACGCTGGTGGAGCCGGCTGGACAGCCACACCCGAATGGTGGAGCGCCACGGGCTGTCCGCCACCGGCCGCCGACGGAGCCTCGTGAACATGGAACTGGCGTTTCTGAAGCTCCGCAGCGACTTCCATGCCGACCTGATGGCCCAGGCGGAAGCCCAACTCCGCGAGCTGCGGGAGCCCGGGTACGGCGTCATCGGCGCTACCTTCGAGGACCAGCAGCTCGTCTACCGGCTCGACAAGGCGCTCATGATCGCCGAGGTTGCTGCCGCCCGGGCCGAGCAAGAGCAGCATGACTACGCCCGTGGACGTCAGCTGTGGGACGAGGCTCTTCGGCTCCGCGAACGATCACTAGCTGAGCTCAGAGCGCGACGTGAGTCCGTGGCTCAAGTCCCGGGCTCAGCGGCCCGCCTCGAGTACCTGGACGCGCAGATTGCCCGCTACGATGACATGCTCACCCGACTCCGGGCCGAATATGAGTGGGCCACCGACCCGTTCCGAGTCGCAGGCCGGATGCGCTTCAATGAGCTCAAGTCCGAGCTCTACACGGGCATGTACCGCAGCGTGTATGCGAAGCTCGGCCGCCATTACCGCGACAAGGCCATATACGCGTGCCTGCTCGCGACGGAGAAGGACGCGAGCCGCAAGGATCAGATGGACAAGCTGGCCGCCGAGCTCGCGGGCGGCGGTGACATTGGCGCCGACCCCGAAGCGCCAACCTGGTACTATTCGGTGGAGTTTGAGCTCCCGCTCTTCGAGTTCCCGCCGGGGGGCGACGAAAGATTCGACGAGGGGCTGGCCCGGCTCGCCGGCCGCGTCCCCGAAGACGATACCACGGACGCCGATGCCGACGCGCCTCCGGCCGGGGGCGAGCTCGTGCCGTTGGGCAACTAGCCCGCGGGCTTCGCGTCGCCCGGCTCGAGACGCTTCACCACCATGATCGCCACGTCGTCAGGGTGGCTGGTATCGTTCGCGTGCTGCCGGGCCGCGGCCAGCAAGCTCTGGGCGATGTGCTCGGCTGATTCCGCGACCCGTTCGCGGACGATGGACGCGATCGCCTCGAGCCCAAGTTCGCCGCCGGCGCCGTCTGAGGCGGTGGTGACGCCATCGGAGGCCAGCACCAGCACGTCCCCCGGGCCCATACCGCACTCGCCTTCCCGGTAGACGGCATCGGCCTGAATCCCGAGGGCGGGTCCGCCGAGCTCGAGCCACTCCACCTGACCACCGCGCCGAACGATTAGGGGGGGAACCTGGCCCGCGGTCGTATAGGTCAGGCGCCCCGTATCCGGTTCGAGCCGCGCCAGCGATGCCGCGATGAACGAGTCCTCCTCGATCGTTGAGCACATCACCTCGTTGAGGCATCGTGCGATGGCACCGGGTGTTTCGAGCATCTGGCTGGCCACGGCCAGACCGGCCCGGATCAGCGGGAGTTTCGCCACGCCGGAGATCGTCTTTCCGGCGATATCGGCCACGCAGAGCACGAAGGCGCCATCGGGACCCACCCGGATGTCGTAGTAGTCCCCGCCCCCGACGGCGTAGTCGGCGATATCGAAGGCTTTCGCGACATCGTACCCGGCGATGACGGGCAGCGTGGTGGGCAGGGAGAACTCCTGGACCGAACGGGCCAGTTCCACGCGCTGGTGGTACTCGACCATCACGCGCTCCTGCGCGAAACGCGCCTCGCGCTCCTGGTCCCGCACCCGTGCCATCGCCCCTGTGATGGCCGCCACGATCAGTAGCGGCACGAAGTGGCTCGACCCCATCCGCTGGCACGTAGCGGCGATGCCGTCCGCGTCGCCAACCTGCCACAGGTACAGCCCAATGGCCGCCACGGCCGACACCATGCTTCCCACCAGCCCGTACCGCATGGCCGCCATGAGCACCGTCAGGTAGAACAGCGTGAAGAGCACCGGCGCGTAACTGGGCGTCTCGCGCATCCATGCGCAGAAGACCAGCAACTCGATGCCCATGACGGCAGGACGCAGTCGGTCGGCCTTCATGTGCCGCGCCGACGACCACAGCACCACCGCCTGTAGACACAGGAACAGCAGGGTGATCGCGTAGAGGTTCCCGCGCGCCATCTGGCCCGACTGGACGGCGAAGGCCAGCGCGACGCACACGAATGTCACGCGGAACATGGCGGACATGGCGTCGAGGTCCGCCACCTCGACGCGTTGCAGCGCTCTGGGTCTGCGCTCGGAATCGGCCACGAGCCCCTCCGGCAGCCCGCGCATCGACTTCACCTACCCGGTGCGCTCCAGACGCCGCACCCAGCGATGCGCAGCGCGACCGCCAGTCCGAAGTATGCCACCACACCGCCCATCACCGCTACGTCCCGCCAGCCCAGTTCGGAGGCCATCAGCCAGGTACGTCGACGCCGGGCGCCAAGAGCCCGGCACTCGAGAGCCATGGAGAGCTGGTCGGCGCCGCGCAGTGTCGAGAGCAACATGGGAGCCAAGAGCGGCACATGGGCACGGGCTCGCCGAATCAGGCCGCCCGACTCCAGATCCAGCCCGCGAGATCTCTGGGCATCGATGATGTCGAGTGCCGTCGACACCACGGTGGGCACCAGGCGCAACGCCATGGCGATCACGAAGGCGAACCGGAACGGCACTCCGAGCCCCACCAGCCCCCGCGACATCTCTTCGGCTGTGGTGCATGATAGGAAGACCAGTCCCACGCACATGCCGGCAACCACCTTGAGCCCGGCGCCGAGACCGAACCATACTCCTTCGGCCCCGGATGCGCCCCGACCCGGTAGCACCACGGCCCAGACGAGCACTGTGAGGGCCACGAACAGAACGTACAGCCACCACAGCCGCAACAGGTTGCGGCCCGCCCCGGCGGTCACCGCCACCGCGACCGATGCCGCCAGGGCTGAGCCGGTGTACCGCGGATCGGCCAGCAGGAACGGTGCCGTGGCCCCCAGTGAGAAGAAGACCCACTTGGTCCGGGCATCCACGGCATGGAGCCAGCCCGGCTCCTCCACATATAGCCCCCACCTCATGGCGTCACCGCCGGCGTGAGCGCCGACACGAGCTCGTCAACCGATAGAGCGCTGATCCCGAGCTCGGATGCGATCCGGACCACGGTCGGCGCTCGGAGTCCCGCATCCTCCAGAACGCGTTCCCGGCCCAGGATCTCCCGAACCGTGCCGTCGGCCTGAACCCGGCCCTGGGCCAGTACCACCGCCCGGTGGGCATACTCCGCAACAACCCACATGGCATGGGTGACGATAACAACCGCCACGCCGCTCCGGCTCAGCCTCCGCAGCAACTCCATGGTCGCTCGGACTTCGATCGGGTCCAGCCCTGTAGTGGGCTCGTCGAGGACGAGAACCTCAGGCCGCTGGGCCAACGCCCCCGCGAGTGCGACCCGCTGCCGGTCCCCCTTACTCAACGTGATCGGGTCTTCGCGCTCTCGACCCACCAGGCCCACCGCCTCCAGGGCCTCGTGCACATGCCTCGCCGTGTCATCCGCGTTGCGCCCGAGCGCACGAGGACCAAACGCCACGTCATCGAACACCGTCTCAGCGAAGAGCTGGTGGTCCGGGTTCTGGGCCACGTAGGCCACCTTCGAGCAGATCTCACGGGTCGGAGCCAGTGCCACATCCAAGCCGCACACGCACACCCGCCCGGGTGCCGGCCGAATCAGACCGTTCAGGTGCCGCAGCAGCGTGGACTTCCCTCCACCGTTTCGGCCGACGACGGCAACAACCTCGCCACGACCTACGACCAGGTGGGCGTCCTCCAAAGCACGGACCGGCCCGTATGAGTGCGAGAGTCCCTGGACGGTCACCACGGGCTCCCCGCACGCAGGCGGGGAGGGAGGCGGGTCGACCCGCCGCACGACATAACCGGCATCCCTGATCGCCGACGCGACACGGGCGGGATCCATGTCCGCGCCGCCGGTCTTCAGACGCAACAGCGAAGCGATCCGCGCCATGGGTCCCGGCTCGAGCCCCATGCGGCACAACACCTCGGCGGGGGCGGGCTCGGCCGAGCTCCACGCCACATGACCCCGCGCGAGGAGCACCGTCTGGTCGTGCCCACCAGCTGACTCCGCCTGGTGGTCGGCCACAACGACCGCTCGACCGTCCCGCGCCAGGTTCTCCGCCGCACACGCAAGGCGGTCCCGCCCATCGGCATCCAGGTCGCTCGAAGCCTCGTCGAGGCACAGCAGGGCCGGACGCAGAGCCAGTACCGCCGCCACGGCAAGCCGCTGTTTCTGCCCGCCCGACAGGGCGTGAATGGACCGAGAGGCGAGAGCTCCGAGCTCCAGCGTGTCCAGGGCGTCGCGGACGCGGCGCCGAATCTCATCGCGTGGCAGCCCCAAGTTCTCGGGACCGAAAGCCACCTCGAGCTCGACGGTGGGGCAGAAGAGCTGCGCCTCGAAATCCTGGAACACGAGCCCGGCGTGCTCGGCAAGCTCCGCGACTTTGCGCGAGCGGGTGTCCACGCCGTCGACAACCATGCGGCCCGCCAACTCGCCTCGGACCGCATGGGGGATGAGCCCGTTGAAGCACCGGCACAGGGTGGACTTCCCGGCACCCGACGGCCCCAGGAGTGCGACCCGTTCGCCACGCCCGACGGCCAGATCGACGCCATCCAGAGCCCACTCGCGGCCATGTGCCTGATGGCTGCTAGTCGCGTAGCGGAAACCGAGACCCTCGGCCTGGGCGACGCAAGGGGCGCCGAGGCTCATGCAAGCGCCAGCCCGATCAGGGCCAATGCCAGGAATGGGGCCTGAACGGGCCAGACCCCGGCAGCCGGTAGCCCCGCCCGGTCCGGCAGTGCCGCGAACTCACCCGAGTAGAGACCCAGCCCGACGGCGTACAGACCAACGAGTCCGATCCACATCAGACACCGCCCCATGCGCGGCGCCCGAGGGACGCTAATGTCATCGGGCGGAAGAACATCCGCCACCAGGAGCCCCCATCGCTTCGCGCGCGGCAGAACCGCGGGCAGGAGCAACGGGAGCAACAAGGCGATCGCCACCGCGTTGTTGATGGCGATGATGGACGCCAGGAAGCCGAACGGCTGGCTACCCAGCACCTCGGTGCCGAAGCCGATGATCCCGCCGCACATCATTGAACTCGCAACGGCCGTGGGCAGCACGGGGAGCATGCTCTCCCCCCAGCGCCGCAGGGTGGCCGTGGCGACCAGGCCGGCCCCGGCCAACAGGAGCGCCACTCGTCCGGCATAGTGCGTCCACCCGGCCTGACTCCCCTCGCCTGGCGACCACGTCACCACGGCCGCCACAGCCACGAGGGCGCCGAGCACGCCGAGGATCAGTCGGCCAAGCCAGGTGGGGGCCGGACCTCTTCCCGTCGCGCCCATCTCATTCGGGACCTCTGCGAGGGCCAGCTCGCGAGACACCGGCCCCCGATACAGCTTGTACGCGGTGTACGCGAATCCCAGGTTGCCGATGAATCCGAAGGCAGACGATGGGCCCTGGGTCCCCCCGAGGATGTCTCCGATCAGGTTGCCGATGGCGGCCCCCCACGCCCCCGCCGGGCCCGCGATGATCCCCATCAGTACCGGGATCACCACTGTCGGCCGGATCTCCGTGAATCCCGGAAGGATGACCAGCGCCTTGAAGGGCACCGTCAGTCCGCCATACAGCGCCGCGGTCAGAGCGGCAAGCACGACCATCTTCGTGCTCTGCCACATCGTCAACAGCTCGCGCACCGGGAACCTCCATCTCGTGGCGGAATCTGTTTCGTGTTGCGCCGGGAACCCTCCTGCCGATGCCGTGGCGGTGCGCCGCCCTCGGAAGGAGGCCTGGCGACCATAGAGAACCTACTTGCAGTCTCATTCGGGGACTGTGGAGGGCTTCATGGGGATCTGCCAGGCTGTGTTGCGCGCCGCCATCGTTTTGGTGCCCACGATCCTCGCCGGGTGCAATCCGGTAGGCTGGATCACGGACCAGCTCGAGACGGGTGACATTCTCGACAAGCTGGCGGGGGAGACCCGGATTCAGTACACGGTTCAGATGTCCGGGGGCGCGGCCATCGCGGGGGCTACGATGAGCTTCTATGCCCTGACCACCGGGGGCGACTTCACCAACATCGATGACTGGGAGACGGTGGCCGACGCCTCGGTGACCACGGGCAGCGATGGCACGGTCATTGTGCGCGTGCTGTCGTCGCCCAACGAGGCCGGTGACGCCATCGTGCGTCCGGAGACCCACTATCGCATCGTCTATGAAGCTCCGGGTTTCCGGCGGTCGGTCGCGTCCCAGGCCCCCTATGACCTCAACACGGGGCTCAAGTCAAAGACGCTCGAGCTCACGCCTGAGACACTCAGCCGCTAGCTCGCTGGGCCTCTGCCGAACCCTGGGGGGCCGCCTGCACCACGTTGCCGAACTGCAGCTCGTGTAGTTGCCAGTAGGCCCCGCGCGCGGCCATCAGCTCGGCGTGGCTACCTTGCTCAACGACGCGGCCGCCGTCAATCACCAGAATGCAGTCGGCTTGCCGTACTGTCGCCAGTCGATGGGCGATCACGAACGCCGTGCGCCCGCGCATGAGTCGTCGCATGGCTTCCTGGATGTGAATCTCGGTCCGCGTGTCGACGCTGCTCGTGGCCTCATCGAGGATCAGGATCGCCGGGTCCGCCAGCACGGCACGCGCGATGGCTAGCAGCTGGCGTTGCCCCTGGCTCAGACTGCCGCCGGCCTCCGAGAGCGGCGTATCCAGCCCGTGCGGCAGATGGCGGATGAACCCGTCCGCATTGGCCAGCCGCGCCGCTTCCTCGATCTCCTCATCGGTCGCGTCGAGCCGGCCATAGCGGATGTTGCCCCGCACGGTGTCGGCGAAGACAAAGGTGTCCTGCAGCACGACCCCCAGGGCCCGGCGGAGTTCATCGCGCCGCACATGCCGGATGTCGCACCCGTCGATCAGAATCGATCCCGAGCCCACATCATAGAAGCGCGTGAGTAGGTTGATGATGGTCGTCTTGCCCGCGCCCGTGGGGCCGACCAGCGCGATGGTCTGTCCGGCCTGGGCGTGAAAGGTGACGTCGCGCAGCACCGGCTGCTCTGGGAGATACCCGAAGTCCACGTGGTCGAAGGTCACATCGCCGCGCACTGGCACCAGCGCCGCCGCGTCGGGCGGGTCCTCCGGCTCCGGAGGTTCATCCATGATGGCGAACACGCGCTCGGCCCCCGCGATGGCGAACTGGACCGAGGCCCACAGGCTCGCCAGCGCGTTGATCGGACGAGAGAACTGCTCCGCGTAGCTCAGGAAAGCCGCCACCGTCCCCACCGTCACCCACTGGCGAAGTACCATCCACCCTCCCGCACACGCGAGTATGGCGAAGGCGATGTTCCGCGAGAGGTTCATGAAAGGCCCCATGGCGCCGGCCACGATGGCCGCGCGCGTCGCGCTCCGCCTCAGGCGCGAGTTAGCGCCCTCGAAGTCGGCGATGGCCCGCCGCTCTCCCCGAAACGCCCGCACCACCCGTTGGCCGGTGATGGTCTCCTCGATCAGCCCGTTCAGGACACCCAAGTCCTCCTGCCGTTGACGGAACTCCTCGCGACTCGCCTTGGCGATCCACCGTGTCAGCGCGAACACCAGCGGCGTCGTCGCCACCGCCACGATGGCGAATCGCCAGTTCATCGCCACCATCGCGGCGCCCGCGCCCACGATTCCCAGCACGCACCCCACCAGCTGGATCACCGTGTTCGCCAACGCGCTGTTAATGGCTTCGGTGTCGTTGGTGATACGGCTCATGACCTCGCCATGAGGATGGCTGTCGAAGAACCGGAGCGGCAGGGCCTGCAATCGGCGGAACAGGTCGCGGCGGATATCGAGGAGTGTCTCCTGTGAGACACGCACCATGATGATGGTTTGCATCCACGCGAAAGCCGCTGAGAGGATGCTGCACGCAATCATCAGCCCCACGACCGTGGCCAGGCCCTCCATGCGACCCGGCGCGATGCATCCGTCGATGGCGCGACGGGTCAGGGCCGGACCAAGCAGTCCCAAGCCCGTGCTTCCCGCGACCAGCAGAGACACGATGACCAGCCGAGACCAGTACCGGCCCAGATACGACCACATGCGGAACAGCACTGCACGCACGTTTTCGGGTTTGGCAGCGTCGACCATGTGCGCGAAAGGACCACGCCCCGGGCCGGGGCCGGGCATGGGGCCGGGATGTCCTGCCGGTCGCTCTGGTGTGCGAGAGGAGCTAGCCACGGCCCACTTCCACCTCGCCCAACTGCGACCGCGCGATCTCCTGGTAGACGGGGCTCCGTTCGAGCAGCTCGCCATGCGTCCCCGCCGCCGCGATCACCCCATTCTCGAGCACCAGAATCTGGTCCGCATCAACCACCGAGCCAATCCTCTGGGCCACGATCAGCCGGGTGCACGGGTGCGACGTCTCCCCGAGGGCGCGCATGATGTGGGCCTCGGTCGCCGCGTCGACCGCGCTCGTGCAGTCATCGAGTATCAGTATCGATGGGTGGCACAACAGGGCCCGAGCGATGGCCAATCGCTGCTTCTGGCCCCCGGAAAGGTTCACGCCCCGCTGTCCGAGCACGGTCTCATAGCCGTTAGGAAAAGCCATGATGAAGTCGTGGGCTTGTGCCTGCCGGGCGGCCTCCTCCACCTCCTCGTCGGTGGCATCCGGCCTGCCGTAGCGGATGTTGTCGCGGATGGTGCCCGAGAACAAGACCGTATCCTGGAGAACCACACCGATCCTCGCTCGGAGGTCCTCCTGTCGCATGTCCCGGACGTCCACGCCATCGACGAGGACCCGCCCGCCCGTGACGTCGTAGAACCGAGGTACGAGATGGGCGAGACTCGACTTCCCTGATCCCGTGGCCCCCATGATGGCCACCCTCTGACCCGGTTCTGCAACGAACGACACGCCACGAAGTACCGGGTCGGCCTGCTGGCCGTCATAGCTGAATTCGACCCGCTCAAACTCGAGACGGCCCCGCCGCTCGGGACTCTCGGCGACCGATGCCGCGTCCCGCACCTCAGGCTCGGCGTCCAACACCTCGCGGATCCTCTGGGCTGAGGCCTCGGCCTGCGCAAGGCGGATGATGAGCATGCCGACCATCATCAATGAAGAGAGCATCTGCAGCAGGTAGCTCACGAATGCCAGGAGCTGGCCCACTTTGGTCGTTCCCGCCTGGACCTGCCACCCCCCGAACCAGATGACACCGGCTACCCCCAGGCTCACCAGTGTCATCATGATGGGCATGGCGATAGCCATCAGGCACGCGGCGCGGACACCCCACTCCATGAGATCCACGTTGGCCCGCTCGAAACGCTGGCACTCATACTCGGCCCGCACGAATGCCTTGACGACTCGCACACCGGCCAGATTCTCCTGGAGGGTGACATTGAGCCGATCCAGTCTCTCCTGAACCGCAAGGAAGAGCGTCTGACCCTTGCGACTGATAGCCACCAGAGCAAGAAGCACGAGGGGACCGACAGCGGCCAGCAGCCAAGAGAGCTGTGGACTCGTCAGCACCGCCATGATGAGGCTACCCACGACCAGCAGGGGCGCTCGGACCAGGATGCGGAGGAGCATGGCCACCGCTTCCTGGACCTGGTCGACGTCGCTCGTGAGCCGAGTGATGAGCCGACCGGTCTCCAGACGGTCCAGGTTCGCAAAGGAGAGCTCATGGATGCGCCGGAAGAGGGCCCCGCGAACGTCGGTCCCGAAGCCATACGCGGCGATGGCCGTGAACACCGAGCACCCCATACCGCCAATGAGGCCCACCACGCCCGCCGCCAGCATGAGGCCACCGATGCGGACCACCATCTGCGTGTCATGCCGCGCGATGGCCTGGTCGATGATGGTCTGAAGCAGACGAGGCTGGACCAGGTCCATCGCGACCTCGAGTGCCATGAGAAGGGGGGCCAACAGCGCGGAAGCCCAATAGGGCCTCAGGTAGCTGAGGAGGCTCCGAAACAACCTCACCGAACGCGGTCCCCCTATCCCTATGCCGCAGGTCCCCCAATGCGTGCCCCGCGGCTCCCACACAATTAGTTGCACATGCAAGTATACCAGCCAGCGGCACCGCGAACAGCTGGTTCCCTCCAGGCACCGCCTCGCACGCATCGCCCCGAGTGGTCCCGGCGCAGGGCGCGTCCCCGTTTGGCAGGCCGAGCATGGAGACGCCCCCGAGGTGACGTCGCGCTGCCGCTCTGCAGGTCACCCCGCCGCTCCAATGCGACCGGGAGCGACTCGCCGTGTGCGCGCGGGCTAGCCTGCGCGCTGGGGCTTCTGTGGGCGGTCTCGGCATGGGGTCAGGGGCCCAACCTCGTCCCAGACCCCGGCGTAGGAGACGATGGCGTTCCGGTGATGCACACTCTGACACGGTCCAAACCCTGGGCACTGTCCGCGGGCTCTCCATAAGGACCCAAGAAAGCGAGGTGGCCTATGTGCTCGCCGAGACCGGCACCAACACGCCCGCGAAGCGTCCATCTTTCATCGGCGCTATGGTTACCAGCTGGACCTCAATACTGGCCTGGGCCGCCGATCTCGCCACGCGCATGGCTCCGGACTACGAGGGAGTCAGCGCCGCCGACCTGGCGGCGCTCTACCATCAGGCGCCCGATGGGCGCGGGGCTAGTCCCTGAGGCCGGCTCTCTCGCAGGTCTGTCGACCCGGACACCTTGGTGCCCGGGCAACGAACGCACGTCCCGCGCGAGAGTCAGCCGCCGCCCTACTCCTCGAAATCGCCGACCACCAGGTTGTCCCGGTGGACGACCACATCCCCCCGCCCCGCACCGATGAGAGCCGCGATGTCCTGGCTGTGGTGCCCCTTGACACGCTGGACCTCAGCCGACGAGAAGGCGGACAACCCCCGGCCGATCTCCCACCCGCTCTCGTCAGCGATGGCCACGAGGTCGCCGGCGGAGAACTCGCCCTCGACGCGCACCACTCCCACAGGTAGCAGGCTTGCGTTGCGTCGCGTCAGGCTCTCCTTGGCCCCGGCGTTCACGACAATGGTGCCCACCGCCACCGGGGCGAAGGCGACCCACCTCTTGCGGCTGCGGAGCCCGTTCGGATCCGGCTGAAAACGCGTGCCGAGGCACTCGCCCGCCACAACGCGCGGGATCACGTCGGGCTCCTTGCCATGCGCGATGATCACGGCGGCGCCCGCCCGGGTGGCTCGCTGCGCCGCGTGCAGCTTGCTGACCATGCCGCCAGTTCCAGCCAGCGTCGTGCTGTCCTTGCCGTGCCGTAGGACCTCGGGCGTGAGAACAGGCACCTCGCGGATTAGCCGGTCGGTGATGGCCCCGCTGTCGGCATCGACCTCGTGCAGACCATCGACATCGGACAGGATCAACAGCAGGTCGGCCGAGACCACACAGGTGACCAGGGCGGCCAACATGTCGTTGTCGCCGAATCGGATATCCTCGATCGCTACGGTGTCGTTCTCGTTGACGATGGGCACGACGCCGTAATCGAATAGTGCGGAAAAGGCGCGACACGCGTTGAGGTAACCCGAGCGCTGGGCCAGCCCCTCGCGCGTCAGCAGGACTTGAGCCACCGTCATCCCATGCCAGTAGAATGCCTGATGGTAGACCTGCATGAGCAGTCCCTGCCCGACCGCTGCATTGGCCTGGAGGCTGGCGATGCTCTTGGGCCGTCGCTTGAGCCCCAGGCGCTCCATGCCCGCCCGGATGGCGCCCGATGTGACCAGCACTACATCACGGTCCGGTTTGATCTGGCGGATCTGCCGCGCCAGCTCACCCACGTACTGCTCGTTGAGCCTCCCATCCTTGTGGGTCAGTGTGGATGTGCCTACCTTGATGACAATACGCTTGACGGCCGAAGCCGCGCCGCCGTCTGACGTGGCCATGGAGTGACTCGCTTCCAGAAGGTGACAATGCCGGCGGCCAAGGGCGAACAGCCCCGTGTCTCGCATCCGCCTGTGGGGCTCCCGCGTTCACTCGAACTGGTCATACACGCTGGCGGCGGTCACGTAGTCAAACTCGATCTCGCCAATCCGCACCGTGTCGCCATCCTCGGCCCCCAGTTCTTCGAGCCGAGTCAGAATGCCCATCTGTGACAGCAACTCGTGCAGCCGAGTGACGCCGCCCTCTGTGTTCAGATCGAGCCGCGCGACGGCCTCCTCGGGCTGCGACCCGGACACGGTGAACCCGCCGTCGTCGCACGGCAGGACCCGAACAGGCTGTCGGGCACGGCGTCGACGGCGGGGCGACTCGGTGGCCGGCTCCGCCTGGGCGTCGTCGAGTTGGCGCAACGCCACCACGCGCTCGCCCACCGCGCCCATCAGGGCCTCCACCCCCTCGCCCGTTGCAGCCGAGATGGCAAAGACCGTCTCCCCCCGGGCCTCCAACTCGGCCGTGAGCGCGGCCACGTCATCGCGGTCGGAGACGTCAATCTTGTTCAGTGCGACCAGGCGTGGCAGACGCTCCAGGCCGCGGCCGAAGAGGGCAAGCTCGCTCACCAGCGTCGCAAAGTCCTCGAGGGGGTCTGGCCGCTCCGTACGCGACGCATCGACCAAGTGGACGATGACGCGCGTCCGCTCCAGGTGCCGCAGAAAACAGTGGCCGAGGCCGATGCCCTGGTGGGCCCCCGCGATCAGTCCCGGAACGTCGGCGATCACGTAGCTGCCGTGCCGCCCGAGCCGGCACACGCCCAGGTTCGGCACGAGCGTGGTGAATGGGTAGTTGGCAATCTTGGGCCTTGCCGCCGAGACCCGAGCCAACAGACTTGACTTCCCCGCATTGGGCAAGCCCGCGAGACCGACGTCGGCCAGGAGCTTCAGTTCGAGCCTCAGCCGCCGGCGCTCGCCCCGCTCCCCTTTCTCGCAGAACATGGGCGCCTGGCGCGTCGGCCCCTTGAACGCATCGTTGCCTCGCCCACCGACCCCGCCGAAGGCCACCGTGAGCTTCTGGCCCGGCCGGGTCAGATCGCCCAGACGCTCGCCCGTGTCCGCATCCGTGACCGTCGTACCGACCGGGACCGGCACGACCAACGCGCGACCGCTCCGCCCCGACCGGCAGTTCCGCTGCCCCGGCAGCCCCCTATCCGCCTTCAGGTGGTGCCGGTGCGTCAGGTCCAGCAGGCTGCCCAGGTGCTTGTCGGCCACCAGAACCACGTCGCCCCCGTCGCCGCCGTCTCCCCCATCAGGCCCACCCTTGGGCATGAACTTCTCGCGACGGAAGGACACCAAGCCGCTGCCCCCGTCGCCGCCCTGGACCGTGATCTCGGCTTCATCGATGAACAGCGACATGGGGTTCCCCTGCCAAGCAGCCAAGCCCGGACGCGACGCGCCCGGGCTTGTATAGACATCTAGACAAATGCCGTACTCTGAATACCTGGCAGTAGCCGGCTAGCTCGCCGCGGCCTTGGGGTACACGCTCACGACACGCACGCCGCCAATCTGCTCGAACTTGACGGTACCGTCGACCAGAGCAAACAGCGTGTCGTCGTTGCCGCGCCCCACGTTCCGGCCGGGGTGGAACTTGGTGCCCCGCTGACGCACCAGGATACTGCCCGCGCGAGCCGCTTGGCCTCCGAACATCTTCACACCCAGACGCTTCGATGCGCTGTCGCGCCCGTTGCGCGAGCTTCCCATACCTTTCTTGTGCGCCATACTCTCACCTCACGGTCGTTCGGCTAGGCCCCGCGGCCGATTCGCACCACGCGCACCCGCGTCAGCTCCTGCCGGTGCCCGAATGTGCGTTTGTAGCCGCTCTTGCACTTGTACTTGAACCCGCGTATCTTGCGGCCCCGGCACTGGTCCATAATGCGCACGACCACTCGGGCATCGGGCACCGTGGGATTCCCGATCACCGTCTCGGCCAGTTCCTGAACCATCAGAACTCGGTCCAGCGTGAGCTCGGTGCCCTTCCGGCCCTCGAGCCGCTCGACCTCAAGCACGTCGCCTTCGGCCACGCGGTACTGTTTGCCACCCGTTGACACAACCGCATACAACGCCATCGCTGTTCCCTCAAGACGCGTCACAGTGCGGGCCGGCGTCCCCACGGCCCGAACGCGGGCTTGCCCAGTCAACACACAGCGACCCGGTTCGAGCCGGGTCACACAGGACGAAAACAGATCTTACCACGTTGGCGGGCGTGTGTCCAGAGGCGATTCGCGGCGCGGGACGCGCGCACTGGCATGTGGCTTATCTTGTCTGAACTCAACAGGATTCGAGGCCGTCGGTGGCGCGGAAGCAGGGGTCCGGCAGGGCAGCCCGACGCAGTTCATGACACGGACCGCCTCAGTGCGGCGGCCTCTCGCATACCCACGCCACGCAGCTGCCCGCAGCGTCGACGACAATCGTAGGAACCCACGCCTCGTGGTTCGCTGCCTCCCCTGCGCGCCGCGTGAACTCTGTACGCCATGTCCGGGCCGACGCGTCTACCGCAGTGCGGCCAGCCGGTCGAGCAAGGCTACCATATCCTCTCGGCCGCGGGTCGCCGCCCAGGCCGAGGGCGTGCCGCCCGCCGAGTCATGGGCCCCGCAGTCTGCGCCGGCGTAGAAGAGAGCACGCACCACATCGCCTTGGCCCTCCGCGACGGCCCAGTGCAGGGGGGAGGCTCCGCGTGTATCGCGGGCTGTTGGGTTCGCGCCGCGCCTGAGGAGTAGCTTCACCACGCCCGTGTGCCCCCCGTAGGCCGCTCGGTGGAGAGGCGTCCACCCGAACAGAGCCGACGAGCCAATGTCGACCCCCTTCGAGAGCAGCCGGTCCACCGCTTCTTCATCGCCATCGGCTGCGGCGTTGCTCAGGTCGAGGACCGGATCAGTGGGTGCCCCTTCGGACCGGAGAGCCACGGGCGCCACACCCGCCGGCAGCAGAGGCTGGTCGAGAGACGGGTCGATCTCGTACCCCGTGGCCGTTGCGGTACCCGCCGCGACGACGCGCACTCGCAGGCTGGCCGAGGGGTGCGCATGCAGCCGCAGATGCGTTTGCGCGGCGCCAACCTGTCGCGCTGTAACGCCACTCGGGGACAGCACTGCCGCAAGCACCGAGATGCTGGAGCCATCGTCTGTCGCGGATAGACCGGCGAGGAGAACGCCGGGCGCGCTCGAGTCCAGCGCGGCGCCGACCACACGCTCCCAGCGCTGACGCTGGAGCGACTCCGCCTGGTTGGCAGCGGCGGGTGGGCTCCTCTGGTCGAGAAATCCGTCGGCGTCGGCGGTTCGTACCAGCACGGACTGGACCACCAGCCGAACCGGCGCGCGCAGAACGCCAGACAGGTCCTTTTGGGCTCGTGCCACCGCCTCCGGACCGAATGCCGTCGGAGTTCGGACGACGGCCGTGACCACCGGGGTGGGTCCCCCCGTGTCCTGGGTGACATCGACGAGGACCGCTCCACGCACACTTTCGAGCCATCGGCTCAGCCTGTCGTTTATGACCGAGAGCCTCCTGGCCTCCTCGTCAACGGCCTCACGTTTCCTCTCGTCTTCTGGCCGGAGGAACACGGGTCCGTGCGCGTCCGAGTCGCTGGAGACCACGGACCGGACGATGAGCCGCGCTCGCGCGTCCACCTTCCGCCGAAGCGCGGACTCCATCCGGGCGACGCTGGCCGCCTCGTACGGCCTGGGCGAGATGACGGTGGCGGTGACCACGAGCTGTCCCTGGCGTTCCTCGTGACTCACGTCATCCAGCCACGCTCCGGTAGTCTCCAGGACCTGCTGACGTAGTACGGTCCGGACGCCTTCAGTGAGTCGCCGCTCGCGGAACAGCCCGAGTAACGTCTGGGTCATGTAGGCCCCAACGAGCATGAGGGCGACGATGTGGACAAGCATCCTGCGAACCGGTGAGGCGGGCGCGACGCCAGTTGCCGCCGATGCGTTGTCGGCATCGGTGCCCCGGTGCAGGCCGACGAAGATGAATGCGGCGGCGCCGACCGTCTCGATGGCCAGGAAGTTGGCCGCGAAGAGGAGGAACGCGCCGCCAGCCCATTCCCACCGATGCCCGGCGAGGCAGATGCCGCACGTCGCGAGCGGGGGCACCAACGCCGTCGCAATGGCTACCCCCACGAGCGCAGGGCTCACTTTCGGGTCGATCGTCGCGTACGCGGCCGCGAGTCCCGCGGCGAGAGCGACGATGAGGTCGTAGAGGGTCGGCTTGGTGCGTGCCAGGATCTCGGATCCGTAGCCGAGGTGCAGCGGGACCAGCCCGATCAGGGTCGCCAAGCCCACGGCGATGATCACGCCGACGAGCTCAGTGGCCGCCGCGCGGCGTAGGATGCGCGTGTCGCCCGTGGCCACGCCGAAGGCGACGCCGATGATCGGGCCCATCAGCGGAGCCACCAGCATGGCCCCGATCACGACCGCCGCGCTGTTTGCCATCAGTCCGTAGGCCGCGATCACGGTCGAGACGATCGTGAGAACAATGTACCCCGCGTGGCGCGAGGAATGCGTCGAGACCGCCTGTCGCACTTCCTCTCGCCGCGCCGGCGTGACCCAGTACCGTTGGGGACGAAACCGCACAGCATGCCTCCCTCACGCGCCGGCGCCACCCTCATCCGGCGCCTGGCACGTCATCGATCCCGCCGCGCGTCCGCACGTGGATATCGCGCTGCGGGAATGGAATCTCGATGCCTTCCTTGCGGAACTCCTCGAGGATCCGCGCTGCGAGGAGGCTGCGGACGGACACGGCCGCGCTGGAGTCCCGCCCGCTCAGCCATGCGAGAAGTCGTAGGTTCACCGCGCTGTCCCCGAAGCCAGTCACCATGGCCACCGGAGCGGGGTCGTCCAGAATCTCCGGGCTCGCGTCCGCCGCCCTCAGCAGCACCTGCTGGGCCATCACTACGTCGGTCGAGTAGGCGACCCCGATGTCGATCTCGCATCGCACCTTCTGGTCTGCTGCAGCGAAGTTGGTCACCTTCTCTGAGATGAGTGAAGAGTTGGGCAGTACATGACGTGTGTTGTCAAACGCGCGGAGCGTGGTGCTGCGGAGACCGATCTGTACCACGAAGCCTTTGAAGCCACCCGCCTCGATCAGGTCGCCCATGACGATGGGGCGTTCGACGAGGAGGATCAGCCCGGACACGAAGTTGCGGACCACGTCCTGTAGGCCGAAGCCCAGCCCGATGCCCGCCATCCCGGCGAACACGGTCAGCACGCTCCACTGGAAACCGGCAACGAGCATGGCCCAGAGCACACCGACGGTGCATGCTGCGTAGAACCACAGATGGGC
The DNA here is from genome assembly GCA_029547025.1 of Armatimonadota bacterium. Taxonomy (GTDB): domain Bacteria; phylum Armatimonadota; class Zipacnadia; order UBA1398; family JAKPQA01; genus JAKPQA01. The sequence continues at coordinate 17,804 of JAKPQA010000365.1, forward strand.
CAAGGCATAGCGAGGGCCTTCGCCCACACGCAACCGCAGCCCGGGGGACGCGCCGATGAGGCGCTGTGTTACCCGGCCGATGTAGATGAAGATCCAGACCAGCACCACGGCGCGCAGCAGGCTGAGGAGCGACACCTCGGTCCCCTGGACACTCACGGCGCCTCGAGAGAGGGCCGTGTATGCGTATTCCAAGTGCGGACGATGGACGCCCCACGCCTGCGCGGCCGCGTAGCAGACGGCCAAGGCCACGCCGGTTCGCGTGATGGCGCGGATGAGACCCCAGCCGACGTCCTTGAGCTCGCGGATCTCAGCCTCGTCGGGGTCCGCCGTGCCGGCGTCCGCGTCGGCTGGCACTCTTTCGGCCGTATGGCGGCCGATCAGGCGCCACAGGTAGTAGCCCACATAGAGCGCGACGCCAGTCCAGAGCAGCCCCTTGGCCGCCACATGCGCCAAGCTGCCGTAGCCGAGCAGAAGCGAGACCACCACCACGGCCGAGGAAGCGGCGGCATAGCTGTCGGCGTGGCCCAGGATCCGGCGCCGAGGGGGGCTATCGGCGAGCGCCACGAGGATAGCCGGCCGGACGCGCCGCATGTGCCGCAGTGACAGGACGAGGAAGCTCACGGCGAAGACGGCCCGCATGGTCACCGTGGCTTCCGGGTCTGCGTGGCCAGCGGCGACGAGGGCCGCATCGGCTAGCAGGGCGAGGGCTCCCAGCCATCCGGCCGCCAGGTAGATCCGATAGGCCTCGCTCGTGTCCCGGTCGGGCAGCCACAGCCGCCACTCACAGTCGGGCGCGATGGCCACCCGCAGGAACCAGCGCCATGCCACCAACGCCGCCACAAGGCTGGCCGCGGTTGTGAGGAGCCATAGGTCGTACACCGGCCGGCACACGCCCCACGACAGGGCGCCCATAGAGCCGGCGACAGTCAGGGCCACCAGGCTTCGCGCCCCGACGCGAATCCGCCAATGCCGGTCGTCCGCAGAGCCACCCCCGGGGCCGCCCGAAGCCGCGAACCTCCGTATCACTGAGAGGGCCAGGACTGCCGCCAAAAGCACGCCTGTGACGAACAGCGCCCGCGGATGCACGGCGTCGGCCGAATCGCGGGACGCCTGCCACTGACTCCCGATGGACGCCAGCCGGTCGTCGGGGTGGACGAGAGCCGAGGCCAGGCTCCGGACGCCCAACCAGACGGCGGTGCCCAAGCTCAGCCATGACTGCGCCGACAGCGGTGTGGCCCCCTGGCGGAGCAAGCTCCTCTCGCCCGCCTGACGAATAGCCGACTCCAGCTCCAGGGCCAGGTCCGAGGCCAGTTCCACGTTCTCGGAGACGGTCGACATGGACTCGAGGAGCACCTGGCGAGTCTGCTCCGCCGTGCTCCGGCACCGATCGAGATTGGTGATCGTCTCGCGGCGCAGACGGCCCAGCGTGCCCGAGCCCTGTGAAGCCGCGTCGTCCCATGACGGCCCGGTGACTGCCCGCGCATCGGCCAAGAGCCGGTCGTAGCGTGCAAGCCGCCTCTGGATGGCGACATAGGCCTGCTGGAGCGACTCGAACACGGACTCGTACTGCAGGCCCCTCTCCCCGAGCGCCTCGACGCGCAGCCGCGCGTCTCGTACGAGCTTGGCGCCGGCGCGCACGTCGCGGGGCTCTCGCCTCAGGCGGGACACGAGCTCGCGGTGCACCGCCCGGGCATCGGCGAGCTCAACCTGCCGCGCTGCCAAGGCCCGACGGCATGCGGCCAACTCCACCCGCGAGATCTGCGCCAGGATCTTCAGGGCGGTGGGGTCCACCTGCGCTTGCGGCGAGGGCTGCGGCTCCGTGCCGGACGCGGCGGCCGCCGCGGAGATTGACTCCTCGAGCACCCGCAGGCGACTCTCGCCGAGTCGCTGGCTCATTTGCTCGGCCTGGGCCGTATCAACGGTCGCCTTGGGTGAGTCAGCGGGCGGAGGCCGCTCGGGTGCGGTCTCCGCCTCCGTGGCGCCCTCTGTCTCGGCCGGCCCGCCCATGGGTGGTGGCTCGGAGGCGTCCGCTCTAGTGCCGGCTTCCCCAGACGTCGATGACTCCGGCTTCATTTGCGGCGGCGCCTCCCGCCGGTCGCCAGGGCTAGCCGGTGGCGTCTCGTCCTCTGTCTCCGGAGCGGGAGTCACGGGAGGGGCGACGTCGCCCTGGGTCTCGGTCTCGCGATGGCCGGGAACCGGCGCCGGGCTTCGCTCATCCTCGCCAGGGCCACCAGGTACCTCCTCCTGTGCCGGCGGAGGCGATCCACTGCCATACGACGCCGGTGGGCCACTGGGCGCCTGGATCGCCGCCGCGACCAGCGGCGCCACGGCGACGCCAGGCGGGAGAGGCGCAGCGCGCGGCAGGCCGTGTGCCAGCGGGACGGCCACCACGATGCCCAACGCAACAGCCGACAAGGCGGCCAGACGCCGCGCGCCGCCCCAACCGCGTGGGGCGGCCGACCGGTCGTCAGAAGTAGTACCAGATCGACCCATACTCGGCGGGATCCTCCCCGATGCTCTCAAGCCGCGCCAGGTAGTCGAGAACCGGTACGTCAACGCTGACATAGGGCTGGCTGGGGGCAATGCCCTTTTCCCACGGGTGGAATTCGTAGACCCGCGAGCCGTTTGGGAGCACCGCGAGCAAGTCACGGTGTTGTGCCGCCCTCAGGTATACCTTGCCGAGCGCCGGGATGTTGACAACCGCTTCGTCTGTCCGCCGCGTTCCCGGGAGCAGACGCGCCTCCTCCTTCTGCTCCTGGAGTATGCGCGCAATGGGCACTCGGTAGTCCAGCGTCTCGGCCTTGCCCTTGGGGGCGAAGGTATAGTACGGATCGACTCCGACCCGCCGCAGCAGCATGCGGAGGCGCGCCGTCTCGAACCGCCGTGAAGCATAGAACGTGTAGACGACCTGGTTGTAGATGCCGATCCCTCGCGACCGCAGGCGGGCGATGGCGGCGACCATTTCGGGCGTGACCTCGTAGGGGTGCTGAACGTGCGTGACTAGTAAGATCTCGCGGTGTCCGGGGGAGCGAAGGCTGCCCAACAGGTCGGCCAGGGAATGGGTGATCCGCATGGGGAGCGTCACGGGGATTCGCGTGCCGATCCGGACGACGTTGAGCGACGCAATCCCGCGAACGCGTCGGAGTATCCTGGCCAGCGCGTCGTCGGGCATGGCGAGGGGGTCCCCACCCGTGATGAGCAGCTCCTGGATGGCCGGGTGGGCCGCGATCCAGTCGCAGGCGGCCTCGATCTGCTCCCAGGGCGCCAGGGCTTCGCAGGAGCCGGGCCCGGTGACCTCCCAGTTCCGCTGGCAGTAGACACAGAACTGCGAGCAACTGCGGTATGGCTTGAGGATGGCCACGGCCGGGTAGCGCCGAGTTACCAGCGGGATGGGAGAGGTCTCTCCCTCCCGCATGAAGTCCATGGCGCCCGGCCCGCCGTCGCGCATGTGCTCTCCCCACGCCGACGCGCACTGACAGGAGGGCAGGACCTGCGCCCTGAGAGCCCGGTCTCTGCCCGAGTCTGCTACCTCGTCAAACAGCGAGGCATAGTAGGGGGTCACCGCGAATGGCATACCCTCCGCTGTGGCCCGGCGAACGCCCTCACGCTCGTCGGCCCGCAGCGCGACGGCCCGATCCAGACTGTCGAGTCCCGCGATCACGTGCGCTGCGTGCCACTGCCAGTCGGCCCAGTCAGCCTCATCGCCCCCCAGGGCCGCCAGGACCTCCGCTCGCCGCACCGACCTCCGCGCGACGGCCTCCGGAGACAGGCCGTCCTCATAGCGCTCCATCCATGAGGCTGCCGACGTCCACAGCGCATCCAGCGCCACGCTCCGCTGCGCCGCACTGCCAGGGTCCTCGCCGCTCGGATCCTCGGCCAGCGGCCCCAGGCACGCCTTTCCCTGCAGGCCCTCCAACAGGTGAACCATCTCGGCGTGGAACCCCGGCTGAAGGTCGGGCCGATCCTGTCGAGCGGCGACGTCGAGAAGGGCCGAGAAGACGCTGAAGCCCGAGAGTGCTTCGGAGCGCTCGGAGATCATGCTGCACAGAGCGCGTCCGCAGTCCCTGACCGTGTGTCCGAGCTCGGTGTGCGGCACGGCCTCATAGGTGTGCCACTGGCACCGCGAGATGACGTCGTACAGGAGTGGACGTGCTGAGGGGGATCCGTGAAGCGAGGCGATAGCGGGCAGAAGGGGTCCCGCTGCCGATCGAACGTGCTCCGCCGTGTACGCGGCATTTCGCATCGGTGTCTCCTTTCGAGGCATCGACGCCGCACCGGTGCGACCGCGCGGGCCGGTCGCCCGGCCATCAGGGGCTCCGGCGCCTCCGCGCGATGGCGCGACGCACACCACCTCCGCCCCAGTGCGCGCCGCCCCGACGGCTCGCCGGGCGGTACCGCACTGAGCAGCATATGTGCCACGGCCCTACGGCCGCGGGGTCTACTATGGACCCATTCGCCGACACAGCGCCGAGTCCTCTGCACGGCCCTCCCTCAGTCCCGTACGGCGGAGACGATCTCGGCCGCATCGGTGTAGCACGAGGGCCCGAAGGGCATGATGAGGTACAGCCCTCGGCACTCGTGGAAGGCCACTCGCGCCAGTTCCACAGCCCGATCGAGTCCGCGCCGTCGCTGCGCGTCGCGACCAGGCAGTCGCGCGAGCTCGTCCAGCACGCACGGTGGCACATCGATACCGGGCACACGGCCTGACGAGAGAGACTCGGCCATTCGTTGGCTCGTGATGGGTAGAACGCCGATCAGGGCGCGAAGGGGCAGTCCGGCCAGGTCCGTAGCGAGGGCGCGGAGCGCCTCGATCGCGAAGATAGGCTGCGTGAACACGAACTCAGCCCCCGCCGCGACCTTCCGCTGGAGCCAGCGCAGCTGTGGCGGGCCACCGCGGGTGACGCAGCCCGCACAGAAGTCGGGTGGATCGCCCAAGGCATCGCCGTTGAGCAGCTCGCCATCGCGTAGTGAGGCCACCAAGCGCAAGAGTTCGACCGAGCTACGCAGATCGGTGGCACGTTTGGCGATATCGCCAAACGGCCCCATGGAGGGCGAGTCGCCTGTCAACGCCAGTAGGCCGCGGAGGCCGAGGTCCCAAGCGCCGATCAGTCCTGAGTGCAGGCGCAGCACGTTGGAGTGCGTCACGGATACGTGCGGTATTGCCGGGACGCCGGTGGCATCCTGCACGGCGGCGGCGACGACACACGCGTCACGCCCGACGCTCGCTGCAGGGTTATCGGGGACATCGAACAGATCGACGCCAGCCGCGGCGACGGTGCGGGCCCCTTCCACAATCTCGGCGAGGCTTCGTTTCCGATCGGCCCGGATCTCGACGGAGATCAGGGGTCGGTCCGCGGTGATGACATCGCGGACTCGATTGGGAGCCGGCGGTGTGGTTGGCGGCTCCGGGCCCACCGATATGGATCGTGCCGCGATGGGCGGCCGAGGTGGCACGCGCATGGGCGCGACGGCTGCGGCCATGGCGCGGACATGGTCGGGAGTCGTCCCGCAGCAGCCACCGATCACGGCCGCGCCCAGTCCGATGAGTCTGCCGGCGACCTCCGCGAACTCACCGGGGCCAAACTCATAGGTGACGGCGCCCCGAATGATCTGGGCGTTGCCCGCGTTGGGCGCGGCGGCGAGGGGAAGGCTAGTTAGCTGAGCCAGCTCGCGGAGTGTGCGCTGGGTCTCGGCAGGATGCTGGCAGTTGGCGCCCAAGGCCACAGCACCGCACGCTTCGGCCTCCTCGACCAGCCGTCGCAGGCGCTCGTGGCGCGCCGCGCCCGCCGTGAGCCGTCCGACCTGCAAGATCACCGGTAGCCCCGTCGCGCGAGCCGCTTGCAGGGCCGCTCGGGCCTCGCGCAGATCAACGAAGGTCTCCAGCACCAGGGCGTCGGCCGCGGACAGGTACTCACACTGCTCGGAGTAGATCCGGACCAAGTCCTCGGCGGGGTAGTCGTCGGCGCGGAAACCGAGCGAGAGTGGTCCCACGCATCCCCAGACGGCACAGTCCACCCCGGCAGCGTCTCGTGCAATCTGGACGCCGGCTCGGTTGATCACAGCACATTCGCCGGTGAGCTCATGCTCACTCAAGCAAAGCGAGTTCGCGGCATAGGTGTTGGTTACGAGGGCCCGGGCGCCCGCGGCCACGTAGGCCTGGTACAATGTGAGCACCCGTTCGGGATCGCGGGTGTTGAGGGCCTCCACTGGTCCGCCGGCCGTTCCCGGGCCGTATAGGTTGGTCCCGATGGCCCCGCAACGCACCAGGGGCTGTTCGCCAGGTTCGGGGAGCTGCATGTCGGTGTACCTCTCCGCAGGTGAGTGGGGCTATCATAGCATGCGCGCCGTCATCTGCCTCCATGCGGCCCGTAGTCGCCATGACGCCGCCGAGCCCCCGAAACTGCCGTTCCTGAGCCGCGGCGACCCGCGCCGCGTGCAGCCACCGCCATCCACCACACGCGTCTCAGGGCCAACGGGAGCCGCGCACCTGGTACCCCTACATCCACCTCACAAACGCAGCTCTCCGCGGGGGTATGCCGTGGTAACGTTCAGCCGGGTGTCCCACGGCCAGAACGTAGTGCACCTCGTTGGTCTCGGGCATTCCGAGCCAGTGGCGGACATCGGGCAGCATCCGCAGCGCGTCGGAGGCGTAGCCGGTGATGCAGGAACCGAGGCCATGCGCCTCGGCCATGAGCACGATGCTGAACGCGGCGAAGGCGCACGCCGCCGCGGGCATGACCTCGGTGGGATCCGCATGGATCACCACGACCGCCGGGGCGTCGAAGAACAGTCGATCACGGCCAGCGTCTACGGCTTTGACAAACGCAGGGACGGCGGCCAACACGTGGGGGTGGGTGGCCGCCTCAACATCAAGCCCCAGGCGGGCGAGTCGAGCGTCGCGCGCTTGCCGGTCAGCCAGCGCGGCCGCGAAGGTCCGGTAGTAGGTCTCGATTCGTTCACGGAGATGGCGGAGGGCGTCCGGCGTGCTCACCACCACGTACTGCTGAGCCTGGCAGTTCGCGGCGGAGGGGGCGTACTGCGCCGCGTCGATCAGTTCGCCGAGCAGGGACGGGTCAACGGGCTCCGATCGGAACCTCCGGGTAGTGCGTCGCGACCGGATCAGCGCATCGAGGGCCTCGGGTGACGGGCGCGCCTGGACCGGCGCAAGCTGGGCCCCCTCTTCGTCGATGATGGCTCCTTTGGGGCAGATCGCCATACAGTGGCCGCACTCGATGCACGCCACGTGGCCGATCTTGATCCGATCGGGCTTGGCGCGAACCATGTCGGTTGGGCAGGCCGTGACACAGGCCCCGCACAGGTTACACCGGGCCGCATCGACCGTGAGCTTCACAGGTGGCCCCTCCACTCATACCGAATGTGCATGACCGAGGGGTTCGGGCATGCCCGGCAATAGACCTGGCTGGCTGCCCCACGAGGGGGGACTTTCGTGGCAATGCGCTGTGGGTGGGCCGCCTGCGCGGCGGCGCTGGCGGGGCTGTGGACGGCCCATGCGGCTGACGCGGCGCCGCGTGTCGAGTTCTGGGTCTCGCCTGACGGCTCCGATGCCGGACCGGGCACGCGGGTTCAGCCGTTCCGGACGGTCGAGCGCGCGCGCGACGCTATCCGCGCCGCGAGGTCCGTGGCCGGTCCAGCCACCGTGGTGCTCAAGGCCGGCACCTACCGGCTCGCTCAGCCGCTCCACCTCGGGCCGGAGGATTCCGGCGCGGCCGGCAGTCCCGTGGTCTACCGCGCCGAGCGGCCGGGCACCGCGATCCTCTCCGGTGGCCGTCCCATTACCGGGTGGGTGAAGCAGCCGGATGGCGTCTACCACGCAGTCGCGCCCAAGGCGAACTTCCGGCAGCTCTACGTGAACGGCGTGCGCGCCACCCGGGCGCGCGGGGGGCCGCTGCCCGATGCTGAGCCGTGGGGCGAGCTCCGCGCTACGATCAAGCCACTCCGCGATGGCGCCATGTATGCCCCACTCACGGATGTGGCTGAGGCCGGCTTCCGCACCTCCAACGGCGCCATGGCGAAGTGGCGGAACCCGTCGGACATCGAGCTCGGCTTCTTCAACTACTGGAGCCACATGATCTGCCGGGTCGAGAGCATCCGGCCCGATGGCGACGGCGCCATTCTCTCGATGGCGCAGCCAGGGTTCCTTTTCGCTTGCCGCAAGGGCGGTGTGCAGGCCGGCATTCCCGATTACGTCGAGAACGCACTCGAGCTGCTCGATGAGCCCGGCGAGTGGTATCTCGACCGATCCGAGGGAGTTGTCTACTACAAACCGCGACCGGGCGAGGACCTGCCGACGGCCGAAGTCGTCGCGCCCGTGCTGACTGAGTTGGCGCGGGTTGAGGGCACGCCGGACGCGCCCGCTCACGACATCCGGTTTGAGGGCATCACGTTCAGCCACGCCACATGGCTCCGGCCGAGCGAGTACGGCCACCCGGATGTACAGGCGAACTTCGTCTTCACCGCCGACATGCCGGTCTTCACGCGGCCCGAGTTCGAGAAAGGGTATGTGACGATCCACAGCGAGCTGGCGAAGAGCCCGGCGAACGTCGTCGTGCACGCCGGACATCGCGTGGAGTTTTCCGGCTGCACGTTCCGCCACCTGGGCGGTGCCGGGCTCGACCTCGAGTACGGCGCCCAGCGCAACGCCGTCACCGGCTGCCTGTTTGAGGACATCTCGGCCACTGGCATCCAGGTAGGCGACGTGCAGCGCGATGACCATCACCCGAGCCGGCCGGAGCTCACCGTTCGTGGCAACCGGGTCACGAACAATCACATCCACCGCATCGGTGTCGAGTTCGAGGACAGCATCGGCATCTTCTGCGGGTACACCGATAGCACGCTGATCGCGCACAACGAGATCCACGACCTGCCCTACTCGGGCGTCTCCGTGGGCTGGGGCTGGGGCGAGGAGGACGCGGGCGGCGGCGCGTACGTCATGCCGTTCAACTACGAGACACCGACGGCGGCGCGGCTCAATCGGATCGAGTTCAACCATATCCACCACTGCATGCAGCGGCGGAGCGATGGGGGCGGCATCTACACCCTCTCCCGCCAGCCGGGAACCGTCATCCGAGGGAACCACATCCACGACAACGGCCCCGGCGTGCCGGGCGGGATCTACCTCGATGAGGGCAGCTCCATGATCGAGGTCTCCAATAACCTGGTCTACGACGTTGCGGCGGCGATGAACTACAACAACCACGCCCAGAACCGCATCGCTACGTGCGAGGAGCGCGACAACGTCTTCGGTCTGACCGAGTCGGCACCCGGCATCGTCGGGCGCGCCATGCTGTGCCGCAACGGGCTGCTGGAGGTCCCGCACTCCGCGGAGCTCGACCCCCCGCAGCTCACGGTTGGGGCCTGGGTGCGCGTGCCGGCCATCCCATCGGGCTGGGACCCGCGCCAGTGGCTGGTCTGCAAGGCGCCCAACGAGTTCGCCGATGGCAACTACTCATTGATTATCCATGGCGACAAGGTCGGCGCCTATCTGAATATCGGCGGCGGGCAGGAGAACTACCACGAGGCCTCGAGTCCCACCGGCACCATCCGCGTCGACACCTGGCAGCACCTGGCGATGACGTACGACGGTGAAGCGCTGCGTGTGTTCTGCGATGGTCGGCAAGTCGCCGAAACGGCCATCGGAAAGGCTCGGACGACCACCGACGTGCCCCTCACGCTCGGCGGCCGGCAGGACCGCTACGGCCCCGGGTTCCTCCGCGGCGCGCTCGATGATGTGCTGCTGTTCGACCGCGCCCTCACGGCCGACGAGATCGCCAGTCACCACGCCGCTGGGTTGCGCGGCGAGCGGATCCAGGGCGCGGCGGCTGAGTGGACATTCGACGACCTGCCGCCCGAGCCGCCAGTGGCGAGGTGGGTTCGGGCCCACGCGGGGCTCGAGCCGGCGTACCGGCACCTGGGACGGTGATGGCGATGGGGCTCCTGGCCGGCTATCCCCTCAGCTCTGCGATTAGCCTGGCTGCCTTGTGCCGCACATCCTGCAGGCGCTGGGTGCTAAACGTCGCGCTGTTCATGGGATTGGCCCATGGGATCCCGTCGACCATGGAGCGCAGCGCCTCCTCGGCGCGCAACGCCGCCCGCTGTCGCGGGGCGGATGCGGAGTGCTTTGCCCGCTCGATGGCCCGTTCCAGTGTATGGAGGTACGCGTAGTCGTCGACGCCTTCGCGGATGGACTCCCACGCAATGGTGGGGATGGCGCCCTGGTAGGTGCTCCAGTCATCGGGTTTCAGCAGGTGCGGATAGGCCGTGGCCTGGTCTTTGGGTTCGCCGGAGTTTACGGCCGAGCCGTCGAAGTCGTTGAACACGTCCTCGTGGGGCCGGCAGAAGGTCCAGGTCACTTGGGCCCGGGCCCCGGTCTTGTACCACAACAGGCCCGTGGCATAGCGATTGTGGAACATGAACCCCTCCTGCGGGAATGGGTTCACATAGGAGCCCGAGCCATACCACCAGAACTCGGCACCGGTGCGCGCGCAGGCCTCTCGGGCTTCCCTGGCCGTGTCCCTCGCACTGACAAGACCCACAACAAAGCACGGCGCGGTCAGGTATTGGCTGGCCTTCTCGAGGAACCCGATGTTGTAGAACGTGGCGTACGTCTCGGCTCCGCCTCCGCGCCAGCACTGGTAGTCCTGGATGGCGTAGGTGTTGTCGCCTGAGGGCTCATCGACGCCGTAGTAGTACCATCGGGCACCGGCGTCTCTGGTTGCCTCGACGGCTGCCCGCGCCACCACCCGGAGCCCCGCCTTCAGCTTCTCGGGCCACTCGCCGGCGTGCAGATTCACCTCGATCCCGAGCGCCTGGGCGACGCGCTCCGGCATCCCACCGGCGCTACACACATGCGGCCCGGGCAGCCCCGCCTGCGCGCAGAGGGCCACGAGCTTCCTGAACGGCGAGGCGTCAAACGTCGCCCGGCCCTCGGCGATGCCGGTGAGATCCGGCTCGCCGAGGGGGATCTCCACCAGACCCGTGAATCCGTGGCGCGCGAAGTCGCGCACCTCGGCCAGCACCTGTTCGTCGCTCATCGTGCGCCATCGGCCCACGTCGGCGTAGAGCAGCGACAGCCGGTCGGCGGGGCGCTCCAGCGTGAACGGCAGCACCTCGACCGTGAGGGGGAGCAGTAGCTCGCCTCTTGGGCGGGAGGTGACGCGTACCGCCAGCCGGTACTGGCCCGCCCGGGCGTGTTCGGTAGCCGTGACCGTCAGCCAGAAAGCCGCGCTCCCGCCCTGACCCACATCGAAGGGCCGTTCCTCAAGGAGTCCTCGCTGGGTCGGCACGGTCTTCATGCCGTCTGAGCATGGCAGGAGTAGCTCGGGCGTCATGTACCACTGCCTCGACCGCCAACCGGTCCGCTGGGGCCAGAAGTGTTCGTGCCGCACGTCGACGGTCACGGGCGCGCCGCGTGGGTCGACCTCCACATCGAGGCCCCGTAGGTCGGCCAGCGCGTGGATGCCAAACCAGACAGCCACCGCCTGCCCCGGCGTGACCAGCGTCGAGAGCCTGGACACGCGCTCCTCGGGTCTCGGGGGCCGGTTCGGCTTGTAGTCACCGGGGTCGGCGGTGACATATGCCATCATGCGCGCTTCCCGCTCGCGGGCCGTTGGTGACGGAGGTAGCCAGTCTACGGCGGAGAGGCTTGTCTCGGTGAATGCATCGCCGGGGTCGACTGCCGCGTAGTGGACGCCGCCAATGTCTGCGCTGGGCCTGGTTTGGCCCCAGGCCAGAGCCGAGGTGCCCAACAATGCCACCAGCGCAACCGCGGGTGTGATCCGCATCATCGTGGTTACCGCCTTCCGTGGAGCCCGCATCAGCCGCCAACGACCTCCATGGCGATGCGCGACCACTCGAAGAGACGCTCGGGATCGTAGCGAACGGTGCTGATGTCCTTGAGGATCAGCTCGAGCGGACAGCCGTGTTGCTCACAGATGTTGCGTGTGGTCGTCAGGCTCTCCCTTACCTCGTCCGGGTGGAAGTGGTCTGGGGCGAACACGGCGGGGTTAGGTTTGCGCGAGTAGACATAGTCGGAGCCGATCTCCCTCGCCCCCCGCTGCTCATCGACCCAAGGGCTCATCGACACTTTACGAACCTTCGGGATTAACCGCACTTCGGCCATCTTGCCATCGAGGGGGTCGCAGCAGCCGTAGTAGACAAGCCCGAACCGCCCGCAAATGCGACTGGCGTAATCGACCTCGAACTCCTTGAATGTGGTCGGAGAGACCGTCGAGAACATCTGCGCGAGCCCGAACACCCATAGGTCCTGGGTGCGGGGCCTCTCCGGATCGTACCCGGGGGCGGGCAGCTCGTCGGTATACGCGCCGGTGCAGTGGATCAGGCACTGCGGTTGGCATAGGAGCCCCTGGCTCTCGAGCTGGTCGAGCATGGCCATGTATGCATCGGTCAGGCGCCCCACTAGCCGATGCATGTAGTCCGGCCGGTCGATCAGGGTGTACAGCGCGTTCTCGACGCCCATCCACGTCGAGATGGGGTCCCAGAGCGAAACATAGGGATCACACCCGGAGGCTCGGACCTCGAGGAGGCCGTCGAACAGCTCGTGAGCCACGGCCATCCGGCGCGCCGTCTCGTCGGTATCGTGGCTGATCCGCGGTGTCTGGATCTTCTCGAGGTCGTCCTCAGTCTGGAACTGGTTCTCGAACTTGTGGCCGACCACTGCATTGGTCGGGTCGGTGACGGCGATTTGCTCACGCACGCCTACGCCGAAGCCCGTATTGTGAATTGCCTTCGGGACCAGTATGAATGGCTCGACCACCATATCGACGGGGAAGTGGTCCCACTGGAGCAGCAGGCGCCGGAGATGGCCTTCGTATGCCTGGCACTCCGGGTCCTCGCACTCGATGTTGAGTGCGCCGCCGTAGTTCATCTCGTTCCAGCAGACCTGGTCGATCATGACCATGGGCCGCTCGGGGTTGAGCGCGTTGAGCTTGCGCCAGAGACGCCGCTTCTCCTCTTGCACCGGCATGGCAGCGATCTCGGCGACGCGTGCCGCCAGGCCCCGTATGATGGCTATATCGCGCTGGTTGAGCATGTCGACGTCTCCTCTGTGCAACTCGCGAGCGCCCACGGCGCTTTTCGAAGGGGCGCGCCCCATGGCTGACTGGCCCCGACGTCTGGACCTTGCAGCTATGCCTCCAGTCTGAGCACCACAATACCCCGCGCGGGCAACGTCAGTCGCACACGGCGGCCTCCCTCCACGCGGTAGATGCAGTCACCCGAGCGGTAGACTTCCTCGAGCCCGGTGACTCGGTCTGTGGTCCACCCGCGGGGCACGCGAAGCGATACGGTGTGCGGCACAGTATCGGTGTTCGTCGCGATCAGCCCCAGCTCGCCCTCGCGGGACTCCCACGCCGAGTGCAGCACCGCCGGCATGGTCGCGACCTGTCCGGGATGCCACTCGGCCGAGAGCTCGGGCGCATCGCCCGCCATCACCATCGGCCGGAGCATCCGGCCGTAGAGGCAGAAGGGCCTGGCGGCAAGGTAGGCCTTCGCCAGTGCCGCGAAGTACGCCGTCTCCTCCTCCCGATGGCCGAGCTGGGTGTCATCGAGCCAGCCGATCTGGGTGCCCCAGACCAGCATCTGCGCGTTCTTCTGCCGGAAGGTCAGGGCATGTTCGTCCGAGTCCGGCGGCGTGTTGTAGCGGCCGTAGAGGATGCCGTAGCCCGAGTAGACATGGTGGAACATGGGGATCAAGCCCGAGGCCGCGAACGCGGCATTGCACGTCAGGCAGCCGTCGAACAGGTCCAGGAATGGCTCCGCGTGGTCCTCGGTCGTGAGCGCCAAGTCGGGCTTTGCCGCCCGGCCGCGCTGCTGGCAAAGCTCGACGAGCTTCCGGTAGCTCGGCACCCAGTACTCGCCGGTGCCTGCCGCGTGCGGGTGGGTCGGATCGAAGCACCGCATGGGGTAGTACGACGCGATCTGGTCGATGTAGACGCCATCGACGTCGAGCTCGCGCGCCATGCGCTCGACGATGCCAGCTACCCTCCTCTGCCAGGCGGCGGTGGATGGGCACTGCACCGAGTGGTTCTGCTGGCCCCAGTTCTCGATGTACCGTTCCTGGTTCACGTCCTTGGTGCATGACTGCTGCGCGCCCTCGTTGGCGAAGCTCTCGGTGTCCGTGTCCCACAGCCGGCCGTTGATGTAGGGCACCACGCGTATGCCGCCGGCGTGCATTCGCTGGATCTCGCCGGGGAACTCGTCCTTAGCTGGGAAGTAGTCGGGATAGTCGTCATCGAAGGGGATCTGGTGCCAACCGTAGCGCTGAATGGCCATCGGCACGCCGACAGCCTTGCTCCGTTCGATCGCCTGGTCGCTCGGCGCCGAGACGAACCACGCCCCAAGGTCCACGAACCACTTTGGGATGTCTTTCCGCTCGGCCAACGGCCCAAGCTGGCACCACTGCTGCTGCAGCGCCCACTGGCGGTAGAGCTCGCACGAGTCGATCCAGTCGCCCTCGAACACACCGATGGCCGTTTCATAGGGCAGCTCGAAGGTGCCCGGCTTGCCGGGCGTGTAGGGCGGGTAGTGTGTCGCGATGTATGAGAGCGACCGCCCCTCCTCCGGTCGGAACTTGAACCGCTTGTGCCACGCGGCTCCATCGTAGGTCGCGAAGTAGAGCGCCGAGTTGCCCGACTGCACCGACGACATCTGCATCTCCGCCGCGTGCGAGGGGTAGATCAGGTCCGGCGACTCGTTGATGAGCGGCTTCCGCTCGAGGTACCCAAGGAACCGCGGATACGCCACCGTGCCGGCATCCGGATCCACCCGCAGCCCGCTCAGGTAGGGGAAGTCGATCTCCCACAGCGCCCACTTCGTGCTGAGCGTCTTGACACGGATGCTCCACAGCGACTGCCTGGCGCCGCGCCCGATCCGAGCGCTGACCTCCACGTCGGCGGCGCGGGGTTCGTCGCCCACGGCGATACCGCGCCAGCGGAGCTTGAGCTTGCGCCCATCCTCGGTCCCGTCGGCCTCGTGCTCCGACGGACTGGCCGAGGTGACCTCGGCGATGGTCCCGGCCTCGTCGCGGAACCGAAGCCGCCAGAGCCCGCCGCCCGCGGCGCCGGGTCCGAAGTCCCTGTCGCCGTTCGCCGCCCTGAGGCCGCGGACCGGGAAACCGTCCTCGGCCGGGCCGAGGAGAACAGACATCAAGTCGTTGCCCACAACCTGCTGCGAGCCCGCCTCAGGTCCCTCCCCACTCACGAGTGCCGCCAAGTGCTTCACCGCTTCCTGTGAACGCTCGAGGTCGGACAGGTCCCCGACGACCGAGCTGGTCAGCCCAAGTGCCGCTTCCGTCAGCAGGCGCGCGCGGCCTCTGAGGCGCGGGAGGCGGTCGCGGATTCGCTCCACCTCGAACTCCAGCGGCCGAACTCTCGCGCTCAGGCGGAGTGCCTCGAGCGCCCGAGCCTGAGCCGTCAACGCCGAGCCGTCACCGCCCGACGGGCCGACGTAGAGCCACCCGCTGCAGTGGTAGCGTGTGTCGCTCATGGTCACCCAGGGCCCGTGGATGTAGCTCCCCCAGCCTCCGGCCAGCGCCAGGTCCTCGTCGTAGATCCGGCATGGCATGCCCATGAGGCCGATGGCATGCCGCGCGTCGAACATCCCCGCCAGCGTGGTGCTGACGTACGACGCGTTGGCGCCCGTTAGCGTGCCCGTCCGGTCGGGCGACGAGACGATCCACGAGGGGTAGCGGAGCTTCTTGTAAACCCGCTGGAACAGGTTCAGCTCCCCCCAGGAGCGAGGCTCTGGCTGCGTGACGAGCGCCTCGATGCGCACCAGCGGACTGCCGGCGAAGTAGGTGTAGAGGTAGGTGACCTCGGGCCTCCCCGGTGCCGGAGCGCCTGCGGCATCGCAGAACATGGCGTGGGCCCGCACGGTGCACGCCAGCGGCCGCTGGTCGATGATCTCGACGCGGGGCGAGCGGTCGTCGCGGGCGAAGTACATCCCTTCGATGCCGATGCGGTCGCCGCACATCTGGAGCACATCCGGCTCGCCGCCATCGGCGTACTCGATCCGCGCCAGCGCCCCCGCATTGGCGGTCAGCGAGTGCACGGCCGTGAAGGCGCCGGTCGAGACGCGGATCTCCCCGTCGGTCTCCTCGACGGTGAGCTGTCCGAACCTCGCTTCCTCCGCGCCGGCCTCAAAGCGAATCTCAAACCGCCGCTCCCCGCTGACCGGAGGGAGCCACGCCAGTTGCGGACCGGCCAGACCCGCAAGGACCTGCGTGGCGCACGGCCCCCGCTCCGCATCGTAGACGCGGGGAATCGTGCCGTCGTCAGCGCCGGCCAGCACACGCAGTCCGTCGACATCGACCGTGAGCACCAGCGGCGTCTGCCAGTCGTCTGGGACCGTCGCGTCGATGGTGGCCGCGGGATTGCCGCCTGCCGCTAGTGCGCCGATGAGTGCATATGTAGTGAGCATGTGAGTCCCTTCGGGGGCACGGACCGCCCGCGGGATACATGCTTCGCTACCGGCGCGCCGGGGACCTCATTGGGCCCCGCACGAACACAATGGCGCCGATCCACTGTTCCTCGAACTCGGCTCGTGAGAGGTCCGACACGCCCACGATGGGGTCGTGGACGGTCACCGAGTTCGCGTCGGCCCGCAGGACGGCAACGACGTGAAGTACGCCGCCGAAGATCACTGTGCACGCCAGGCACGGCTTCGGCGCGGCCACGAGGTCGCTCCACTTGGCGAGGCACCGCTCCTCCGGCCTAAGTCCGGCCGCCAGCAGCCCCTCGCACATACCCAGCGTCGAGGTGCCCAACCACGGCCGCGTGCCGCAGGCAACGGCTGCCTCATACTCGCTCGTCGGCACGCCCCAGCCGGAGCGTACGATCGCCGTGGCCGCTGCACCACAGCTCCATCCGGTGCTCTGCAGCAGGTGTCTCTCCCCGGAGAGAGTGCTCAGTCCAAAGACGTTCGCCGCCACGGCCGGAGGTCCGGCGGCCAGCGCGCACTGGTAGGCTACGAACCCGATCAACAGGCCGGTCAGCGGGCGGCGCAGCCACGTCGCAGGGGTACGGGGGAGCAGCGTGATCACGAGCACGGTGAGCAGCGCGCATGGCAGGTGGACCTGCCACCAGCCCCACTCGGGCACCCACCACACGGAGCGAGACCCGCCCCAGGCGACCGTTGCCAGATCGGCGGCCAGCACAGCGGCCGCCGCTGTGCCCGTCGCACACCGGCATCTGGGCCCACGGCGGACGGCCCACATGCCAAGCCATACCGCCGCAATGACCATGGCCCAGCACGACACCGCGATCGACCACGCCATGGCGAGTCACCTCCAGAGATCGATGGGCGTCTCGACCACTTGGATGGGCGAAGAAGGTCGGGGGTTGGGCCACTCGGGCGCTCCACGACCGGGCTTGGGCGGAGGCCCGGCTTCGGCCAGGCGCGAACACCCCTCTGTGGGAGCGATCGGCGCCCGTGCGGAGTCTGCCGAAAGACGGACCTCCGATCAGGCCAGTGGGCTTAGACGGAGATTGGGGTCGTGGGCTCGGTAGCCCCCGCCGGTGCGAGTGCTCCGAGCACCACAGGAAGGGCCTGCCATGAACCATCCCTCGACTCCGGTGCGGGCGCTCTTGCTCGCCCTGGCTGCGCTCGTCTCGAGGTCGGAGGCGGGCTGGAAGCCGCTCACTGTCCGCCAGATGGCTGGCGACGCTGTCGGCCGCGAGATCGCGGCCGAGGGGCAGATCGTCACCGAGACCTGGAACCGCGTGGTGGCCGTGCCCTACATCGTCTACATGCCTGCCATCGACCGCGTCCTCATGCTCGTGGGTTGCGACTACCCCCACCAGCCCATGGTCCTCACCAGCGACGATCGCGGCGCCACGTGGTCTCAGCCCCGACCTGTCTCGCCCGACCCCGCCGCCAACGCGGCCGCCGGGCTCGGCACCAGCCTGACATACCTCGGCCTGGGCCAGGTTGTCTTCAGTGCGGGGGGTCGGTGGTTCAGCAAGGACTTTGGCGAGACGTGGGAAGGCCCGGTGCCCATCCCCGCCGCGTCGAATGGGCAGCCCTGGTACCAGTGGGATCCGTACCGCGTCGATCACGACCCCATCACGCAGGAGCCCACCCGCCTGATCGAGACCGGCTACAACTGGGAGGGTGGCGGGCCGGAGTCGCCGACGGGCTACGAGCAGGGCTTCATCCGGTTCAGTACCGACTGCGGCCGCACGTGGAGCGAGGACATCCGAGTGCCCCAGTGGCATGCGGTCTCCGAGGTCGCGCTGTGCCGCGCCAAGGACGGTACCCTCGTCGCGGCCTGCCGCACCGACATGGCTCGGCAGTACTTCGGCAGCATCGACCACTACGAGGGCCTGGGCGTCTGCACCTCGACCGACGACGGCCACACGTGGTCGCCCGTGAACCGGCTCTACGACTTCGGGCGGCACCACCCCTGCATGGTACTGATGGCCAACGGCGATCTGGTGATGACCTACGTCGTCCGCCTGGGCTACCCGCGCAACGCCGACGGGCTGCCTCAGTTTGGGATCGAGGCCATCGTGAGCCGCGACAACGGCGCCAGTTGGGACATCGCGCATCGGTACGTCCTCGCCGAGTGGTCGGGCAATCGCACTGGGCCGAACGAGTGGTGGGCCAGCAGCCAGGCTACGTCGACCGTACTGCTCCCGGATGGCTCTCTGCTGACTGCCTACGGAACGGGCTACCGGAGCGAGCCGATGGAGAACGGCCTGCCTGGCCCGAGGGACGTCGGCCTCATCCACTGGCGGCCGTAGGCATCCGCGAGCCTCCGCTGGACAGCCGCCAGGGTCGGCAACGGGTAGGTTTCCAGGGCCGCCCACTTTCCGAGACCTGCACGGCTCTCGCGGGTTCTATGGAGGACAGGAGGTCGCCATGACTCGCATGCCAGCCCGGATAGTCCTGCCTCGCACGCCGCTCCTATGTGTGGTCTCCGCGGCGCTCTGCCTCAGCGCCGCGTGCATGCGCCAGGCATCGGGCCAGGAGACCACTTCGGCGTCGGCCTGTGGCCAGCCCGGACCTCACCAGGTCGTCACGATGACTTTCGACTGGGCCGACCCCGCCCGCGCGGGCCGTCGTGTGCCGGCGAAGCTCTACGTTCCCGCGAGCACGGAAGCTCCGTGCCCCGTCATCATCTTCTCCCACGGGCTGGGTGGAACACGGGAGGGCTACGAGTACCTTGGGCGCCATTGGGCGAGTCATGGCTATGTCTCCGTTCACATCCAGCATGTTGGCAGTGACGACTCAGCCTGGCGTGGACAGCGGGACACTGTGGCCGCGATGCGCCGCGCCGCGGCTGACCCGCGTAACGCGATCGAGCGCCCGAGGGATGTCCGCTTCGCCATCGACCAGCTCGAGCGGCTGAACACAGAGGAAGGCGAACTCAGGGGCCGGCTCGACCTGGCTCACATCGGGATGGCCGGCCACAGCTTCGGAGCCCACACGACGCTCTGGGTGGCCGGCCAACCCATGCTGGGCCCGGCGGGCCTGCAACTACCTATGGGTGACCCGCGTGTAACGGCGGCCATCGCCATGAGCCCGGCGCCACCACCTCGTGCCAGCGACGCGGCCATCCGGCGCGCGTTCGGGCAGATCCGCCTTCCGTGTATGCACATGACCGGAACCGAGGATCAGAGCATCATCACCTCGACCACGCCGGCGCAGCGACGCATTCCGTATGACTGCTGCTCGGGGTCAGATCAGTACCTGTGCATCTACTCGGGGGGCGACCACATGGTCTATTCGGGCCGCGGCCGCCTGGCCGATCGGCCCAAGGACCCCGCCTTCCGCCAGCACACGCTCGAGCTGACCACGGCATTCTGGGATGCCTACTTGCGCAACGACCCCGCGGCCCGAACGTGGCTAGACGGCGGCGCGGCCGCAGCCTCGCTCGGCGCGGACGGGACTCTTGAGCAGAAGCATCCAGCGCCCCAGGAGTAGCCAGCGTGCGGCGACCGGCTCCGTTGCCGATGTGGTGTCGTTCCTCGGCACGTCACCGCAGTCGTGCCGTCCGATGCTGCCCTGCCACTGT
This sequence comes from Armatimonadota bacterium, assembly GCA_029547025.1. Classification (GTDB taxonomy): domain Bacteria; phylum Armatimonadota; class Zipacnadia; order UBA1398; family JAKPQA01; genus JAKPQA01. Next base: position 37,857 of record JAKPQA010000365.1, read on the forward strand.
ATGGCGGCGTAGTCCTCTCCCCCACCACGACAGAGGCCGTCGTTTGGGCCTGGCAGACACACGAGCGGTGCACGGCGGCGCCGCCAGCGTGTCCAACGCCAACGACATGGTGCACCTCATTCACCGCCTGCCACCTCAGTCGCCCTGCGGACGACCTGAGCCGCGGAGGCCTCGGGCTCCTGGGGGCGAGTGGTGCGGGCTCCATCCGCAACGGCCAACGCGCGCGAGACGCGATCCATCAGGCAGGCACTGGGGGGGAGACAAGCCCCCTCCCGGCCTCTCCCGCACACGAGGGCGGTGAACAGCCAGCGCCGCTCTATGCCTTCCAGTCGAACTGGATCAGCTCCACGGGCGCCAGGACGAACCTCACTCGCTCGTCATCCTTGCCGAAGTACCCGCCCCACCCCACGCTGATCGCGCTGATCGCGTCGAGATCGAGCCGACTGTTGGTATCCTTCGACCATCCGGCCAGCGAGAAGCTCTCGAGCCAGATGACCGACTCCTGCCAGCCCGGTTCCGACAGCGCGCGGCCCGCCGACGCCAGGTAGACCGCGCCGCCCTTCTCGTGTAGCAGAACCAGGAGTGAGGTGCCGCATCCAGCCTGGTCGTCGGGCGCGAACGTACGCAGCCTGAGGGCTTCGAAGCCCCGCAAGTCAGTGCTTGCCGGAAGCTTTGCGCTGGCGAAGCAGTGGCTGTCGATGCCGCCTTTCTGGATGGTGGCATCGATGACGACGGAGCCCGGCCGGTCGCCGCCCATGCCTGCCGTCGCGGGCGCGGTCGAGCGTGTGACATGCTCGGGCCCGGCGGCCTCGAACCGCACCTCGGCGCCCACGACGTCTGTCAGTGGCGTCGAGCTGGCCACGGGGCCGAGCGGCCCCTGCAGCTCCCGCCGCTTGCGTTCCACCGCGGTCGGGAACACGACGAACGTGGCGCTGTAGGGCTCCAGGGACAGCGACACCGCCCGTCCGCCACTGGCTTCGGAGGCGTCCCCAACCGAGATCGTGCCTGTGGCCGGGTCCCACAGCTCCGCGTCGCCGTCGGCCGAGAAGGTGCACTCAGCCTGGACCGGCGCCGCCGAGTCGTTGATGACGTAGTAGGCTTCGCGCCCTTCGATGCTCCAGTGGGCGTAGCGGAGCGCGCCGGAAGCATCGCCCGCGGAGAAGTCGCGCTCGAGCAACTGGTCGAGCAGCCGAGGCACGGCCGGGAGGAGCGTCTCGGGCACGTAGACCGCCACGCCGCCGGCGGCGTTGGTGTTGGCGATGATCTCTCCGCCCTCGCCCGCCTCCTCGCGGGCCGCGAGTCCCAGCATCCTCGCCGACGCGGCTCCCACGCGAGCGTCGCGCAGGTCCTCCGTGCTGTTCGCCGGGATGTCACCGGCACAGATCACGAGCCCGCCCTGGTCCCAGAACTCGCCGAGCCGCCGCCAGGCCTCGGCGGGGATTGTGTCGGTGGCCGCCAGCACCACCGCGCGGAAGCGCAGCGGGCCAGCGACGAGGGTGCCGTCCTCGACCTTGGCCTCGGCGATGGCGTGCGAGGGGATCACCTGGAAGTCCCGCTGGTTGCGGAACAGCAGGCCCTGGCACTCCTGCCACAGTCGATCGATGCGATGCACATCGGGTGAGCGCGTCGCCCCCTGCGTGGCCGGCGTCATGTGCGCCCAGACGCTCTCGATGGGGTATAGCACCGCCACATCCGTCACGGGCTTCCCGCCCGTCAGCATGGTGCCGCAGCGCCCGACGAACTCGTTCACGTGGCGCATCTGCGCCGTCTCCAGGTCGCGCCACGAGTAGTAGGACGTCGTCGTGTTTACGCCGGCCACATACAGGCGATTACAGGTGCCGACGATGTCCGGTACGCCCACGGGCTCAACAGGCCTCGTGTCGCCCGCGGGCCGGTAGACCTGGGCGAAATCGGAGGTCTCCGACATGACAATGGGTGCTCCGTGCAAGTGAGCCACCGAGGAGAGTAGCTTCGCGATATGCCATGGCACGTTCGGCGGCGACGAGGTCAGGCAGTCGATGCCCGGGTAATCGAGGCGCTCCGCGCAGCGGTAGAAGTCCCCGTAGAAGATACAGTGGTTGGCGATACTCTCTTCCCACAGCAGATGGCCGCCTGAGCGTATCCCCGCCTGGTGGCACCAGTCCTGGATCTGTCCGAAGAATGCATCCGCCGTGCGCTGGCCCACGTGGTCCCAGAAGTCGCACCGCGCGCGGTGGCCGTCAGGCCCGGCATCAGCCACCAGCGCCGGCAGCCAGGGCGTGATGTCGTAGCCCTTGGCCGTCCGGAACGTCTGGGCGAAATCATCGGCCCACGGCACGGCCGCCCACGGTTGCTCTTTCATGAACCCGGACATCAGCGAGGGCTCGTCCGTGAAGGTCGCGACGAACAGGTCCTTCAGCTCCGGCAGGCGCTTCACGTATTCCTCGTGCGTGAGCTCAATGAACCGCTTCACCGGCCTCGGGTCCATGATGTTGATGTACGGCTGAGCGCGGAAGACGTTCGACACGGCGTGGGTGCCTTCGTGCAGGACGTTCTCGACGAACACGAACACGTGCCACTCGCCGGCGGGCGGCGACCAGCGCAGGGTACCCTCGGTGATCGACCCCGACAGGTCCGTGGGGTCCTCCGCGTCGATCTGCCCCGCTTCGACCGGGCAGGCCACGGCCAGTCGTACCGGTCCGGGCGGCAGGGCGAGCTCGACCGCCTTGCCGTCGGTCGTCGTCTCCGCGATGTGCAGGCCCTTGGCCTGCCACTCGGGATGCTCCCTCAGCACCAGGCCCCCCGCGTTACCGCTGGGGTAGCCCTCCTCATCGTAGAGCCACATCGCCATACCCAGCTGGTGAGCCAGCCGTGCCCCGTGGACAAACGAGTCCCACAGCTCGTCGCTCTGGAGGTACTGGCTGAACGAAACGTTGCAGACCACGCCGCCAAAGCCCTGCTCGAGCAGTGTGGTGAAGAACGTCTCGTGCTGGTTTGGGTCGGCCGGCAGGCCATGGACGATCTTGAGGATCCGCCGGTCGGCGGGCGGGTTGGCGAAGCGTTCGCGGAGCTCGGCGCCCGTTGGCTTCATGCTCTCGATCAGCCTCTCAACGTAGTCCACGGGGAGCAGTGACACGGGTCCCTGTGGCATGCCCCCGGGGCCGCCGTGGTCGACGACACGGATGGCGAGTGTGTTCACCCCATCGGGGTCGATGCATTCCGCGGGCACGTCGTACCTGCGCGCAATCGTCGAGGGGTTCTGTGCGCCCTCACCAGTCGAGCCCACCTGCCGCCCGTTAACGAAGGTCGTGTCGACATCGTCCACCGCACCCATCCGCAGAACGAGGTCGATGCCGCGCCACGCGGCAGGGATGCGGAAGCTCATCCGGTACCACGCCACGCCGTTGTAGGCGTTCAGCTTCGACACTGCCGGATCCAGCTCGGGTGACGGCATGCCCTCGTAGGACTCGGTGATGCCCTGATCCTCCCAGAAGCCCGGGACTCTCAGGGTCCGCCACCCCGAGTCGTCGAGGTTGGTGCTGGCCCACCCGTCCCTCTCACCCGTCTGGGCGGGGTCCGTATGGAACCGCCACTCACCCTCGAGGTTGCCGCCAGAGAGTGCCAGCTCCCGCGGCGCAAGCTGAGCCTGGCACGCCGCCGCCCACACGCACAACACGGCCGTCGCGACGATACAGGTGATCCGCGCCGACATCGAGACCGCCCCTTCCATCCTCAGCCGGGACGTCAACCAGCGAGGGGCGTTTCGCCTGGGGGTGCATGTCGGCCTGCCGCCGCGCTACCACGCCGCGGGCGCCAGTCTGGGCCTGGGTGGACGCGCATGGCTCGGACACCGCACTACCTGGCCTTGCGGAGAAGCAGTTGGAAGCCCACGCTCGCGTCGTCCCGCCCTACCCCCATTGGCGGTAACTTAGGGCTCCAGCGGCCCATGGGCCTGGTTGCGGAGCGGCGCCATGGGGGGAACCACGCGGGCTGTGCGTGGTGGGCCCCCAACGCGCCCATTCCAGGGTCCCGAGTGCGGCGCGAAGCCGCATTCGGGCTCGATCCGTCGGCCATGCGGCCGACCGGGCCGGTCAGGGGCCCCGCGC
>JAKPQA010000366.1 GCA_029547025.1 Armatimonadota bacterium
TCGCGCGGGGCATACTCCATGACGGGAACCTGCCCCCACGCAGGCACGGGCAGGGCGTCGAGGTCGGGCAGGTATTCGAGGCTGACCCGGGGCAGCGACTCGCCTGCAACTAGCCGCGCCCATGCACGTTCGCCGTCCCCCCGGATGACGTGATCGACGAAAGGATAGTGCTGCGCGACTTGCTCCGCGATGTTCCGGGCGCTGACATGCGGGCCGCCGAGAACCGTCCGGGCGCCTGCGGCCTTCGCTGCTTCAAGGACGGCGAGGGCTTCATGCCGCGTCGAAGTGAATGCCGTGACGCCGACGATGTCCGGCCGGTGGTCAGCGATTACATCCGCCTCCTCCTGGCCGCTCTGTGCGCAGTCTATGACGCGGGTGCCCGGTGCGGCAGCGGCCATCGAGAGTAGACCGAGGGGCGGCGGCGACCACTGCCAGAACCAGCGCATCGCCCTCGGCTGGACCAACAACGCCGTCATGTCAGCGGCAGCCCGGCGGCTGCTTGCCGCGCCCGGCGGCGCCACGTGTCGTATGTGTTCCGGCTGATCGGCACGAGCCCCTCCCTCTCGCACTGAGAAAGGTAATCCACAAACCGCTCTACGGCAAGGGCGATCCCGTATGAGGGGTTGAGTTGCACCTGTTTCACTCGCTTCGGCGGCCACGGCCTGCCCTTGCAGTTCGGGCACTTCCGGCTGACGATCGCGTGTTGAACCGGGCTGTAATCGGGCACCTCACGTGCCCCGCCACAGACCGGGCAGGCCTTGTAGTCAGACATCCTCCGGCTCCCATTCGACCGAGCGCAGGATGTTCCGTGTCGTGAGGTTGCCCCGGACCAGGGCCGCGACGCGCTCCGGCGCCCAGTCGGCCCGGCGGGCCTCGTCGATCAGGTCCGACAGCGAGTGCAGAGCGGAGTATGCCCGGAGGGCTTCCCCGGCCGCATTCGCCCCTTCATCGAGGCGGCAGGAGTGGCGCAGGCCGCAGGTGGCGCAGCCGGCGGAGCGGCCGTCGCTGCAACGATCGCGCTCTGCTACGAGCGCGGCGAGAGATTCACGCGTCAGCATGTCGCTATCACCTCCTCGCATCCCACAGCCTCGCTGTAGAACGCGATGAAACGGGACTCGATCTGGTTGCACAGGCTCTCGGACGTTCCGGGAGTCACGGAGATGATCCAGCCGCCGACGTGTGCCGCCGTGGGCTTCCTGACCATGTACGGGGTCTGCCGCTGGAAGCATCCGACCTGATAGGTGGCGAGGTTGCGGATGGAAGGCATCAGCATCGACTTGTGCAGATGCCCGATTGCGACCATGTGGGGCTTGCTCCCGCCCTCCAGGTCACGGATTATGTTCTGCGCCCGGTAGCTGATCGCGTAGGGGGTGCCGCCGTCGGGGTGGACTAGGAGCACGCGCCACGGCCGGCCGTCTGCCGTGCGGAGTTCGACGCGGCCATAGTCTGCTCCGACGTGGATCCAGTCCGGGCGGCGGGCCTGAAGCTCCCGCCCGACGTTCATGCCGGCGGCCTTCTTGAACGAGGCGTCATGGTTGCCGGCGATGAAGTAGGTGGTGATCCCCTCATCCTTGCCCGGGGCGACCTCCGCGAACCAGTCGCTCTGTGCCTCCCAGCCGATCTTGTGCAGCTCGTACTCCTGGCCCTTGTAGATGCGGTGCCCGTCCAGCACGTCCCCGGCATGGAGGATGATGCGGATCCCGGCATCGGCGCAGGTCCGGTAGAAGGCGCGGAGCTGGTCCGTCGCCTCGTACAGGCTGCCGAGGTGTGTGTCCCCGATCAGGCCGAACCGGAGGCTGTTGCTGTCAGTCGGCACTTCGATGTCCACCGCCCGGGACTGCCGGGCGATCATGTCCAG
>JAKPQA010000013.1 GCA_029547025.1 Armatimonadota bacterium
CGGGCGCGTTGGGGGCCCACCACGCTGGGAGACGCGTGGTTCCCCCCATGGCGCCCCTCCGCAAGACGGTCAACGGTTGGCGTGTCGTGGAGGGGCCGCACAGGGGTGCGCCCAGAGGGCGCGGGGCCCCTGACCGGCCCGAGGTTGAGGCGTGCCGATCGGGCGCGTTGGGGACCCACCACGCTGGGAGACGCGTGGTTCCCCCCATGGCGCCCCTCCGCAACCAGGCTGATGGGCCACGGGAGCCCTAAGTTACCGCCAAAGGGAGAGGGGGCACCCCGAAGCACGCGGGCGTTGGCTCGTGGGGGCGCCGCTGGCTGCGCCCCGGCGCCGACGATGCGGGCGGGGCACGCCCCGCCCCTGCGGACTCCCGGGGGGTGCGCGAATGCCCAAGCACCTACTCATCGCCGCAGCGCTGACACTAGGGGGGCTGACGCCCTTGTGCGCGCAAGACGGGCTGCACCAGGTCATCTCCCGCGGCGAGGCCGCCGGGACCTACCAGGCCTTCCCCGATGCATGCCGGACCAAGGAGGGCGACATCATATGCGTGTTCTACGCCGGCTATGGCCACGTGTCGACCCCGAACACCGATTGGCCCAAAGGCGGCCGCGTGGCCATGGTGCGCTCATCGGATGAGGGTCGCACCTGGACGGAGCCGGAGGTGCTGTTCGATAGCGACCAGGACGACCGCGATCCACACATCGCGCAGATGAGCGATGGCAGGCTGATCTGCACCTACTTCACACTGGTGCCCGGGGCCGAGGGCACACGACTCGAGTCGCGCATGGTATCGTCGGCCGACGGCGGCCGGACGTGGGGGCCGGAGTCGCAACTCGTCGCGGCCGATTGGGCCGTCTCCGCCCCGGTGCGTGAGATGCCCGACGGCACGTATGTCCTGGGCGTCTACTGGGAACGCCATGGCGCGGCTTGGGGCGGTGTGGTGCGCTCGACCGATCGGGGCGCCACGTGGAGTGAGCCCATCGCCATCGGCAAAGACCAGGGCGCCTACCTCGACGCGGAGACCGATGTGATCCTGCTGAACGACGGCACGCTCCTCGCCGCGCTGCGGAGCAGCAAGACGGTTCTGCATGTGGCAACGAGTCCCGACCTCGGCCGGACGTGGTCGCCGGTCTACGCCACGAGCTTCCCCGGCCATTGCCCGCATCTGAACCGCCTGAGCACCGGGCAGATCCTCATGGCCATACGAATGCCCGCGACAGCACTCTGGGTCAGTGCCGACGACGCCCGGACGTGGCAGGGGCCGCACGAGATCGACTCAGTCGGCGGGGCTTACCCGGCCACCGTCGAGCTCAACGATGGCTCCGTGCTGGCGGTGTACTATGAAGAGGGCGAGGGCAGCGCGATCCGCGCCAAGCGGTTCCGACTGAAGCCCGAAGGCGGACTGGAGTTCCTGCCCCCGCGATAGCGCGTTGCACCCGCGAATGGAGGCCCCATCGTGGCAATCGAGACCTTCGTATCGACGGCACTCGTTCGGCACTTCCCCAAGTCGCGCCCCGGCACATCGCGCAAGCTGAAGCTGGCCGTCGCCCGCGGCGAGAGGGTGTCATTCCAGGCCGGCGCTTCGACCGAGCTCGATCCGGCCCACCTGACCGCTTCGGCGGCATCGGCCGACGGTTGGCCCGTGCGCGTGCGCCGAGTGGGCTGGGTCCCGCTACCCCATCAGGATACCGAGACGCCACCGGACGAGACCGATGGCTTCACGCGCATCCCCGGCTGGGCGCCGGATCCGCTGTTCGACGAGTGCGAGGTGCTCGCCGGCCCGTGGGAGACCCACGCCTTCTGGTTCACCGTGTGCGTGCCGGCCGATGCCAAGCCCGGATTGCACGAGGTCACTGTCAAGCTGAAGGTGGACCAACGGGTGAAGCAGCTCACGGTGACGCTCAATGTCTCCGAGCTGGTGCTCAAACCCCGCGAGGGCTTCCCGGTCACGCACTGGTTCTACGCCGACGCTCTGTGTGACTGGTACCGCGTCGAGCCGTGGTCGAAGGCCTTCTGGCCCCTCTGCGAACGGTACCTTGCCGACTGCGCCGAGCATGGGCTCGACACGATCCTGACCCCCCTGTTCACGCCGCCCACCGATGGCGTCAAGCGACCGACGCAGTTGCTCCGCGTAGCGCGCGAGGGCGAGCAGTACCGCTTCGACTGGCGCGATGTGAGGAAGTGGGTGCAGGTCGCCACGCGGGCCGGCATCCGCAACTTCGAGTGGAACCACCTGTTCACGCAGTGGGGCGTGCGGAACGCCATCCGCATCTACGAGGGCCAGGGCTTCGACGAGAAGCTTCTGTGGGCGCCGGAGACCGGTGCGACCTCGGAGATCTACCGCGGCTTCCTCGCCCAGTTCCTGCCGAAGTTCCACAAGTTCCTCGAGGCCGAGGGGCTGCTCGAGCGGTCGTTCTTCCACGTTTCCGATGAGCCGCACGGGGCCGAGCACCTGGCGAACTACAAGGCGGCGCGGCAGGTGCTGCGCGAGCTGGCGCCCTGGATGAAGACGATGGATGCGCTGTCCGAGATCACGTACGGTCGCGACCAGGTCACCGACATGCCGATCCCCAGCATCGCGGTGACCCGGCAGTACTGGCAGGAGGGCATCCCTTCGTGGACATACTTCTGCTGCGGACCGCGTGGTCGGTACATGAACCGGCTCATCAACACGCCTCTGCCGAAGATCCGCGCGGCCGGCTGGCTGTTCTACCGCTTCCAGCGCCTCGGGTTCCTCCATTGGGGCTACAACTACTGGTACAGAAGCCAGACCCGCGACCTCATCGATCCGTTCACGGTCACCGACGGTGGCGCATGGCCCGGCTGGGCCTACGGCGACCCCTTCGTCGTCTACCCCGGCCCCGACGGGCCCATCGACTCACTGCGTTGGGAAGTATGGGCCGAGTCTCTGCAGGACTTCGCACTGCTGCAGTCCGCGGGCGTCGACCCCGACAGCGCCCTGCTCGCCAAACTCAAAGACTTCGACGACTTCCCGAAGACGGAGCGCTGGGTCCTCGATACGCGCGCGAAGGTGCTGGGGTAGGGCGGGTGGATCGCGCCACCGGGCCTCTCGGAAACAGGTGACAGTCACGAATGGTCCGCACCTAAGCCCAATGCCAGAGGCGTATGTCGCATGACCTCTGTAGCCGGGGCTTTAGCCTCGGCTCACAATGGCCTGTAGAGCCACTTGGCGCGAGGCTGAAGCCTCGCCTACGGTTGGGGGTGCGTGGGTGCCGACCCTAAGCCCAATGCCAGAGGCGTATGTCGCATCACCTCTGTAGCCGGGGCTTTAGCCTCGGCTCACAATGGCCTGTAGAGCCACTTCGCGCGAGGCTGAAGCCTCGCCTACGGTTGGGTGTGCGTGGGTGCCGACCCTAAG
>JAKPQA010000031.1 GCA_029547025.1 Armatimonadota bacterium
GGACCATCTCGACGCGGATCACCTGGGCGGTTTCACCGGCGAGGCTTGCTACTACCTGGTGCGGACCATCGTGTCGCCCGAGCAGCGGTCCGCGACCTTGTGCGTCGGGGCCACCGGCCCCTTCGCCGTCTGGCTGAACGGGGAGGAGGCCTACCGTCACGATGCCGTCCAGCCGTGGAGTCAGTTCGGGTTCTGGATCCCGGTCGGCTTGCTCGAGGGCCGGAACCGTCTGGTGCTGAAGGTGGTGCGACAGACCGACGACTTCCGCGTGAGCATGTGCTTCATCAAACCCGACGTGCCCGGCGACAAGACTCGCGGCGTGTCGTTCATCCTTGACTGTTTTGGCGAGTGGCTGGGGGGAACGGCTTGGCCCGTATCCGGCGACCTGCTATGATAGTGGGCAACGTATTATCATAGGAGGTAGGCCATGGGCCAGGGCAAGGACTGGGTGACCGTCTACGAGGCCGCTGCTCTTCTGGGCGTGAGCGTCTCAAGCGTGTACCGGTGGCTCCACGCGGGCAAGCTCCCGGGGGAGCAGGTGGGCGCCCGCGAGTGGCGTGTGCGCCGCTCTGATCTTCCCTCTGTGCCCAACGCGAAACCAGCGCGTGTCTCCGGCCCTCGCGCGTTGGGCCGGGGCGGCGGCATCGCCGCCCGCGTGCATGGCCGTCGCGGCGCCAGACCCCGCCTGGGCCCCTGCCCGTCCGAGGAGCCCGAGCCAGGTTCCGAGGCGTTGTTCGACCAGCGCCACAACGAGGGTCTAGCCCCGTCGAAGGCTCTGCGGAAGCTCCTCGAGAAGGCCTACGGACCGACGGGCTGCAGCATGAAGAGGCGCGACGTGCTTGCCGCCTTTGGGTACCGGCGTCGGGGTGCCAGAGCCGTCAAGGAGATCGCGGTCTGTCTGGCCGAGCGTGGCGTGCTGGTGTCGGGCAGCCTGGAAGACGGGGGCCTGGACGACCCCCTCACGCTTAGGCGGGACCGGGCCCACTTCGACCCGGGCCGGCTCGCCGAAGGACTCACGCGCGAGCTCGGCCTGCTCGCCGCCGGAAGGGCGCGAATGGCTTACCGCGACCTGTTGCTGTACTGCGGCTGCACCAGGGATGGCGACTCTGGGCGCGACGTGGTGCGCAAGGTGCTCCTGGCCGGGCACCTGGTCGTTAGCCCCCCGCTGGGCGCAGCCAAGTCGGGGGATGCGGTGTATGTGAGAGCGTCGGGCAGTGCCGCGCATGAGACCGAGCCGCGCCGCGAACCCGCCTGCCCGCCGGTGACGGTTGGCCGCAAAGAGGCCGAGGGGTTCGCCGACGCCTGGCTCGAGCATCGGGGCCTCGAGTGGCGGAGCGATCAGCAGCGAGAGCTCACGGTGCGCTTCATCGAGGGGCGCGACACGTTCGGCGTTCTCCCGACAGGCAGCGGGAAGTCGCTGTGCTTCCAGCTCGCGTCCCAGTGCCTGGAGGAGGATGGCTTGACCCTCGTGGTGTCGCCGCTGCTGGCGCTCATCGCCGACCAGACCAAGGGCGAGGAGCCTGGAGTAACCTTCCTCAACAGCACGGTGCCTGGCGACGACCGGCAGCATCGGCGCCAGAACCTGTGGGAGGGTCGCTACCGCCTGCTGTACGTTACCCCCGAGCAACTCGGGTCAGAGAGCCTCCTTCGCGTGCTGACAGAGGGCCGAAAGCGCGTGGTGCGGGTGGTCATCGATGAGGCCCACTGCGTGTCGGAATGGGGGCACAGCTTCCGGGTGGAGTATCTGCTGCTGCGGGACGCGCTTCTCCGCCTGGGGCGCCCTCCTGTTCTGTTGCTGACCGCCACCGCGCCTCCCGACGTGCGGAATGATGTAGTGAAACAGTTGGGGGTCACGTTGGAGGTTGATCGAGACGTGGTCCTCGACCACTACCGTAGGGACGAGCTCGACGTTGCCGTGGCCCACGTGCGGGGCGCGCGAGCCAAGTATCGCCGCCTCCGGGAGTTCATCAGGGAGCAGGGGCCGAGGGCCCGAGGCATCATCTATACGCGCTTCGCCAAGGCCGGGGAAAATGATGATGAGCGCGAGAACTGCGACGAGATCGCCCAGTGGCTGAGCAGCGAGGATCTGGGCGAAGTGGCGGTCTACCACGGGCGACTGGGGGTCGAGAGCAAGGCTGAGGAACAGCGTCGCTTCACCGACGACGAAGCCCAGATCATCGTCGCGACGAACGCCTTTGGGCTGGGTATCGACCTGCCGCGGATCGACTGGGTGGTTCACTTCTACATGCCGCCGAGCCTGCTGGACTACTACCAGGAGATCGGGCGCGGCGGGCGAGCGATGGATGCGAAGGCAGGCGAGAGGTGCCGTTGTCTGGTTCTGTACGACCCCCAGGACCGGGCCCTGGTGGAGCAGCTTGTGTGGGGGAGTGTGGCATCGGCGGACAAGATCTCCCAGCGTTTCCGGCAGCTCATTCTGGGGCGGAACGGCCAACACGGCCTGCGCGGGCCTCACGAGGTCCTGTACGACGACGCGCGCAAGGTGCTCCTGCTGCCGTTCCGGCCCATGCAGACCCAGTACACGGTGCGCATCGGGCACATGCTGGCCCTGCAGGAGATCGGCGTGCTCAAGCGGCGGTCCGAGAACCTGTTCCGTGGCGGCAACGTGTACGCGCAGTTCGACGTAGCTCGCGAGGAACTGACGGCTGAGGACGAGGCGCAGCTCTACGAGCGGCAGGAGCGCCGCCGCCAGACGGTCCTCAGCCGCCTCGATGGGATGCAGTGCTTCTGTGAGGCCGACTGCGCGGAGGCGCGGTGGGGCATGCTGGATGAGGTCTTCGGTCGGTAGCATGCCACGGCAGGAGGTGGACCCTAATGCCCCGATCGCCGAGATCACCGGAAGACGGCGGCCCGCCCACCGTGCCCGCCCGTACCAAGCTCCTGCTGCAGGTGCGCGAGACCAGCAAGGGGTTTGAGCACCGCCACTGCCATCTGTCTGACGGCGCATGGGAACCGGACCGCGACTGGAAACCGGGAAGCCTGGGTGCGAGTGGGCCCGGGGTGTATTCGACGAACATGGAGCGACTCTCGGGCCCACCCGATCTCGAGTGGCCTGCCGCCTGGTCGAAGCTCGTGGTCGCCCCGCCGCCGACACCGGTTCTCTCGGCACAGAGCCTGCTCGCCGACCTGCTGGCAACGGTGGGAGCGGAGAGGCACCATTGCGTGGTTCTGGAGCCTGAGCCGCCGCAGTTCGGCCGCTGGCCCAGTGAAGCCCAAGCGCTCGGGAAGCTCGGGGTCCCTCTTCCATGCAAGCCGTATGTGCACCAGGTAGAGGCCCTCGACCTGGTCCGCAGTGGGAAGCATGTGGTTATCGCGACAGGGACCGCCAGCGGGAAGAGCCTGTGCTATCAGATCCCGATCTTGTCGAGCATCATGGGTGACCCCCAAGCGCGGGCTCTGTACGTGGCCCCGACGAAGGCCCTCTGCACCGACCAGCTGGAATCGTGGGGCGGCATGTTGAGCCGCGAACCGATCGACGGGTGGCTCGTCGAGGGGGAGCTCAGAGGTCAAAGGATCAGGGTGGCCCGGTGCGATGCCGAAACGAAGAGGGCCCGTCGGGGTAACAACGCCAGCAGCGCGAATGTGGTGCTGACGAACTCATCTATGCTCAACTGGATTCTGGCCGGCGCGAACAGGAACTGGAAGGAGCTTCTGGGCGGTCTCCGCTTCGTGGTTGTCGACGAGGTCCACACGGCCCGCGGCGTCGTCGGGTCGAATCTGGCGTGCATACTCCGTAGACTCCGGAGGCTCGTCGACCACTACTCCCTGCACCGGTGCAATCCGCAGTTCGTTCTGTGCTCGGCCACCATCGGCAACCCGGTTGAGCTGGCGCGGCAGCTGATCGGCGATGGGGCGCCTGTTGCGGCGGTGGAGCGCGACACATGCGGACGAGGAAGACGCGTGTTTGCCAGCTGGACGCCTCGGGCCGCGACCCACGGCGGCCGGCGTGTGACCGTGGTGCCTGACCTCGTTGAGGCGCTGCTGGACCGGAAGGACGGGCCCGTGCAGACCGTGGTATTCCACCGATCTCGGCCCGAGGCGAACATCGTGGCTCGCCAGTGCAAGGATCGGCTCGAGCGTGCGGGTCGCGACGACCTGGCCGGCGCCCTCAGCGTGTACATATCCAACAGGCTCGGGTCGGTGAAGGAGGAGGAACTGGCGCGCCTGCGGACCGGCGACTGCCCGGCGGTGTTCGCGACCTCCGCGCTGGAGCTGGGTGTCGACATTGGCGCCCTCTCTGCAGCCATCATCGTGGGCATGCCGCACAGCAGGGCAGGATTCCGGCAGATGGCCGGGCGCGTGGGCCGCGTCAGCAGCGACTCGCGCGAGGCGCTCATTCTCTACGTCCCGCGGAACAACCCGCTGGACGACTGGTTCGCAGAGGCCGAGCACTTCGAACAATGCCTGGTGCGAGCGAGGCCAGATGACGTCGTGATGGACCCAGACAACAGCGTGGTCGCGACCCAGCATATCGCGGCCGCAGCGAAGGAGCTTCCGCTGGATCTGATCGACGACGCGCGCTTCTTTGGGGAGCTTCGCACGAGGGAAGCGTTCGACTCCCTCCGGGCGAACGGGTGGATCGCGGACCCCGGTGCCGATGGCAAGTACTACTGGCAGGCCCGCGACGAGGACCCGCACAAACGCATTAACGTCCTGGCGTCTCGGGGCAATGCGCAGGTCGACATCAAGAGGGGTGGCGGCCAACTCGTGGGCCGGACCGACAACTGGTCCGCACTGTGGATGCTCTTCCCCGGCGCTATCTACGACGATGGGGTCAGGGACACGTATGTCGTCGAGTCTCTGTTCCTGGGCCCGATGGACGTAGGGTCAGGTGGGTCGAGCGCCGATCCCCCTACTGCTTGGGTGCGCCCTGCCAGGCCGGAAGAGGAGCGCAGCTACACGGTGGCTGAGATCAGCTCTGACCTGACGATCCTGGACGAGTCCGCCCAGTCCTCGGTGTCTGGCGGGCGACTCGCTGTCAGCCACGGCACCGTTGCGGTCAGGGCAGGACTCACAGGTCGTTACTGGGTGTGCGAGCGGGGCGAGCCAGGATGGTCTGCGGCGGCATCCAGGAAGCTGATGAACATCCGCTCTTGGCCCCAGGCCATCGACCGGGAGGGCGGGCGCGTCGAGTACAAGGAGCTCGCCTTCGAGACGAAGGCCCTCTGGTTCGAGGTGCCAGCACACATCCTGGCCGCCATGCCGACCGAGGACGTCGCGGACGACGTCGCATGGGAGCGACAACTCGGGTGGATCCATGGGGCCGAGCACCTCGTGTGCAAGATGACGGCGGTGCTGCCCGGGTTCTGTGGCGACGATGTTGCTGGACTGTCTGTCTACGGTCACCCTCAGTTGTCCGGCCCGGGCATCTTCCTCTATGAGGACTGCCCCGGCGGGTCCGGGCTCGTTGACCGCCTTATGGAGGAGGGGGCCCTGGAACGCGTCTTCACGGCGGCGCTCGACGCGGTAGCGGCATGCGACTGCGCCGATGGGTGCCCGCGGTGCGTTCTGGACCGGCTGTGTGGCAACGCCAACGACTCGCTCAGCAAGCAGGGCGCCGAGGCGGTGCTGCGCGGCCTTCTCGACGAGATGCGGCACAAGCCGGCCCGAAGAGGGAGGCGGCCGTAGGCCCATGGCACGGATGCTCCCCACCAGACTGGCCCGCGACACGAGGAGCGCGGCGGAGCGGCGCTTCTACGAGGCACTGCAGCACCTGGACGACGAGTTCACCGTCGTCCACTCGTGGAACTGGGAGGGTCTCGGAGGCAAGCCCATGGGCGAAGCCGACTTCGTCCTCCTGCATCCACGCCTGCCGATGCTCGTCGTCGAGGTCAAAGGGGGTGGGGTCGAGCACTCCGGTCAAGGGTGGTTCTCGATCGACCTCAGGGGCGGCTGCCATGACATCGGAGACCCCGTGGCACAGGTCAGGGACTCCCAGGGAGCTCTGGTTCGGTTCCTGCGTGCTCGCGCGAGGATCTCGTTGCCCCGTGTCGGCTACGCCCTGGCGTTTCCAGACCTCGAGAACTGGGGTGCGGCAGTCCCGCCAGGGATCGACCGCGACTGCATACTGACGCGGCCGGATCTCCATCGCGGGGCCATCGGGGCATCCATCGGCCGCGCGCTCAAGCACTGGGCCCGGCGCGAAGGACCGGGCTCCCGTTGCCTCGGCTCGGCGGGCGTAAGGTGCGTCGAGGAGGCGCTGTACCCGACCATCCGGGCCTTGCCCTCACTCCGCGCCACCATCGACGAGGTGCGTCGAGAGGTCCTGCAGGCCACCGATGACCAGTGGCGGATTCTGGAGGCGGCGCAGGGCAACCGACGGCTCTTCGTACGCGGTTGTGTGGGCTCAGGCAAGACAGTGCTCGCTCAGGAGCACGCGCGGCGCATGGCGTCTCAGGGACTCCATGTGCAGGCGTTGTGCTTTAACCAAGCGCTGGCGCGTCACCTCGCCGCTGCGCTAGCGGCCGCCGGGCCGGGTACCGTATCCGTGAACACCTTCTGGACGTGGGCGAGGGATGTCTGCGCCGCAGCGGGCGATCCTCTCCCTCGGGAGTTCGATGACGCGATCACACGCAAGGTGATGCCTCAGAAGCTCCGTGCCGCGCTAGGTTCGGCCACCAAGGCGCCATGGGACGCGCTGGTCGTTGATGAGGGTCAAGACTTCTGGGACGAGTGGTGGGCGGTGATCGACGAAACCGTTGTGGAGCGCTGGGGGACTCGCCTGTGTGTGTTCTTCGATAGCGAGCAGACCCTGTTCGTCGATACCGCCTCGCGGTTCCTCGCCAGGCAGTCTCCGGTGCTCGAGCTGACTCGGAACTGCCGGAATCCAGCTCCCGTAGCGACGATGGCGTACGAGCGGGCGGGCGTGCGCCCCATGCCGCTCTGTACCGTCGGGGGCCCAGAGCCGCTGGTCTCGCGCTGTGCCAGCGAGACCGAAGCGCGGGGTCGACTTCTGCGCATCATCCGCGATGTGGTGGCCGAGCTGGGCGACGAAGCCGAAGTCGGGTCCGTCGTGCTGCTCTCGCTGCACACCTACGAGAACTCACTGGCCCGACGGATCGCCGGGTCGCTGCCCGTAGGATGGACGCTGGCCAAGTGGACCGGTGCCTCGCCGGAATGCGGCCCCAAGACGATCCCCGTCTGCACCATCCAGGCCTTCAAGGGTCTCGAAGCGGATATTGTGATCGTCGAGCTGGACGTCGACAGTCCGCACTGCACCGCGGCCACGCAGCTTGTCGGCCTGACTCGCTCTACCGGCATGCTCTACGTGGTTGAGTACCCGTGTGCCGGATAGTGTGGGTCGCGCGGCCGCGAGGGACTGCCTGTGACACCCGCCCCTCGAGGTGCGCCCCGGTGCGCGTCCCTCAAGGCTGACGGGGTTGGGGGGCAGTGCGGGCCACCGATGGCATGGAATGCCGCAGGCCGAAGCCCCCCCGATGGAGAAGCCCGGCCCGGGCCAGTCCCACGCTGCTTTGGAGACCGAGAGCGCCATGCAACCTGCACCCAATGAGATGGCACGTGCCGCCGAATGGGCCGCAGCTCTGCGGACGGGAGCCGGCGCGGTCCAGGGCTACCCCATCGGCGGGACGCTGGGCGGCGAGCCGCTCGAACGCCTCGTCGCCGCCTGGGGTCACTACCACGCGCGTGCCGAGACCGAGAAGGGCTACGCCGTTGAGACCACGGTGCACCGCGACCCGGCGACGGGACTGAGCATTGGCACTAAGGTCCACGTCCACGCCGACTTCCCAGCCGTCGAGTGGGTCGTGCGGCTCACCAACGAGGGCGACACGGACACGGGGATCTTCGAGGGCATCCAGGCCCTGGAAGCCGCCCTGCCGCTGGCTGGCGGCGACCCGTGCCGGGTGGTCTATTCGCTGGGGTCCATGTGCTCGCGGGACGACTTCCGACTGACGGAGCGGCATCTGCGTCCTCGCAGCCATCTGAGGTTGACGGCAGGCTGGGGACGTTCGTCCAGCGAGGTGCTCCCCTTCTTCAACGTCGACTTCGGGGGGAACGGAATCATCATCGGCATCGGGTGGACGGGAGAATGGGCCGCGCAGTTCTCCCGCGATGAACCCGGGGGGCTCTCTATCCGAGTCGGAATGGCCCACACGCACCTCAAGCTGTTCCCCGGCGAGGAAATCCGTACGCCGCGGGTGCTCCTGCTGTTCTGGGAGGGCGAACCGATCCGCGGGCATAACGCGCTGCGGCGGTTCATCCTGAAGCACCACCGTCCGCGCCCCAACGGGCAGCCGCTGGTCGCCCCTCTGTGCAACGGCAACTGGGGCGGCACGCCGGCCGACGTACACCTCGACAACATCAGCCAGATCGCGGCGCACGATCTGCCGTTCGAGTACTATTGGATCGATGCCGAGTGGTTCGGCAAGCCGGGGCCATGGCCACGCGGAGCGGGCGACTGGACGCCGCGGGCCGATATCTACCCGCAGGGCCTTCGGCCCATCGGAGACGCGGCGCACGCCGCTGGGCTCAAGTTCCTCCTGTGGGTCGAGCCGGAGCGGGTGGCGCCCGGCACGCCGTGGGCCCGGGATCACACCGAGTGGCTGCTCGAGGTGCCCGAGGGGCGGGCCGTGACCTGGACGGACTACGGCGACTGGATGTCCACTGAGGACTGGGTGCGGGCGGAGAGCTCGCGGAACCAGCTCAATGCGGGCGACCGGCTGCTGAACCTGGGTAACCCCGATGCTCTCCAGTTCCTCACTGACTTCCTATCGGACCTCATCAACCGGTTTGGCATCGACTGCCTCCGCCAGGATTCGAACATCTCGCAGCTTCTGTACTGGCAGAACGCGGACGCCCCCGACCGCCAGGGGATGGCCGAGATCCGCTACGTCGAAGGGCAGTACGCGCTCTGGGACGCGCTGCTCGAGCGGCACCCGGGGCTGATCATCGACAACTGCGCCAGCGGCGGCCGGAAGATCGATCTGGAGTCGTTGGGCCGCGCGACGCCCTTGTGGCGCACGGACTTCTGCGATCTGAGCCCCGGCCGCGTGGCGGCCCAGTGCCACACGTGGGGCCTGCTGCACTGGATCCCGCTCAACAGCACATCGGTGGGCTACCTGGACTCGGTCAGCCGGTACCACCTACGCAGCTCGATGTCCTCGGGCCTTGTGGCTGGGCTGTCGGGTGCGGGCGATGCATCCCAGCCCCCCATCCCCGAAGACTACCCCTTCGACCGCGCCCGTGAGCTGCTCATGGAGTATCTGAGCGTGCGGGAGTTCTACTATGGCGACTTCTACCCCCTGACCGAGTACTCGCAGGCCGAAGACGCCTGGATGGCCTACCAGCTCGACCGCCCCGAGCAGGGCGATGGGCTGGTTGTGGTCCTCAAGCGGCCGGCCAGCCCCTTCACGGAGGCGTTCCTGCGGCTGAAGGCGCTGGATCCGGCAGTCACCTACCGGTTCGACGACGTGGACGCGGGCACGACCCAGGAGCTAAAGGGCGCCGAGTTGACGATAGACGGCCTTCGCGTTGAGCTCCTCGACCGTCCCGACTCGGCCCTGATACGGTACGCCGTACGGCTGGAGGACTGAACCCGATGCTGGCGCTCGCACTGGCTTTGGTTCTCGCGCCCGGGTCTGATGCGGCCCCGACGCCGCTCGCGAATGCCTCGTTCGAGGAACTGGACGCGGGCGGGGGCCCGGTTGGCTGGCGCGCGGCTGCCTGGGGGCGAGACGGCGCAGACCTGGCGCGGCTGTGCGGTGTGGCCGAGCAAGACGATGCGCCCTCGGGCGAGCGGGTGGCGAGGATGGACCTCGACGCGCCGACGTGCACCGCGTGGGCACAGGAACTGAAGGGACTCGAGCCTGGGCAGTGGTACGAGGCGTCGGCCATGGTGCGCTGCCAGGATCTGGAGGGGCAGGGCTGCCACCTCAACATCGAGTACTGGTATGGCGCGATCAGCTCAGGCTGCCTGGACGCCGAGCACCTGGTTGGCACGCAGGGCTGGACGCGACAGACACTCCGGTTCCTGGCGCCGGGTAGCGACTACCACTGCAACCTCAGTCTGTTCCAGATCGGTGGCCCCGGCATCGCGTGGTTCGACGACGTGACCGTGCGTCCTATTGCGCCGCCCGAGCACGACCTGTCTGGGAGGCGCGCCCTCGACGAGCCGCTCTGGGGCATGTTCACGTGCTATGCCAACTACCTGCACCAGTACGGCGAGACCATGCGCCAGGCCGGAGTCCACTGGCAGCGCCAGGGCCTCTCGGCCCTAGCACCCGAGCAGCAGGCCGTAGCCGAGAAGTGGGGGATGTCCTTCGAGGTGTGCATTGACGGCATGCCCCCGGCGGCCGACCCGGCCGACCCTCTCTTTCCGGTGACCTGCCTGCCCGACTACGAGGCCATGCTGGCCGAGCGCCTCGAGGCGGTCGGGCCCAGTATCCGGTCCTTTGAGTTCTTCAACGAGCCAAACACGCATCTGGGGTGGACGCTGCCTGCGTACGCCGATCTGATCGCCATGGCCGGCCAAACGATCAAGGCGAAGTGCCCGGGCGTTCTGATCGCCACTGGCGGGTTCGCGCCTCCCGGCGTTGGCTATGCCGAGGCATGCCTGAAGCGCGATGACGGACGTGTCATCGACCTGGTGCTGCTGCACCCGTATGCCGTTGACGAGGCACTTGACGCGGCGCTGTTCGGCCTGGCCGACGCGTGTCGGCGCGCCGGACGACCCGACGTGGCCGTGGCCATCAACGAGACGGGCTGGCCGACGTGGGACCCCGCCACCGGGTGCGACGCCACGAGCCTGTTCGTCTCGGAGGAAGTGCAGGCGCGCAACATCGTGAAGCTGCACCTCCAGGCACTGGCGCATCGACTCAGCTTCGTCACGCTTCTGGGGTGGAACGACTTCACGGAGCCATCGGACCATGCCCGCAACATGGGGCTGGTCCGTGTTGATGGCTCGCCCAAGCCATCGATGGAGGCCTACCGGTTTATGACGGCGACCATCGGGTCCCGGCGCATAGACGATTGGACCTACGGGCCGGACGGCACCCGAGTGCTACGCTTCACGGGCAACCCGCCGCTGTTGGTGGTATGGAACGCTCTTCGGGAGGCCGACGTGGCCCTGGACGTCGGTGACGGCCGAGTGTTCCCGTGCGACATCTACGGTACGCGGCTCACGTCAGCACCCGTGACCGGGTCCATCACGCTACGCGCGGGCGCATCGCCCATCTATCTGGTGCCCGCATGATGCCGCGGCCGGCCGCGTGAGAGGTGTGACCCATGGCTCAGCGAGTGTCTGGCCCGGCCCTAGCCCCCCTGCTCGTGTTCGGGATCGGCTTTCTACTCCTGGAGGTGTCCCCCTTGTCCGCAGCCCCCCGCGAGCCCATTGACGTTGGCACCGAGAAGCAGCTCCTGATGGACGGCCGGTTCATCGAGAGCTCCGAGGGGATCACGCTCCGGATGAACCCGGCCCAGAAGACGGGGCCGGCAATCCGCGCCGACAAGCCGTGGGAGAACAAGGACATCGGCTTCTGCGTGAGCGTGCTCGAGTATGAGGGCCTCTACCGGATGTGGTACATGGCCCGAACCAACGACGGAGGGCTGCGGTACTGCTACGCCCAGAGCGCCGACGGTATCACGTGGGAGAAGCCCGAGCTCGGGGTCATCGAGTATGAGGGCTCCACGGCCAACAACATCGTGCTGGATGGCGTGATCGAGACCACGGTGTTCCTGGACCTCGTGGCACCACCTGAGGGACGCTTCAAAGCGCTCTCGGTGATGCACTGGCCGGATCCGGAGACGGCGGGGCTCTACGTGCATTCGTCGCCCGATGGCATCCACTGGACGAAGTCGGAGACCCGCGTATTCCCGTTGTCGCCCGATACCGC
The DNA here is from genome assembly GCA_029547025.1 of Armatimonadota bacterium. Lineage (GTDB taxonomy): Bacteria > Armatimonadota > Zipacnadia > UBA1398 > JAKPQA01 > JAKPQA01. Next base: position 11,868 of record JAKPQA010000031.1, read on the forward strand.
CAACCAGGCCTTCTACGACACACGGCTCGGGAAGTACGTGGCGCACATCCGCATCTGGAACCCTGAGCGTAAGGTGGGGCGCGTGGAGATGGATGATATCACGGCGCCCTGGCCCTACCAGGCCCTGGAGAAGCCCTACTACATCTGGGGCCCCGAGAGCATCCCCGTACCGAGCGCCGAGGTGCCGACCATGTTCGGCTACGACGAGCGGGACCCGGTGCCATCAGACCACTACAACTCGGCCTGTGTGCAGTACCCGTGGGCCGCGGATGCTTACTTCATGTTCCCCTCGGCCTACCGGCACTTTCCGGAGCCTCCCGTAGGGCGCTATGGCAACGACGGCTACCTCGACATCCAGATGGCGACCAGCCGCGATGGCATCCAATGGACGCGGCTCACGCGCGAGCCCTATGTCGGCCTGGGGATGCAGGGCGACCCCGATGCCGGCCAGCTCTACATGGCGGTCGGCATGGTTCGCGCCGGCAACCGCATCTTCCAGTACTGCGGCGGCTACCGGTCCACACACGGGGCGTATGAGGACGCGGGCCAAGACGGCACCATCTTCCGACTCGAGCAGAGGTTGGACGGATTCGTCTCGGCCGATGCGGCCTATGAGGGCGGCGAACTCGTGACGCCACCCATTCGCTTCTCCGGCTCGCGGCTCGTGCTGAACCTGAATGCCGGCGCCATGGGTACCGTCCGTGTGGCACTCCTGGACGCCGAAGGCCACCCGGTACCGGGCCACGACCTGACCAACTGCGATCCGATGGGCGGGAACCGCGTCGATCAGCCGGTGACGTTCGGCGGGGAAGCTGACCTGAGCGCCCTGCGAGACCGGCCGGTGCGGCTGCACTTCCGCATGCGGGCCGCGAAACTGTACGCCTTCCAGTTCGTCGAGTAGACGGGTGTGGGCGGTCTCGCCGGCGCGCTACGGCTGCGGGGGCGCTGACCCCTGGTCGGCGCGCGAAGACAACTCATTGGCCGCCAGTTGGGCCAGTTTCGTGGTCTCGAACGACTCGCGGAGGGTACTGGCCAGGCCGCTCCAGAAGCCCCGAGCGGCGCAACTCGCCGACCGGTCACAGAGCGCGGGGTCATCAGTGCAGTCGACGAGCGCCGGCGGGCCCTCGAGTGGCTCAACCACGTCGAGAACACTGATCTCCGATGGGGGCCGGGTCAGAAGATAGCCCCCTCGTGGGCCGCGAATCGGCCGCACGAGCCCGGCGGCGGAGAGCGAGGTCATTAGCTCGCGCAGATAGGCCAGGGGGATGTCTTGGCACTGGGCAATGTCCTTCAGGCGAGCCGGAGCGTCGCCATGGCGGATGGCCAGCTCGACCATCGCCCGAAGGCCATAGCGCCCTCTGGTGGACATGCGCAAGGCAGGACCTCGCCTCTCGCCAGTAGTAGGGATAGTCTACCACAACAGTGGGGAACCCAACCCGGGCTGCAGCGTCGTCATCTGGGTTCCAGTGCACCGTGTCGACCGACGCGACGCTCAAGAGGTGGCGAGAGTATGAACGCTCGAGGCGTCTGGATGGGTAGCGGTATGGCCCTATTCGCGGCGATACCGGCTGCGACTCAAGCCCACGCGGAAGCCGACGGGCCCCCTGCGCCGCCGGCGGCCCTGGCCCCAGCTCCGGCAGGGGGTGAAGTCCTTGAGCGCGCTCTCGCGGACGCCGGTGTGCCGGACGATGTGCGGGCCCTGTTCCGGATCATGGCCCAAGACGACCTGGACCCGATGGTGCTCCTGCTGCTCACGGCCATGGGCGGCCAAGGGAGGGTCGACGAGGGCCTGATGTTCATGACGGCCCTGATGCGCGGCATGGGCGGCCAGGCGGGGCGGCCCACAGCGGTCGCGAACGGCGACCAGTTGCTGGTCATCGAGGACGGCGTGATCTACCGCATCGATCTAGCCAAGATGGCCGTCGACGGCCAGGTGGGCTACCGCCCCAGGAAGGACACAGCCGCCGCGCTCGCCAGGCTCGTGCCGCTTATGGCGGCCCAGGGCGGCGTGCCGGAAGCGCAGCCCGAGGCCGAGGTGGCCCAGGCGGTGGAGATCACGTGTGTTAGCAACCTGAGACAGCTTGCGATGGGGTGCCTGATGTACGCCCGAGAGCACAATGGCACTCTCATGACCGCCGACTGGGTCAACGAGGTTACGCGGCAGACCCAGAACGAAGCGTTGCTGCACTGCCCAGCGGTTCCTGACGATGTACTGGGCTACGCAATGAATGAGAAGCTGGTCGGCATGGCCCTGGAGGCCGTGGCGGATGCCGATCGTGTGGTGCTGCTGTTCGAGAGGGATCCAGGCGATGGGCCGGCGGTTGGTGGGCCCGCGGACATGGTGGCGCGGCACGACGGCAACACGGTCGTGGCCTTCGCCGACGGCCATGTGCAGGTCCTCCCGATCGACCAGGCCATGCAGCAGCTCAAGTGGGACCCCGAATAGGTGGGCGACGGGATGTGCCCACAGCCCCGAAAGGTGGATGCACCATGATCGCGCGCCTTACGGCACTCTGTGTCGCGGCATCGGTAAGCCTCGCGCCAGCTCTCGCCCAGGCTCCGGCCGCCGAAGTGGCCCCGGCCGAACCACCGGCGGCTCAGGACGAAGCTGCCCAACTCGAGGCCATGCTTCAGGAGCTGGGGGCTCCGCCAGACATGCGCGCGCTGTTCACGGCAATGGCGCAGGAGGACGTCGACCCGATGATGCTCATGATGCTGATGGGCATGGCCGGCGGCCCCGGTGGTGGCGGCGATGGTGACGCCATCGGATTCGCGATGCTCATGCGAGCGCTGGGGTCCCAGGGCAAGCAGCCAACGGCCGTGGCGAACGGCGACAAGCTGCTCGTCATCGAGGACGGTGTCGTGTATCGCATTGACCTCAATAAGATGGCAGTCGACGGCCAGGTAGCCTATCGGCCCAAGAAGAGCGCGGTCGCCGGCTTGGTGAAGCTGCTTCCGCTGATAGCCGGAGCAGCGAGGCCCAAAGCCGAGCAGGCCGCCTGCCTGAGTAACGCGAAGCAGATCGGGCTGGGCATAATGATGTACGCTCAGGACCACGATCAGACCCTCCCAACCGAGGACTGGGTCGAGGAGCTCATGCCGTACATCAAGAACGAACAGCTATTGCGGTGCCCCGCGGCAGGCGATGCGATGCCGGCATACGGGTTCAACGAGAAGCTACTGGGCCTCACGCTCGCGGACATCGCCAAGCCCGCCGAGACGGTCCTGGTCTTCGAAAAGGACCCCGCGGATGGCACCAATGTGGGCGGGCCCGAGCAGCTCGCCGCCCGCCATGAAGGAAGCGTGGTCATCGGCTTCGCGGATGGGCACGTGCAGGTCATGCCGCTGGACCAGGTGATGCGGCTGAGATGGGACCCCTAGGCCCCGGCGTGGGACTGGTAGACCCGGATCCGGCAGAAATGCGGAAATCTGGTGTCCCTCTTGCCCGTAGTTTCGGCGATTGGCTAGCGCGAGGCTTGGGGATTGAGGCCCAGAGCTAGCCTGTAGCACCCGGGGCTTGCGGAAGTGCTCTTCCGTATCGTATAATCGCCATAGATACTGTTCAGGCCGCCATCCGCAAGGGGGGGCGGCCTGTGCCAACTGCCGCGCATGCCGGCCTCGGTTCCGCTGCGTCCTGGATTCCCTCCGACGGCGCTCTGGTCCCGCCTACCGGTTCGGCGTCGGTGGCACACAACGTTGTACGTGGAGGATGGGCGACAGCGCCATGGCATGCTACGGCCCGCCCCGGAAGCAGGGGCTCTATGACCCGGCCAACGAGCACGATGCATGCGGCATCGGCTTTGTCTGCGACATTCACGGGAGGAAGTCCAACGCCGTCCTGAGGCAGGGCCTGGAGGTCCTCCTGGCACTCTGCCACCGCGGGGCATCGGGTGCCGAGCCGGACACGGGCGACGGGGCCGGCGTGCTCATCCAACTGCCGCACGCTCACCTGCAGCGGGTCTGCTCCGCGGATGGCATCACGCTCCCCGCGCCTGGGCACTACGGGGTCGGCATGGTGTTCCTCCCCCAGGACCCCGCCCTGCGGGCGCAGATGGAGGGGCGGTTCGAGACGATTGTGGCGGAGGAGGGGCTGACGTTCCTGGGCTGGCGAACCGTGCCGACGGACAACGCCACCGTGGGGCAGACGGCACGGGCCTGCGAGCCCGTGGTGCGGCAGTGCTTCATCGCCCGCGGCCCGGACATCACCGACGGCCAAGCCTTCGAGCGCAAGCTGTTCGTGGCCCGGAAGCGAGCGGAGAACGCGATTCGGCACTCAGGCGAGGAGGGCGCGCTGGCCTTCTACTTCGCCAGCCTGTCGTCCCGGACCATTGTCTACAAGGGCATGCTCACGTCTCACCAGGTGGAGGAGTACTATACCGATCTTTCCGATCCCGCGGTCGAGACCGCGATCTGCCTCGTCCACTCGAGATTCTCGACCAACACATTCCCGAGCTGGGACCGAGCCCATCCATACCGCCTGATCATCCACAATGGCGAGATCAACACCCTGCGCGGTAATGTGAACTGGATGCGCGCCCGGCAAGCTATGCTCGAGTCCGACCTGTTTGGCGATGACCTCAAGAAGGTGCTTCCCGTCATCGACCCAGAGGGCAGCGACTCGGCCATGTTCGACAACTGCCTCGAGTTCCTCACGCTCGGCGGCTACAGCCTCCCGCAGGCGGTCATGATGATGATCCCCGAGCCGTGGTCCAAGCACGAGGGCATGAGTGACGAGCGGCGGGCGTTCTACGAGTACTTCTCATGCCTCATGGAGCCCTGGGACGGGCCGGCCTCCATCGGCTTCACCGATGGGATCCGGGTGGGCGCCGTGCTCGACCGGAACGGCCTGCGGCCTTCACGCTACTACGTGACTCGCGATGGGCTCGTCGTGCTGGCGTCCGAGGTCGGAGTGCTGGACATCCCCGCTGATCAGGTGCTGCGCAAGGGAAGACTGCAGCCGGGCCGCATGTTCCTCGTCGACACGGAGCAGGGCACCATCGTGGGCGATGATGAGCTCAAGACGTCCATGGCGGCCGCCCGGCCCTATCGGCAGTGGCTGGACGAGAACCTGGTGGAGCTGGCCGACCTCCCACCGGCCTCGGCGACGGCGCCGGTGGCTGGCACGGAGGCACCCTTGCTCCAGCGGCAGCACGCCTTCGGGTACACCTACGAGGACCTGCGCATCCTCATGGCTCCCATGGCGAGGGACGCGGTGGAGCCCTTGGGGTCCATGGGCAACGATGTGCCGTTGGCCGTTCTGTCGGAGCGGCCGCAGCTGTTGTTCTCCTACTTCAAGCAGCTCTTCGCCCAGGTCACGAACCCGCCGATCGACGCGATCCGCGAGGAGATCATCACCGCCCTCGAGACCACTGTGGGCTCGGAGCGGAATCTCTTGAGCCCCGAGCCCGCCAGCTGTCGGATGCTGCGGTTGCCGACTCCGATCATCTCCGACGAGGACCTGGCGCGGATTCGCCAGCTCGACGCTCCGGGGTTGCGAGCCGCTACCTTCCCGATCCACTTCGATCCGGCGGAGGGTGGGCAGGGACTCGAGTCGGCCATGGCCGAGCTCTGCGCCCGGGTGGACCAAGCCATCGCGGATGGGGTGACCATCGTGGTCCTGTCGGACCGCGGAGTCAGCCCGAGCCAAGCGCCCATCCCCTCGTTGCTGGCCGTATCGGGCCTGCACCATCACCTGGTGCGCAATGAGACCCGGACGCGGGTTGGCATTGTTCTCGAGTCGGGAGAGCCTCGCGAAGTGCATCACTTCGCCGTACTCATTGGATATGGTTGCGGGGCGATCAATCCTTACTTGGCATGTGAGTCCGTTGTCGGTCTGGTCGAGGCGGGTCTCGTGACGGGCGTGAGCCGCGAGAAGGCAGTCGCCAACTACCTGAAAGCGGCCGTCAAGGGCGTCGTCAAGGTCATGTCCAAGATGGGCATCTCGACGGTCCAGAGCTATCGCGGCGCTCAGATCTTTGAGGCCGTGGGCCTGAATCAGGCTGTTATTGAACGCTACTTCAGCGGCACCGCATCCCGCATCGGCGGGATCGGCCTGCCGGAGATCGCACGCGAGGCGGCACTGCGCCACCAGGCGGCGTTCGCCCGGTGTGGCCAACTGCCGCCGCTCGACTCGGGCGGGCACTACCAGTGGCGGCGCGATGGCGAGCACCACCTGTTCAACCCCGAGTCCATTCACGCCCTGCAGTACGCGACACGTACCGGCAGCTATGAGGCCTTCGGCCGCTACTCGCGGCTGATCAACGAGCAGTCACGGCGCCTGGCCACGCTGCGAGGCCTGCTGGAGTTCCGTTACGCCGAGAGACCCATCCCCATCGACGAGGTCGAGTCGGTCGACTCCATCTGCAAGCGTTTCAAGACGGGAGCCATGTCATTTGGCTCCATCAGCCGCGAGGCCCACGAGTGCTTGGCCATCGCCATGAACCGCATCGGGGGCAAGAGCAACACGGGTGAGGGGGGAGAGGACCCCGCGCGTTTCGTCCCTGATGATAACGGCGACTCACGCTGCAGCGCCATCAAACAGGTGGCATCTGGGCGTTTCGGCGTGACCAGCGAGTACCTCGTTCACGCCCGCGAGCTCCAGATCAAGATGGCTCAGGGCGCCAAGCCGGGAGAGGGTGGCCAGCTTCCCGGTCGCAAGGTCTACCCGTGGATCGCCCGGGTTCGGCACTCCACGCCCGGGGTGGGACTGATCTCGCCACCGCCGCACCACGACATCTATTCGATCGAGGATCTGGCAGAGCTCATCCACGACCTGAAGAACGCCAACCCGCATGCGCGCGTCAGTGTGAAGCTCGTCTCTGAGGTCGGCGTGGGCACCATCGCGGCGGGTGTCGCCAAGGGCAAGGCGGACGTGGTGTTGATCAGCGGCTATGACGGCGGCACCGGCGCATCACCGCAGACGAGCATCAAGCACGCGGGGTTGCCCTGGGAGCTGGGCTTGGCGGAGACACACCAGACGCTGGTGCTCAACAACCTTCGCAGCCGCATCGTCGTCGAGACCGATGGTCAGCTCAAGACGGGGCGCGATGTCGCCATCGCGGCACTCCTCGGGGCCGAGGAGTTCGGGTTCGCAACGGCTCCACTCGTTGTGATGGGCTGTGTCATGATGCGGGTCTGCCACATGGACACCTGTCCCGTCGGCGTGGCGACACAGAACCCCGAGCTGCGCGGCCGCTTCACGGGCGACCCCCAGCACGTGGTTCACTTCATGCAGTTCGTGGCACAGGAGCTGCGCGAGATCATGGCCCAGTTGGGCTTCCGCACGGTCGACGAGATGGTTGGCCGGGTCGATCGGCTAGAGGTGCGCCCTGCCATCGAACACTGGAAAGCCAAGGGACTCGACTTCTCGCAGATCCTGCACTGCCCCGACGTCCCACCAGACTGGGGCCGCCGTTGCCAGATGCCTCAGGACCATGGCCTGGACAAGGCCCTGGACACCACCACGCTGCTGCCTCTTTGCGAGCCCGCGCTCGAGCGCGGCGAGCCCGTCGAGGCGACACTCCCTATCCGCAATGTCAACCGTGTCGTGGGGACCCTCCTGGGTAGCGAGGTCACACGTCGGTACGGAGCCGAGGGACTCCCCGACGACACGATCACGCTGCGCTTTCACGGATCGGCCGGTCAGAGCTTTGGCGCCTTCATACCTCGAGGCATCACCCTGGTTCTCGAGGGCGACTCGAATGACTACATAGGCAAGGGCCTATCGGGTGGCAAGATCGTGGTGCGGCCACCGGCGGGCTCGACGTTCGTCCCAGAGGAGAACACGCTCATTGGTAATGTGGCCCTGTACGGCGCGACCCGCGGGGAAGCCTACTTCCGCGGGATGGCCGGCGAGCGCTTCTGCGTGCGCAACAGCGGCGCGCTGGCGGTGGTCGAGGGCGTGGGTGACCACGGCTGTGAGTACATGACCGGTGGGCGTGTGGTCGTGCTCGGTGCCACCGGCCGCAACTTTGCGGCCGGGATGTCGGGCGGCATCGCTTACGTACTCGACCCGGCGGGCGACTTCGCGTCGCGGTGCAATCTGGAGATGGTGGAGTTGTGCTCGCTTGACGATGCCGACGAGCGGGCCTTCGTCGAGGGCATGATCACGCGGCACGCGGAGCTGACGGGCAGCGATCTGGCGTGGCGCATCCTGGCCGACTGGGATACCAGTGCCGGCCGGTTTGTGAAGGTCTACCCCAAGGACTACCGCCGCGCCCAGGAGGCCATGGCCCGGATCGAGGCCATGGGCCTGAGCGGCGATGAAGCCGTCATGGCGGCATTCGAGGAGAACAAGCGAGACGTGGCGCGAGTCAGCGGCAGCTAGTTCACGCCCAGACCCGGCGCGTACCCCTCTCGCTGGCACGAACAGGAGACGACCGTGGGTAAGCCAACCGGCTTCATGGAATACCAACGCGAACTCCCGGCGGATCGCCCGCCGCTGGACCGGCTGAGGGACTGGAACGAGTTCCACGGCGCCATGCCCGAGGACGGGCTCCGGACCCAGGGCGCCCGGTGCATGGACTGCGGCACGCCTTTCTGCCACGCCGGAATCCTGCTTGAAGGTATGGCCTCTGGCTGCCCCATCAACAACCTGATCCCTGAGTGGAACGAGCTCGTCTACCTCGGGCTCTGGGAGATGGCGCTGGAGCGCCTGCACAAGACCAACAACTTCCCCGAGTTCACCGGCCGCGTCTGTCCCGCTCCGTGCGAGGAAGCGTGCGTCGTCGCCATTCACAGCCCCGCAGTAGCGATCAAGAACATTGAGTGCCACGTTATCGAGCGCGGTTTCGCCGAGGGCTGGGTGCGGCCCCGGCCCCCCGCCGTACGGACGGGGAAGCGGGTGGCTGTCGTGGGGTCTGGCCCATCGGGTCTCGCTTGCGCCGCGCAACTGAACTCCGCTGGTCACTCGGTGACCGTCTACGAGCGCAACGATCGCATCGGTGGCCTCCTGGTGTACGGCATCCCGCAGATGAAGCTCGAGAAGCGCATCGTCGAGCGCCGGCTCGACCTCATGCGAGCCGAAGGCATCGAGTTCATCCCGAACACGTGGGTCGGCCGGGACCTGCCGGCAAGCCACCTGGTTGAGCACAACGATGCCGTGGTTCTGTGCATCGGCGCCACGCGCCCGCGCGACCTGGCCGTGCCCGGGCGGGAGCTGGCAGGAGTCCATTTCGCGATGGATTTCCTCACGCGGAACACCCGCGCACTGCTGAGCGGGGGAACCAACGGTAGCCTCATCTCGGCCGCCGGGAAGGACACTATCGTCATTGGCGGTGGTGATACAGGAACCGACTGTGTGGGCACCGCCCTTCGGCACGGCTGCCGCAGCCTGGCGCAGTTCGAGATCCTGCCCGAGCCTCCGACGGAGCGCGGTCCCGGCAACCCCTGGCCCCAGTGGCGGAAGATCCTCCGCCGCGACTACGGCCAGGAGGAGGCCCAGGCGCGCTTCGGGCGCGACCCCCGCGAGTACTCCATCATGACCAAGCTGCTCGTCGGCGACGCAAAGCGTCACGTCAAGGAGGTCCACACCGTCCGCGTGCAGTGGGTACCGGGCGCCGATGGCCGGCTCGAACCACGGGAGGTGCCCGGCAGCGAGCAGATCTGGCCCGCCCAACTTGTGTTGCTGGCCATGGGATTCGTGGGGCCCGAGGACGATGTGATCGAGCAGCTCGGCCTGGAGCGGGATGCGAGAACGAACATCCGCGCGGAGTACGGTCAGTACGCCACCAGCGTCCCCGGTGTGTTCGCCGCCGGCGACGCCCGCCGAGGCCAGAGCCTGGTCGTGTGGGCCATCAACGAGGGGCGACAGGCCGCACGTGAGGTGGACCGCTATCTAATGGGGTCGACGCAACTGCCTTAGCTGGCCAGCCGCTTGGCATCAGTTCACGAGCTTGATGCTGATGCCGCCGCTGGCGATGAGGCCCACGAATCGCCGGTCTGGTATGGTCACATAGAACGTGTTCCCAATCGGTGCGACGTCGATCACATGCGTGGCGACTCGCTTGCCGTCGACCTTGCGCTCCCCGGCTTTCGCGCGCACGTCGAACTGGAGCGGCATGACCTGCATCGTCTCCAGGTGGAAGAACTCCGTCTGCGAGTGGCTCCCGGGCGTGAGTGAGACCTGGCTGCACCACAGCATCCACGCCATCATGCAGTTGTTCTCGAATACATGGCAGCCCTCAGGTAGCGTGAGGGTCTGGTCGATCGGTGGCCGCCCCGCCTGCCTGCCCTTGAACTCCACCTTGCGGCCCCCAAACCGGGCACTGATGGAGAACTCGGCGGTGCCGTACACTCCCGAGGATTCCCACGAGATGGGCCGGAGCGTCTCATCCAGGAGAACGGTGCGATCGGTCTTGAGGGGTTTCGACCCGGGTTTGAGATCCAGGATCGAGGTGACCTTGTAGGCCGCCGGCGCCCTGGCTCTCGAGAAGCACACGGCCTCGGATCCCATGGTGCGTTCTCCCTGCATGTACACCCATGTGTACGTGTGGTTGAGCTCCCAGGTCAGACGCGGGACAGAAGCCGATGCCTCCGCACGCGTCACCTCAGTGCGCGGTTCGTACTCCAGCACCCGCACGCGCCTGGGGATGGCGCCCCCCATGCCTTCGAAGCACTTGATGTGCAGCGCCGAAAGCGAACGAGTCTCGCCGGTCATCGGGTCCACGGGCACCCAGCGATCGCCGCCGACGAACACCTCGACCCAGGCATGCTGCCCGAAGCTACCCGCCAGCGATGGCGAGTACATTAGCCCGCCGACCAGCTTGGCCGGCACGCCGAGGGCGCGCAGCATGGCCGTGGCCAGCGTCGCGTGTGGCCCACAGTCGCCCGATCGGGTCGCCAGCGCCCGCTTGGCGGAGGGTGTGTCCGCGATGCGGTCCTTGGCCACATGGCTCTCGACCCAATCGGTGATGGCGCATGCCGCCTCCCAGGCAGTGGTGGCCCGCCCGGCGACCTCGACGGCTTGGGTGCGGATACCTGCGTCGTCCGACTCGATCATCGGCTCGGGATCCAGGTACCGTCGCACCGTGGCCGGCAGCTTGCCGGGGACCATCGGCAGCGGCGCCGCGTCTTTGCCATCGTACGCGGTCGATCGGACACGGACTGTGCCACGGATGGTGGTCCCCTCGACCCGGCCGCCGAACCGCTGCATGGGACTGTCGGTGCACACCGTGGCCCCGGCCCCGGTCGTCACATCGACATCGATCTCGGCCCGGAGCATCGTCACGGCTTTGATGTCGGCGAACTTCACCTCGGACGGCGTGAAGCGGCTCGCCAGCGGATCCACCGGCTCGGCTCTCTCGGCCTCGGCGATGATCGCCGCGTCGGCGCGCTCGATCACAGCGTTCTGTGCGGGGATCTCGATCCGCAGCAACTCACCGGTCCCGGCGTCGGCCCAGAGGATGGCCTCGCCTCCCACGGCCACGCGCCGCGCCTGGACCTGTTGGCCGCCGCGCGTGATCGGCTTCGGCTCCAGTCCCTTGAGCTCGACGCTCTGGGCGACCATGGCCTCGCCCGATACCGCCTGCACACGGACCAGGTTCCCCGGGCTGGGGGCGAACCGGCGGGCCAGGAGCATCCAGAGGGCAAAGTCGTTCCCGACCATGAAGTAGTGGTTCTCCGGCACCTCGATCTGGGCCGTGTCCGCCTCAGCGTCTCCGGTGACCTGGCGTTCGAGCCTGAGGATGCTCCCCTCGGGGCGGCACGCGATGCGTGTCTCGGTCTCCCCTTGTCGAATGGTGGCCTCGTACCCGGTCAGCCGGTCGGAATCCGTGGCGATCCGCACCTCGGACTTCCAACTCATGGGGCGGGGCTGGCCCAACATGGCGATGCGGAGAACCGTATGGGAGGAGTACACACGAGCGGTCCCGTCAGCATTCCGGACGAGCGATGGGCCTCGGATCTCGGCGTAGCCCGCGAGCGCATCACCGATGCGGATCGCATAGTAGAGTGCGGGCTCGGCGGCTGAGCCGCCCGCGGGCTTCCCCTCGGCGCGCCGGTGACACCCACCCGACACCACCAAGACCACCAGCGTGGACAGCAAGCACCATCGCACCAACTGCGGCCCTCCATCCGCCGCCAGCGCCCTGTCGCGGCGCTAGTCAGACGGAAGCCCAGCGTACACCAAGTCGGGCACCTCGGTCACGGCCTGGTCCGTCACGGTCACCCTGTGCATGGCCAGCCGAGTCGCGCGCCCGGCCACGAGACTTACCTCGAGCTCGCCCGCGACACGGGTGGGGACGTCGTAAGTGCCGTCGGGCTCGATGTCCCAGTAGTATGTCGGCGATCCCATCCACTGATCCGCGGAGCAGAGTGCCACCCGCAGTCCAGAATGCAGCCCATGGCCCGGCGCGGCGACAACCCTCCCGCGCAGGCGTGGCCACTGCGACGGGCGCACACTCAGTTCCGATGTGAGCGGCGTGACGTCTCCCGACCCAGTCAGCGTGCCGTCATGGGCCAGCGCCACCAGCCACACTTGATAGAGGCCCGGGGGCGTGTGGCACAGCTCGACCCAGCCATCCACCAGAGCCATGGGTCCCGCCAGGCGCGACCCGTTGACCGAGACACCCAGTGGTTGCCCCGGTGCCAAGGGCCGGCTCCTGTCATTCTCGAGTCTGAGCCTCAACGTGGGAACCAAGGGCTCGGCTGTCAGCACGAGTCCACCGACGCCGCCCTGGAAGGTGTCCACAACCACGGGTGCGGTCCGCCGGAGCGTACCCCACACCGCCGTAACGCTGTACTCACCTGGCTTGAGCCCCTCGATGGCGAACGCACCGTCCGGGCCCGCGTGTACGCGGGCGCACATCGTACCGGCCGGCCATGGCCCACTGGTGTCCCAGATCTGGGTGGGTTCAGCTACCACGTCGATGCAACTCGTCGCCGGGTCGCCGGGAGGAGTAACGACCCAGCCCGTAATGGCCGGCATGGGTGCAAGCGAGAGTTCGAGGGGCGGTGGGTCGGTGACCTGCCCTGGGAACTGCCCCCCGCGCGTGTCCAGCATCCGGTTCGCCACCTGGCCGTCGGGCGTCCAAGCGAGAACGCGCGGCTGGCTCCCCACAACGCCAGGCAGGCTGAACTCGCCGCCGGGCCCGGCGAGAACCTGGTGCGCTGGCGTGGCTCCGTTCTCAGCCCATCCGACGATGGCGCCCGCGGCCGGACTGCCGTCGCGCTGGACGACCCGCCCCGTGACGGTGATCGGCGCCGCCTCGTCGGGATCCTCCTCGCGGTCATTCGGCAGTCGCCCGGTTAGCTCGACCCACTCCATGCCCCCGGGCGTCGGCGACGCCCAGCGCGTCTCGACCCACATGTACGGAAGTGGGTCCAATGGCTGTGCACTCACCTCCCAGCGCCCAGGGTACAGCCCATCAAGCACGAACTCGCCCGTGTTGTCCGAGACAGTCCCCCGCCGGAGCCAGGGCCAGAGCGCGAGGCCGCAACTGGAGGATGCCGAGATGAGGAACGGGCCGGTCTCCGTTCCATCGGGGCTGCAGACTCGACCGGCCACCCGCACCAGTCTCTCCAGTACGGCGACAACATGGGCTGACCCGTCGGGCGGAACAACCACGACCGGCGAAACGGCTATCTGTCGCTCCGATCCGTCTGTCTCGAGCGTGTGCGGCGTCTGGGCCACGAACATGTATGGGCCGGGCTCCAGTCCCTCGAAGACACACACCCCTTCGGCGTCGGTAGGTGTCGTGCGACCGAAGTCGGCAGCGTCACCGCTCTCGCCTCCGGGCTGTGCCACCGGGAACACCCATACGCACTGCGAGACCGGCACCCCGTCGGGGGTGATGATCCGCACCGTCGCCCGGCCGCGCGCGGGCCGGCGAGCGGTGAGCGTGGGCTCAACGGTTGGCCCCTGCGCCGTCACAGGCACACCCCAGCACTGGGCCTCTGAGCCATCGCTGCACCGGAGGCTGAAGCCATACCAGCCAGGGCTCGTTGCGCGGAGAGTGAGCAGTCCTGTCTCATCGACTGGCCCCTGTGCCACGATGCTGCCTTCGGCGCCGCCGCCCCGTGCCGTCAGTTCGACCATCTGTTGGCCAAGGGGTTCCCCGGCCTCCGTAACGAGCCGGACCCGAACTGGAATGCCTTCGCGGCGAGGCAGCCATAGGTCCGGGGCTCTTGTCGTCGAGTCGCCGGTGACAAAGACCGGCCCCACTCCGTCTCGGCCGCTCTCGGCGCCGATGGCCGCCACAGCGTAGGCGCCGGGCAGGAGACCGGCGATCTCGTACGACCCATCTGGGCGTGTACTCGCCTCCGCCAGCACGGCCTGCAGGTCGCTCTCAGGCATGGAGTCACCGGTGGATACGGCCCGACGCACACCGGCCCTCGGGCGGCGCGGGACGCGGCGGGCAATGTCGGCACTCTGCTGGCGCAGGTACCGCTGCTCGATGGCCACGACGGTGACTCCATCGAGTCCCTGTTCGGTCCCATGCTCGATGACCCGCCCCACCACCTTGCCGGTGGGCCGCACCGCACGGACCACCACCGGCTCGCGTTCGCCCGGCAACCCAACGTAGAGCGGATGGAGCGCCACGGTGGCGCCGCCAGCCAGCACGGCAACGGTATGATAGCCAGGCCGCACTCCGGCCAGGGTGAAGCGCCCCGATGCATCCGTCTCGGTGCGGCGACCAGTCGTGGAACCAGCCCACGAGGACTCCAGAGGGAGCAGGTCCACCCACACGACGGCACCCGCCAGGGGCTCGCCATCGGCGTTCAGTGCCACCCCGGTCAGCTCGCCGAGCTCGCCTTCGCTATCAACGGCCGCGTGCCAGACCCGACGGCTCAAAGCACCGGACCAGACATCGACTTCCACCTCATCGCCGGGTGACACCATCACGTGCTGGGTCGTGACTCCCGGCCCAGGAGCACTGACCTCATAGAGGCCAGGCGGCAGCAGACCGAAGGTGGCCACGCCTTCGGCGTCGGTCTGGCGAGTCTCGGTGAGGCTGCCGATCTGCCAGCCCGGCACACCCGAGACGGAGACCATTTGCTCGGGCTGAGGCGTGCCGTCCGCGGTGTGGCACCTGACATGAACGGTGCCTCCCGGTTTCAACCACGCCTCAACGCCCTGGTCGCCGCCCTCCGCAAGCTCCTCGGCCGACAGGACGCACCAGCCCACAGACGGGCAGATCAGTGCCAGGCCATCGGCGCGCACCGGAACATCACCGTTGGCCGTCTCGGGGAATCGCGTCGTCACCTCCAAACGTCCGTCAGAATCCGTCCGCACCGAGCTGTACCCTCCAGCCCAATGCCGAGAACTGGTCTGGCGCCAAGCCCAGACGAAGGTCTCGGTGTCAGCCGCCGGAGCCCCGTCCGGCCGGAGCACCAAGACCACAGCAGCCGTTTCTGGCGCGCCGAGTTGGGCCCACGTGGGCCCGCCCGCCGCGATCATCGACCAAGCCAGCAGACCACCGATGCACCGTACCATCCGACTACCTCCGATCGAGGCGCACGCCCAGTCACCGGGGCTCCTAGCGAGCCACCGGGCCCTCGTAGACCAGATCGGGCACCTCTGCCATCTGCTCCCCCCGCAGGCTCACCTTGCGCACTGCGAGGCGTGTCGCGCGGCCCGCGACCAAGCACACCTCGAACTCGCCGCCCCCGTCGGCCGCGAGCCGGTAGCTCCCATCGGGCCCGATGCTCGCATAGCGCGTCGAGTACCCCAGCCAGTCCCCCTCGCGGCACATGGCGACGCGAAGCCCGCCGTGCAGGGCGAAGCCCTCTGGCACCACCACCCTACCCTCGACCCGGTTCGTGGAGGGCTGCTGGACCGTCACCGTGGTAGCCCCGGGTTCCACATCGGCCGAGCCCAGCTGGATCGACCGGTTGTCCGCGGACTGCCCGTGGAAGCTGTACCGTCCAGGAGGAACGTGGCTGAGAACCAGGTTGCCGGCCACCACGTGAAGATTCCCGGCGATGTGAATGTCATGCACGGCCACGTTGACGGAAAGGCCTTGGGCCAGCGGTCTGCCGTCCGCATCCTGGAGCGCGACCCGAAGTTCCGGCACGAGCGGCGGCACGGCCAAGCTCAGGCCCTCGGCGTCGCCCGCAGCGAGCTCGACGGTGACCGGGGCTGAGCGCACCAGGTTGCCCCAGACGGCCCTGACCTGGTACCGGCCTGGCGCAAGTCCATGGATTGAGAATGAACCATCAGGGTCAACCGGGACCCGTACGCACGACCCTTCACCCGGCCAGAGCTCCTGAGTGGCCCAATGCCGATCGGCACGGACTGCCATCGCCTCGAGCCCCCCGGCTGCCGGGTCCCCGACCTCCATGTGCACACGGCCCCGAATCGACCGGCCGGGCTCGAGCACCAGCTCCAGGGGTGGAGCGTCGTCCGCATCACCCCGCCGGTCCAGCGATACCCGGGCCGAGACTCCCTCGGGGCTCCACGCGAACAGGCCAGCGTTCCATCGTGGGAGGCCCGCCAGGACGAAGCGGCCATCCTCCGCCGTGATCGAGTGCTTCGGGACACCCCAGTCGCTGTCGAGGGCGCCCACGACCACGCCGTTCGCCGGGCTCCCATCAGGCCAGCTCACCTTCCCGGTTACCGTGAGGTACTGCGATGGCTCCGTGGCTCCGGTCGTCTCAACGTCGGAGGCGTCACGCCCAGCCACATCGAGCCATGTCATCTCCCCCGGTGCCGGCACGACCTCGGTGGAGGGGAAAACGAGACCCTCGGCCGTGTCCCAGGGCTGACACTGCACGCTCCAACGAGCCGGCGGCAGACCGTCGAGCACGAACTCGCCCGCCTCGTCGGTGACCACCGAGTGCCGCGACGTGTGGCCCGGCAGCATGCCGTAGCTCTGGTCGGCGGAGACGAAGAGCCGCGTGAGAACTGAGCCGTCCGGTGCCGTGACGCGCCCCGCGATCCGGCTGCAGGGCTCGAGCACGACCGTCACGCCTGCTGGAGCACCTGGCGCCACCGGTACGGTGTCGGAGACCCCCATCAGTACACCCAGGCTGTCGGTCCCCGCGGGTGATGGGGTGCGCGCGAGGAATGCGTAGATCCCCGGACGCAGGTCTCTCAGCTCGCAGCGACCCCGTTCGTCTGCGAAACGGCCGAGGTGGGTCTCAGCAACCACCGCCCCGTGGGCGGGCCGGTAGACAAGCGGAACGACCCACACCCGGCCCTTGGGCGGGCTGCCGTCTACGTCGAGCAGCTGCACCGTGGCCTCGCCGGGCCCGGGGTCTGACACGGTGAGCGTCACCTCCGGCGCCGTGCCAGCCGTTGGAACCACCGCACCCCAGCAACTCGCCTGGGCGCCGTTGGCCAGCCGGAGGCTGAACCCATACCAGCCGGGGCCTCGCGCCAGCAAGGTGGCTCGACCGGAGCCGTCGGTCGGGCCATCTGGGCGCAGGGTGCCCCCCGGAGGGCCCGACATCGTTGCCACTTCGATGCTCTCGCCAGAGACGGCCTCCCCCGACTCGGTAACCAGCCGCACGGCCAGTGGGATGCCTTCGGGTGAGGGAAGGCGCAGGTCGGGCGCCTCGGTCGTCGCGTTGGCCCGGACGGCCATCGGATGGAGTTCGTCACGGCGCTGCTGCTCATCGATGGCGACCAGAATGTACGCACCCGGCAGGAGACCCCCAATCATGTACCGCCCGTCGGCGTCACTCGATGCCCTGGGGAGAATGGCGGCCAGGTTCAGGGGCGCCGCTTCGGAGCCCAGACTGCCGGGGCGCACCTCGCGAGTGCGGGTATCGTAATGGACGGCGTGCGCATACTGCTGGTGAACCCCGTACACATAGTGTCGCTCGATGGCGAGCACGGTCACCCCCGCCACGCCCTGACCCGACGCCGAATCCACCACTCGTCCCGCGACGCTGCCGAACTGCCGGGAGACCGTGATCCTGATCGGCTCCCGCTCATCGGGCGGCGGCACGTATAGTGGCCGAAGCGCGACCGTCCTCTCTCCGGACTGCACACCAAGAACATGGTAGCCCTCGAGGACCGAATCGAAGCGGAACGGTCCCGTGCCGCCCGCGATCTCCTGGTGGCGCGGGCTCGACCCCGCCGCCATTCCGTCGAGAGGGAACACGTCCAGGGTGACGCTCACGGGGCCCGGCGGGCCGTCATCGGCCGCCACCACCACACCCGACAAATCCCCGGCTTCAGGTGTGTGGCCTGAGGCCATCCGCGGAGCCCCAGTTCCGGAGCCGCCATCGGAGGCCACCCACACATCGGTCGTGACGTCATCACCCGGCGCGAGGACCACGGTCTGGGTGGCAGTCCGGCCACTTGGGACGTCCAACTCATAGACTCCGGGAGGCAGATCAGCGAAGACCGCGAGACCGTCGGCGCCGGCCTCCCCGGTCCGCGACTGGCTCCCGACCTCCCAGCCATGCACGCTGCGTAGGGCCACCGAGGTGCCGGCCCGAACGCTGCCGTCGGCGCCGCGGCAACGGGCACGCACCGTGCCCCCTGGTTGCAGACGCACCTCTGCTGGTTCGTCCCCCGCTTCGCGAAGTGCGGCAGCGGGGATCACTCCCCACCCGTGGCCCGTGCACACCACTGCCACTACATCGGCGCGGCCAGCACCCGTACCGCCCAGCTCCGCCGAAGGGAGTCGGATCCTCCCGTCTGCGGTCGTTGTCAGCGGCTGCCCATGCTCGTTCCAGAACGCATAGCCCGGATCGCGCCGTGTCCACGCCCTGATCTCGGCGTTTGCCACCGGGGTGCCGTTGGCGTCCAGGATCCGAAGCCCCAGGGCGGGCGCGTGCGGGGCGCGCAGCTCCAGCAGTTCGTCCGGCTCCCCACTGACTGTGATGACGCCCAGGGCACGCGGTACCTCCGTGCCGTCCACGACGACGGCACCCCATTCGCCGGGCAGGACGTTCACCAGGACGAAATCCCCGCCGGCCTGCGTGACGGCAACGCGGTAGTCCTGGAGATCGACCTGGCTGCCCACCTGCGCGACATGGGCGTAGCCGGGGGGGCGGACCAGCGCCACCGTCACCCCAGCCAGGGGCAGACCGTCGGCCTCCGCCGTGAGTCGACCGCGGGTGATGGCCACCGGTGTCAGCGCGATGTCGACGTTGCAGGGCTGGCCATCAGTGACCACCAACTCCAAGGGCTCGCCCACACGTTCGGCGCCCGCGTAGCAGGCCAGCCGCCATGTCCCCGCAGGTACGCCGGTCATCTGGAAGCGGCCATCCCTCGGGTCGGACATGGCCACATGCTTCCCGGTGGCGCGTTCCCGATCAGGCACCGTAGGCAGCGTGTCCGCGAGCGTCGAGGCGGGATCCTCGAGCACGAGAGCGATCATGGGCAGCCCCGGTCCAGCATCGCCCAGCGTAACCCGCCCCGTGATCGTGGCGCCGCCCTGAGCGGGCGCAGATCCCGGGGCGCACGCAAACAGCGCCAGAAGTACCACCAAGGGGGCA
The DNA here is from genome assembly GCA_029547025.1 of Armatimonadota bacterium. Classification (GTDB taxonomy): domain Bacteria; phylum Armatimonadota; class Zipacnadia; order UBA1398; family JAKPQA01; genus JAKPQA01. The sequence goes on from JAKPQA010000031.1 coordinate 31,260, forward strand.
GCTCGCAGATGTCTCCGCATCCCACCGCGCCTCCCAGTCGGCTGGCGAACTCGGTAAGCTGTAGTTCGTCACCCGGGTCGAGATTGCCCTGCGTGGCGAGATACTCCGCCCGCACGACCGGCGCCATCGCGTCACCAACAGTGTATGATGGTCGGCGCCGTTCACAGGTTGCGCGGCGTTGTCCGGGGGCCTTACATGTTGTTGTCACGGGACGACAGGGCGTCGAGGCCGCAACGCGGAAGAATCCACAAGCCCCAGTACGCGCGCCGACCGGACCGGAGCCGGGGCGGCGCCCACTCGGCCGCAGGAGAAGGGGCCGGCCGGTGGCGCTGGAGTGGGAGCTGAGCGTTCGTGGCATCAAGCGGCGGTTCGTCGGGCTGGAGGCCCGCGCCCCTCGGGGGCGGGTACTCCGCCGCGCGTGACGAGCTCGAGATTCTGGTGGCAGACGATGTACCCGATGTGCGGCAAGTGATTGCTGATACACTCCGCATGGAGGGCCACCGCGTCACCACCGCCTCCAACGGCGACTCGGCCATCCGACTGCTGCGCGAACAGCACTTCGACCTGGTCTTCACCGACCTCAACATGCCTCCGGGAATCAGCGGCTTCGCCCTCATCGCCGCTCTCAGGGAGGTCAACGCCGAGGTGCCCATCGTGGTCATCTCGGGCACATTCGTCGACCGGGTGAACAACGAGATCGCTCAGAGTGGCACGGTCCTCGGCACATTACGGAAGCCCTTCCAGCTCCTGGATCTCCTCGACTTCGTCGAACAGGTCCGGCTGCGCAAGCTGGGCGCGGATTAGGGTCGATTGTGGATCGGCCCCGGCGTGTGCTCCCGCGCGACACAAGGCGAAGCTGGGCCCGGCGGGCGCCGGGCCCAGCGATGAGACGGCTTAGAGCATCGGGAACTGGATGGCGCGATCCTCGGCCGCTGACCGATAGCAGCCCTCGAGAAGCTCCGTCAGGTTGCGGCCGTCGCGCACCGTGATGGTCATCTCCGTACCGTCCAGTATGGCCGCAATCCACTGGTCCATAGGGCCCGGCAGCCCCGGCGGCAGCTCCTTTGGGTGGCTGTCCTCGAGCGCATCTGGTGGGATCTTGTTGCTCTGGACAACCGGCCGCCCCGCCGTGGTCCGAATGCCCACATACCCCTCAGTGCCGTAGACCTCGATCGGGTTAGGCCCCGCTTGCTGCACCCAGGCACATTCCATCACGGCGAGGGCTTTGCTCTCGAACTCCACCACCGCCGCGGCATTGTCGTCGACATCGGGGTAGTTGCCCGTGAACGAGTTCATGCGAGCGACGACTGACTTCGGCGGCCCGCCAAGCCACCGCGTGATGTCCACGGTGTGGCAACCCAGGTCGAACAGGCCGCCACCGCCCGCCGCCACGGGGTCGGCGAACCAGCTCGAGTAGCCGCCGAACCAGCGGCCCAGGGCCGCCGAGTGCGCAATGCGCGTGCGGATGTATGTCACATCCCCGATCAGGCCCTCGTCGACGACCTTCTTCACATACAGGACCTCGTCGGAGCAACGGCTGGGCAGAGAGATCATGAACTTGAGACCACTCGCCTCGACAGCTTCCACCACCCTGTCCGCGTCCGACGTGGTGATCGTCAGGGCCTTCTCGGTAAAGATGTGTTTCCGCTTCTCAACCGCAGCGAGGTAGATGTCGTGATGCATGTTCGTCGGTGCGTTGACGACCACGGCATCGATGTCGTCGCGGTCCAGTGCCCGCGCCAGGTCCGGCTCGAAGGGCACGCCATAGGCCCCGGCCCGCTCCCTGCCCCGGTCCGGGATCTCATCCCATACGACCGACAGGGCCGCGCGCGAATGCCCCTTGACCTGGTCGGCATAGCCATTGGCGTGAACGTGCGCGAAGCTCAACATCGCCACGCGGACCTTCCCGGCGTTCCCTTCTGCCTGTTGGGCGAACAGCGGGCCGAGCCGGGTCGCTCCCAGTGCGCCAAGCGTCATACCAATCGCCTCTCTCCGAGTCCAGTGTTGGGGCATGGTCGTCTCCTCGATGGTCGCGGTTCGCTCTCACCCGGCGTGCGCCCTCCGCCGGGGCCTATTGCTGGGCGATGCAGAAGTGCGTCGTTGGACCCCAATGCCCGGCGCCATCCCGAGCGCGGATGTGGAAGAAGCGGAACGAGCCGCCGGGAACCTCCACCGCCGTCTGGCGGCCGAGGCCCTCAGGCTGCTCATCTGGGATCGTGCCAGGCTGATCGTCCACAACGTAGCTGTAGCCGTCGACGCCCGTCGGATCCGTTGCCCGCCACGACAGGGATGCGGGACCCGAGCCCGGCCGGTATGCAGTGAGGTTGTCGATCCAGAAGCTCGAGCCCAGCGGGGTCTCGATCGAGTTGAAGTCGCCGAAAACCACTCGCGATACATTCAGGGCGCGCACATTGCCGACCACTTGGCGGGCCGCGGCGGAGATGTCGAACTTCTCGACCCGATGCCACTTGCCGTCGGCGATGATCCCGGGCAGCCGGGAGACTGCCCCAGTCTCGTTGTCGGTGAACCCTACCAGTACGGTGCTGCCGTTCACCACGAAGGCGATATCGATCTGGACTCCGGCGGGCACGCAGTAGTCGAACGCCAGGTACGGGATCTGAGCGGCATCGAATGGTGTCTGGTGAGCCACGACACGCATCGCCTTACCCTCGCGGTAGGTGACCTTCAGACTCCCGCTCCCCGACGCCTTCTCGGCCGGGTCGATCTCCAGTTCTACCCCCGAGCCCGCCGAGCACTCCCCAAGGGCTCCGTCCGCAGGGGTGCCCTCGAACGGCTCCAAAAAGGCGCAACCATGCGATGACGACTCGACGGCGGGTGCGGGCGGAGGCGTCAGGTCTTTGCTGTAGTCCATCTTGAAGGCCCACGACAGATCGGTGGCCAGGGGGTTGCCCGCGAAATCCGCGAGGCGGGCCAGGCGCACGGGAACGTCCTGCTGGTCACCGAAGACGACCGGTTCGGGTTCCTGTTTCTCTCCCTGCCACAGGAGCTTCCCCGTTGCCGCGTCGTAGCTCATGGAAGGACTGGACATGGGGTATTCCCGACCCGCCACACTCAGCACGATTGACGACGGGTCGACTCCCGCCAGGCCCTGGTCCTGCAGTGACACCGCTATCCGCGACGTGCTCACCACCTCCCCCGGCGCCGGTTCGGGTGCGGAAGCCAGAACCGGGGCGCTATCGAGGAAGCACCGGTGGTGAGTCGTCGGGCCCCAGTTACCGGCTCCATCGACCAGCCTGACGTGGAAGTACACGTCACCCTCGGGTACCTGCGTGAAGACCGCACGGCTCTCCGCGGTATCGACCACGCTGTCGGGCACCGTGTCGGGTTGAGTGTTCAGCTCATAGCTGGCGCCAGCGATCCCGGCGGGGTCTGTCGCGTACCACTGGAACGCCAACGACTCCCGGCCGCTGGCCACGGCGAGGATCCGGAAGTTGTCCAGATGGAAACTGGCGCCCCTCGGGTTGCCGGGCCACCCGCTGCCTCCAATGCGCAGCTCCTGCACCCCATAGCTCTTGAGCCCCGGGATCTGCTGCCGCATGAGCTCGAACAGCGGCACCTCGGCATGAGCCCACACGCCCTTGGCCTGAACATTGGCCACAGAGCCCAGTGCGGGCCAACTCGAGTCCGAGTCGGTGAACTTGATCGTGCGGAACGTGCCGTCCGCCAGCTTCACGATCAGGTCGACACGGATCCATTCATCCACCTTGTAGTCGAACGACACGAGCCGGTACCGCCCCGCGTCGAAAGGCGTTTGCCGCATATAGGCCTGGAAGGACGGACCCGACTCGGTGCAGTACACCCTGAGACTGGACTCGCCACTCGCGGCCGTGGTTCGGTCGAGGCCCACGGCCGCGCCATAGCCCGGGACCCCGGCGAACTCGCCCATCGAGTCGGGCCGGTTCGACTCGAAGTCATTGTCAACGAGGTAAGCTGCACCCATGGTGATGCTGGGCGCGGGCGGCTCGGTGCGGTCGATTGTGCGGTCAATCGCATACCGGAACGGCCGCAACTGCGGGGGCAGTCGAAGACCTGCGTAGTCGGCCGCGGCCACGACGGCGACTTCGGCCTGACCCTGGGCCGGCAGCGCCGTCCGGAGCCGCGCCAGGTCCACTCGAACCTCTTGGGCCACGGGGTCGTAGCTCACCGCCGGATCCTCCGTCGAGTACTCCTCAGTTCCCACGCGAACGCGGATCGATGACGGGTCGATCCCCGAGTCCGCGTCAGCCAACCCGATGGCCACCACGTCCGCAGCCATGGCCGTGCCGTCGGCCGGTACCGCTCCCCCAAGCTTGGGGTTCTCGCCGTCCACCACGAAGGCGTGGTGCAGCACCGGCGTCCAGGTGCCATCGGCGCGCCGACCCCGGGCGTGGAGCCACCAGTCGCCCGGCTCGCCGACCTTGGCCACGGCCGCGAGACTGCCCGCCGCGTCCCGCGCGGCCGCGCCGGGGTCAGTCCCGGGCTTTCGGTCCACCACATAGGCGAACGCTGTGCACTGGCCGGTCGAGTCGGCGATGGTGAACTCCGCCTGGCCATCACCTGGCCCATAGAGGCGGAAGTCGTCCAGGTGGTACGTGGCCTGCGCCGGGTTCCCGGTGATCCCAGCCGACAGCAACCGATCCCGGTAGAACTGCCCGATACGCACCTCGATGATCACGGTGTCCGAGAGCTCGGGGTCGTAGCGGTATAGCCTCCCGCGGAGGTCGAAACTGGCTCGGTGCCACTGGTTATCGGCTACCACACCATCGATGGCACCCAGGTACACCTGGCCCGGCAGGCACTGGTCGGGTCCCGTGAAGCGCGCGATGTAGTCCCGGGAGGCGGTGCGGAACATGAAGTTGAGTTTCAGCTCCGGCCCGATCTTGTAGGCGAAGCTCAGACGCCCGAATTGCCGAGCGTCGAAGTCGGTCGAAACCGCCACTACAGCTGCAGAGCCCCCGGCGTTCTCGTTGCACACCGCCAGCGAGGACCCGCCCGAGGCGGCGTCGGTCGAATCCAGCGCCACCACGGCGCCCTGCGCGCCGTCGACGCCCGCGAACTCGCCCCGCCCCTGCTCGAAGTCCTGGATCAGCGCCGGATGGGTCGCCGAGACCACTTGCAGAGGGTTCGCTTCGGGTTGGGGCTGATGGGCCGCGGCCACACGGACCGGGCTCGCCCGCGGCTCCAGTATCTGCCCCGTCTCCCCCCCGTAGACCTTGCACCGGGCCACCATGATCCCGTTGTCCCACGTCCACACTGCCACGTGTCCGCGGGCAATATCCAGGTCGGCCGGCACTTCGGTGTCCAGGACGAGTCGGTTCTCATAGTACATCCGCAGGCGGTTGCCCTGCTTCTGTGCCCGGATCTGCCACCACTTGCGGTGAAACTCGTTCGTGGAGAGCATCCCGTCGCTCAGCCGGGGCAGACGGGCGTTGGGGTCAGAAGTCTCGGCCAGCAGACGGTCGCCACACCGTATCTGCGTGGTCGTGTTCAGAGGACCACCGAGGATGAAGCTGTACCCCGTCGACAGGTTGGCCCCATCGCCCAGCAGCGTGATGTTCAAGTCATTTGGGTGCTTGTACGAGGCGCCGCCCGAGGCCAAGCCCATCTTGATGGACGCGTACAGCTCCACGGTGACATCGCCCTGGAACTCGCGCTTCGTCCACATGGCCGCCGGCCCGTCATCGGCAACACCCGAGAACCACGTCCACTGCGGCGAGCACGTCCAGCGGCTGGTGACATCCCAAATCCCCATCCGAGTGATCCAGTCCACAGGGGCCGACGAGAATGGATAGTCCCGCTGGGCCGACGAAGTCGCCAGCACGTCACTGGGCGGGATGTCCAGTCCAGCCGGCCATAGCCCGATCTTCGACCCGGTCAGTGGATCGCGGTCCAGATGCACCAGCTTGGGCTCATCCTCGACCGACGCGCTCAACAGCCATCCCCGCTTGGCCAGCTTCACCTGGGCCGGGAAGGCCACATCCGGAACCACTGTCTGGGCCACGGGCACTCCCTGGCGCGATAGGCCGATCCCCAGGCCGCCGCCTGGGGCGCCGGAGAGTTCGAACACGTACCCGCTCTCCGCCGACACGCCATCGCTGAGGAGTAGCACGCGCTCGACTTGCTCGGGCGTGCCCACGCCCGGGACAGTGAGCTCTACGGTGACATCGCCATAGTAGTCGCCCTTGTTCCACCAGACGGCCGGTTGCTGCTCCGGATCACTGGGCGCGATCCAGGAGCCGGCCACGCTGGCCCATTCGCGCATCGTGTCCTCGCGGGTGAACTGCGCGGTGACGACGGCGGCCTTGTTCTCTTCGGGGACCTCGACACGAACGTCATCGAAGCGGGCACCGAGCCACCCCATCAGGCCCACCTGGCCCCCCTGAAGCTCACCGTTGATCACCTCAAACGCCTGCTTGCCATCCACAAAGGCGCGGAGCAGGTCCGCGTCGGCCACCAGCGATAGCGTGGTCCAACCCCCGGCAGGGACACCGACGGGCACCTCGCCCAGCCGCGTGGTCTCACCATCCAGGACTCGAACCAGCCGGAGCCATGTCGTGGCGCGTTCCCCCGTGGCCGGAAGCCCTCCACCCTCCAGACCGTCCCACTCGAGAACCAGGTGGTTGCGCGTGTCACGAAAGCCGGCACACAGGCCCCCGGACCCGGCACTCAGATCCACGTCGGCCGAGAACGCGTATCGAGCCCAACCCCCACCGGAAGTAACCAGCACCGACCGAGGCTCGGCCGTCCGGCAGAGCACATGCTTTCGGCCATCGCCGGATCCCTCGGTGGCCCACCCTTCGCGGCTGCCGACCCATGCCGGCGACGCCCCTCCGGAGAAATCGTCGCCAAACCGCCGCCACTCACCGACCTCGACGTCATCGAACTTCACCCCGGCCTGGCCCTCGCAGTAGAGCCCGATCTTGCCCCGGGCCAGATCGCGAAAACCATCGATCGCCAGTATGCGCTGACCATCCACCAGGGCTTCGACACGGCCGTCGCACATGCGGAGCGTCAGACGGTACCACTGCTCCGGGACGAACCCACCGGCTGCCGAGCCGAGCACGGTCCGGTCTCCGTCTCGGCACAGGATCAGCTGCACTTGGTCCGCGTCATCGGTTGTCGCTAGCTGGGAGGTGATCCGCAGAAGTAGATAATCGTCGGGATCCGAGTAGTAAGCGACAAGACCCATCGGGTCGTTACTCGCGCCGCGAGCCGCCACACTGACCGAGTAGTCGCTCCAGAACTCCATCCCGGCAACCACCAGGGCGGGCCCGTCGGCACGCCCTACGTACGCGAACAGGTTCGCCCCCTGAGCCGCCGTCTGACGGGCCTCCGCCGCGGCGTTTGTCCAGTCCCCCGCCTTCTGGTCCGTCCACTCGCCGCTCACCACCTGCCACAAGTCCCTGGCCTGGCTGTCGGCCTCCCAGGCGAAGTCCTCACCGAACTCGATGTGCTCATCGATCGGTTGAACCAGCAGCTCCTGCACTACGCCATCCGGGAGCCGGTAGCCCAGGGCCCCCTCGGCCGGAGCGTCGGTATAGCCCCGAGTGACCAGCGCGCCGTCCACGACGAGGTCCACACGGCCCAGGCGTCGTCGCACTGCCACCCCCACTGGACCCTCGCGCCGGGGAAGTGGCGCGGCCGGCGACAGAGCGGTTCGTCGGCCGTCGCGCATCGAGAGAACCTGGGCCTGGGTCCCGTCGAGGGCGACCACGAGGCCCTCGGACGCGCCGGTCTGACTGAGGGCGATCTCACCCCGCAGGTCGGACACGCTGCCGACGCGGAAGCACAGGTCGTACGTGCCAGTCCCGGGATCGTCCAGGAGAGTGAGACCCTCGGGAGCTTGGCCCAGACACGGAAGTAGGAGCACGAGGAGCGCTAGCACACTGACCACTAGCAACAGCGACTTTCGCCGCGGCGCAATACTCTCAGTCATAGCCCGCCGGACAGCCTCCAATGGGGAGAACGCGCCAGAAGATCAGCGGACTTCCGTACAATCCGTACCCGACATGCCTTAGACCCGCGGACTCGGCATTTGTTGGCGCCAACGCCAAGAGGGACACGAAGACCGCCCCGGCCATGCCTCATCGGCCGCGGGACGGTATCGCGGCGAGTCGATCCACCCGGTAACATGATACCGCACTTGGCCCCCGGGTGCGCCGCCTCGCCTGCCGCCGAAGGGGCCGCCGACGGAGGGCCCGATGAACTTCGCCGACCGACTGTTCCAGCGGGTACGCGATACCAACTCCAGGGTCGTGGTGGGCCTCGACCCGGCTTGGGACTCCCTGCCGGACCCGTACCGGGCCGGCCGCGGCCGCGAGGGCCAGGCGCAGTGCGTCGAGTCCTTCTGCCGCCGGATCATCGACGCCGTCAGCGGACTCTGTGCCGCCGTTAAGCCCCAAGCTGCCTTCTTTGAGGCCCTTGGCGCCCCAGGTTGGTCGGCACTCGAGGGCGTATGCGCCCACGCCCACGCCGCGGGGATTCCCGTCATCCTCGATGCCAAGCGGGGCGACATCGGCAGCACCAGCGCGGCCTACGCCCGCGGGCTCTTGATCCCCGCGGGGCCGCTCGATCTGGGCACCAACGTCGATGCGCTGACCGTCAACCCCTACCTGGGCAGCGACGGGATCGGGCCCTTCATCGACGCCTGCCGCGCCCACGACAAGGGGTTGTTCGTACTCGTGAAGACATCGAACCCCTCGTCCGCAGAGCTCCAGGACCTTCAGCTGTCGAGTGCCGGCCGCCCCATGTACGAGGCGGTCGCCTCCGCGGTGTCCTGCTGGGGCGGGGCGCTTCAGGGGGTGCTCGGGTATTCGGCTATTGGGGCCGTCGTCGGGGCCACACATCCCGCCGTCCTGGAGGACCTGCGCGACCAGTTCCCCCGAGTGCCATTCCTTGTGCCGGGCTTCGGCGCCCAAGGCGCTCAGGCGGCCGATGTGGCCCGGGCCTTCGGCCCCGAGGGCCTGGGAGCCGTGGTCAACTCCTCACGGGGGATCCTCTTCGCCTTCACCCAAGAGCCCTACCGGTCCGAATACGGCGGCGACCGGTTCGACCAGGCCGCGGCCGACGCCTGTAGGCGGATGCGCGACGAGATCAACCTCGCCGCGGACAGGAAATCGTGATTGGCCCTGAAAAGGCGGCCCGTGTGCGTCGTAGAACGAACAGGCGGGACCAGACCGCCAGACTGCTTCCGGAAGGTTGTGATCGCGTGACACTCAGGTCCAAGTGCCTCGTCGGGACGCTCCTGGCGCTCGTGGCCGCCGGCACGGCTTCCTTCGCACAGGAAGACAACGCCGCGGTCCAGACCGCCATGGACAAAATGCTTGCCGCAGCCACCAAAGGCGACACGGCGGCACTCAAGGCCATGCTCCATGAAGGATTCGCCGGCGCCGTCGTGACCACGTTCGGCAACCCCACTGTCTGCGACCGAGACGCCTTCGTCAAGGCCGTCATCGAGCAATCGACAGGGGCTCCGGCCGGACTCACCGTCAAGCTCGACACCACCGAGACGTCCGGCTCACTCACCTTCGTCAAGGCGTCCGTGCCCGTCTTCGGTAACCAGGGCCCCGCCTTCTGGGCCGTGCTGGCCAAGCAAGGCGAGGAACTGGTCGGCGTGGCCGCGGTGCTCGACATGGAGCCCAGCCGCACCACCGATGCCGTCAAAGAGAAGCAGAGCCAGGAGCTTGAGGAGGTCCTGGCCGGGGCCATGAACTTCAAGGAAAAGGGGTTTGCCGGCCTCGTCGACTATCTTTCGCCGGATGCCTGCATTCTGGGGCTCGACATGAACGGTGTGCTCAATACCGTCGCGGGCCGCGATAAGGTCGAGGGCATGGTTGGCGGGATACCGCTTCCCGAATCGGTCTCGCTCTCAAACCAGAAAGTGGAGCAAGGCTACGGCCTCGCATCGGCCACCATGGACCTCGATCTCACCATGGGCGGCTTCAGCATGAAGGTCAAGGCGGCGGCGTACCTCGCCAAGACCAAGGACGGCTGGAAGGTCTTCGCCGCCACGATGATCCCGCAGCAGGGCTAGCGCTTCCGGCTGGCAATCGGTCTGCAGACGGGGGCCGGAACTCGGCCCCCGTCTGCGTGTCTCCTATGCATGACCGTCCGCGGCGGCACACGGAGCACCGCCGCACGCACAGCGCTGGACCGCGGATGCGCCATGGGCGCGTCGTCGCAGGACGTCTTGAGCACCTGCCCCGTCCGCCCCACCGGGCCGCCAGGCCCGTCACCACGTCGCGGACGTTCAGGTCGATGCCGATGCACAGACGCATGCGACGGTCACGACACGCGACACGAGTGCTTCCCCGGGTGACCCATGGGCCTAGGCCGACCCCTCGAGGTGAGCCGCAGCCAAGGCGAGCGCCGCCAGATCCCCGACGTCGTCACCCAGTTCGGACGCCACGATGGGACGTCTCTCCGGCATCAGGCCCCCATACTCCGCGTAGGCGACTTCGTTGATCCGGTCCAGAAGGAGGTCGCCCGCCCGCACGGCCAGCGTGCCGATCGCCACGAGCTCGGGATCGACCACCTTGATCAGATTCGCGACACCCGTTCCCATGGCCGCTGCCGCCTCCTGCAGGACCGCCCGCGCATTGGCGTTCCCCTGCCGAGCCAGCTCGCAGAGCTTCTCACACGGAATCCGGCCCACGCTGTCCACCAGAGGGAGCAGTTCGGTGTCATGGTCGGCGGCCGCTCTCTCGGCGGCGATCGCCTCGATGGCAGGTCCCGACGCATAGGCCTGAAGACATCCGCGCCGCCCACAGCTGCACTCCCGGCCGTCACGGACAATGGTGACATGACCGATCTCGCCCGCCATTCCGAACGCGCCGCGGAATACCCGGCCATCCGATACGATGCCTCCACCAATGCCCGTGCCCATGGTCATGTAGCAGATGTGCCGGAGTCCCCGCCCGGCACCATAGAGAAACTCGGCCACGGCGCCGGCGTTCGCGTCGTTGTCCAGCGCCACCGGGGAGCTCAGGGCATCGCCCAACAGCGAGCCCAAGTCGATGTCGCGCCAGCCGGGGATGTTGGGCGACGAGCAAAGCCCCGTGCGCGGGTCCACCGGACCTCCATGCGACACCCCCAGGACGGCGACCGACGCGGCCGACACCTGGGCCGACTCCCTCACCAGCCGGAGCAGATCGATGATGCGACTCACGACACGCTCGGGCCCCTCCTCGCCGCGAGTCGGCACCACGGCCTTGCGGATGATGCGGCCATCCGGTGTCCCCGCCACCGCTGAGATCTTCGTGCCACCCAAATCGAGCCCGAGCAGTACTGGTTCACCCAATGCTCCTGAACCCTCTCCCCTGAGCTGCGGCCGGCTAGCCCTGCGGCGTGCTCTGCCCGACCCCGGATGCCAGGGCCTTCGAAACCCGCAGCAACACGTCTGCCCGCGCCATGTCATCGGGCAGCAAAGCCGCCAGGGCCTTCACCCGGTCGGGAACCGTCGGACCGACCGAACTGATCAGGCCCCCCATCAGTCTATCCGCCTCGTCGCGGTCTGTGACCTGCCGGACTGCCTCGATCGCCCGGTCCAGCAGATCGGCCCGGGCCGGCGGCCCGGAAGCCAGGGCGCACAACGTCTCAGCTCGGATGGGGGCTGGTAGCTTCTCCACTGCGGCCAGCCCATTCGCGGGGTCCAGCCGGAATGCGACCACCGCCGCGTCCCGCGCCGCCGTGGCTGCCAGCTCGGGCTCGACATCCGGGCCCAGCGCCTTGAGCGCCGCCGACGCCTGCTCCGCCAGCTCCCGCGAGCGCCCTCCCGCCCCGGGAACCGCAGACAGCTCCCGGGCCACCAGCAGCAGCTGCCGAACCCGCAGGGCAGCCGCCTGTCCGGCATCCAGGTCTTCGTTCGGGCCGATCTGCTCAGCCAGGTGCGCCGCCTGATCGTAGGGGAAGGACGGCCCCAGGGGGTTCTGCTCAGACGCCACCTCGCCGATGGTCATGAGAGCCCGGATTGCCTCGACGGCGTCGAGAGCCCCCACCGCGTAGGCCCAGCTCTGCGCGGTGCTCGGGTCCAGCCGAGCCATCGCGATGGAGACATCCGCTCGGGCTCGAGCTTGCTCGACCGGCTCGGGCACGGCGAAGGCTGCCTCGAGCGCCGCCTGCGCTGCCGACCGAGCGGCCTCGGGGGCCGTGGCCCACCAGGCAGTCACGCAGGCTGTGAGGCGCTGACTGCGTTCATAGGCGTCCTCGATGCGCGCCGCCACCTCCATCGCCCGCTGCCGAGCCCTCGCCGCCCTCTCCGAGTCGGAGCCGGCCAACGCCCCGGCGACACGCGAGTAGGCCCATGCGGCCGTGTCGGCGGGCTCCGACAGGCCGGCCAACGCCATGGCTTGGTCGGGAGAAGCCGCCGCGAGATCGGCCACCAGCTCACACCAGGCTGCGGGCGCGAAGGCGCCCACGCCGAGCTCCGACGCCAGGGCGAAAGCCCGATCGGCAGCCGCGGCCGCCACCCGTCCGTTGCCCGCGCACCCATGGGCCACATAGGCGCACGCCGCTGCCTGCGCACGCTGGTCGGGTAGGCTGGCGGCGAGAGCGGCAGCTTGGGCCGCCAGCGCGGGAACCCCCTCGGACATGTCGGCCAGGCACCGGGCCCGCAGACCCGCGTCGGTGATCCCCTCGGCGACCTCCTCCCCGCCCGGCGTTCCCCGGCGTGCCAACGCCAGCGCCAACGCGGCCCGCACCTCGTCCAGGCTCCGCGCGTCGTGCAGGGTACCGAGACGCGCCCGGGCCGCCCCCGGCGCCAACGGGGCCAAGGCGATCAACACGTCGGCCAACAGGCGCTCGTCGGCCGCAAAGCCTGAGGCCAGCTCCAGGGCCCTATCGGGGTCCTGAGTCGCGACGCCCGAGATCACGGCGGCCAGCGCGACCTGGCGCTCGGCCTCGCGGACGACGGACTGCGCCAGATCGAGGCATCCCGCTGCTGCATCGGGCGGCGCCGCCGCCAGCGTTTCCGCCAGCACGGCGTCGCGCCGCGTCGGTCCCACGGTCCTCGCCATCGACAGAGCGCCCTGCGAGCTCGTCGGGGCCAGACGTGGAGCCAGCCGGCCAGCCACCTCGTCACACAGGTCCGCCGAGTCGCCGGCCAACCGGAGCGCCTCGGCGCCCAGTGCCGACGCTTGAGCCGGGTCACGGATGCACAGGGCCTCAGCGACCCGGCCGAGGCTCAGCGCGGGCACGGCCGATCGCCGGGCGCATTCCGCCGTTCTCGCGGCATCCACGCCAACGGCCCGATCCCAGAGGGCTGGTTCGGGCACCCACGGAGCGTCGCCCCCGCCGGGCGTCGGACGTAGAATGTCCTCCAGCACGCCCCACGCCCGGCTGGGATCCAGCCCAAACAGCGCCGCCGCGACGTTCTGCAGCACGCTCAAGCGGTCGGTGACTGGCAACTCGGCGGCAGGTAGCGCGTCGCAGTCCACGACCACGTGGTCCAGCAGGGCGACCGCCCTCGAGCGATCGAAAGCCGCCACCGACTGGGCCAGGACCACGCGCGCCTCGAGCCCGCGCGCCGCCGGCCGCAACGCGCGGGCGGACTCCAGTGCCTGATCTACCACCGGTCCCGCGGCACGCGCGTCTATGGCCCCGATGGCCCGAACGAGAGCCTGCTGCGTCGCGAAACGCTCTTCGACGCGCCGGATCGCCGGCGCCGCGCCCAGGTCGGCCTCCAGCAGCTTCACCGCCCGCACCGGGTCATACGGCCCCAGGGCCACCGCCACCTCGCGGCGCAGCTCCGCCTGCCGGCCCTTATCCCTCACCCGGTCCAGCAACGCGACGGCCTCATCGAGGTCCTTGCGAGCCGAGTTGTCAGCGGCCTGCCGTTTCACCGGAACCAGGGCGATCAGGCCACAGACGCGTGACTCAGGGTCCGAGAACGCCTGTACGAGTCTCTGGATTGCTTTCGGGTCGCGCACGGCGCCTCTTGCGGCCAGCGCGGCCAGCGCGGCCGATTGCCGCGCCTCCTCCGGGATGTACCGCAGCAGCGTCAGGGCCTCCGCCCCTGTCGGTCCCTCGGGCCACCGGGCGAGCCCGAGGGCCGCCTCCGCCCCGGCCGCGGGAACGCCAAGACAGCCGAGCGCCTGCAACCGGACCTCCGAGGTGCCCGCCGCGCCAGGCAGAGCGATCCGAGCCAGCGCCCGGTCACGCCCGGACGGCGACTCGATTGCCTGCGCGAGCGGCAACGCTGCCTGCGGCGCCGCATAGGCCAGACGCTCACAGGCCACGCCCAACACGGCATCACGAACGGCTGCGTCGGCCACCGACGAACGGGCCAGCGAGACACCATCGTGCCCGCCCAAGGAGGCCCCTGCAACAGCCGCCCCGGTCAGCTCCGGTATCACCTGACCCGCTGATCCACGGGCGGCACAGTCGGCGGCGAACTCCAGGAGGTCGACCACGATCTCCGCATCCGGCGGCGTCTGCGCGCCGGCTGGCGCCAGCAGGAGCCAGACGGTGACCGCGCCCAGCACGGCCACTTCCCCTCTCGAGCGCACTCGAAGGTCTTGCCTCACCATAGTCGTTCTGCCTTCGCCGGAGCCCGCGCCGAACCTGCGTCCAGGCCGCGCAGGGACCGTCACTCGCGGTGCCGAACTGCCGGGTCGCGGTTCTCGTCTCACCATCGGGGAACGTTACGCGCCGCCGGGTGTCAGAGAGACTGCGGATGTGCAGTTCTGGCGCGCCGCTCCACTGCAGCCCCGATTTGGAGGCCCACGAGATGCGAGTCGTCCGCCACCCGCTCGTCGTCGCCGCGGCCGCGGCCCTGGCACTTCCGGCAACTGCCCAGACGCCCGATGCTGTGGACGGATCCACGTGGGCCATCGTCATCGGGATCCAGGTCCACGAGGACGACACGCTCATCCCCAGCCGCAAGGGTGCCTATCAGACCGCCAACGCCATCTACGCCTACATCGCCGACCCGGCCCGGGGTGGCATCGGAGCGGATCACACCCGCCTGTTGTGCGAGTTCGGGGCCGATCGCAGATCGATCCAGGCGGCGTTCGAGGAGGTCAGGGGGCTCGCCAAGGACTCCGATCGGCTGCTGGTCTACGCCGGTCTGCGCACGGCGCTCGCCGCCGACGCCGACGGAAAGATAACCGGTTACTTTTTGCCCTACGACGCTAAGCTCGACAGCCTGGCCACTACGGCCATCGCGCCCGCTGACCTGGCCGCCTGGATCTCCGCGGTACCGGCCAGGAGGCGCGTGGTCTTCCTCGATGCCGCGTTCGCCGATGCCATCAGAGCACCCGGAGCCGAGAACGCGGCTCCGCCGGCCGACTACCTGAATCTGCTGGGCGCGAGTGCCGCCGTTATCGCGGCCACCGACGGCGCCAAGCCCGTCCCCGAGGACGGGCTCGAGCACCCACTGCTCGGTTTCTCCCTCTACACCGCCATGCAGGGGCCCGGCGACAAGAACCGGGATGGCAAACTCACCTTCGCTGAGTTCCTCCAGCACCATGGCGACACCGTGGCGGCCGTCTACCAGGGACAAGAGGGCAACGCACCCCATCCCTACTCGAACGGCGTCGAACCCGAGCAGGTGCTGGCCGCCGTCCCCCAGGCCGATCCGCGCTGCCCCGACGGCACGCGCCTGGTCGGAGAGGTCTGTATGGACATGTACGAATCCCCCAACAAACCAGGGGCCCCCGTCTACAACCCGGGCAATTGGTTCGGCGCAGTGGCCGTCTGCCAGCAAGCCGGTAAGCGCCTGTGCTCGACTCAGGAATGGATGCTGGCATGCCAGGGCCCGGGGTGGAAGTACCCCTACGGCAACGAGTATATCGACAGCTACTGCAACGTGGGCGACACCGAAGGCCACCTCGAGCGCGTCGGCTCCCGACCGTTCTGTGTCAGTGCGTGGGGCATCTATGACCTCATCGGCAATGCTCAGGAGTGGGCCGGAACCGAGAAGAAGGAAAACGCTACGGTTCTGGGCGGCCGGTTCTTCGATGCGCCGGGCGAGAGCATCGGCTGCCGCGAGTCCCTGGTCGCCGGGAACCCGATCCTCGAGGGCGCCGAGCTGGGCATGCGCTGCTGCATCGAACCCAAGCCGACGGAGTAGCGGCCGGGAGCCCCGGGCCACTCGCCCCTGGAGCCCGGGCGGCGCACGATGACGAACCCGATCACAAGATGCGGATCTCGATCTCCGGAGTGGCTCCTGGCACCGCCCGGATGCTCAGAATGGAGAACTGTCCGGCCCCGGGGACGAGGGTGATGCTGCTGAAGCTCAGCGCCGATGGATCGTCTCCTTCGACAACGATGTACACCGCAAAAACCGGTGGGCTGGCCTGCAGGGCCGAACTCAGGAAGGCCAGGGCTTCCGAGTCCAGCTGGTCCGAGACCGACAGGTTCTGAGCTCCAGCCGGGATGGTTGCCTCGGTGAGCTTCGTGGCACCCGACACCACATTGTCGGCCGTCAGGCCCATGTTCATGGACCCGTAGACGCGGACGGTCTGGCTCACGGCCGCTCTGTTCGTCGCGACCATCGAGAACGAGGCCGACGTGAGGCCTCGGAAGTGGCTCTGATACTGCATGAACTGCTCGTTGGTCGAGAGATCGATGATCACCCTCTGGAAACCGGTCCGGAGCGATGAACTGCCTGTGCCCAGGTTCACGGACGGCAAGTCCACCTGAACCGTGCAGCCCGCAAGCCCTGCTCCGAGGCCGAAAGCCATCGCGAGCAACATGGCGCGCATGTTTCGGTCACCTCGCAGTTCCGGTGTGGGGTCCTGGAGCTTGGTTCCGACACCGGGTGCACAGCCAGAGGGTTCCACGCCAACGGCTCGGAGTGACCCGGAATCGCTTGTCTGTTTCTACCACCAGTTGTGAGCAAGCGGGGCGCCGCCGGCTACGGGCTGGTTCTCGAATGCCTTATACCGATACGGCTCCGAGAGCTCATCGATGCGGCGGAGGTCGTCCGCGTCCACCTGTTTGCTCAGCACATCGTACATGGGCTCGAAATGCTCGGGTCGGCTGCCACCCAGGATGGGTGTGGTCACGAAATCCTTGCTCAGAATCCACTTCATCGCCAGCTGCCCCAGCGTCAGCCCATTGCGCTGGGCTATGGGCTCCAGCTCATCGAGGAGGTCATAGACCTGCGGCGTTAGATGTTTCTGGCCGTAGCCCTGGATCCGCTCGTACCGACTCCCCTCCGGCAGGGGCTGTCCCCGCCGGTAGGCGCCCGCCAGGATCCCGCCGTGGAGCGGCCCGTAGACCATGGTGGCGATTCCAAACCGCTTCGCGAACGGCACAGTCTCCGTCTCGATCACGCGATCGACAATGTTGTACCGGCACTGGATCGATATCAGCGGTTCCCAGTTGTGGAGCGCCGACACTCCGAGCATATGGGCCATCTGCCACGCGTAGTGGTTGCAGACACCTATATATCGAACCTTACCTTGCGTCACTAGTGCGTCGAGCGTCGACAGCGTCTCCTCCACCGGCGACATGTGGTCCGGGTGGTGAAGCTGGTATAGATCGATGTGATCGGTGCGCAGCCGGCGCAGGCTGTCTTCGACGGCACTCATGATGTGATAGCGCGAACAGCCGCGTCCGCCAGGGCGGTCGTACATCTTCACCCAGAACTTCGTGGCGATGACGAGCTGGTCACGCACCCCGTGCAGCAGATCGCCCATCACCTCCTCGCTGGTGCCCGGGCCGTAGGCGTCGGCCGTGTCGATGAAGTTAATGCCCGCCTCAAATGCCCGGAAGAAGATGGACCGTGACGTCTCGCGGTCGCAACGCAGGGGGAAGTCCATGGCACCCAGGCACAGGCGAGACACCTCAAGGCCCGAGTTGCCAAAGCGCACATACTCCATCGAGCACCCTCCTCGAACCATGCTGGATACCCGCACGGCCGGTTCGGGGGATTCCCGCACTCGCCCGCCATGTCCTACAATCCAGCTGACGGGGACGGAACCATGCCGGTCTCGGGAGAGAGGTCTCTGAGTGTCTGACCTGCGCTATGTCATGGGGATCGATGGCGGCGGAAGCAAGACGGATGCCGTCCTGATGGATGAGACCGGCGCCGTGGTGGGCTGGGGGCGCGGTGGCCCGACCCATGCGGGCTTCGAACCCGATGAAGCCGTGCGAGCCGCCGTCCCATCGGCCGTCGCTGCCGCACTGAACGGCCGGCTGATCCGCGTCTCAGCCATCGTGACCAGCTTCTGTGGCCCCCAGGCCATTGCGGCCGCCCACGAACTCAGCGCCGGCGCCGACGTGCACCCCGTAGGGGAGACCGACGTAGTCTTCGCCGCCAACCAGGTGGATGCGGGGCTTATCGTGTTGGCCAGCACGGGCAGTGGGGTCCGCGCCCGGAATCGCCAAGGCGAGTCGGTCCATATGGGCGGATTCGGTCCCGTCATCGGCGATGAGGGCAGCGCCTATGCCATCGGCGTCCGGGCCATCCGTGCGTGCATCTACGCCCACTGGTCATCCGAGTGGGACACTTCGCTGCGCGAGCGCGTGCTCGAGGCAACTCACTGCGCGCGCGTCTACGACCTGATCGGTTACTTCCACTATGGCGGATCGACGCGTCGAGAGGTGGCCGCCCTGGCTCCCCTGGTCGACCAGGAATCCGCGGCCGGCGATCCCGTCGCTGGCCGCATCCTCGCCGAGAGCGCCCGCGAACTCGGCGTGTTGGCGCTGTGCGCGCTGCGCCGCGCCAACATGCTCGATGCATCCTACCCCATGTTGCCCTCGGGCTCGGTCGCACGAAACAGCGCGGCCTACTGGAAGGCCATGACGGAGTTTGTGTGTGCATCGGCGCCTCTGATCGAGCCGCAGGCGCCCGGCCCCGCCCCCGCAGTCGGCGGTGCCCTTCTCGCTCTCCGCCGGCTGGGCGTTGAGTGGACTGGCGATGTTGTGACTCGCGCCCGGACCACGGCGCTCGAATGGTCTCAGCCTAGTGGTCACTCAGGTACGCATACCCCCCAAGCCGGAGTTTGGTGACTCGGCCGGCCTCATCGACAGTGAACACCGCGTCCTCCCCCTTGCTGCCGCCGTTCTCCATGGTGAACACGTGTTCCGACTTTGGCGCCAGGCGTAGCAGGTCGTCGAGAGAGTCCCCGACCGTCCGGACCACCATCTTCCCATCCAGAACCATGACCTCGATCTGAGTGCTCCCCACCGGCGCGCGGTACCGCCCGCAGTATCGGTGCCACTCCGCCGGGGCCTCCTTCGGCTCCGCGGGCTTCCGCCGCTTGCGCGCCCGCGCCACGGCGGGCGCCAGAATGCCCACCGCCTCCCGCGAGACTTCCCCGGCCATCCCGCGGCCGTTGGTGAACACGGCTACACCGATGCCGAGCTCCGGTAGCAGCAGCAGGTCCGTGGAAAGGCCTGGTAGCCCACCACCGTGTCCGATCCACCGCGCCCCCTGGGTCCGGCCGAGAGCCCAACCCAGGCCTCGGCCCGATTGGCCGTCGTCCGACACCCACTGCACCACCTGCATCTCGCGTATTGAAGACCGCCTTAGTACGCCCTCAGCACCGGCCGGAGGACGGCCCAGGTGAAGCGAGATGAACCGAGCCATGTCGGCAACACTCGAGTACAGCCCGCCCACGGGGCTGAAGCAGCCCAGCTTCATCTCCGGGCATGGCGGCCCAGCGCCGTCGTCGTCGGCCCACGGGTACAACGTCGTCACCCGATCCGCCAGGCTGCCGGCGGGTGTGAACGAGCTCGAAACCATGCCCAGCGGTCCAAGAACCTGCTCGCCTACCCACACCTCGTACGGCTCTCCTGAAGCCCTGGCCACGATGAGGCCCAGAAGGGCGAAGGCCAGGTTCGAGTACTTCTCTTCAGTGAGGGGCGGCACAATCAGCGACATCTGGGGCAGACTCGGGAGCAGTTCCTCGATGGAGGGGAACTCGAGGGTCTCCCAGCAGTCGAAAACCGTCTCGCGGGGGAACCCCGCCGTGTGACTCACGGCCTGGCGAATGGTGGGCGGCGCCGCGTCGGGGAAGGGGTTCTGGATCCCCAGCTCCGGAATCCACTGTGAGATCGGGTCGTCCAGCCCGAGCTTTCCCTCATCGCGAAGCCGCACCAGGGCCATGGTCGTGACCACCTTGGTAATCGACGCGAGAGGGTAGAGCGTGTCCGCGTCGGCCGGGCGCCCGGACGCCACATCGGCCCAGCCGAAGCCCCCCGACCACAGAGTGGCCCCATCGCACACCACTGCGACCGATAGACCGGGGATCCGCCGGTCTTCACGGGTGCACTCGAGGTAGACCTTCGTATGCTCCAGTGCCGACAGCACCTCCCGATCCTCCGCGATGGACTCCTGCGGATCGGTTGGCTGCTCTCCCATAGCCGTGCCTCCAGTCGCCGTCTCGCCAGACGATCGGGGCCCGCTGCGCGAGGAGGTCCTCACGCCCGCGGCCCTGATCGCTGTCGGTCGTTCCGACCTATCCGATCTTCCAATACTCGTTGATGGGGTCCTGATAGGCGCTGATCTTGCCGCTGTATACATCCTGCACCCTGACGGGCGCGCCAGCCATGTCCGACTCATACATGGCCAGGCAGATGGCCTTGGCCCTTTTGGTCGTTTCGGCATCGATCTCAGGTGCCCGCTGCGACAGAATCGAGTCCACGAAGTCCCAGCATTCGAGTGCGACGTCTTCCTCGACACCGTGCGGGAACAGCCGGGCCGCCTCGGCCGGGTCCAGCTGGGCCTTGTACTCCTTCTCAATGTCCTCATACGGCTTCGTGGTGCCATCGGCGAACACGATGTCGCCGCCTTGCTGGAAGGGGTGCATCCACCCGCCCCGATCCCGGGCACTGCCCTCGGAGCCATAGAACAGCTGGGCGGCGACGCCCTCGCCAGGCGCCGAGAACGACCACGACCATTGCCCCACGAGTCCGCTGGCGAACCGCAGGCACGACATCCAGGTGTCCTCGACGTCCATGGGCTGCGGACCCAGCTCGGGCGAGTCCAGGATCGGGCGCTGGAAGGTCCGCAAGGCGCAACTGACCTCATCCACGTCCCCAAACATGTGGCGGATCATGTCCGCGAAATGGGCTCCCGCGTCGAAGATCATGCCACCACCCGTGAGGAGCTTCAGCAGGCGCCACTGCCACGCGTAGGCGTTCTTGTAGGCGTCGCTGCAGAAGTCCCAGTTCGAGTAGCCCTCGACCAGGAAGAACCGGATGTCGCCGATCATCTTCTTCTCGCACAGAGCCCAGCGCATGGTCCGCGCCTTGATGCCGCGCCGAACCTGTTCGGCCACGGCCACGAACTTCCCGGCTCTCTTGGCGGCCTCAATGATCAGGTCCGATGCCTTGATGGTGATCCCGCACGGCTTCTCCACCATCACCGGCAACCCGGCCTCGAGACACGGGATCACGGTGGTGTGGTGGAACGCATGCGGCGTGCAGATGTCCGCGCCATCCAGTGTGGCCTTCTCGACCATCTCCTCCACCGACGCGTACTGCGGCGGCGTCCAGCCGAACATGTCGCTGACCGTCTTGGCGAAGGCCGCTCGCCGATCCTCGAACTTATCGCACAGGGCCACGATCTCGAATGAGTCGTACCCGGCGTCCAGCAGCTTGCGGTAACCCTGCAGATGGGCACCCGCGATGCCGCCGGTCCCCACGATGGCGATCTGGGCCTTGCCCGAAGCGTCAGGCATGGATGTTCCACTCCCTGTGGTCCTCATAGATGGCCCAAGGCCGGAGCCTACGTGCGGTCGGCCGGGGCACTGTCAGCGAGTATTCCCGCCGCGCGCCGAGGGTCCTTCGGGCCCCCGATTGGCTAGACCACAAGCTGCCCCGTCTCGAGGAGGTACTCGAGGCACTCGATGTAGATCTGCTCCGTCGTGTAGCGCGGCGCGTAGCCCAGCAGGCGCTGGGCCTTCTCGATGCTGCAGCAGGGCGAGTGGTCGATGTGGTCCCTGGTGATCGCCCACGCGGGGCCGAGGAGCGTTGCCATCTCATTGTACGAGGCGAACTCGATGTTCGGCTCGCGTCCGAACAGCCGCGCGACGAACTTGCAGCACGCAACGAGTGACATCGCGTAGGGCGCCACGCCGCTGAAGGATTCGCCGAGCGCGGCGTCGCGACGGTCGATCGCCGACTCGAAGAGCTGCGCGAGGTCGTCGGCGTGGACGTGATGGAGCGTTTCGCGCCCCATCTGCGGCAGATGCACGACCTCGCCGCGGGCGAGTTTCTCGTAGACGCCGACCCCGTTCCGCGTGCCCTGAGGGTCGATCGGCAGCCACTTCCGGCCCGAGATGTGCCCCGGATGGATGATGGTGGCCGGGAAGCCCGTGGTGCGGTACCGGCGGATCAGGTCGGCCTCGATAGTGGCCTTGTTGCGGCCGTACTCGTCGATGGGCCGGCGCTCATCGCTCTCGCGGTAGGGCGTCCGCAGCGCCGGGCCATAGGCCCAGATGGTCCCGCAATGGATGAAGTGGGTGATACGCCCCTCGAAGGCCTCGACCATGAGCTGGTTCTGCGCCGGCGCGTAGCAGATGAGGTCGACCACGACATCGGCCTCGATAGACGCCATGCGCTGAGCCCACGTGCCGGCGGCCTCCTCGGCCCCGCGGTCGGCGACGATCCACTCGACGGCTCCCCACGCCAGCCGCGAGTCGGTGTACTGCGGAGATGGCTTCCGCGCGACCACGGTCACCTCGTGGCCGCCGAGCACGAGCCGAGGCACCAGGTAGCTCCCGATGTGTCCGGTGCCGCCGATGACAAGGATCCGCATCGTCCATGGCCCCTTCCAGCTCCGCGCTGGCCCTGCCGTGATGCGGTTCCGTAGCAGGGGCCTTACGACCTCGTCGCCGTTCGCTGTGCTACCATCCTCCAGGAAGCCTGCGCGAGGCACGAGGGGTGCACCCATGGCCGATTCCGTTGCTCGAGCACCATGCCTGGTCGCCAACCTTGGCCTCGTGCCCTACGACCAGGCGCTCGCGCTGCAGCAGCGGATCCACCAGGCGCGGGTCGGTGGAGCCGGTCCCGACGTCTTGCTGCTGCTCGAGCACCCACCGACCATCACGCTCGGGCGCAGCGCGCGCGCCGAGCATCTGCTTTCTGCCCCCGAGCTGCTGGCGCGCAGGGGCATCGCGCTCCACGCGGTCGGCCGCGGGGGCGATGTCACCTACCACGGTCCGGGCCAACTTGTCGGCTACCCGATCCTCGATGTCTCGACCTACCGCGGCGCGCTGAGCCGGTACCTGCGCGACCTCGAGCAGATGCTCATCGACGTCCTGGCCTCCTTTGGTGTGCGCGGCGAGAGGGCGGAGGGGCTCACGGGCGTCTTCGTCGGCGGCGCCAAGATCGCCGCCATCGGCGTGCAGGTGAAGCGGTGGGTATCCTTACACGGGTTCGCGATGAACGTCTCGACCGACCTGTCGGCTTTCGGCCACATCGTGCCCTGCGGCATCCGCGACCGGGCGGTCACCTCGTTGGCCGAGCATGTCCACCCGGCACCGTGTATGGGCGAGGTGGCTCGCACAGTGGTCTCGTCGTTTGCTACAGTGTTCGGGCGCGAAATGACGTGGGGAGCGGGCGCCTCGTGGCCGCAGCACCCCCTCGCCGACGGGCGGGTCACCGAGGGCCGGCCGCCGACCTGCAGTGATCGCGCATGACGGAAGGTGGTGGTCACCCATGGTGACCGTGGATATCAGCAACGCCCTTGCCGAGCGCATCGGGCCCGAGTACGGCCTATCCCGCGATGAGATCACGGGACTCATGGGATCCCACCCGGCGTCCGTCATCACCGCGCGCAAGCGCGGGGCCGAGCGTCCGGCATTCACCTACTCGGCCGAGCAGACCGAGGGACAGCTCGACGCCATCCTCGCCGAGTGCAGCGCGTTCATGGGGCAGTTCGATCGCGGACTGAGCGATGTGATCATCCTGGGAATCGGCGGGTCGGCGCTCGGAGCGCGAGCGCTCAAGGCCGCGCTGCTCCACCCCTTTGATGATATGATCCCCGTCCCGCAGCGCGACCACCCGAGGCTTCATGTGCTCGACAACGTCGATCCGGCACAGACTGCCGCGCTGCTCGACGTGCTCGACCCGTCGACCACCGGCCTGATTGCCATCAGTAAGGCCGGTGGCACCGCCGAGACCGTGGCGGGGTTCGCCGTGGCACGTCAGTGGCTATCTGGAGCGCAACGGGACTGGAGGAAGCAGAGCCTCATCATCACCAATGAGCCTTCATCTGACGGCAAGACCACGCTGTTGTGGGACCTGGCGGGAAGCGAGGGAGTGCGGCGTGTGGGGATGCCCATTCCGCTCGGTGGGCGGTACTCGGTCCTGTCGCCCGTGGGGTTGGTCCCCGCCGCTCTGGTTGGGATGGATGTGAAGGCGCTCGTCGCTGGAGCCGCCCGCATGTACGCCCGGTGCGAGAGCACCGATCCCTGGGAGAATCCCGCCTACCTGCTCGCCGCGGTGTGCTACCTCTACATGCGCCGCCCCAACCATCCGCGCAACATCTGCGTGCTCATGCCCTACTCATCGGCGCTCAGCTACATGGCCGACTGGTTCGTCCAGCTCTGGGCCGAGAGCCTGGGCAAGGCCAGGAACCTCCGCGGCGACCTGGTGAACGCCGGTCAGACGCCCGTGCCAGCCGTCGGCGCCACCGACCAGCACTCGCAGCTTCAGCTCTTCCAGGAAGGGCCTCATGACAAAGTCATCCTGTTCATCGAGGTGGGCGACTACGGGGGGGACCTCGAGATCCCGCCGGCACTGCCGGGCGAGCCGACCTACCTGGCCGGGAAGACCCTGGGCCAGCTCCTCTCGGCCGAGAAGCGAGGCACCGAGTTCGCGCTCACCGATTCCCAGCGGCCCAACGTGACCATCCGCGTCCCCGCGATCACGGCCGACACCGTCGGCGAGCTGTTCTTCCTGTTCTGGATGCAGACCGCGATCACGGCTGAGCTGATGGAGATCAACGCCTTCGACCAGCCGGGAGTCGAGGCCAGCAAGAACGCCACCCGTGCACTCATGGGCGCGCCGGGCGCCGAGAACGACGAGCTGCGCCGAAGGATGGGCGTGGAGTAGCGGGCTCAGCCGCGTGCCGAACGGGAGCCCAGGCTTCAGCCTGCCGGGGCGCGGACGGCCGCGTCCGCGGTTCGACCGTGCCCTGCCCACGCGGAGCAGGCGCTCCGCGCTCCGAGACCGGCTGGTGCTCACGCCGGGGCGCGGACGGCCGCCGGCACTGGATCCGGTCGTTCGTGCCCGCGGGGCTCCCGCCCCGCGCCGTTGCGGTGCCCTGCCCACGCGGAGCAGGCGCTCCGCGCTCCGAGACCGGCTGGTGCGTACGATCCCATGGCGGGCGAGGATGCCCGCCGGCACTGGATCCGGTCGTTCGTGCCCGCGGGGCCCCCGCCCCGCGCTGTTGCGGTGCCCTGCCCACGCGGAGCAGGCGCTCCGCGCTCCGGAACCGGCTGGTGCGTACGATCCTATGGCGGGCGAGGACGCCCGCCGGCACTGGATCCGGTCGTTCGTGCCCGCGGGGCTCCCGCCCCGCGCTGTTGCGGTGCCCTGCCCACGCGAAGCAGGCGCTCGGCGCTCCGAGACCGGCTGGTGCGTACGATCCCATGGCGGGCGAGGACGCCCGCCGGCACTGGACCCAGTCGTTCGTGCCCGCGGGGCTCCCGCCCCGCGCCGTTGCGGTGCCCTGCCCACGCGAAGCAGGCGCTCCGCGCTCCGGGACCGGCTGGTGCGTACGATCCCATGGCGGGCGAGGACGCCCGCCGGCACTGG